>JAOPYK010000184.1 GCA_025964695.1 Streptosporangiaceae bacterium | reverse complement strand
GCTGGTCCATTCCACGTGCCGACGTCGCCCACCACATGCTCCGCGTACTCGACCAACCCGAAACGATCAAGCAATTCATCGGCATCGCCAGCTAGCAAGGAGAACCACTATGAGGATCAGACCAGTTCGACGGATCCGGCAGGCGACATCAGCGGCCGCGCCTCGTCGGATATAGATCCGTAAAAGGGGATAGCGCTGGGCCCGTTTACTACGAACAGGCAGCCTCGCCGATATGACGCTCGTCGAACGCTACGGGCGTTTGGTGGTCTTCTTGGCCTTATGGAGGGTGCCGGCGCTGAGGAGGCCGATGGGGACGGGGGCCCAGTGTGTGATGGCGCGGAAGATCAGGACGCCTGACAGCGCGCTGGTGGTCTGGATGCCGGTGACGCTGAGCAGGGCGACGAGGGCCGCTTCGGTGGAGCCGAGTCCACCGGGGCCGGGGACGACGCCTCCGGCGGCGGCGCCGATCATGTAGATGGCGATCAGAGTGGCGGTCTGTCCCGGGGAGGCGGCGCCGGGGATCGCCAGCATGCTGAGCGCGAAGGCGATGCCCATGACCAAGGTGGTGGCGGCGGACGCGGCCATCATGACCATCAGGTCGCCGGGCCGTCGCAGGACCTGTGCGCAGGCTGCGATCGGGTCCCGCAGCCTGTCGCGCAGGAGCCACGCCGTCACCACGACGGCGACGGCGGCCGCAGCGGCCACGATGGTCAGCGGACCGGCCAGGCCGCTGAAGTACGTCCCGAGCTGCGAGAGCAGGACGCCGCCGCCGGTGGCCATCGCGACCGGGATGATCCCCGCGAAGAGGATGAGGTCGGCGACCGCGCCGCCGATCTGCAGGACGCCGGCCAGGGCCGCCGCCCGGGTCGCAGGCGTTCCCCGGCTGGACAGGTAACGTGCGTTGACCGCGACGGTGCCCAGGCCGCCACCGGTGACCCTGTTCGCGGTCGCCGCGGTGAACTGGGCCATCATCGCGTGCAGCAGCGGCAGGCGCCGGCCGGCCGCGCCGCGCAGGGCTACGGCGGAGAACCAGAAGTGCGCGACCATGAGCCCGGCCAGGGCGGGCACCACGGCCCAGTGCGCGCCGGCGAGGGCCCGTACGGCGCCGGACACCGTGGCGGTCGCCTCGCCGCTGGTCAGCAAGAGGCCCGAGCCCACGACGAAGACGACCCCGGCCAGCGCCGATGCGACGGTACGCCACCGGACCGGCCACGCTCGCGCGGCGCGCCGCAGGGTGGGCCTCCAGGCGGCTGGCGCCAGAGGGTCGGCCGGGACGGCGCCGTGGGCGTACATGGCTTCCTCCAGTGAGACTGGTTCACGGAGCCGTAGGGACCTCGGTTCCGCCTGGTTACAGCCAACCCGTCGGGAGCGCGTAGATCAGTGGTGCGACCTTGCCAATCGATGGTGGGGCCAGCACCACCACGACAGGACATACCGGCCCGCCGCGAATATCTCGGCTACCTCAACCTCGTCGAGCCCGCGTTATTCGGGGCGACACGGTCGGCCTCCCCGGCAGCTCACTTTCGGACGCCCAAGATCAATGCATGGCGAAGGACGGACGCCTGCCGCGACGCGAACTCCCACGCGCTCGTCGCCACTGGTCGGCGTCGCCGGGGACCCCCCGTTGTGGGCGCGGTTACAAGACCGGGGAGTGCCAACGATTGGGTGCCGGGATCGGAAGATCTCACCGGTACGAATCCGGCGTACGGACTCTATTCTGGCAGCTCGTCGCCCCCCGGAAGGAATGCGTTCGTCATGGAGAATCCAGGGAACCGGTCCGGCCCAGCGCCTCGATGGTGTTCCTGCCGTGTTCCGGATGAGGCCATGGAGAGCCCGGGTGTCAGCCGGAGGCAGGTACTCGGCGGGCTGACCGCCACGAGTGCGCTCGCTCTTGCGGGCTGGCCCCGCTCGGCTGAGGCGGCGACGACCGCGAAGGGTGCTGACCAGTCGGTGACCATCACCGTCATGGGCACCTCCGACATCCACAGCCACGCGGTCAACTGGGATTACTACAAGGACGCCGAGTACAGCGACAGCGCCGGGAACGTGGTCGGCCTGGCGCGGGTGTCGAGCCTGGTGAAGCAGATCCGCGCCGACCGCGGGCGGGAGCGCACTCTCCTGTTCGACGCGGGAGACACCATTCAGGGCACCCCGCTGGGGTTCTACTACGCCACGGTGGAGCCGATCACGACGACCGGTAAGATCCACCCGATGGCGCTGCAGATGAACGCCATCGGCTTCGATGCCGTGGCACTGGGCAACCACGAGTTCAACTACGGCCTCCCGCTGCTGGACAAGTGGATCAGTCAGATGGACGCACCGGTGCTGGGCGCCAACGCCGTGCACGCGGGCACCGACCGGCCGGCGTTCCGCCCGTACATCATCAAGAACATGCACGTTCCGGGCCATCCGCCGATCAGGGTCGGTCTGCTGGGCCTGACCAACCCGGGCGTCGCCATCTGGGACAAGGCCAATGTCTCCGGCAAGCTGGACTTCCTGGACCTGGTCGAGACCGCCAAGAAGTGGGTTCCGACCATCCGTGCCCAAGGCGTCGATGTCATGGTCGTCAGCGCGCACGCCGGTGACAGCGGCGTCTCGTCCTACACCGGCGACATCCCGGTGGAGAACGCCTCGGCCATGCTGGCCCAGCAGGTCCCCGGAATCGACGCCATCCTCTTCGGCCACGCGCACATCGACGTCTCCGAGCGGTTCGTCACCAACGAGATCACCGGCAAGACCGTGGTGATGAGCGAGCCGAAGTGCTGGGGCGAGCGACTTTCGGTCTTCGACCTCACGCTGACCCGGGACCGCGGCCGCTGGAAGGTCACCGCCAAGTCCGCCACGACGGTGAACACCAACACCGTGAAAGAGGACCCGAAGCTCGTCGCGCTGGTCAAGAAGCAGCACGACGTGGTGGTCGCCTACGTCAACCAGGACGTGGCCACCTCCACCGAGGCGATGTCCGCGGCGGAGTCCTGCTGGAAGGACACCGCGATCCTCGACTACATCCACCTGGTGCAGACCGCGAAGGTCAAGGAGGCCACCGCCGGCACCGCGTACGCGTCCCTGCCGGTGCTGTCGATCGCCGCGCCGTTCAGCCGCACCGCCACCTTCCCGGCGGGTCAGGTCACGATCAAGGACATTGCCGGGCTCTACATCTACGACAACACGCTACTGGGCAGCATCCTGACCGGCTCCCAGATCAAGGCGTACCTGGAGTACTCGGCGCAGTACTTCAAGCAGGTCGCCGCGGGCGCCCCGGTCGATCCGGAATCGTGGACCAACGCCAACAACCGTCCTGACTACAACTACGACCAGTTCTCCGGCGTCACCTACGACATCGACATCGCCCAGGCCGAGGGCTCACGGATCCTCAACCTCGCTTACAACGGCACGGCGGTCACCGGCGACCAGCAGTTCGTGGTCGCGGTCAACAACTACCGCCAGTCCGGCGGTGGCGGCTTCCCCCACATCGCCGCCGCCCCGGTCGTCTACAACGCCCAGGTCGCGATCCGGGAGGCGATCGTCGCGTACGCCTCCGCAGCCAAGACCATCGACCCCTCCACCTTCCACGTGGAGAACTGGAAGCTGGTCCGCGACGGCGTATCGGTCTTCTGAACCGGTCGGAGGCACAGAGCGGCCGCTGCAATCCCAGGGGCCGCCGGCCGACCGAGTCGGAGCGTGCGTAGGCGATCGCCCCGTGCCGATCCACGTCCTTCATTGAGGCGATCTGGCCGGGCCATCAGCCTGCGACGGTCAGGTGGATGCTGGCCCAGGCGTAGTTGGCGTAGCCCCTGGGGTTCCACAGATGGGCTTCCCGCTCGGGCTGGAGCGCCGCAGAGGTGTCCCAGGCACGGGCCGTGATCTGGTGGTGCCCGGGTGACAGGTGCTCCTCGATGCTCCACAGCTGCCATGACCATGGGCTGAGTTGGGCCTCCAACTGTGCCTGCCGCCAGCTGTGGCCGGCGTCGCAGGACACGTCGACGCGGGCGACCCCACGATCGTCACCGGCAAGCGCGTAGCCGGTGACGGTGGTGGGGCCTAGCGGTACGGTACCGCCATCATCCGGACTGAGAATGGCAGAGTTGAGTGCGATCAGCCCCAGCGAGAGTCCCTCGCCGGGACGGGCTGTGTTCAGGTCGGCATCGGCGGGTAACAGCCGGTAATCGAGGGCCTGGTAGTAGTTGTCCGAAGGCTCCTGCCGGACGCTGATCCGGTTGACCCACTTCACGCTGCGTGCCCCGATGTAACCCGGCACGACGACCCGTACCGGCCCGCCGTGCACCGCGGGCAGCGGGGCACCGTTCATCGCCCAGGCCAGAAGTACTTCTTCGCGCTGGGCCTTGGCCAGCGGAATCGACGACCCGAAGCCCTGCGGCGGGGACGCGGTCCGGGAGACGTCCGGGGCTTCGAAGGCCACGTGCCCCGCCTGGGGATCGGCGCCCGCGGCGGCGAGCACATCGCACAGCCGCGCCCCGGTCCACTGCGCGGTGGACGTCGCGCCTGGCCCCCACGGGAGCTCGCCGGGAATGTCCCGCACCGCCATCAGCCCTGCCCGCCGGTTGCCGGCACATTGCAGGGTCGCTACCACATCGTGCTGGGAGAACTGGTCTCGCAGCCGGGCCAAGGTGAACGTGGTCGGCTGTTCTACAAGTCCGTCGACGGTCAGTCGCCAGTCCGCCGGGTCGATGTGGAGCACTGGGCCGTGGCTGCGTACGTAGAACGCCTCGATCGCGGTCAACGGTCGCTGCGCCAGGGCCGATCGCGGTGACTCCGCATTGAACGGGTCCCCCTCGCGGACGATCATGTCTGGCCGCTTGCCCCACAGCACGTTACAAGTCTATGCCGGTGGCGGTACGGCGCTATCGCGACGACATCGGCAAGTCGGCGCGGGCTGCTTATGTGGGGCCGGATCCGGTCCGTAATAGAGTTCTCACTCATGGTGACCGCCCGGGCCCGCGCCGTCACGTCCAGTGGCTCACGCCGGGGCCGCCCGATCCTTGGTTCCGTGGCCGGTTCGCCTCCTCGAACGCGGTGTTCACCGAACTGGGTGATCCGTAAGGATCTTCAGATCAGTGAGCAGGCCGGGGCTGTCCCGCTACGAGCGGCAGCGGCCGGCGGCGGCCGGGTTGAGCACCCGGACGTGGCTGCCCGCGCCGGTCATCGCGGGCGGCTCGGCCCACAGCATCTATGGCGCTGCGGCTGGTTGCCGCGCCCGGACAGGAAGTAGGCGATGACGACTCACAAGATCGTGCGCCCCGCCGCTGGTGCGCTCGCCTTGGCCGGCGGACTCGCGGTCGGGCTCGTCGTGACCGCCGATACGTCCACCCGCGCCGCGACCCGCTGTCCAATGATCAGTGCCCGCCTCGGCCTGCACTGGCCGTACTCGTCCCTGCCGGAGAACTCCGCCGCCGCGATCCACGCCGCGCACACGGCGGGCGCGCGCAAGGTCGAGGTCGATGTGAACTACTCTCGTGACGGCGTCCCGATGGCAATTCACGACGCGTGGCTGGACCGCGTGACCGCGCACACCGGGAGGGTGAACGCCTACCCGGCGGCGAAGCTGAAAACCTTCCCACTCAAAGTCAAGGGTGTGCGTGGAAGCACGCGGATGAGCAGCGAGCATCTGCTGTCCCTCTATGACGCCCTGTATCGCGCCAAGGCTGATGGCATGCGGGTGTCGGTGGAGATCAAGCCGCCGCGTCTCACCGCCGCCCAGGCCCATGCCGTGGCGCTGCGGTTCGGCTGGCTGAACGACTGGACCATGATCGATGTGCGCAGCTACTACCGGCCCGTGCTGGCGGCGATGCGCACGGCCGACCGCCGGATCCGCACGACCCTGACCGTTCACCGCCCATGGATACCGGCACCGGCCGGTAACGTGATGGAGAGCATCAACTACCACCGGCACGGTGCGGCCATCAAGCCCTCCGCCGTCAGGGCCCTGCACGCATCCGGGCTCCAAGTCGACGCCTACACCCCGGATTCGCCGGCCGAGTTCGCGACCGTGCCGTTCACGGTCGACCAGATAACGACGAACAACGTGAAGGGGGCGCAGGCGTTCCTGAAGGCGCACCACTGTTAGACCACGTAGTAGATCGCCTGAGCGACCTCCGGGGCAGGGCCACCGACATCCGCCGTGATCGGGTCGCCGGCGTGAACACGACTCCACTTTGAAAATCTTGAAGTTGGTCTCCGCGGGATGTCGATCCGGGGCTGGGCCGCTCGACGCGTCAGTGACAGTCGAAAACGGATATCGAAGGAGTGCGACATGACCGCCTCGACCGCCCCTGCCACGACCTCCTCCACCGTCAGCTCCGCGGACGGTACGCGCATTGCCTTTACCCGGGTCGGCCAGGGGCCCGCCGTGATCTTGGTGGACGGTGCCCTGTGCTACCGGGAGTTCGGCCCCACGGGCAAAGTCGCTGAGGAACTGAAGGACCGCTTCACCGTCTACACCTACGACCGGCGCGGCCGCGGCCAGAGCGGCGACGCCCCCTCCTACGACCCGGCGCGCGAGATCGAGGATCTGGCGGCGCTGATCGAGCAGGCGGGTGGCCGCGCGCACGTGTGCGGCGTCTCCTCCGGCGCGGCCCTGTCCCTGGAGGCGGCCCGCCGCGGCCTGCCCATCAGCAGGCTCGCCCTGTACGAGGCCCCGTTCATCGTCGACGACAGCAGGGCGCCCGTACCCGACGACCATGTGACCAAGCTGCAGGAGGCCATCGCCGCCGGCAAGCCCGGCAACGCGGTCAGGCGCTTCATGCGCATCGTGGGAATGCCGGCCGTCATGGTGGCCGCGATGCGCTTCATGCCGGGCTGGTCGAAACTGAAGAAGGTCGCTCACACACTGCCCTACGACGCCTCCTTCGTGGACGACTTCCAAAAGGGCAAGCCGCTGCCCGCCGGCCGCTGGGCATCGGTGACCGTGCCGACGGCCGTCATCGACGGCGGCAAAAGCCCGGCTTGGATGCGCAACGCCAACGCGGCCATCGCCTCGGCCGTCCCCGGCTCGACCTACCGGACACTGCAGGGCCAGACCCACATGGTCAAGCCGGACGTACTGGCCTCCGCGCTGGCCCAGCACCTCACCGCCTGAACACCTCGCACCCAGACTTCAGGCCGCGCTGAGCCGGGTCCGGAGATCCTCGAGCGCCTCGGAGAGCAGGTTGAGCGTCTTCGCGATCCACGGCAGCGCGAGCGGGTCCGGCGATGACAGCGTGGCCCAGCGCATCGCCTCGCTGTCGCCGTACAGCAGGCTCGTCGCGACGCGGAATCGCATCGCCTCGGCCGGCTCCCCGAACGCGCTTCCCGGCAGCACCACCACTCCGTACCGGTCGAGCAACAGGCCGGCGACCTCGACGTCCGTGCGCCCCGCCTGCAGCGGCGACAGGTCCGGGTACAGGTAGAACGCGGCTTGTGGTGGGGTGAGCAATGCTCCGGCCATGCTGAACCGGGTCGCGGCAGCGCCCACCACAGCCGCGTGCAGGTCCCGGCTCCGGGCAACATGTGCGGTCAGCTCAGCAGGTTCGGTGAACGCGTAGGCGGCTGCGTGCTGAACGGGCAGCGGAGCGCTGGACCAGATCTCGCTGCCGATCCCGGTGACCTGGTCTCGCAGCGCCGCGTCGGGGATCCGTGCCACGCCGAGGCGCCAACCGCCGAGGGCCAGGCTCTTGGACAGTCCGGTGGTCACGATGGTGCGCTCGGGTGCGTACTCGGCGGGGGAGGGCACGGCGAGACCGGGGTCGTGCACGAGGTCCCGGTAGATCTCATCAGAGATGATGAGCAGGTCGTGTTCCCTGGCCACGCCGCACAGCCGCTGTACGGTCTCGCTACTAGGCAGCGTGCCCGTCGGGTTGTCCGGGATTGTCACCACGACGGCTCGCAGGTCGGACGAACGCGCGGCCTCGGCGAGTAGTGATGGGTCCGGCACGCCGCCCTGGCCGGGCAACGTGGGCAGCAGGACCGGCGGGCTGCCGATGAGCCGGGCCTGCGCCGCGTAGCTCACCCACGAAGGGCGGGCGAGCGCCACCCGGCCACCGATCGCCAGGAGCAGTGCGTACAGCAGAGGCTTGCTGCCCGGCCCGCAGACGACCAGTTCAGGGTCGGTGTCCAGACCTCGGCGTCGCCAGTAACCGGCTGCGGCCGCGCGCAGTGCGGGCAGGCCCGCGACGGGCCCGTACTGGCCCTGACCCGCGGCGGCGGACAACGCCGCGGTCAGTGTTGGATGGACCGGAAGCCCGGCCTCGCCGAATCCCAGCGGCAGAACGGGCAATCCGGCCTGGCGTCTGCGGAGCACGGCCTCGTTGGCGGCAAGGGTCGGTGAGATTGATACGTCGGGCATGTCGTCATGGTTTCCCGGCACTTGCATCAGCACAAGCGTGTCTGGCACCGGCAGGTGAACCGTTCGTTTCTCAAGACGTTGGAGTCTCTGACCAGCAACGTGACAGGCCTGAACGGCGCGTGAATCAGGCGTGCACGAGGTGTCAACGTCGCGGGGCTTTTATCGGGACGTGACCGGAACGACCGGTCGCACAAGACTCAAGGGAGTTGGTCCCGATGACCGACAAGAAGATCATCGCTGTGGTCGGCGCCACCGGCCAGCAGGGTGGCGGCCTGGCCCGCGCCATCCTCGACGACCCGGCGGGACGGTTCGCCGTCCGCGCGATCACGCGGCGGCCCGACTCGGACGCCGCCAAGGCACTCGCCGACCGCGGCGCCGAGGTCGTGACGGGGGATCTCGACGACGAGGCGAGCCTGACCAAGGCACTGCAGGGCGCGTACGGCGCCTTCTTCGTCACCGCGTTCTGGGAGTACAACTCCGTCGAGCGTGAGCATGCCCAGGCCCACGCGATGGCCGCGGCCGCCAAGGCCGCCGGACTCCAGCACGTCATCTGGTCGACGCTGCCGGACACCCGCGAGCACATCCCGCACGACGACGACCGCGTGCCCACGCTGCACGGCAGCTACAAGGTGCCGCACTTCGACAGCAAGGGCGAGGCCGACTCGTTCTTCATCGACGCGGGCGTGCCGACCACGTTCCTGTCCACGACGATGTACTTCGAGTCGTTCCTCGACTTCTTCCGCCCGGCGCGCGGCGAGGACGGCACGCTCGCGATCCACCTCCCGATGGGCGACCGAAAGCTCCCCGGGATCGCGTCCGAGGACATCGGCCGCACCGCGTTCGGCATATTCGAGCGCGGCACGGAGCTGGTCGGGCAGACCGTCAACGTCTCCGGCGAGAACCTGACCGGCGAGGAGTACGCCGCCGCGTTCAGCAGGGAACTCGGCGAGGACGTCGTCTACCGGCCGATGAGCCTCGACGCCGTGCGCGGGCTGCCGTTCCCGGGAGCCGAGGACACCGCGAACATGTTCTTCTTCTACGCCGAGTACGAGGACGTGTTCGCCGGCGCCCGCGACCCCGAAGAGGTGCGGAAGCTGAACCCGCGGCTGCAGGACTTCGCCACCTGGCTCGCCGCCAACCGCGACAAGTTCACGGGCTGAGCGATGAACGCCATGCAGTTCGGCATCTTCACGGTCGGCGACATCGCGCCCGATCCCGCGACCGGGCGCGCGCCGACCGAGCACGAGCGGATCAAGCGGATGGTCGAGACGGCACTGAAGGCGGAGGAGGTGGGCCTCGACGTCTACGCGACGGGCGAGCACCACAATCCGCCGTTCGTGCCGTCCTCGCCCACCACGCTCCTCGGCTACATCGCGGCGCGGACCAGCAAGATCCTGCTGTCGACGTCGACGACGCTGATCACCACGAACGACCCGGTGAAGATCGCCGAGGACTACGCGATGCTCCAGCATCTCGCGGACGGCCGGGTCGACCTGATGATGGGCCGGGGTAACACCGGCCCGGTGTATCCGTGGTTCGGCAAGGACATTCGCGACGGGATCGCGCTCGCGGTGGAGAACTACGCGCTGCTGCGTCGGC
>JAOPYK010000248.1 GCA_025964695.1 Streptosporangiaceae bacterium | reverse complement strand
CCCTGCAGGACGAATGGGTACGGCACAGGAGATGGCTTCCGCCGTGGCCTTCCTGGCCAGTCCGGTCTCGAGCTTCACCAGTGGCACAAACCTCGTGGTGGACGGTGCGTTGACTCGTGGGGTCCAGTTGTGAGCACCGAAGGGCCAGCGGCGCGGCCAGCGTGCTGCGGGTGAAGGAGACCGTCGCAGCGCTCACCCGGCCGATCATGACCACCCGCGCCCGCCAACGCTTCCACGATGTCGGGGACGGGCTGGCGTAGATTCACTTGCGGAGCCGACCAGTGCCCCAGGGCGGCCACCACCGGAATCTCGGCCAGCAGCAACCATGCCGTCAAGGCCAGTACGAGCGTCGTGCTGGCCGCGCAGATCACGGCGCCGGCGGCCAGGAGGCGTACCGCCAGGGCCGGAGGCAGGGCCCGGGCCAGCCGCGGTGCCGCCCACCCGAGCAGGGCCGAGGTCAGCATCGGCCACACCAGCACGACCGGCAGGTCACCCATCGGCAGGTCACCCATCCTCGTGCGCGTCCCGCAAAAGCCGCTGCAGCAGCAGTTCGTCCTGCGGCGGCAAATCCTGTACGAAGTGCGCCAGCACCCGGCTGCGGTCGTGCCCCGCCTCCAGCAGCTTGGTCATCTCCCGGGCCCGCCGCGCGGCCTCATCGCGCAGGAAGCTGTACGCGTGCGCGCGGCCGGCCGGTTGCCGTGACACCATCCCCTTGTCGTGCAACCGCGACAGGACGGTCGCCACCGTGGTGTAGGCCAGGCCACGATCAAGGCGCTCGGTGACCTGCCCCGGCGTCAATGCCGTACCGGCCTCCGCCAGCACCGCCAGCACCTCGCCCTCGAGCGCACCCCGACCCCGCCGGTTTCCGCGACGATCCACCATGCACCACACTCCTCGTCCACGGCCGGTCGAGCAGGCGGGCATGGCCGAGCCAACACCCACGCCCGGGAGCCGAGGCCCAGGCGGGACCGCCAGCACCACCCCGAATATTACCCACAGTGACGAAACTACTACGGCCCGGTTGAAGCGGGATAGTCACCCGCCATCACCTGCTGACCTCACGCCACTCGTTGCCGCAAATGCACCGGGCGGTTGAAAGGGGCGCAGCGGAGCACGACGGGCGGCCGAAATGTGCTGCGTTCCGGCCGACGTACGGGGATCAGTTCGTCGCTGCGAATCGCGAGCAACCCGTACAGGGCCGCCAGGTAGGAGGCCGCGCTGGCGAGGAAGACCGGGCCGGTGCCCGCGACCGCGACTGGGCACCATTCACTCCTTGGCGTCCAGCGTGCGGCGCTGGATCTGCCGACGATCCGGTCGTCTTGGTGACCCAGTCGAGCATCGCTGGAAGTGCTTGCCGCCAAGCGGGAAAAGTATGCGTGCCACCCCTTACCTGGATGAGTTGTGCGTCGGGCCGGTGCGGGCGCAGCACCGCCATGAACTGCTGGGCAGCGTGGGTGTCGTCCGCACGTGCGGAACCCGTCATGATCCACATGCGCGGGATGGTGGCGGGACCGGATGAGCGGCGCAGCAGGTCAAGCGGCGCGTTGTCCTCGCGCAGGTACTGGTCGCCGTCGAACGGATCGGCCCTGCCGGGCAGCCTCACCCATCGCTGTGGGACGAAATAGCCGCTCATCACGGCGGCGGCGCCGAACCGGTCGGGATGGCGCAAGGCCAGGTTGGCCGAGCAGTAGCCGCCCTCGGAGAATCCTGCCAGCGCCCAGTGCGACCCTGGCGGATACACCCTCAGCGCCTTGCTGATCTGCGTGCCGAGGTCTTGGACGAGGAAGCTCTCGTCCTGCGGCCCATTGACGGTGTTCAGGCATTGCAGGCTGCTGTCCGTGCCTCCGTTGGTGTCGGGGATCACCAATACCGATGCCGTGGCGGTGCCGACCGCGACCTGGCGGGAGAGCACCTCGGTAACATGCAGCCGGTCGATCCAGTCGCGGGGGTCGCCTGGGGCGCCGTGCAGCAACTCGACCACCGGGAACGGCGTCCCACTGTAGGCGGGTTGGAAGTATTGCGGCGGCAGGTAGAGGATCACCTTCCGGGTCAGCCCGCTGGTGTCGCCATGGATCCTGATCAGTACGCGCAGGCCGTCGACGGCAGTCGCGCTGTTGTGTACCGCAGCGTCCAGTACCGGCTGGAACGCGCGTTTGAGCGGCACCTCTGGCGTCGCGTCGCGAAGCATGTGGACGCCGGGCTCTGCCGAACCGGTGAGGTCCCGGATCAGGCTTCCCCAGTCCTGGTAGTAGCCGTAGTAGCAGTTCAGGCCCGCCATGCCCAGGAGCATGGCGGGAACAAGGGCCAGGGCGCCGGTGAGCCCTTTGATCCAGCCGCGTTCGGTGGTGTCCAGCCACCGTGTCGCCAGGGCGTAGAGGGAGAGCAGCAGCAGGAAGACGAGAGCGCTTTGGGGTTCAAGCACCGAGATCTCCTCTCATCACACGAGGCAGGTCTGCGCCCTTGCGCATCGATGATGATCCGCGCGGATGCGGCCCCTGCGACCCACCGTCCTTACAGCTGACCGAGGAACGGGTCACACGGTGACCACACGGGTGCAGCCGGGCGATGACGGGGCCCATCGGGGCCTGCATTCCAATCCGGGCCGGCTAGCGGCGCGCCAGGTAGTGCCAACACACCCAGCCATCGCTGTGCTTGGTGCGGACGACCAGGACCCACCCCTACCGCCGACCACCCCGGCGCCGCTCGCGGGGCGGTGCTCGCTCCGGCGGGCGCGGCGGGCG
This sequence comes from Streptosporangiaceae bacterium, assembly GCA_025964695.1. Classification (GTDB taxonomy): domain Bacteria; phylum Actinomycetota; class Actinomycetes; order Streptosporangiales; family Streptosporangiaceae; genus Actinomadura_E. The sequence continues at coordinate 2,280 of JAOPYK010000248.1, read as the reverse complement.
CCACGGCCGCGGTCGTGGCCGTGGACAGCGCTGCGATGGCCAGTTTCAACATCAGGGCCCTCCTCTCACCAAACCCGAACGGAACGTATCGCAATGTGTCATGAAGTGCATGCGGAGCGTGTTCAACTACAACCATCGTCGTAGGTGTGGCGAAGGTCAATACTTCACGCTGTTACCATCGAGACACACCTGGTTACTGGAGGTGGTGAGTGACGGGTTCGAGGGCTCGTGCGCGTCGCGCCGGCCGGCCGAGGAGCTCGCTGTAGTGGCCGCTTCGCAACGGCACCGCGGTCATTGTTCGGTTTCGAGCCCTGCGGGGACGGCGGTGCGCAGGGCTGCGGTGACGGTGGCGACAGCGGGGTGCGCGTCGGCTCCGGCGCGGTGGGCGGTCATGGTCCGCCTGCGGATCGGCATCCGGGTCAGCACCACGCCGGGTGGCGGATTCACCGCGCCGAGCTGCGGGATCAGCGCGACTCCCTGCCCGGCGGCGACCAGGGCCAGCACGGTGGCGAACTCATCAATGTGGTGCCGGACGCGCGGGGTGAAACCGGCGGCCTGACAGGCCCGGATGGTCATCGCGTGACAGGCCGCGCCCGGGATCGCCGTGATCCAGGGCATGTCCTCGCAGCCGATGATCGCCAGGCTGTCGGAGGTCCCCATCTGAGCAGCCGACGCCAGATACACCGATTCGCTGCACAGCGGCAGGGTGGCCAAGCCTGGTTCGGCCGGCTGAGGTACGAAGTCGTAGTCGTGGATCAGGGCGAGGTCCAGGTCACCGGCGCGCAGCGCGTCGGCGACGTCGGCCGGATCAATCTCCGAGACCATCGGCTCCAAGCCGGGGTGCTCGCGGGCGAGGGCGGTCAGAGCTGCCGGGAGGATCGCTCGCGCCGCTGTCGGAAAGGTGCCGATGCGCAACGGGCCGGCCAGGCCGTGGCGGGCGTCGACCAGCTCGCCTGCGGCCTGTTCCAGGCGTTGCAGGACCGCCTCGGCGTGACGGGCGAGGTTCTGCCCGGCGGGGGTCAGTCGCACCCGTCGCCCTGTCCGTTCCAGCAGCGGCACGCCCGCTTCGCGTTCCAGGACGGCCAGCTGCTGGGAGACCGCCGAGGGGCTGAAGGACAGCGCCTGGGCGACGGCGGCGATGGTGCCACGCAGAGCGAGTTCGCGCAGCAAGCGCAGACGACGAACATCGAGCATCAGCTCAGCTTACGCTCGAACCCACAAAGGCGAACTGGACCCGCACAAGGCGGCGGGGGCACGCTGGTGACCATGACCTTGAACACCGCCCTCCGTGGGATTCATGTACCGCTGATCACGCCGCTGACCGCTGACGGCCAGCTCGCGACAGGCGTCCTGGAGCAGCTCGCTCACGACGTTCTGGCTGCGGGCGCGGCCGGGATCGTCGCGCTGGGGACGACCGCCGAGGCCGCCACCCTCGACGAAACCGAGAGGGTCGCGGTCACCGACGTGTGCGCCCGGGTCTGCCGCGAGCGTGAGGCGACCCTGATCATCGGCGCGGGCAGCAACGACACCCGGGGCAGCGCGACCGCCCTCACGCAGCTCGCGGCCTGGCCGGACGTGACGGCCGCGCTGGTCCCCGTGCCGTACTTCACCCGGCCGACGCACGCCGGCGTGCTGGCGCACTTCACTCACCTGGCGGCCATCAGCCCCGTACCGTTGATGGTCTACCACGTCCCGTACCGCACCGGACAGCAACTCGACGCGGCCTGCCTGCGCGCGTTGGGTCGGCTGCCCGGAATCGTCGGGGTCAAGTACGCGGTAGGCGGTATCGACCCGCACGCGGTGGAGCTGCTCGGCGACCTTCCGCCGGACTTCGCGGTCCTGGCCGGAGACGACCTGTTCGTCTCACCGCTCCTCGCGCTCGGCGCCACCGGCGGTATCCTGGCCTCGGCCCACCTGGCCACCGGACGGTTCACCGAACTGGCCGCTGCCTGGCTCTGCGGGGACCTCCTGCGGGCCCGGGACCTCGGACACCGCCTGTCCACCCTGTCGGCCGCCGCGTTCGCCGAACCCAACCCCACCGTGATCAAGGGTGTCCTGCATGCTCAGGGCCGCATCCCCACGCCGGACGTGCGACTGCCGCTGCTACCCGCCACGCAAGAGACGATCAACCAAACACTCGAGCAGCTCGCCGACTGTGCCTGTGACCGATAGATGGCCCCTGTGATCGATAGTTGGCCCGTTGCGGCTCTGCGATGATGTCCGTATGGAGGAACAGGGGCCGGTTCCGTCGACGCCGCTGATTCTCGGCATCGACGACCT
>JAOPYK010000164.1 GCA_025964695.1 Streptosporangiaceae bacterium | reverse complement strand
AGCATCATCCAGGGCGCGCGGATCGCCGGCGCCGCGGAGATCGTGGCCGTCGATCCGTTCGAGAACAAGCGCGATCTCGCGCTGCGCTTCGGCGCGACCCACGCCGCCGCGCCCGAGGACCTCGCGGCGCTCACCGGCGGGCTCGTCGAGGAGGGCGGCTACGACTTCGCCTTCGAGGCCGTCGGGACGGCCGGCACGATCCGGGCCGCCTACGACGCGGTCCGTCGCGGTGGCACGGCGTGCGTCGTGGGCGCCGGCGGCTTCACGGAGAAGGTCGAGTTCGCGCCGTTCGAACTGTTTTACAACGACAAGACCCTCACCGGCACGCTCTACGGCTCCAGCGATGTGCGCCGGGAGTTCCCCCGCCTGGTGCGGCTGTGGAAGGCCGGCCGCCTCGACCTCGAAGGCATGATCACACAGAAACTGGCTCTGGAGGACGTCAACACGGCCTTCGACGACATGCAGAGCGGCAAGGTCATCCGGACCGTCATCGAGCTGTAGGCGAGCCCCAGCGGTGGGAGGCCGCCCCGGCCTGCCTCCCACCGCCGGGACTCAAGCGCTCCAGGTCGCCGGCAGCTCGCCGGGCGGTGCCAGATCCAGCTGCCGGGCCAGCAGATGCAGCACCGGGTTGTTCCGCTCGGAGTCCTCGATGGAGGCGCGGTCGGCTCCGTGCTGTTCGGCGAGCTGGGCTATTCGCATCATCACTATCCCGAACCGGAATCCAGCGAACGCCTCGTACCACGGAAGGTCGAGGGCCTTCTCCCCTGTCCCCGCCTCCCAGCGAGCGATGGTCTCCTCCACCGTCCCAAGCCCGTCCAGTCGCGGATCGAGAAAACCGTGAAACCGGTCGAGGAACAGCCACCAGCCGAGGTCCATCTCGTGCCCGCCGAGAGAGGCCATCTCCCAGTCCAGCACGGCCCGTACCTTCCCACTGTCGAACAGCATGTTGCCGATCCGCGCGTCCCCCCAGGACAGCGCCGTCGGGCGCCGCTGGGGCAGGTTCCGCTCCAGCCAGTCGAAGGTGGCCTCGACGATCCGGTTGGGCCGGCCTTGTGCGGCCGCCCACTCGTAATAGTGCCGCGCGGCTGTGAACTCCTGGTCCAAGCCGGTGGCGCCGAGCTCGGGCCGGTCCAGGAAGGCGACGGTGTCGACCGGGACCTGGTGCACCCGCACGAGCATGTCGACGGCCTTGGTCCACACCGCACGCCGCTCGTCGGGCCCGTAGTCCGCGAGCCAGCCGGCGACGTTGTAGGACGGCTGGTCCGGCGCGGGCGCACCGGGCATCTTGCGCATCACGAAGAAGGGGGCACCGAGCACTCCCGGGTCCTCCTCAAGCCAGAGCATCGGCGGGACCGGCAGGTCGGTGTCGCGGTCGAGCACGCTGAGCAGGCGGTACTGGCGGCCGAAGTCTGCCTCCAGGAACACCTGGTGCTCAATCGGCGCGACCCGCACGACGAACTCCTCGGACAGCCGCTCACCGGCCGCGTCGGTCCATGAGGCCGGGACGATCCAGGTCTCGTTGGAGAACCCGGACGTCGCGGGCGCGCTGATGTCGGTGATCACAACCTTACTGGCGCAGTCTGCGATTCTGACCGCCAGCCAGGCCGACAGAGCCCTGGCGGTCTGGTCCTTGTCACGCGTCGAAGGGATCGGCATCATGCCTCCTGCTCTCGGGGTGGGAGAGTGTCGAGCTCACGACGGGCGCGGTCGATACCCGTCGGTCCAGTCCTGGAAGCCGTACTGGTCGTGTGGGCCGACCACCATGTATTCCCACAGGCCGTAGCCGGTCCGGTCCCCGTAGCGGTACACGCCGACCATGTCGACGATCCCGGTGAGTTGCTTCTTGGTCTCGGGGTCGGCCAGATCGAAGTGCAGGCCCTGAACCTTGAGCGGGCCCTGGTACATCCCGTGCATCCACTCCGGGTCGCGCCCGTAGCCCGTACCGAGCGCGAGGTGGATAGGGCGACTGGCCTCGACCTGTACCACGATCGGCTCGCCGTCGACCTCGCCGAAGTCGATCACCGCCCGCTCGCAGGTGCGGGTGCCAGGGGTGAAGGTCAGCTCGTGTCGCGGTGATCCGAGGTGCTCGACGGGGCGGCCCGGGTCGTTCCAGACACGGACCGACTCCTCGAGGACTCGGCTGCCGTCACGGTTCTCGTGCGCCATGTAGATCAGTGCGTGGTCGTCGAACTGGATCTGCGCGTAGTTCCAGAGCATGGACACCGGCTGCGAGGCGAGTATCCCCGGCGGCTCAGGCTCCCCCACCGGACGAACTCCCCAGGACCGGTCGCGGCAGCCCCACCAGCGTTGCGGCTCGACCTCGAACCGCCGCCCGCCGACGTCGATCGTCCCCTCCCAGCGGCCGGTCTGCGCGAGACGGCAGGTGTCGAAGACGACTCGCTCCCGCTGGCGCCAGAAATGCCGCGGCTCCTCGTGCGCGGGAACCGTGCCGGTGAAGGTCAGGTCGAAACTAAAGTCCCACTCGTTGGGCTCGAGCACGACGCGCAGCTTTTTGAGTCCCTCGAGGACCTCCACCCGCAACGGGCCCACCGAGGTGTCCATGCGGTCCATGCCCAGTTCGCGGGACGCGCGCACCACAGTCTGTTCGTCCCCGACGACGATGGTCGCGAAGGCGTCGAAGGTGCCGAGGTTCGGGTAGGTCCCGAACCCCGCGATCAAGCTGACATCTTCATCGAGCGCGTGCAGGTTGAAGTAGTAGCGGTCGTAGAAGTTACGGTCTCCGGTGCCGACCCGCCGCATCGGATGGGCGACCTGGTGCACCGGGTAGTCGTCGAGCGGGGAAAGTGACATGCGTGTGCTCCTTGTTGTGTTCGGGATGCGCCGGGCGCGCAGGGCCGAGGCCGGGAGCCTCAGCGCGGCATCTCACGGAAAGGAACGTTCTTGTCGACCCGTGGTTCGGGCGGCAGGCCGAGCACCCGCTCGCCGATGATGGTGCGCTGGACCTCATCGCTCCCGCCGGCGATCCGGATCGACGGTGAGGTCAGCAGATGCTTCTGCCAGGCACCGCTGGCCGGGGCGTCCGCGCCGTCCAGCAGCCCGGACGCGCCCTCGACGGCCATGGCGACCTCGCCGAGCCGCTTGAGGTATTGGGCGGTGAACAGCTTCATCACGTTGGCCGCGGCGCCGGCGTCTTCGCCGCTCGCCGCGGCGGCCTGCACCCGCATGCCCAGGAACCGGATGATCTCC
>JAOPYK010000133.1 GCA_025964695.1 Streptosporangiaceae bacterium | reverse complement strand
CTACCGCGCCGTCTACGTCCAAGCCCGATCCGCAGCCGGACCCGCAGCCGTCCACCTCCAAACCTGACCCGCAGCTGAGCACCCTGCCCAACTCCAGTCTGGAGGCTGCACCGCAACCCAAGGCGTTCCCGACCACGCCGTGAGGTGTCCCGCCATCGGCCAATGGCCTCCAAGGTGACCAGCGATCACTCCACGGTTCTGCCCCGACGCAGCCTGACGAGCCCACGCGCGATCCGCGGAGCGACCGAGGCTGCGATGAGGGCGGCCAGCGGGACAAGGACGTCCACCAACGGATCGCGGATCGGCTTGAACGCCCCGTGGAGCGACAGCGAGCCGAGAAATGTCGGTAGTCGTCGGGATGATGACCATCCGCCGAACGTTCTTGAGGAGCAGATCGCAATGACCGAGCCCGACGCGACGATGGTCAGGATCGGACAAGGTATCGAACTGGGCGGGAGCGGCGAGCGCGAGGCTGCCCGCCGCCTGTTCGCCGAGCTCTGGGAGGAGATAGGTGCCACTGGTGACGCCCTGCACCGCTGCGCGCTTGCTCACTCGATGGCCGATGTCCAAGACGACGTGCACGAGGAACTGCTCTGGGACCTGCGGGCGCTGGAGGCGGCGGACCTGATCACGGACGAACGGGCACAGCGAGCAGGCGTGGCCACTGCCGTGAGCGGCTTCTACCCGTCCTTGCACCTCAACCTCGGCGAGGCCTATCGCAAGCTCGGCGACCTCGGCCGCGCACGTGCCCACCTCGAGCGCGGACTCGCCGCAGTTGGCGCGCTCGGCGATGACGGCTACGGAAAGATGATCAAGGGGGCCCTCGGCCGGCTCGCCGATCGACTGTCCGCCACGTCCGACACTGGGCCACCGGCGACTGCCGACCGCCACTGAGTCACGTGGGGCTCTGTGTGCTTTCGCCTCGCTGGTCGTCGTCGGCGAAGTCGAAGCTCAGCCATCGGTCGGGGCGGGCGGTGAACAGCGTGAAGGTGCCGGCCGGATTGGTGATCTCGGCGTCGGCGAAAGCGCGAGCGGTGTCGTCGGGCAGGTAGCGGGTGACGATGGCGAGGACCTGCTCGATGGCGGGTGCCCGGTCCGCCCGGACCACGGTGCACTCGGCGGTGACGTACTTGTAGGGATATTGGGCTTGTTGCACGCAGAAGCTGAGCGCTCCGGTCCGCTCGAGCAGGCGGGTCTTGCGGGCGACCCGTCCTTGGGTGCCGGTGAAGAACGTGAGGTTCTCGCCGGGTTGGTAGGCGTACCAGACGGGCACTGTGAGCGGAGGGCGGCCGTCGTCGTCGGCGACGCTGAGCACGCCGACGTGTGGTTGGGCGAGGAACTGTTCGCGTTCGGTCGCGGTGAGGGATGTTGCCATTGTCGACTCCTTGAAGGTGATCAGCGGGCCGCGGCCGGTGCTTGGCGATCGGGCGGAAACGGGCCGGCTAGGGCGCCGATCGGCCAGGAAATGTGGTTAGGCGGGGTATTCGTCGCGCACTTTCAGCCAGCTCATCGTCGGATCCTGCGGCCAGCCCTCCGGTGAGTCCTCCCACGCCTCCTGCCGGCCGTACGGGGTCAGGTCCAGCAGGTTGAAGTCCAGCCGGAGCCGGTCCACCCCGCGGCCGTTGGTGAAGTAGGTACGGAAGAACTCCTCGCCGTCGCGCAGCAGCACGCTGAGCCCGAAGCCTCCGCCCAGGCCGAGGTCATCGTTGAAGTCGCTGCCGTGGGAGGAGTACCAGGGCACGGTCCAGCCCATCCGCTGCCGGATCGGATCGATCTCCTCCTGCGGCGCGCGGGCCATGAGGATCAGCGTGGTGTTCCTGGCGTTGAGGTGCGACTGGTCAGCGAGGTTGTCGGTGAACGAGGCGCAGCCGCCGCAGAGCCAGTCCTGGCCCGGCTCGAGCATGAAGTGGTAGATGACCAGCTGGCGGCGGCCCTGGAACAGGTCCGCGAGCCCGACCGGCGTGCGGTCCGGCGCGGTGAATCGGTAGTCCTTGTCCAGCCGGACCATCGGCATCCTGCGCCGCTCGGCGGCGAGCGCGTCCAGTGCGCGGGTGTGCTCCTTCTCCTTCACCAGCAATGCATCCCGCGCGGCTTGCCACTCCTGTGCCGAGACGACCTGGGGGCGGTTCATGATGTGTTCCTCCCGTGCATTCCCTTAAGAAACTGATAAATCCGACGGTAACAGAAGACCGTTCCCTAAGGGAACCCTTTCGCCTAGACTGGGCTCATGCAGCGAACCCGGTTCGGCGACATGGCCTGCTCGATCGCCCGCACGCTGGACGTCATCGGCGAGCCGTGGTCGCCGCTGATCCTTCGGAACATCTACGTCGGTATCACCCGCTTCGAGCAGATCCAGCAGAGCCTGGGCATCTCGCGCAAAGTGCTCACCGAGCGGCTCAAGTGGCTGGTCGACAACGGCGTACTGGAGCGACAGGAGTATTCGAGCCGGCCGCCGCGCCACGAGTACACGCTCACTGCCAAGGGCCTGGAGCTGTGCGACCTGCTGCTGGTGATGGTGCGCTGGGGCGACCGGTGGACCGCGGGCGAGGCCGGCCCGCCGGTGCTCTACCGGCACCACGCCTGCGG
>JAOPYK010000099.1 GCA_025964695.1 Streptosporangiaceae bacterium | reverse complement strand
AGAGATCGACTGGGAGACGGCGATCCACGAGGTGGCCGCGCGGCTACGAAAGCGCGGGACTGACCGATCGGTCACTGCCGGGGCACCCCGTGGCACAAGCACGTCCCCGCCCGGCTCGAAGTCCTATCGAAGTCCTATCGAAAGTCCTGAGGTCGGCGGGCGCCCGGCGGAATGAGCGGAGGAGTACGACCCGGCTGAAGCCTTGCACCAGGCGCCGAGTACTTTGGGGTATAAGGGCATTTCCCCGATGGCGATGGGCCGCAGCCCAGGCGCTGGTGGGAACTCACCGCCAACGGTCGTCACCGTTCGGTCGGGCACGGGGAAATCGGCTACGGCACAGACACGGCACACCACCTGGCTCGTTGCGGGAGGGAGACCATGACTGACGAAAAGCCACCTACCCCGGAGGACGGGTGGCGCGGCGGAGAGTGTCCGGCGGGCGCCTTCGCGCGGCGATCCTTCCTCCAGGGGACGGTCGCCGGCCTGGTCGGAGCGGCGGGCGGGAGCCTGCTGGGCAACGACGCGGCCCTCGCCGACAGCGTGGCCGGCGATGACGCACGCACGAAAGCGATCCCGTTCTACGGTTATTACCAGGCGGGCATCGCCACTCCCCCACAGACGATCGGGACCTTCATCGCGTTCGACGTGACCGCCGCCGACCGCAGAGAACTGACCGATCTGTTTCGTACGCTGACCGCGCGGGCCGCGTTCCTCACCGGGGGCGGTACGCCGCCGAAGGCGCCGCCGGGCTCACCGTCACCGGACAACGACATCCTGGGACCCGAGGTCGTGCCGGATGATCTCACCGTCACCCTCGGCCTCGGCGCGAGCCTCTTCGACGGCCGCTATGGATTGGGGGCGCGCAAGCCGGCCCAGCTCATCACCATGCAGCCCTTCCGCCACGACGACCTGGACCCCGCCCTGTCCCAGGGCGACGTGCTGGTACAGCTGTGCGCCGATCACCGCGACACGACGGTGCACGCACTGCTCGACCTTCTGGCCCACACCAACGGCGCAATGAGACCGCGCTGGCGCATCCATTGCCAGCGCAATCCGCCGCGCCCCGCCGGTACCCCACGGGACTGGTTCGGTTTCAAGGACGGCACCGCGAACCCGGACACCACGGACGCCGCCCAGATGAACCAGGAGGTCTGGGTGCAGCCGCACACCGCTGAGCCCGGCTGGACGGCCGGTGGTACCTATCAGGCGGTACGCATCGTCCACTTCAACCTCGAGAAATGGCAGAAGGTGCCCGTTGCCCAGCAGGAGCGGATCTTCGGCCGCCGCAAGGACAGTGGCGCCCCGATGTACGCCCTGTCCGAGAACGCCTCGGACCTTCTCGATCCCATCTACACCAACGACCCGCAGGGACTGATCACGCCGCTGGACTCGCATATCCGCCTTGCCAATCCCCAGACCCCGGAGACCGCGTCGACCAGCGCCATCCTGCGCCGCAGCTACGACTACGACCGGAGCCCCGACGTACACGGCGGGCTCGACCTGGGGCACGCGTTCTGCTGTTTCCAGCGCGAGCTCAACACCTACATCACCATGCAGAACCGGTTGGAGGGCGAAGCGCTGGTGCCGTACGTCAATCCGCGCGGCGGAGGGTACTTCTTCGCCCTTCCGGGCGTGCGGGACAGCCGGGACTACTACGCCCGTGGACTCCTGACCTGACCGCTGCCTCCGGGCGGGGCCGATCTCCGGCGAGAGGCGGTCGGGCCGCAGACCGGATTCGATGCGAGGTGCACAGGAGGCGAGATGCATCATCCCTGGGGAACCCGACGTTCACGGCGAGCCCGGCTCGACACCGCCGGCCGCCGGCACAGGAAGGCGCTCCGGCCTTTACCCGGGGTCGGGCTCGGGCTCCTGTTGGCGTCCGGGTTCACCGTCGCGGCGGCCAGTGGCGCCTCGGCCCCGGTGCCCTCCGCGGTCGTCCTGCCGGGCGCCGGTGGCCGCGTGTACGTCACCAACCAGCTCGACGACACGCTCTCCGTGATCGATGCCCGGACGAACAAGGTCATCGCGACCGTACCGGCCGGTAAGGCGCCCGAAGGCGTCGCGGTAGCTCTGGACGGCAGGCATGCTTACATCGCCGACAACGGGTCGGCCCGGGTCTCGGTGCTCGACACCGGGACCAACAAGATCGTCAGGACCGTGCCGGTCGGGAAGAGCCCCAGCGGTGTCGTCCTGAGCCCGGACGGCAGATCCCTCTACGTTGCCAACGGCGGTTCGAACAGTGTCTCGGTCCTCGACACCCCGACCAACCGGGTGACCGCGTCCGTACCGGTCGGCACCTCCCCGGTGAGCGTGGCCGTCAGCCGCGACGGTGCCACGGCCTACGCCGCCAACGCCGGGTCGGGCAGCGTTTCGGTCATCGACACCCGTACGCATCGGACCGTCCGGACCCTTCCCGCGGGCCGCTCCCCGGTGGGCGTCGCCGTCACCCCGGACGGGGGGTCGGCCTACGTCACCGACGAGATCGCGGCGAGCGTCAAGGTCGTCGGAGCCCGTACCGGCACGGTGACCGCCACCGTGCCGGTCGGCGCCGGTCCCTTCGATGTGGCGGTCGCACCGGATGGCCGGTCGGCCTATGTCGCCGTCCTCGGCCCGGGCCATGTATCCGTGATCGACACCCGTGGCCACCGCGTCTCGGCGACCGTTGACGTGGGCCCCCCGGGCACCGACCCGTTCAACGTGGCGGTCACCTCCAACGCGGTCTACGTCACCGAGCAGGGAGCGGGCACCCTCACCGTCATCAACCCCAAGACCCTCAAGGTCATCGCGACCGTCACGGTCGGTAACAGCCCGTACGGCGTCGCGGCGAGCCCTTGACGCCCCCGTTACGGCCTTGTTAGGTGCCCTTGGGCAAGGTGGGTCGGGAGAATGGGCGGAATTTACCGATCCTTGGAGTTGATCGTGCCTACGGCGAGCGCCGAGGGAGCCAGGGCGGCCTCGCACCGCGCGGTGGCTCCCGCGCCGGCGGGTGGGGTACTGCCCGGGCCCGGGCGGATCTGGGCACGGGCGCTCCTCGCCGTGATCGTCGTCGGGATCCTTCCCGTGCTGGGGGTCTGGTGGCAGGACACCCTCCCGGGGTCGCTGCACGTGCCCGGGGACTACCTGGTGGCGGCGGGGCGGCTGTCGGGGCTATTGGGCGCCTACCTGTTGCTGGTGCTGGTGGCGTTGATGGCCCGGATCCCGTGGCTGGACAATCGGGTCGGTTCGGACGTGACGGCGCGCTACCACCGCGCTCTGGGCGAGTACACGGTGATCCTGCTGAGCGCCCACGCGATCCTGCTCGTGGTCGGGTACGGGCTGCAGTCGGGAACTAATCCGGTCTCGGAGACCGTCACGGTGGAGTTGACGTATCCCGACGTGCTCATGGCCACCGCCGCGCTCGGTCTGCTGATCATGGTGGGGGTGGTGTCGGCGCGAGCGATGCGCCGCAAGCTCGCGTACGAGACCTGGTACTTCGTTCATCTGTACGTCTACCTGGCGATGGGGCTGGCGTTCGCCCACGAGTTCGCGGTCGGCGCCGACTTCTCGGGTTCGCTGCGCAATCGGGCGCTCTGGTCGGCCGTGCACATCGCGGTCTTCGCGATGCTGGTGGTGTTCCGGTGCGTGGTGCCGGTATCGCGGTCGGTTCGCCACTCCCTACGTGTGGCGCAGGTCGTCGCCGAGGGACCGGGGGTCATCTCGATCTACCTGACCGGGCGTGGCCTGGACCGGCTGGGCTGCGAGGCGGGCCAGTTCATGCGCTGGCGGTTCCTGGCCCGGGGGCTGTGGTGGGAGTCCCACCCGTACTCCCTGTCGGCGGCGCCGAGCGACCGCACGCTGCGCATCACTGTGAAGGACCTCGGGGACGGCAGCGGGCGGCTCGGCCGGCTGCGTCCCGGCACCCGGGTGTGGTTCGAGGGGCCGTACGGGGCGTTCACCGCACGCCGGAGCAGGACCCGTCCCGGCAGGCGGCACCGGAGCCTGCTGATCGCGGGTGGCGCGGGGATCACGCCGATCCGCGCGCTGTACGAGACCCTGCCCGGGGCGGGTGCGGACGTGATCCTGCTCTACCGGGCGTCCAGGCCCGAAGACCTGGTCTTCTGGCGGGAACTGGAGACCATCGCCCACCACCGGGGCTTCGGGCTCTATCCGGTGGTCGGCAGCCGCGAGGAGCACGGCCGGGATCCGCTCAGCGCCAGGGCGCTGCTCCGGCTGGTCCCGGACACGGCCCGGCGTGAGGTCTACCTGTGCGGGCCTCCAGGACTGGTCGAGAGCACGATCGGGCAGCTCAGGGAGGCCGGGGCGCCCCGGAGCCGCATCCACGTCGAGGCATTCGACCTGTGAAGGTCTGAAGAGACGGAATCTGCATGATCAAGATCGTTATGTCGCTGGTGGCCACGGCCCTCGCCCTGACGTTGCTGCTGTCCTTCAAGTCGCAGTCGGCGGGTACACCGAAGTCGGCGCTCGCCGGCTCGAGCTCGGGCTCGGGCTCGGGTTCGGGTTCGGGCTCCCCGTCCGGGACGGCAACCGGTCCGGCCGGCGGGACCACGACTTCTCCGCATAAGACGGGGCGGCCGAAGGCACCGGCGCATCCTGCGGGCAAGAGCGGCACGTTCACCGGGAGCCCGTTCGACAACCCCTACGGCACGATCCAGGTGGCAGCGGTCATCCGCGACGGCAAGCTCACCGACATCAAGTTGCTGCAGGAGACCGACGGTGGCCGCAGCCACCAGATCGACGACGCGGCGATCCCGGTCCTGAAGTCCCAGGCCCTGTCGAAGCACAGCGCGAACATCGACGTGGTGTCCGGTGCGACCTTCACCTCGCAGGGGTACGCCCAGTCCCTGCAGTCCGCGCTGGACAAGGCCGGGATTTGACCGCCAGGCGCCGGGCGACCGCCTCGATCATGGGTACGGTCATGTCCGTCGCGGCGCCGGGCGGCACCGACCCGGAGCTGTTCGCGGTGGCCACGGAGGCGGCGTTCGCACGGCTGCGCCACGCCGACGAGATCTTCTCGCCGTTCCAGCAGGACAGTCCGGTCAGCCAGATCAGGGACGGCCGGCTGCCGCTCGCCGGCCTCGGCACCCACCCGGCCGGCGCCGAGATCCGGCAGATCCTCGCCGTCTGCGCGTCGCTGAAGAGCCGAAGCGGAGGGGCGTTCGACGCGTGGGCGGTCGGCGACCCGCCCGTCTTCGACCCGTGCGGCGCGGTCAAGGGCTGGGCTGCCGAGCAGGCGAGCGCAGTGCTCGCCTCGCGCGGCCTGACCCGCCACAGTCTGGGCGCGGGCGGCGACGTCCGGGTCCTCGGGGGGTCCGAGGAGGGGTCTTGGCGGGTGGGGATCACCGATCCTCATTCGCCAGGGGGGATCCTGGCCGTCGCCGAGCTGGCGGACGGCGCGGTGGCGACCTCGGGAACCGCCGAGCGCGGCGTCCACATCTGGGACCCGCTGGGTGGGCGGCCGGCCTCCGACCTGGTCCAGGTCACCGTCATCGGGCCCAGCCTGACCTGGGCCGATGGGTACGCGACCGCCGCGATGGCGCTCGGAACGCAGGCGTACGGCTGGCTCACCGATCTCGCCGAGCGGACCGGCTACCAGGCCCTCACGGTCGACCACGAGACCGGCGTCTGGTGGACCCCGGGCATGGCCGAGCACGTCCCCGCCCTGCGCGGCCACGCGACGGCGGGTGCGGGAGGATGAGCCTATGAGGGTCTTGGTGGTCGAGGACGAGGAGCGCCTGGCCGCGCGCATCACCGAAGGCCTGCGTGACCAGGGGATGGCCGTCGACATCAGTTACGACGGCGATGACGCGCTCTACAAGATCCGTCTGCACGGCAGCTACGACGTGGTCGTGCTGGACCGCGACCTGCCCGGCCGTACCGGCGACGAAGTCTGCAGAGAGCTGGCCGGGGCCGACGACGCGCCGATGGTCCTGATGCTGACGGCTCTGGCGAGCACCGAGGACCGCGTCACGGGCCTGTCCCTCGGCGCGGACGACTACCTGGGCAAGCCGTTCTCGTTCGCCGAGCTCGTGCTGCGGATCAAGGCGCTGGGGCGGCGGGGCCGCTCGCACGCCGCCACGGTGACGAGGGGGGAGCTGACCATGGACACCGTACGCCGCAGCGTCTCCAGGGCCGGACGGTCGATCGTCCTCAGCGCCAAGGAGCTCGCGGTCCTGGAAGTGCTGCTGGCCGCGGACGGCGCGGTCGTCAGCCAGGAGCAGCTCCTCGACCGGGTCTGGGACGAGCACGCCGATCCCTTCACCAACACCGTGCGGGTGACGGTCAACCGGCTGCGCCGCAAGCTCGGCGAACCTCCGGTCATCGAGACCCTGATCGGCTCCGGCTACCGGATCACGGCCTGACCATGGCGGATCCCGTGGCAGGTCCCGGCAAGAAACCCGTGGCGGGCGAGGAAGGCCGGCGTACGGTCTGGCCGCTGCGGCTGTGGCGGCACCTCACCATCCGTACCCGGCTCACTCTCGCCTACGCGGGGATGTTCCTCGCCGGCGGTACCGCACTGGTCGTCGCCCTCACCGCCTCGCTCTACCGCGAGCTCCAGGGGCCGCTGCCGCCGGGAGCCGTACCCGGCCGGCTCGACCCCGATCACGACCGGTTCATCGGCATGGCCGACGCGTTGCGCGACACCACCGCCTCCCACCTCCTGCACAAAGCGCTGGAACTCCTGCTGATCATCGTCGTGGTATCCGCGCTGCTCGGCTGGTGGATCGCCGGACGCATGCTGCACCGGCTCACCGCCATCACCACGGCCGCGCGCCACGCCAGCCAGACCACCCTGCACGAGCGCCTCAACCTGACCGGCCCCGACGACGAGCTGAAGGAGCTCGGCGACACCTTCGACTCGATGCTGGAACGGCTGGACGCGGCGTTCGCCGCTCAGAAACGCTTCGTGGCCAACGCCAGCCACGAGCTGCGCACCCCGCTGACCGTGACGCGCACGGCCGTGGAGGTGACGCTGGCCAAGCCGTCCGTCACCGACACCCAGTGGCGGACCATGGCCGTGGACGTCGCGAGGTCGACCGACCGGGCGCAGCGGCTCATCGACGGGCTGCTGACCCTGGCCCGCTCGGAGGAGCAGCTCACCGACGTGGAGGACGACGACCTCGCCGACCTCGCCGCCGAGGCCCTCGACCAGGTCGCCGCGGCCGCCCGTACCAGAGGACTGCAGATCACCACGGCCCTGGACGCGGCGCCGGTACGCGGCAACATCGCGCTGCTGGGCCGCGCGGTGGCCAACCTGCTGGAAAACGCCGTGAAGTACAACGTGGACGGCGGCGCCCTCCTGGTCCGCAGCCACCTCACGGAGCGATGGTCCGAGCTCACGGTGGCCAACGACGGAGTGGTGCTCGACCGCGCCGCGGTACCCGAGCTCTTCGAGCCCTTCCAACGGGGAGAGCACACCCGGGGGCACAGGCCGGCCGGTGACCGCGGCGACTCCGGTACGGGCCTGGGCCTGTCCGTCGTATACGCCGTCGTCCACGCCCACGGAGGACAGATCACCGCCACGCCCCGCACCGGCGGCGGTCTGCAGATCACCCTCCGGTTCCCGGCCCCCTGACGTACCTCTCAGGCCTGGACCGGGTCTGCGTGCCGGGACGGACGGCAATGGACGCAGCATGTGGGCGCGGGTGGAGCAAATCCGAGATCGCCCCTAACCGTCACACTCCCCACAAGATCCCCTGCCGCCGCTTTTCCCGATGATGTTGTTCTGTCCCCCTCGGGAGGGGGACAGAACAACATCACAGCTACCGGCTATGAGCCGCTCATCCTGATCCGGCGTGGCCGGGGGATCGGCGGGGGCGGGATAGCGTTGACCCCCTATGAGTGCCACTCTTGTCGCGAAGGGTCTCGCCGCCGGGCACGGTGACCGCGCCCTGTTCTCCGGGCTTGACCTGGTCGTCTCCCCCGAGGACGTCATCGGCCTGGTCGGGGCCAACGGCGCCGGAAAATCGACTCTGCTGCGGACCCTCGGTGGCCTGATCCTCCCTGAGGACGGCTCCGTACAGCTCAGCCCCTCGTCGGCCGCCGTTGGCTATCTGCCGCAGGAACCCGAGCGCCGTACGGGTGAGACCGTCGCCGGTTTCCTCGCCCGGCGCACCGGAGTGGCGCAGGCCCAGCGCGAGCTGGACACCGCGACCGAGGGGCTCGTCGAGGGGCGCGACGGCGCCGACGACGAGTACTCCAACGCGCTGGAGCGCTGGCTGGCCCTGGGCGGAGCCGACCTGGAGGACCGGGCAGGTGAGGTGGCCGCCGAGCTGGGCCTGGCGGTCGGCCTCGACCAGCCGATGACGTCGCTGTCCGGTGGCCAGGCCGCCCGCGCGGGGATGGCGTCCCTGCTGCTCAGCCGATATGACGTCTTTCTGCTCGACGAGCCCACCAACGATCTCGATCTGGACGGGCTGGAGCGGCTGGAACGCTTCGTGCAGGGGCTGCGCGCCGGGACGGTGCTGGTCAGCCACGACCGCGAGTTCCTCACCCGGACCGTGACCCGGGTGGTCGAGCTGGACCTCGCCCAGCAGCAGGTCAACACCTACGGCGGCGGTTACGCGGGCTACCTGGCCGAGCGGGAGGTCGCCCGCCGGCATGCCCGGGAGGAGTACGAGGAGTACGCCGACACCCGTTCCTCGCTGGAGGCACGTGGGCGCACGCAGCGGGCCTGGATGGAGAAGGGCGTGAAGAACGCCCGCCGCAAGGCCCCCGACAACGACAAGATCGGCCGTAAGTTCCGGGCCGAGGCGACGGAGAAGCAGGCCGCGAAGGCCCATCAGACCGACCGGATGATCGAGCGTCTCGACGTGGTCGAGGAGCCCCGCAAGGAATGGGAACTGCGGATGGAGATCGCCGCCGCGCCGCGTGCCGGTGCGGTGGTCGCGACCCTGCGCTCCGCGGTCGTACGGCTGGGAGCCTTCACCCTGGGCCCGGTCGACCTGCAGATCGGCTGGGCCGAACGCGTGGCGATCACCGGGGCCAACGGCGCGGGCAAGTCGACCCTGCTGGCGGCCCTCCTCGGCCGGACACCCCCGACCGAGGGCCACGCCTCCCTCGGCCCGGGAGTGGTCGTCGGCGAGGTCGACCAGGCGCGGGCGCTGTTCCTCGGGGACGAGGCCCTGCTGGACGCCTTCGGCGCGGTGGTGCCCGAGTTGCCGCCCGGTGAGATCCGTACCCTGCTGGCGAAGTTCGGCCTGCGCGCCGCGCACGTGACGCGGCCCGCGGCTACCCTCTCCCCCGGTGAACGGACCCGCGCCGCCCTGGCCTTGCTGCAGGCGCGAGGCGTGAACCTGCTCGTCCTGGACGAGCCCACCAACCACCTCGACCTGCCGGCCATCGAGCAGCTCGAGTCCGCGCTGGAGTCCTTCCCCGGCACCCTGCTGCTCGTCACCCACGACCGCCGGATGCTCGACGCGGTGCACACCACTCGCCGCCTGCACGTCATCGAGGGCCACGTCGACGACCTCGCCTGAAGAGTCCCACCATCACGGTTATGGCCCGCTTTACGAAGCCGGTAGGGCGGCTTGGTCTTGCCCAGCCCCTTACCAAGGGCAAGGACCAACCATGTTGGAACAGCTGAGCCGTCACTGGTGGATGCTCGCCCTGCGCGGCGTGTTCGCGATCATCTTCGGCTTCCTCGCCTGGATCTGGCCGGGGATCACTTTGCTGGTGCTGGTGATCCTTTTCGGGGCCTACGCCTTCGTCGACGGCATCTTCGCCCTCGTCGCGGCGATCAAAGGCAGGGGCGGCCAGTCCCGCCTCTGGCTGGCGGTGATGGGCGTCGCCGGCGTCCTGCTGGGTCTCGTCACCCTGTTCTGGCCGCACATCACCGGGCTGGTCCTGCTGCTGTTGATCGCCTGGTGGGCCATCGTCACCGGGGTGTTCGAGATCATGGCGGCGATCCGGATGCGCAAGGAGATCGAGGGCGAGTGGCTCTACATCCTGAGCGGCGCGGTCTCGGTGCTCTTCGGGGTGCTGATCCTCGTCTGGCCCGCCAGCGGTGCCCTCGCCATCGTCTGGATGATCGGATTGTTCTCCATCATCTTCGGCGCGCTGATGATCGCCGCTTCGATCCGCCTCCGCAAGCTCGGCCAGGTCGCCGTAGTGGTCTAGGGAGAACGATCGGCCATCGCCGGGCCGTCCCCATCCACTGCTCGCCCGGCTCCCACGACTATCGTGAATTTCATGAGCGATCTGCGTCAGCTCTTCGAGCACCCGATCATTCAGGCACCGATGGCGGGCGGCCCCTCCCGGCCGGTGCTGGCCGCCGCCGTGTCCGCGGCGGGCGGGTTCGGCTTCCTGGCCGCCGGTTACAAGCGGGCCGAGCAGGTAAGGGCAGAGATCGCACAGACGCGGACGCTCACCGACCGGCCCTTCGGCGTCAACCTCTTCGTGCCTCCCGCGACCACCGCCGGGACCGGGACCGCGACCGCTCCGGTAGACCTCGCGGCGGTGGCGGCCTACCAGGCGCGGCTGGTGCCCGAGGCCGCCCGCCTCGGCGTCTGCCTGGGCACGGCGAGCAGTGACGACGATGACTGGGACGCCAAGCTCACCGACCTCCTCGTGGACCCGCCGGCCGCGGTGAGCTTCGTCTTCGGCTGCCCATCCGCTGAAGTGATCGAGGCCTTCCGCGCCAAGGGGGTGTTCGTGATCCTCACGGTGACGTCCGCCGCCGAGGCCGCCCTGGCCACCGCGGCCGACGCCCTGTGCGTGCAGGGCACCGAGGCCGGAGCGCACAGAGCCACTTTCGCCAACGACCCCGACACCATCGACGAGGGCACCGAACTGCTCAAACTCCTCGCCGAGGTGGGCCAGGTCAGCGATCTGCCACTGATAGCGGCCGGTGGGCTGGCCGACGGCGCCGACATCGCCGGAGCCCTCGCCGCTGGTGCCACGGCGGCCCAGCTGGGCACCGCCTTCCTGCGCTGCTCCGAGAGCGGTGCCAGCCCCGCGCACAAGGCGGCGCTGGCCGACCCGCGGTTCACTGCCACCGCGGTGACCCGGGCCTTCAGCGGCCGTCCTGCCCGCGGGCTGGTCAACCGCTTCCTGACCGAGCATTCACCCTACGCACCCGCGGCCTACCCGCACCTTCACCATCTGACCTCGCCGCTGCGCCGGGCGGCCGCCTACCAGGAAGACCCGGACACCATGGCCCTGTGGGCAGGGCAGGCCTACCGGCTCGCGACCGACGATCCCGCCGCCGACATCGTCACCCGCCTCGCCGAAGAACTGTCCATGGCGCCCTGACGCGCGACCAGGCGACCGCGTACCGCCCTTCCGCCGTGATCCGCGAGCACGGCCCGGGACGCCTACCGATACGCGGGGATGCCGGTGATCTCCTGTCCGAGGGTCAGCAGATGAACCTCCTGAGTTCCCTCGTAGGTGAGCACGCTCTCCAGGTTGTTCATGTGCCGGATGACCGGGTATTCCAAAGTGATCCCGTTGGCGCCGAGGATCGTACGGGCCTGTCGCGCCACGTCCAGGGCCGCCCGTACGTTGGCGAGCTTGCCGAAGGAGACCTGCTGCGGCGTGACACGGCCACTCTCCTTGATCCGGCCGATGTGCAGGGCCACGAGCCCGGCCTGACCGAGCGAGACCTCCATCCAGGCCAGCTTCTCCTGGGTGAGCTGGAAGGCTGCGAGCGGTTTGCCGAACTGCTCGCGGGTCTTGGCGTAGGAGACCGCCGCCTCGTAGCAGGACCGGCCGGCCCCGATCGCGCCCCAGAGGATCCCGTACCGGGCCTCGGCCAGGCAGCCGAGCGGCCCGCGCAGTCCTTCGACCTCCGGCAGCAGCGCCGAGGCTGGCAGCCGGACGTCCTCCAGGATCAGCTCCGAGGTCACCGAGGCGCGCAGTGACAGCTTCTTGTGGATCTCCGGCGCGGAGAAGCCGGGGGTGTCGGTGGGCACCACGAAGCCTCGGATGCGCTCGTCGGTGCGGGCCCACACGATCGCCACATCGGCGACCGACCCGCTGGTGATCCACATCTTGGCGCCGTTGAGCACCCAGTCGCCGCCGTCCCGCTTGGCGTGCGTGCGCATCGAACCGGGGTCGGACCCATGGTCGGGCTCGGTGAGCCCGAAGCAGCCGAGCGCCTCACCCGCGGCCATCCGGGGCAACCACTCCTGCTTCTGCTCCTCCGAGCCGTACTTGTGGAGGGCCGTCATCGCGAGCGAACCCTGTACGGAGACGAAACTGCGCAGCCCGGAGTCGGCGGCCTCCAGCTCACGGCAGGCCACTCCGTACGCGACCGCGCCCAGCCCGGCGCAGCCGTACCCCTCCAGATGCATGCCGAGCAGGCCCATCCGGCCCAGCTCCGGGCCGAGCTCACGGGCCGGGAAGGTGCCGGCCTCGAACCAGTCCGCGACGTGCGGATCCACCTTGTCGGCCACGAAGGCCCGCACCGTGTCGCGAATCATCCGCTCCTCGTCGGTGAGCTCATCGTCGATACGCAGCACGTCCATGATGGTTCCCTTCGCGCGCGGGGGCGGTTCGCTGACAGGGTACGACGTCGTACCACGCCCCGATTTCGCCGCCATGTCCCCAGCCGCATCCAGCCCGTACGCCTGCCTCGACGTCGGGTCTCACGGCGGGTCTCAGGGGCGGGTCTCAATGGCCGGTGTCAGGGGCCCGTCTCAGGGACGGGTCAGGGGGAATCCCGATGGTGACGGGGAGCAGGCCAGGGCAGGATCGGAGGCATGAACACGACACCTGGTTCCAACAAGCAACTCGTCCGCACCCGCAACGGCCGCATGATCGGCGGGGTCTGCTCCGGCGCCGGGGAGTACCTCGGCGTGGACCCCAACATCCTGCGGCTGGCACTGGCCGTCTTCACCGTCCTCGGCGGCGCCGGCGTGCTGGTCTACGCCCTGGGCTGGCTGCTCATCCCGGAGGAGGGCAAGCAGACCTCGATCGTCCAGGACCTGATCAACAAGCAGCAGCAGAAGACCCCGTGATCTCCGGCTTCGGAGCCGGCTCGTACATCGACACGATGAGGCCGCCGCGCACCTGGGTCCAGGTCATGGAGAGCATGGCCGCCACCGACAGCCCGGTCACCCCGGCCAGGGCGACGACCGGCTCCGGACCCAGAACCTGCGCGGCCGCTCCTCCGACGAGGATGCCGAGCCCCTGACCGGCCAGGATCCCCGACTGAGCGAGACCGAACGCCTGCCCCCGGCCGGACGGGGGCACGGCGGCCACGAAAGCCGCGTTGGCGGCGAGCTGGTAGGCGCTGCCGGCTCCGGAGATCGCCCACAGGGTCACCACCCCCCACAGCGGGGGGTGCAGGGCCGCGCCGATCAGCGGGGCACAGGCCAGCATCGACATCCAGCCCATCGCCCGGATGCGGTTGGAGGGCCGGACGAACCGGCTGAACAAGAAGGCCCCGATGACCATCCCGGTGGGCATCGCCGACATCAGCAACCCGACGGTCAGCGGGTTGTTGTCGAAGGTGGCGGCGTAAGGCGCGGCGATCCCCTCCGGCATCACATAGAACGTGCACAGCCAGGCGAACGACACCAGGGACCGCAGCAGCGGATCCCCGAACACCAGCCGGGCGCCGTCACGGGTGTTGCGCCACAGCGACGTCATCTCCCCGGCGGCCCCCGTGGGCGCCGGGCGACGGCGCAGCCCGGCCAGGAGGATCAGCGCGGACAGCGCGAAGGTGACCGCGTCGATGCCCAGCGCCTGGTAGGTGCCCACGGCCCCCACCAGCGCGCCGCCCACCAGGAAGCCCAGCATCTGGGTGGACTGATGGGTGATGTTGTTGATGGCCGAGCCGGCGACATATTTGTCACCGTCGAGTACGTCCGGCAGCAGCGCCGCGCGGGCGGCGGTGAACGGCGCCCCGAGCAGCACGGTGAGGAAGACCAGCCCGCACAGCGCCCCGAACGGCATGGCCTCGAAGGCCATGAGCGCGAGCAGCCCGGCACGGAGCAGGTCGCAGACGATCATGACCCGGCGGCGCGGGAGCAGATCGGCGAGCCCGGAGAGCACCGGGCCGCCGAGGATGGGCGGCAGATAGGTCAGCGCATAGGTGATCGCGGTCAGCAGCGCCGAGCCCGTACGGTGGTAGACCAGAACGGCCAAGGCCACCTGGGCCAGCTGGTCACCGATGTAGGAGAGCGCCTGCGCCAGCCAGAGGGACCGAAACTCGCGGACGGCGAAGACCTCGCGATAGGTCGCCTGTTCCTCGGGGGGCCGCCGATGCCTTCCACTGATCACACAAGCTCCACTCGGCACGTCCGCCCGGCGCCGGGCGGTCTCTCCTAATGAAATCACGCTCAGTGGCAGTAACGTGACCTACTGCAGTTACCAACCCAGCTCATGTAGCCGTTCGTCGTCGATCCCGAAGTGGTGGCCGACCTCATGCACGACGGTGACGCGTACCTCTGCCACGACGTCTTCCAACGTCTCGCAGATCTTCAGAATCTCGTTGCGGTAGATGCTGATCTGATCGGGCAGTACCCCCGCGTACCAGTCCCCGCGCTCGGTGAGCGGCACGCCCCGGTAGAGCCCGAGCAGACCGGGTTCGGGGGCCTCGTCCTCGACCACGACGACCACGTTGTTCATATGGGAGGCGAGTCCGGGCGGAATGGTGTCGAGGGCCTCGGCTACAAGATCCTCGAACACCTGCCGATCCACGTCGATCACGGTAGACATTCTTGTCGATAACGCGTGGGCGCGGGTAGTGACCTGCGGTGTTAGAGATCATGCCTGCTCATTGGCATCGTTACGCCTATTTAGGCGTATGTAGAGCGAGAACGCCGCCGACGAGGTCGAGACCCGGCTCCGCACCCTGAGGGGTCACCCGGCCGGCTACCGAGAACGCTGCCGCCCAGGCAGCCGGGATGATCTGTCCATGCCAGCCCCCCGTCGCCTCGGGCCCTCATGTGGCTAACCGCCGGGTTCGTCCTCCCGGGTGTCCTGAGGTTGATCTGTACGTGGCGCTTCACGCCTGCCTGGGTTCCGCTGGCCGGGATCTCCCTCGATGATCCCTCCGGAGACAGGCCCTCGTTTAGCCGGCGGGGCCGGTGGCCTCTTGCGACTTCGGGCCGATGCCCGCCGTGTCCCGAACCAGAACAGCGCGGCGAGCACGACGAACAGGGAGATCGGGGCCGCGAAGAGCCAGAAGTTGAAATGCGTGGGTGATGCCATAACAGATCCATACCCCGACCTGCGCAAACACTCTCATCAACGTCCGAAACGGTCACCGATTTGAGGACCAGTGAACAGGGTCTAGAGGATGGCTGATCCCCGACCTGGACCCACCATCACGAACACCGAGGTCCGGCACTTCACAGTTCTGGCTGAGAGCGAGATCGGTGGCCACGGCCTCGTCGATATCTCCTGCGACATGGCCACCACGCCAGGTCAGTTGGAAGCTGGACCGCGTCCACGACTAGGAGTGACGTTTCCGGTCGGCCCGCTCGAGCCCGATGGGCACCCACTCGTCCACCAGATTGGGGTCTGCGCCGGCGTCGACGAGGAGCTCCGCCATGATCTCCATCTGCGGGGCACTCAGCCCACCTGCCAGCGCGACGCCGCGGCAGACGCCGGCGACCTCGGCGAGCAGGTCCGCCCGAAGGTGGCCCTTCCGGTCAGTGGCGATGTCGCGGAGTTCTGCCATGGCTGCCGCGTGCGCCTCGCCTTCAGGTCGTCGCCAACCTGCGTGCCTGTTCGCCGCGCCGTGAAGCCAGGCGACGATGATGCGGTCCTTCTCGGGCCGGAGAGGATTGCCGGGCACGGCGAAATATTAGAACGAACGTTCGACTGATCGCAATCCTGGCCGCTCCTGTTGCCGCTCATACTGAGCCTTTCTCTGTAACGGCCGGTGACGGTTTGTGATCGCCTGTGCGGCTCGACACTTAGCCCTTGCGCTAACTGTTGCGGGACTGGGATACTTAGCCGCGTGGCACAGTATTCGGCGCAGCTCGACGGGGTGTTCGTCGCCCTCGCCGACCCGACCCGGCGCGCCGTCGTCCGGCGCCTCGGCCACGGGCCCACGAGCGTCGGCGACCTCGCCCGCGAGTTCCCGATGACCCTTCCCTCGTTCATGAAGCACGTGCGGACGCTCGAATCGAACGGGCTGATCCGCACGGTCAAGTCCGGCCGGGTGCGCACTTGCGTGCTCAACCGCGAGCGGCTCGCCTTGGTCGACGATTGGCTCGCGGAGCAGCGCCGGATCTGGGAGGAGCGCACCGACCGCCTCGAACAGTTCGTCACCGACCCGGAGGAGAACAGGCAGTGAATCCCGATCTCGACCTTGGCCTGGAGCGGATCATCCGCGCCCCGCGCGTGACCGTGTGGAGGGCCTGGACCAACCCGTCCCGGCTTGAGCAGTGGTGGGTCCCGGCTCCGTCCCGCTGCCGGGTGGACCGCCTGGACCTGCGGCCCGGCGGGGCGTTCGTGACGCGGCTGAGTGACGACGGGGCCGAGTTCGTCCCGCACCTGGACGCGTGCTTCCTCGCCGTGGACGAGCTCGAGCGGATCGTGTTCACCAATGCGATCGACAGCGCGTGGCGGCCCGCGAGCCCCGCCCCGGTCCCGATGACCGCCACGATCACGCTGAACGATCACCCGGACGGCACGGACTACCGGATCGTCGTCCGGCACGGCGACCCGGAGGCCCGCGCTCATCACGAGAAGCTCGGCTTCGCCGAGGGCTGGGGGACGGTCGCCGGCCAGTTGGCCGCTCTCACCGAGAGCATGGCTCCGCGATGAAGATCACCCTCACCGAGTTCGTCACGCTCGACGGGGTTAGCCAGGGACCCGGCTCGCCGGACGAGGACACCAGCGACGGATTCACCCGTGGCGGCTGGCTCGTCCCCAACATGGACGGGACGTTCGTCCAGCGCGCCTCCGACTGGCTCGACCTCGCCGACGGCCTGCTGCTCGGCCGGCGGACCTACGAGGCGTTCGCACGCGACTGGCCGAAGATCACCGACCCGGCCGACCCGTTCGCCGAGCGGATGAACACCCTGCCGAAGTACGTCGTGACGAACACACTCACCGAAGCGACCTGGAACCCCACGATCGTCCTCAAGGGCGACCCGGTCCACGCGGTCACCGAACTCAAGGCACAGCCAGGCCGGGAACTCCAGATCCACGGCAGCGCCCGCCTCGGCGACTCACTGTTGTCGGCGGGCCTGATCGACACGCTCCGCCTCGTGGTCGCCCCCGCCGTCCTCCGGACCGGCCGACGGCTACTGACCGGCGCAGGCACCCCGTCCGGCCTCCACCTGCTCCATCACGAGGCCACGCCGAACGGCCTGCTGCTCCTCGAATACGAGGTGACCGGACAAGCACGCCAAGGCGAATACGAGGGCGTCACCGCCTTCACATAAGCAGCGCTACCGAGAGCTCGGCAGCCTGCTCCTGTCCGGTGTGCGCTGGGCCTCTGACCTCGGCCTCGACCCTGCCGAATGTGTCAAGCAGGCCGAGGCCGCCCAACGCCGATACGTCCGACGCGCTCGACAACCACCTCATCGGCTGCAACCCAGCCGTCAAGAAACGACGGCGAGGCAAGACCGAAGACCAACCGCAGACGAACAAAAGCTGTGGACCACCGGATTCGGGGCACTCCTGCTGGCGGAGCGGTGTGGGATCCTCGGCCGCGGCGACGACGATCTCCTGTTCGCGCTGCTGATTCTGCTGCCGCCGTTCCTGGTCGACCCCGTCGTCGCCCAGGTGGCCGGCACGGACCGAAACTTCTGCCGGTGCGACGACCCCCTGCACGGTCAGAAGCAGGGCAGCCCGCAGGAGTATGTGTCCCTGCGCCCGAAGGGGAAGCGGGGGCACCACTCCCGTCAGGGCTACTACCAGGTGTTCACTCCGGCCGCCGAGGGCTTTAGCCGGATCAGCCACGGGCGTAGGCCACCGGTGTTCGTGAAGCTCGAGGGGGAATGCCGGCCCGGCCGGCGGACCACCGGGGTCAGGCATGAGGCGCGGGCGGATGCGTGCTGGCTGCCGGTGCCGATCGGGAACCTGGTGAGGCCTGAGGAGGACTCCATCCTGACGCCGCACAGCCTGAGGCACAGCCACACGGTGTGGATGGACGAGGACGGGATCCCGGAGGTGGCTCAGGCTGAGCGTTTGGGGCACCGTCTGGGCGGTATCCGGAGGGTGTACGCGCATCCGTCGGATCAGATGCGGGGGGCGTTGCTGGATGGGTTGCAGCGGCGGTGGGAGGAGTCGTTGCGGCAGCGGGCGGAGATCTGGCCGCACTCTGCGGTGCCGCTGCTGGACAGGTGGTTGGAGCCATATCGTGGAGGTGTGCGAAAGGATCTCCACTCGACCCCGCTCGCCGGGTGGTCCCTCTGGGGGTTGCTGGTGGTTCGGCTGGTGGGAGGGGGTGAGCGCCCTTGGGTCCATACATTTTTGTCGATGAGGAAGAAGGAGAGGCACTGTGGCGTTCGGACGGACCCGAGAGTGGATCCGCGGTCGTATCCGTCTTCCTGTGTGGTTCCGTCTTCCGGCGTGGCTCCGGCTTCCGGCGTGGCTCCGCCTTCCGGCGTGGCTCCGGTCCGCCTGCCGGGTACCCCGCAGGGTGTGGACGAGGCTGTCCGATCTCCGGTCGCTGCGCGTTCTGACGGTGCTCGTGGTCGGTCTGCTGGGCGGCTGGGTGGGCATGCTGCTCGGCGGCCACGTGCAGACCCCGGTGGGACCGGCAGACGTGGCCATGTCCGTACGGCCCTCGTGGAACGGCGGCACGGTCATCGACATCCCGCCGCTGGGCACGCTGCGGCTCAACAGCCACTGGGGGCCGCTGCGGCTCCAGGCCCAGGTCGCGCAGCTCCGCCCCGAGCCGTCCCGCAGACTGATCGAGAACCCGGGTGAGCTGGACCGGCTCACCAACACGGTCGCCGGCCAGGTACGGCACGGCCTGATCCTGCTCACCCTTCGAGCCGCGCTCTTCGGGGTGGTCTGCGCGCTGCTGGTCGGGCTGGTCATGTTCCGCTCCTGGCGGGCCGCTTTGCTCTCCGGAGCGTCGGCACTGCTCGGCATGGTGATCATCGGTGGGCTCGCCGGGGCCACCTTCAACCCCCAGTCGGTCGTGGAACCGCAGTACACCGGCCTGCTGGCCAACGCACCGCAGGTCGTCGGCGACGCCAAGACGATCGTCCGGAGGTTCTCCGAGTACCGGGTGCAACTCGCCCAGTTGGTGGGCAACGTGTCCCGGCTGTACGCGGCCACCTCGACGCTGCCGACGTACGAGCCCGATCCGACGACGCTCCGGGTCCTGCACGTCTCCGACATCCACCTCAATCCGGTGGCGTGGAGCATCATCCGGTCGATCGCCACCCAGTTCCAGGTGCAGGTCATCATCGACACCGGAGACCTCAGCGACCACGGCTCCAAACCGGAGGAGCGGTTCGCCGACGACATCGCCTCGCTCAAGGTCCCGTACGTCTTCATCCGCGGCAACCACGACTCCCGCTCGATCCAGGCCGCCGTACGCAAGCAGAAGAACGCGGTCGTCCTGGACGGTTCGATGCAGACCGTCGGGGGACTCCGCATCTGGGGGGTCGGTGATCCGCGGTTCACCCCGGACAAGACCACCCGGGACGACGGTGTGGGCGCCTCCACCATGACGCTCGCGGGATCCCGGCTGGCCGCCGGGCTGCGCGCCACCGGCGTCACCCCGGACGTCATCCTCACCCACGACCCCGCCGAGGGGCAGGCCTTCGACGGGATCGCCCCGCTGGTGCTGTCCGGCCACACCCACCAGCGCACCACCCGGCTGCTGCCCGCCGGCACCCGGCTGTTCGTGCAGGGCTCCACCGGTGGTGCGGGTCTGCGTGGACTCGAGGGCGAGCAGCCGACCCCGATCGAGCTGTCCATCCTGTACTTCAACCGGTCCACCCACCGCCTGCAAGGCTGGGACGACTTCCGGCTGGGCGGATTGGGCCTCGCCTCGGCCCAGATCGAGCGAACCCTGGAGAAGCAGCCCGACCGCACCCTCGGTCCTCCCCCGACCCCTGTCTCGCCCTCTCCCGGATCGTCCTCCTCCGGTTCGCCCTCCCCCGGCTCGCCGGCGGGTTCGCCGCTCGCCCCGGCCCTGTCGCCCTCGCCCTCGACCTCTCGCGGATAGACGGTAAACCGCTTTCGTACCCGTGCCGGTTGTCCCCTATGCTTGTCTGGCGCCCTCCGGCAAGCTCGTCGAGGGTCAGCGCCGAGGTCCCCATCGTCTAGCGGCCTAGGACACCGCCCTTTCAAGGCGGTAGCACGGGTTCGAATCCCGTTGGGGGCACGTCCCACAAAGGCCCAGGTCAGAGACATAATCTCTGTCTGGGCCTTGGTCGTTCCCTAGGAGTTCTTGGGCTTGCGTGCCCGTTGCGTGCCCGATCGGTCTTTGGCGGCCGGCTTCGCACGGGCCTCGCGAAGCACACGTTCGCGTGCCGTCCGCCGGTCCGCCGCACTCAACTCGGGCGGCAGGACCAACTGCTTGACCGCGACCATCCGGTTCAGCGTCTCGTCGTGGGCGCGCCACACCACACCCATGCCACCATGACCAAGGCGGCCGAGAAGCCGGTAGCGCCCGCTGAACGTCGGAATCGCCTCATTCATCAGCCGTGAATTATCGCACGCGATACCAGAGCCCGACCCTCGGATCGGTGTCACCCGCCCGCCCCCGTCGACTCCCGAAGTAGGGGCTTAGCGGCGTCATCCCGCAGTGGCAGACCGCCCCGGACAGGAGTTCCCAGCCCTGTCCCTGGCCCTGAGGAACCCGTCAGCATCTACACTCATGCATCCCATGGCCCATCCCGAATCGACGAATGATCATCAGCTGATGGCGGGGCGAAGCCGTAGCGACCGTGCAGCCATCTGTCTGCGATCCCGTTGCGGAGTCGAATCCGTGAAGCTTTCTATACCTGCGTTTCATCTTGCAGGCTATGGAGCAACTTGCCGGCTCCGCCGACAAGCACCAGCCTGGGGCGTCGGATTGGGCGTGGCCAAGGCGCTAGGCCACCGAATGCGTCACTGTACCGGTGTAGGTGGTGGCGGTGGCAGTTCTGGGAACCGCGATGCTGAGGGTGGGATTCCAGATGAGGTGGTTGCTTCCGTTTCCGCCGGTGTGGGTGTAGGCGTTCCTGCCGCCCGAACTCAGCGTGCCGGCCGTGGCGGCGGTGAACGTCCCGTCACCGGAGTGGCTGACTTCGGCGCCCGGCGTGTAGGTCACCACACTGGCCGGGATGGCCGGAACTCCGGAGGCGGTGAAAGCGGTAGAGGACACGGTGGCCGTCCAGTCGGCCAGACCGGGGCTGCGAAGGTCGTCCACGGTCACGTTTCCCAGCGTGGAGGTGATCGTGGTACCGGGTGAACCCGTGCCGAGACTTCTTGATACCGGCGTCGAAATCGACAATGTGCCGGGCGGGCAGGTCGTAGTGGCGACGTCGTTGGTATCCATGGTGACCGCCCCATTTTGGGCCAGTACCCGGCCGAAGATCCTTGCTCCGGCGCCCAGCGTGGCCGAGGTGAAGATGAGCATGTTGCCCCGCACCGTGGAGTCGGCTCCCAGGGTCACGGAACTGCCGACCTGAAAGAAGACGTTGCATGCCCGGGCGCCATTGACGAGGGTCATCTGACTGCCCGCCGCCGTGCCGAACGTCGAGCTCATCTGGAAGATGAAGATGGAGTTGGGGTCGCCCTGGCCGTCCAGGGTGAGCGTCCCGGTGATCGCCAAGGACGCGGCCACGGACCGGTAAACGCCAGGCGTGATCGTCAGTCCGCCGATGTCGCCGGGCACGAAGGCGGTCGAGGACCGCCCGACCAGGTCGTTGTAGGCGGTGGTCAGGTCGGCCTGGGCCTGGGCGGCGACGGGGCCGCCCGCGTACACCGTCCCGACCACCGTACCGGAGCCAGTGGGAGCGAACCCGGTCACCGCCGTGCCCGGGCTCACTCCCAGGTCCGGGCTGACGACGCTGGCACCGGTGCTGGTGACGGTCGTCCCGGCCAGCACCGCGAAGGTCGTGGCCGCTCCGAGGTCCACCGGCGCCGGTACCGCACGTGAGGCGGAATACGCGGCCGCGAAGTCGGTCATATCGGGGGCGAGCCCCAGGCTCACCATGAGACCCGCAATGAGGGAGGAATGCCCAACCGCTCTATGGAACGTCCGAAGGAGGTTAGCCGCCATTTATCGGTTCTTTCACCTGGGAGAATCTGATCTTAAATCGGGAATTTCCCGGGTGCCGACCAACAGCTATGTCGAGGTGACGGCAGCACCGATGGAAAATAAATCATTACAGGTCGAGCCTATTGGCCGCCGGTGAGCCATTCCAACACCTGTTAATGGGTTACCAAAAGGCGGCCTGGGCGGCCGGCCGGTAAGGAACGTTCGACGTTTCCGGCGGGGAGGCCTGTGCCGGCCCGTCGCGCGGCGCTCTCCCTGTCCCGAGGTTCGGGGGTGGTCCGGCCCAGGGGCGGTGGTGTTCGCTGCCCGAGGGCAGGGGGCCGCGCAGGGGGCCGCGCGGGCACGGCCGTCCGGGCGCGCCCGCGCTGTGCTCTACTGGAGCGAAGACCTCTCCGCTTGATGACGGCTCCGCCGTCCAGCTCCAACGTGCAGGTAGTCACAGGCGAGCGGAACGCTACAGGGCCGCCCCCCGTGCGGCCGCTTCCCGTGCTGCTCCTGGCCCGGCTAGCTGACTTTCACGCGGACTGCCGTATGGCTCGTATGCCTGGTATGGCTGCCGTTTCTTGTGTGGTTTTCGGTGCGTGGGCGGTGCCGCGGTCGGGGCTTGATGGTGAGGGTGATCGACGGGGAGGTCGAGCCCGAGCAGTAGGCATCGCCGCTGTAGGTCGCGGTGATCTGGTGGTCGCCGGGGGCGAGGTTCCTGACGGTCAACGTGGCGGTCCCGCCGCTGAGGGTCGCGGTGCCGAGGCTGATGGTGCCGTCGAAGAATTCGACCGTCCCGGTCGGTGTTCCCATCGTGCAGGTGACATGTGCGGTGAGGGTGACCGACTGGCCGGCCTTCGCCGGGTTGGGTGCAGCGGCCACCGTCGTCGTCGAGGTGCCCTTAACGATGCGCCCGATGGCTACACCGAAGGGAGCCATCCCGACAGGGACGGCTGCACCGATGACGGCGTTGGTCGCCGTATCGATCACCGACACGTTGTTCGAGTTCTGGTTGACCACGTAGACGCGGGTGCCGGTGAAATTGACCGCCACCCCAACAGGCTGGTTCCCGACGGGGACGGTGGCGACGACGGCGTTGGTCGCGGTATCGATCACCGACACGGTGCTCGAGTTGAAGTTAGTCACGTAAGCGCGGGTGCCGGTGGGGTTGACCGCCACCCCAACGGGAAAGGGCCCGACCGGGACGGTGGCGACGACGGCGTCGGTCGCGGTATCGATCACCGACACGTCGTTCGAGTTCTGGTTGGCGACGTAGGCACGGGTGCCGTTGGGATTGACCGCCACCGCAGTGGGATTGGTACCGACGGGGACGGTGGCGACGACGGCGTTGGTCGCCGTATCGATCACCGACACGCTGTTCGAACTAACGTTGGTCACGTAAGCGCGGGTGCCGGTGGGATCGACCGCCACCGCAAGGGGATTGAACCCGACGAGGACGGTGGCGACGACGGCGTTGATCGCCGTATCGATCACCGACACGCTGTCTGAGTTCTGATTGGTCACGTAGACGCGGGTGCCGGTGGGATTGACCGCCACGCCCCGGGGATTGTTCCCGACGAGGACGGTGGCGACGACGGCGTTGATCGCCGTATCGATCACCGACACGCTGTTCGAATTGAAGTTGGCCACGTAAGCGCGGGTGCCGGTGGGATTAACCGCCACCCCATGGGGATTGGTCCCGACAGGGACGGTAGCGGTGACGGTATTGGTCGCGGTGTCAATCACCGACACGTCGTTCGAGTTCTGGTTGGTGACATAGGCGTGCTCCCCAACCTGTGCCTTTTCTACAGCTGTGGCAGGCACGGCCATCAGTGGCGCCAACCCGACCGCGATAACCACCGCAGCGCCAACTGACCGAACGAGGGCCCACCAGCCGCGCCTAACGCACCGATCCGGCAGTTCCGTACGACAATTTCCCCTCGTGTTTCTCATCCAACGCGCAAGCATCGGGACCCCCAGATCGAAGCGACAGGGTCCCCTTCTACGCCCGCATCCGCTTCACGCTGCAAAGCGGCGCGGGGACTTGCTTCTCCTGGGCAATAACTTGATCCATTCCTGACGGCAGCCGGGATGGACGTCCGGTCGTCGGCATGAGCGTGCATTTGTTCCGTCAGAGGGATCGTTCGCTCCCATATATCGGGTTGGGACACGGGCTGGCGCGCCGCTGTGGCAGCGGATAGTACCGCATCGTCAGATGTCGATCATGGGATAATTCGTGGCCGCTACGCTCCACCGTCATGAACCCCCATGCGTGGTGGACGAATCACGCCAGGGCAAATCGGCCAGCGATGACGATTACGCAGCCGCTGCCATGGCACCGGTCGAGCACGGGTCTGTGTGGCTCCCCGTTGGGGGGACATCGTGACATGCAGTGACAAAATCGACTTTGTCGAGAGAGTGGCATAACGCCAGGAAGATTCGGTTCGGCCGCGAAACCATTGGCGGCAGCGCGGAGCCGGATCTCCGACCGGCTGGCGCTTGAAGAACCGTTCCCGGCTAGCCGGGAACGGAGCGAGCGGAGATCAGGCTGAGGAGCCGCAGTACTGCAGGGATGTTGTCGTCGAGGTAGGTGCGTAGTTCCTCAGGGATGAGGTTGATCGAGGCCATCCCCTCGGCCGTGAACGACACCCGGTCCACCTCGTACGTTCCACGTCCTGGATCGGAGAACTCGGCGCCGGTGCGCCGTGTTAGATCCATCTCGACGAGTCGGCAGGCGAAGAAGTGCTGAGCCCGGGTGATGCCATCGGCGGTATGCCGGGCCGCGAAGACCTGGACGGCCGGCCCGGCGATGGCTCCCAGCTCCTCGAACACCTCCCGGCGCAGAGTCGCTTCCAGATCTGCATCGCCGGGTTCGATCCGGCCGCCGGGCGTCGTCCAGTAAGGCGGGTGTCCCGGCACCGTACGTCTGAACAGAACGAGATCACCGCCGTCGAGCAGCAGAGCGCGGGCACTGCGCCGTACCTCAGCGACGGGCGGAGTCTCCTTGCAGCCCAGCGACACCTGGAAGGGCCGGCGGTCCCCCAGCCAGCGCAGCAATGCCTGCTTCAACGGCTCCGGACGCAAGGATGCCAGCCCGGCCCGGTCGGCCGCGACCCACACGAACTCGAGATGCTCTTCGCGGCTCTCGACGCCCTCACCCGAGCTGGCCAAGCCACCAACCGTCGCGGCGAAGACATGATTGATCTCATGGTGGGCCACTCCGTCGTCGTTGTAGGCGTACTCGACCGTCCCGATCGGCTCGGCGGAGTGCAACTCGGCACGCAGTTCCTCGTGAAGCTCACGTCGTAGCGTCGTGAGCAGCGTCTCGCCTGCCTCGTGGTGACCGCCGGGCAGAAACGACCAACTCCGGCCCCGGAGATGGGCGACCAGCAGGTGACCGTCAGCCAGGATGACCGCACGTGAAATGATCTCTGTCATCGGCCGCCCCTCCAGTGAGATCAGACGGCCGGGCCGCCGCGGTCATCCACAATGGCACCGTTCGGGGCGTCCGGAGTATCAGCGGCACCATGAGGGCTGTGAGCATCGGTCTCACCGGAGTTTCGATCCTGTCTCGAAACCGAGATGCGCCCAGCCTCAGCAGCGTGCGAGGATTCCGACTTTCCCGACATCAACGGCAGTCTTGGCTGGCGGGATCGAAAGGAATAGCGGGCATGGGCAGGGTGGATCGGGTATCCACGGTGACGTTGTGGCGTCCGGTGGGGGCGCCGGCGCAGACCCGACCGTAGGGTGGCGCACCCTGGTGCGGGCGATGATCGAAACCGGCGCCACGAAACTGACGCTCGCCTCGATGCCGTCGGACCGCGGGGTGCTTCCCAACACCGCCACCGCCGCGTCGAACAGGTTGAAGGCCGCCCTCAGCGAAGTCCTCCGTCGGGCACAGGACACCGGCGCGGTGCGACCGTCGGTCACGGTCGAAGAGGTCTACCTGCTCATCCGCGGGCTGGCTCAAGCGTCAGCGAGGATGCAGGCGCCGCCCGACACCCTGGACCGCGCCATCGACGTCGTGCTCACCGGGCTGTCCCGGTCAGCGGACTGACATCAAGTCACAGCGAACCTCAGCATGTACTCATCTCGGCAGGACGCGTGGGTAGAGCCCAGCATCGGGCGCGCGCTCGGCGGCACGAGCGATACCGCCTGGACGATCAGGGCTGTCGGAGGCTGATCGCGCGATCTGCGGCATGAGAGGACGTCTCTTGCCGTCCGGAACCTTCGGGGCATTTCACTGACCCCCGCCCCGAGCCTTCCGGACAGTGACCCGGCTTAGCTTGGGGGCCGTCTGGAAAGGAAGACGGTTGGCTGCGGTGCCGGGGAAGCGTCGGCTCAGGATGCCGCTGACCTCGCGACATAGATGGTGTTGGCCCCTTCACGGTCCTGGAGATGATTGTGGAAGGCGAC
>JAOPYK010000091.1 GCA_025964695.1 Streptosporangiaceae bacterium | reverse complement strand
CCAGGGGTCCCGGTAGTAATCGCGGAAAATCCAACGGATATAGCTCCGACCTGCGGAGATTCGGAGAATTCCGGGACCGCGCCGAGCGCAGCCCGTCCGGATAGGCCCGGCTCAGTGAGACGTTCACCGGACGGCCTATCCGAGACGGCGTCTTCGCAGGTCGCGACGGCCACACCGTCGACACTCCGGGTGTCCGCTGAGGGAACGTCTTACGGACACCGTCCAGGACGCGGGATCATATCCATTGGTTTTTCCGCCAGGACTACCGGGACCCCCTTAGGACTCCCAACAAAAGTGGGGTGTCTGACCTGCGGGGAATGACGGTGTGTCAGTTCCCGTTGGTGCGGCGTGGGGGTGTGAGACAGCCGAGACGAAGAAGAGTGCACGCAAGCCGTGGGAGATCGAGGACGGGCTGCGGGGGCGGATCGAGCCGCTGCTGCCGGTCGTCGAACGCAACCAACGACGTCCGGGGCGTAAGCGCCTGGATAACCGGAAGGTCATGTGCGGGATCCTGTTCGTCCTGTACACCGGGATCCGTAGCCCAGTTCCTGCCGCAGGAACTGGGCTTCGGCTCCGGGATGACCTGCTGGAGACGACTGCGCGATTGGAACAAGGCCGGGGTATGGCAGCGGCTGCACGAGTTGCTGCTGGCCGAGTTGCGGGCCGCCGACCTGCTGGACTTCTCCCGTGCCGCGGTCGACGGCTCGCATGTGCGGGCGATGAAGGGCGGGAACAAGACCGGCCGGTCCCCGGTGGACCGGGGAAGGACCGGCAGCAAGCACCATGTGATCGTCGAGGCCCACGGCATCCCGCTGGCCGCCACGCTGACCGGCGGCAACCGCAACGACGTGACCCAACTGATCCCGCTGATCCAGGCCGTCCCACCGATCCGCGGCAAGCGCGGGCGACCACGACAGCGCCCCGACCTCGTGTACGCCGATCGCGGCTACGACCACGACAAGTACCGTCACCTGGTGCGCGAGCTGGGCATCACCCCGGTCATCGCCCGCCGCGGCACCGAGCATGGCTCGGGCCTGGGCGTCTATCGCTGGGTGGTCGAAGCCGCCTTCGCACTGCTGCACTGGTTCCGCCGCCTGCGCATCCGTTGGGAGATCCGTGACGACATCCACGAAGCATTTCTCACCCTCGGCTGCGCCATCATCTGTTGGCGACGACTCCGCAACAACTCACTTTGTCATCTGTTGGCGACGGCTCCGCAGCAGGTCCTCGCATGAGCCCGGGTTTGAAGACGGCCGATATTGACGTGCTGGTGTCGACGTTCAGGTGAATGCCGCGATGTGGTCTGCGATGAAGGTGCGCAGCGGGCGCGGCGCTGTGCCGGTGACCGATGCGACCTCGTCCGACAGCCATGCCGCGTCACCCTCGGCAATCAGCCCGAAGGCCTGGGCGTTGGAGGTCGCGACTGTCTCCGGCACGCCCGCCTGGACCATCGCCGCCCGGTGCTCGGCGGGAGTGGTCCGGCGGTATTCGACCGTGTATCCGAGCGCGTCGGACAACTCCTTGGCGACGTCGTTGTAGGTGATCAGGCCCGGCCCAGTCAGCCAGTACGTTCGGCCGGCGTGTGTCCCTGGCGAGGCGGCCACCTTCACGGCGGTGGCGGCGATGTCACGGGCATCGATCATGCCGACCTGGCCGTTGCCGGCGGACATCAGGAACCCGCCTGACTGTTTGATCATCGGAGCCAGGGTGAGGAGGTTCTGCATGTAGGCGTTCGCCCGCAGCAGCGTGTAGGAAAGTCCGGCGGTGAGCAGATAAGCCTCGATCTGCGCCTGACCGCGACGGCGCTCGACCGGGGAATCGGCCGACGCCTTGCTCGTGATCTTGACGATGTGCTGTACGCCCCGGCGCACGGCGCTGGCGATGACCGCGATCTCCTGGGCGGGCACGGCCGGGCTGACCAGGATGACGGTCTCGATGCCGCGCATGGCCGCGTCGAGCGTGTCCGGGCGGTCGAAGTCGCCGGTGACGATCTCGACGTCGGCTCGGGGCGCGCGGGATGCATCGCGTACCAGCGCTCTCGTGGACTGGTGCTGCGCGCCGAGCAGCCGGGCGGCTTCGGAGCCGACCTTTCCAGACGCGCCGGTTACCAGAATCATGATGTTCTCCCTTGTAGCCGGGTCGGAAAAGGTCAGAGTGCGAAGACGCGTCCGGCGTCGACGGCCAGGACGGTGCCGGTGATCGGCCGGGCCTGCTCACCGGCGAGGTAGGCGATGGCGTGGGCGACCTCGTCCGGCTCGTTCGCCCGGCCCAGGGGGCTGGCCGCCGCAAGGGTGTCGAGCATCTCGCCCATGGACTTGGTGACCTCGGTGCGGCTCGGCCCGAGCGCGACGGCGTTGACGCGCACACCAGCCGGATCGTATTCGGTCGCCCACGACCGGGTCAGCGCCTCGAGGGCTGCCTTGCTCGCGCCATACGCGGCCATGCCCGCAGCACCGCGGGCGGCGACCATCGTCGA
The DNA here is from genome assembly GCA_025964695.1 of Streptosporangiaceae bacterium. Lineage (GTDB taxonomy): Bacteria > Actinomycetota > Actinomycetes > Streptosporangiales > Streptosporangiaceae > Actinomadura_E. The sequence goes on along the minus strand of JAOPYK010000091.1, from coordinate 2,284 downwards.
AACGTTCACGATCGCCCCGTGCCCGCGTGCGGCCATCTTCGGAGCGAGCGCGGCGGTGAGGAAGAACGGTCCACGGAAGTTGACCGCGACCATCGCGTCGAAGCCCGCCTCGGTGGTCTGTGCGCTCGGACCCAACTCCCAATAGCCGGCGTTGTTGACCAGCACATCCACGTCGCCTGCCTCGGAGGCCAGGCGCTGCACGTCCTCGGGCGAGGCCAGGTCGGCGCGGATGAAGCGTCCCGCGGTCTCGGTCGCGACATCTCGGCCGCGCACCTCGTCACGGTCCGTGATGATCACGCTCGCGCCCTGGCGACTGAAAAGCTGCGCGACTGCGCGGCCGATGCCCGAGGTTCCACCGGTGATCAACGCGATTGTTGGTTCGGAAGCCATGGCCACTCTCCGCTAAAATTGGATTGGGCTATCCAATCTAGGGTGGCTAAGATTGGATCGTCAAATCCAGTTCCAGGGGTGAGCGGATGTCAACGCAGACAGCGCGGCAGGACGCGCCGAGCACCAAGAAGGGCCGCGCGACCCGCGACCGGATCATCGCGGCCGCAGCGGATCTGATGTACCGGCACGGAGCGGCCGGCACGAGCACCCCGGCGCTACGCGACGTCGCCGGAGTCAGCTCATCGCAGATCTACCACTACTTCGCCGACAAGGACGATCTCACCCGAGCGGTCATCGCCTACCAAACCGAGGCGATCCTCGCGAATCAGGCCCCCTTGCTGGCCCGGCTCGACAGCCTCGACGCCCTGAAAGCATGGCGCGATGTCGTCGTCGACGCGGCCCGGCAGTACGGCGGCACCGGGGGCTGCCCGCTCGGCAGCCTGTCCAGCGAACTGTCCGACCACAACCCACAGGCACGAGACGCCCTGGCCGCGAGCTTCACCGCGTGGGCCACAGTAATCCGCGAAGGCCTGCTCGGCATGCTCGCCAATGGCGCCCTGCGCCCGCAGACCGACGCCGACCAGCTCGCCCTCGCGCTCCTGGCCGCCGTCCAGGGCGGACTTCTACTCGCCCAGGCCCAGCACACCACCGACGCCCTGGAAGCCGCCATCGACACCGTGATCGCCCACATCCACGATCAGGCAACATCGCGATAGACGGATCCTGCGGTGCCGTCACCTAATTTTGTTACGAGTCCTTTACGCCCGCAACCGCTCGACCAGATCACGAGTCTGCGCCTCGCGCTCCTCCAGCCGATCCAGCACCGAACCCATCAGGCTCCTTACCCGGTCACGACCCCGGCCTCCCCGTTCACCGCCACCGTAGAAACCCCGACCAGCACAGGCCATAGCAAGCAGCCATAAACCACCCGAAAGGTCACTCAGTGGGAGCTACACCCATCGCACATTGACTAGGAAAGCGCGCTCGTGAGCAGTGCCTTGGCCACCTCGTCCGGGCGGGTGAGCATCGATTCGTGACCGCCCGACACCAGCACCGGGGTCAGACCGATGCGGGAGGCGAACTCGGCGCCCGGCCGGGCCAGGGCCCGGTCGTCCTCGCTGAGGACGTATCCGGCCGGCACGCCCAGGGTGGTGACGTCGTCGACGTCGAGCGGGTCGAGGAAGTAGCCGCCGGGCTGCGGCACGAGCAGTTCGAAGAACAGGTCTCTGGCCTGCTCGTCGGCCTCCGGCATGAGCATCGGGACCTGCTCGCGGACCAGGCCGATGGTGCCGTCCGGGCTGGCCGCGATCGCGGCCCGGGTCAGTGCCGCGTACTCGGCGTTCTCGTCCACCATCGCCGCGCCGCGGGCCGGGACGACGGCGTTGTAGTAGATCACCTTGGCCAGGCGGCCGATCAGTGCATTCGCGGCGCCTGTAATCACGTAGCCACCCCAGCTCTGGCCGACCAGGACGACCTCAGCGAGGTCGCGGCGCTCGACCTCGGCCACGACGTAGTCGATCGCGTCCGAGAGCCGGAGTCCGGCGCGATCGTCGCCGTCGGCGAGGCCGGGCAGGGTGACCGTGACGGCCGCATAACCGGCCTCGCGCAGGCGCCGGGCGACCGGCTGCCAGGCCCAGCCTCCTTGCCAGGCTCCGGGGACGAGGACGAAGGTGGGTGACGTCGTGAGGGTCATGGCGGTGGTGCCTCTCGGTGGAGAAAAGATGGGCTCGGGCTGTCGTGTCGGGCCGCGAGATGGTCAGCCGCGGATCGCGGTGGTTTCGCGGGTGAACTGGCGGTGGCCGATCAGCTTGTAGGCCAAACGAGCTGGGGCCGGCACGACCTGCATGAACCTCTGCCGTTCCGCGTCATCGGTTTCCTCGGTGATGTGGCCGAG
>JAOPYK010000054.1 GCA_025964695.1 Streptosporangiaceae bacterium | reverse complement strand
TCACGCGCCTTCGGCAGGCGGCCCTCCACACACGTTTCCTGCGAGCCCAGGCGGCCGGAGAGACGTCACGAATGACGGTGGAGGAGTTCATCGACTCCTCTGACCTGCCCGAGACCGAAAAGCAACGGCTCCGCGACGTTCCCATCACCCGCGCCGCGCAAGGCTGATGTCGTTTCATATCGAATGGGAAACGGCTGGCAGCCCAGGCATACGACATGCTCGCACCACAGGCGAAGGCAGCTGTGGCCATGGCGATCGTACGGCTCGCCCGTCAGGGCATCCCCGAAGACGCCGAACCAGGCGATGACGGCCTCTGGACCCTGCACGCCGGAGGCCAGATCCTCGTCTTCACCGAAAGCGAGCTTGACATCTACCTGATCGCCATCGAAGCCGCATGACATCCAGCGTCACCGGGACATGAAGGGCCTCGGGTGCGAAACCCGGTCACAGTATTCGACCTGCGGCGCACCGACACCATCGTCACCCCGTGGCGGCGCGTAGCGATCACTATGGTTGCTCGGTGGTCGCTCGGCAGCCCTGGTACGGGCCGACATCCCCCGACAGGCTCCGACATCAAAATCGGTCGTGCGTGCCGAAAACCTCGTCCATGTCATGCGACCTGGGAGTACTCGTGGATGATCCCACCGAGGCGATCACGCCGCCGGACTCTGATCTGATCTAGGTTTGCCGGTTCCGGCAGTGGCGTGAGCGGGCTGGCCTGCTGGAGCGTCCGGTGTGGCCTGGACAGGTTGTAGTGATCTTCGTACTCGGCCAGCACGAGCCGCAGGTGCGCCTGGTTCCAAACCAGGGTTCGGTCGATGATCTCCCGGCGGCAGGAGCCGATCCACCGCTCCATGATCGCGTTCGCGCGAGGCGCCCGTACCGGACTCTTGATGTCCCTGGCCGTGTAAAAGTGGATCAGACCCACATTTCGTGATCGCTTCAGGCGCCGGCCGTCGCCGTCGGCGGCCGTGTCATCTTGAGTTGCGGTCCCGGGTCTCAGGTGGGTGTGCCGGTCAGGACTTGTACTTCGCCGGTGTCGAGGGAGTAGTAGGCGCTGACGACCGCGAGCGCCCCGCTGCGAACCAGCGGGGCGAGATCGTTGTTGGCACGCAACGCATCCGCGGTCTGCTTGACATGGATCTTGGTCATGTTCTCAACCGGGTCACCGCCGCTGGCAGCACTACTCTGGTTGGCGACCTGCTCGTAGGCGGGGTGCAGGGCTTCGGTGATCGCCTGCAGGTTGCCCGGCAGGGGCTTGTTGTCATGCCATGCCTTGTAGACCGCGGCCACCGCGCCGCATCGCTGGTGCCCGAGTACGACAATGAGTGGGCTGTTGCTCGTCAGGGGGCCGTATTCGACCGATCCGGTGACCACCGGGCCGACGGCCGCCCCGCCAGTGCGCATCACGTACAGATCGCCGAGGCCGGTGTCGAAGATGAGTTCCGGTGGCACCCGCGAGTCGATGCACGCGAGAACCACCCCGAAAGGTTCCTGCTTCTGTGCGACGAACTGGCGGCGGGTGAGGTCTCGGCCGGGATGTTCGACATTGCCGGTCACCCAGCGCTTGTTGCCCTCGGCGAGTCTCGCGAAAGCCGCCTTTGGCGTGCTCGGGCCAGCCCGCTCCAACGGCGAGGTCGCCGTCGCTACCTGGGTGGCGGTCTTTGTGGCGCACCCGGCCAGAGCGGCCACGGCGACGCCCAGACCGCCGGCCAGCAAAACACGGCGATGCGGCCGGTCTGCTCCGCTCTCGAGTGTGACCATCGGTCGTTCCTCCAGCCCGGTCTGCGACGAGTTTCTGTTGCGTTTGAGCTCGTCATAGCCGGTTCTCGGCCAGCAAGAACCCTTCTTCAGCTTCGCTTTCAGCCTCTGATTCAGCCGGCATGTGCAATGAGCCTGCACGTGGCCTGCCTGTGCCTGCGACCGTCAGTGGGCGCAGGTGTCCTGGTAGACGACCTTTTGCTCCGGGGCGAGCAGAGGCTCGGGCCCGAGAATGTCCCGGGCCTTCTTGGTGTGGGCCGGCGTGACCAGGTACGGGTGGACCCCGGCGCTGCGCTCGCCGGCCAGCCGAAGCATCTTCGGGCCGAGAGCGGCCAGCACCCGCCGGTCCGTGGGCACCGTCGGGCTGAGGGCGTCCAGTTCATCGAGGTAGCTGACCATCTTCTGGTAGGGCCGGTATTCCTGGCCCTGGGTCATGCCAGGGTGGCTCGAGCCCAATCCGATCAGAATGCGGCCAAGATGCGAACGTTCGATTCGCTGGTAGCGGGCCGCCACCCTGGCGGGGGGATCCACCCAGATGTTGATGATCGCGGTGGCAGGATGAGACGCTGGGAGGCTGCCCGCAGGGTTTCGTGGAGTTCGAGGCCCCCGTCCAAGAAACCCAGCCAGAGCGCCCCGTAGCCGAGCTCGTCCAGCTCGGCAACCGCCTCAGCGGCGTCGTCGGCACCTTGCCAGAGTCCATATGTCCAGATGCCAACCGGTCCAATATCCAACGCCATCTCAGCTTCCTGTCGTTGTCGTGCAATCCCGACCCAGCCGCGGTCCGATGTCGGTCCGGTTCTGTAGGTCGAGGACCGCGGTGATCACTCGCCGCCGCGTCGGCTCGTCGACCGACGCGGCGGTCGCGAGGCAGGTCGGCCGGACCCCGTGCTGGAGATGCACCACGAACCGCGGATTGGCGCGCACGTTCGCATACCAGCTACGGGGTCCGGGCCATCCCGTCACACCATCACAGACCGCGGTTCGAGAAAGCCCTCAAGACCGAAGGTGCCGTATTCCCGCCCAATGCCGGACTGCTTGAACCCCCCGAACGGGGACAGCGGCTCATAACCACCGTTGATCGACACCCGGCCGGCCTCAAGCCGCGACGCGACGCGACGCGCTCGCGCGGGATCCGACGAAAAGACATAGGCCGCCAGGCCATAGGTCGTATCGTTGGCGATCTCGACCGCATGATCTTCATCGCGGTAGGTGAGGATCGAAAGCACCGGCCCGAAGATTTCCTCGCGCGCGATCGTCATGTCGTTGGTGACGTCCGCGAACAGCGTCGGTCGCACGAAATACCCGTCCGAAAGTCCCTCCGGGCGGCCGGGTCCGCCAACGACGATCCGGGCGCCTTCCTCGACACCGCGACGGATGTAGGACTGGACACGCTCCCACTGCCGTTCGCTCACCATCGGACCGATGGCGGTTGCCGGGTCGCGCGGATCGCCAACTGGGAAGTCAGCCATCTTTGCCGTGGCGACAGCGAGCACCTCGTCCAGTCGGCTCTCCGGGACGAGTATGCGGGTGCCGGCGACGCACGCCTGCCCGCTGTTGGCGAACCCGATATACAGCGCGCCGGTGACGGCTTTCTCGAGATCGGCGTCGTCGAGGATGATCGACGGAGACTTACCGCCGAGTTCGAGCGTCACGCTCTTCAACGTGTCGGCCGTCTCGCGAACGATGATCTTGCCGACCTCGGTCGAGCCGGTGAAGGAAATCTTGGCGATGTCGAGGTGCCGGTTGATCGCGCTCCCGACGACATCGCCGCGCCCCGTCACAATGTTGAAGACCCCTTTGGGCAGTCCGGCCTCGTGGAGTGCCTGGGCCAAGACATGGGTCTGGGTCGCGCTCATCTCGCTCGGCTTGATGACGACGGTGCAGCCGGCTGCCAAAGCGGTCGCGAGCTTGTCGCAGATGAAGAACGCATCGGAATTCCACGGCATGATCAGGCCGGCGACGCCGATCGGCGCCATCTCCACGGTCGAGGTACCGACTTGCCGTGTGAATTCGAATTCTTCCAATGTCGTGATCATGTCGGCGAACGCACTCACGGTCGAATCGACCATCCACTCGTTGCGCAGCGGCCCGCCGTACTCGGTGAGGATGGATTCCTGAATTTCGTTCCTTCGCGCGGCGACCGCGGCCTGAAGCCGGCGCAGCGCGTCGATCCGCTCTGCTGTCGATGTCGCGGACCAAGCCGGCAGCGCACGCTTCGCCGCTGCGACAGCCGCTTCTACATCTATCTCGTCGGCGAGCTGGACCTGCCCGATCACCTGCCCAGTGGCGGGATTGAACAGGTCGAAGAGTTCCGTGCCGTGCGGGGTGACGAACTCACCGTCGATGTAGATCTTGTTGATCACGTTCTTTTGCATGGTGGTCTCCTGGACTTGTTCGCCGCCGAACCCACGGAGTGGGCCGGCGGTTGTCTGAGTGGGCCGGCGGTTGTCTGATCAGCGGCCGCGGCGCCAGTTGGGCGCAGGTCAAGGCCCAAGCCTGCACAGGAAGGGAAGCCGCGCGCCCGGCGTCGCCGATCACTGAGGTTCGGACTATCCGGACCGCGCCGAGGACGCTGTCCGCAACTGCTCGTCGTCGAACACGATCTCGACCAGCGGGCTGCGCGCGAACCAGTCATCGAAGTTCTGGCGCCGGCTGACCCGCGCCGCGATGTCGGGCCGGTTTTGCAGGTCGAGGACCGCGGTGATCACTCGCCGTCGTGTCGGCTCGTCGACCGGCGTCGCGGTCGCGGGCAGGTCGGCCGTGATCCCGTGCTTGAGATGCACGATGAACCGTGGGTGGGCGCGCAGGTTCGCATGCCAGTTGCGGGGTACGGGCATGCCGGTCAGGTACCAGCGACCGTCGACGCGGTGGAACCAGATCTCGATGCGGCGCGGGATGCCGCTGCGTGCGCCCAGTGTCGTGATGTCGATGGTGCGCTCGGCCGCAGAGGAGTCCGGTCCAATGTCGAGGGCGCGAATGACGGCGTCGTTCACGGTCACAGTCCGCTCTGCCGCTCATCGTCGAGGGCCACGTCGCCGCCCTCGATTCCGGTCCGCCCCAGCGTGCGGTACGTCATACTCCTCCCCTTTGGAGGCGGTCGGTGAGCGTTCGGTGAGTGGTCGGCGACCTTCATTACCCGCCTCCTGCGTCGTGGTGACTGTCCCGGAATCCGTGACACGTTCCGGTAGCTCCATGACAACACCGCCGCGGGCGCCGGGCCAGCAAGATCCTCTCGCGTGGTTGCACAATCCTCTTCGCTTAGGCGGCTTTCACGGCAGCGCCGCAGCAGCGAGACCGGCTCCACTACGCATGCGCACCGCATCAACGCTGGGCGGGGCACCGAACAGGCGCCGGTACTCCCGGCTGAACTGGGACGGACTGTCGTATCCGACGCGGTGGCCGACACCGGTGATGTCGTTCGGGCGGTTCGCCAGCAGCAGCCGGGCCTCCTGCAGCCGGATCTGCTTCTGAAACTGGATCGGGGTCATCGCTGTCACCGCCTGGAAGTTCCGGTGGAACGCGGAGACACTCATGCCCGAAACTTGTGCCACTTCCTCGACCCGGAAGGGCCGGGTGTAGTTCTCCCGGATCCACTGCACCGCCCGCGTGATGTGGTTCAGGCTGCTGTCCGCGAGGCCGAGCTGACGGACGACGTCACCTTGTTCCCCGGTCATCAACCGCCAGAGGATCTCGCGCTTGAACAACGGGGTCAGTGCCTTCCGGTCCCGTGGCCGGTCGAGCAGGCGCAACAGCCGCACGATGGCGTCGAGCAGCTCGTCCGGGGCGTCACTGACCGCGATTCCCGGGCTTGCGGTGCCGGGGGACCGCGGCAGGTCCCCCGGCCCGGCCTGCAGCATCAGCTCCGCGATGGCGGCAGGTTCCAGGGTCATCCCGAAACCGAGCGTGGGGTTGTTCGGGGCGGCGTCGATGACGTGTCCCGTCACCGGGAGGTCGATCGAGGCGACGAGGTACTGACCAGCGCCGTACTCGTAGACGCGGTCTCCCAGTGCCAGACGCTTGCCACCCTGGGCGATGACCGCCAGCACCGTGCCGGACATCGAGGACTCCGGCGAATGGGTGTGGTCGGTCTTGCAGATCCGGACGCCGTCGATGGCAGTGGTCAAATCGGGACGCGCATGCCGTCCCAGCATGTCGCAAAGCTCGTCCAGAGACATGTCACGATTGCACCACAAAACCAGCGGTGATCGCCCGCAGCGAGAGGATCGTGCAAGAGCTCGCGAGTTTCATGAAAGCGACACTGTCTGGCCTCGGTGACGCAGTCAGCCTCTGCCGACCTGGTCGAGCGAGCTTCGCAGGTGTTCGGCGTGGCACCACCACGGATGGGTGAAGCTCCCGGTGGACGGGCGATCGACGGGATCAACACGCTCCGACCAGGAGTTTCACGTGCTGTCCTCCCCCTCGGGGATGACCGTGTCCACCCGAGACCCGGCGCGCAGCGATACCGATGATCGGGCCGACGCCAAAGGACCCCGCCGTCCCCTCCGCGGCCGGCTCCCTCGTGGGATCCGCCAACCGAGCGATATTTCTCCTCGCTTCGCCTGTGGGGAACACGAAGGCTGACGACGACCACCGGCTGCGTTTAGTACCCGCGATCCTTCGGGCAGCAGCCTCGGGCACGAGGGACGAAAAGGGCCTTGGTGATCAGGCTACTTGAAGCACCATCTCTCCCTGGCGGGACGCAGCGACCCTCTGTTCAGCGACGATGCCATCACGCTGATCCACCAGACAGCCCGGGGGATCCCCAGGGCGGTCAACAACCTGGCGCTGCAGTCCCTGGTCGCCGCCTTCCTCGACGGCAGGGGAATCGTCGACGAGTCCTCGGCTCGAGCAGGCATAGCGGAGGTCACGAGCGACTGACGGCGTGCGGCCAGCAGCTCAGAACCGAACGTCCCAACAATGCGGGAGCGTCTCTTCGTCCTTGCGTCCCAGGGCTCTCTGGGCAAGCTCTGGTGGATCGTCGGCGAGCTTGCCGGACCGCGTTCCCAGCGGTACGTGCGAACCTGGAGCTTCCGGACCCGCCCCGAGGCCCTGCAGCTGATCCACACCCTCGGGCGCCTTGTCGAGGATCTCGGGCGTCTGCCCAGACTCCTCACCCGCCTGCCCCTCGCCCGGGGCGATCCAGCTTCACAAACCGCCGATCCCCATTCTCGGTGATCGTGGCGCCGCCGTCGTCAATCAGCGTGGCGGGCAACACCGGGAGGGTCTTGATGGCCTCCATCATCGCCAGGCGCACCGATCCTGGATGGTGCCCGCTCTGTCCCCGCACCCGCAACCAACGCTAAACCCTAGTGTCAACACACGCTCAGAAGTTGTTCAAAAGAGCGGCCGCTGCTGCGCACGCTCGGAGGTTCCGTACCGGGCCTCGAACTCGCGGTCGGGGAGGGTCAGAAAAATGATTCCCTCAATGAGAGCGACAAACGCTGGTATAAAGGTCCAGCAAAAGAGAAGATAAAGGAAGCCCATCAGGATCTGACCCAGATAGAACTTGTGGACGCCGAGGCCCCCAAGAAGAATGGCCAAAATGCCGGCGGTCGTCTTGCTCTTTCCACCGGACGTAGGTGGGACGACGGGCATCCACCGCTGCCCGTCCCACCACGAGCGCCCGTCGGGTGAGTAGTGCGGAGGCGCTTGGCCCGTCGCGGGGATCGCAGAGGATGATGGGGAGTCTGCTGACTGAGGAGGCGCGGCGTGGGCGGAGTCCGATCCCCCTTGACCCTGGGTCGATCCAGAAGGCGCTGTATCTGGCTGACGATCGGGCCGGGAGAAGTCCGAATGATAGGGAGACTGAGGGTTAGTGGGTTCTGTGGTCATGGCCTCTCCTTGGTCGGGAATTATTTCTCCGATATGCTCAGCTAGCTGGCAAATTCATTTGCGTCCGCAAAGGGTGTCTTTTCATGCTTCGGCTTGAATGTCTGATAGCTTGAGTATCATGAGTAAAGCCTAATTTGCCGTTGGGTGGTGCTAGTCCCTGCATCGGATCGTGATACCAGCGGTGCGGATACCGCGGGCTCTGAACTGCCAGAGAGGATTGGGTGCTCCCCGTGGGCGCAAAACCAGTCCCACCCCCGCTGGCGGCCACCCCCCCCGTGAGGGACTGGCGGCCAAGTTTGAGACCGCGGGTAGCGGATATGCTGGCGGGGCGCCTTCCCTTGTCAGGGACCTGTATGAACAACCCTCTTTCTTTCTTTGGGCAGTCTCCGAATTGGGGGCCCGAGTGTTTACGAAAGTCGTCGGGGATCGGCTCTGCGCGGCCCTTAACAGCACGGTTCCAACACGCTTGTCGTATTTAGTCCTCGGCTTGTACCCGCTCGATCTGGCGACGCCGCTTTGACCGTTTTCGCAGCGAGCCGTAGGGAAGGCGACCCTCGGCGGGGGGTTCCAGTACGATGCCGGGCGCCAGGCAAGGCCGACGGGCCGACGGCCCGCACCTCGGCAGCCCCCCGCCGGCGCCAATACCGACCGTCGTCTGAACGTGCGCGCGGCTGGCGCGCTTCTGGACCGAGGCGACGTCGGCATTCGCGCCGAGCAGCTCGGAGATGAACGTCCCACAGGCAAGCGTGCGGCTGGAGAGCCGCCCGAGCCGCGGGCGTGGAGAGCCGCCGTCGCCGGTGAGCATCTCTCAGCCGATTGTAAAACCGGTGGTAGCTGATTTATCGGACGTTGTTCCCCTGGCCGAAGGGCCCAGGGCCAGGCCCGGCGTCTCGGTCAGGCGCGGCCCATCCGCACCGAGAGTACGGGCGGCAGATGACGCGCCGCGGCCAGCCAGGACTCGCCTCCATCGACCGACGCGAAGATGTCCCCCGACGTGGCCCCGAAA
>JAOPYK010000015.1 GCA_025964695.1 Streptosporangiaceae bacterium | reverse complement strand
GCGCCGGAACCATGACGTTGTCCAGCACCGTCAGATCGTCCAGCAGGTTGAAGAACTGGAAGATCATGCCGATGGAGGCCCGCCGGTATTTCGCCGAACCGGCCTCGCCGAGCTGGTCGACGCGCGTGCCGTTGACGGTCACGGTGCCGCTGGAAGGCTTGTCCAGGCCTGCGACCAGGTTCAGCAGCGTGGACTTGCCGCTGCCGGAATGGCCGAGGATCGCCACGCACTCACCGGCCGCCACGGACAAGGTGACACCGGCCAGTGCGGGCGGGCCGTCGTCATATTTCTTGGTCGTGTCTTGGAGATCGATCATCGGCGTATTCGTCATGGGCCATGAATCTAGGAACAGACCACAGCCCTTCGCGTCGGCCGGCGGATGTCAACTGTTCCGCAGGGCCTCGCCCCGGGGGTGTACCCGGCGTACATCCCCGGGGCGACGCGCGGAGCCGACGCCACTGAATACGATCTCCGTATGGAAGAGCTTCTCCAGCGTCTCTCGACATCGAAGCACATGACCTGGCTGACGGACCAGGCCGTGGTGCTGGCCACCGCCTGCTTCTACGCGCTGATGCTCCCCTTGACGACGCCGAGCCCTAACGAGGGCCTGTTCCGGTTCCCCGCCCTCGGGCACTTCCAGACGATAGGTCTGTGCGTCGTGCTCGCCCTTCCGGTCCTGCTGGTGCGCCGTCTGCCGGCGGCGGTCTTCGCGGCGGTCCTGGGCGAATCAGTCCTCGGTGACATCTTCGGCGCGCGGCCCTTGATCGTGTTCGTCCTGCTCGTCGCCTTGAGCGGGTACATCGCCGCCCGGCGGCCGAAGGCTGCCGCCGTCGGCTCCATCGCGGGCGTCGCGGCCGCGTTCGTCAACGACATCCACGTCCACGGGCAGTCCGTCGGCGGCGCGGCCCAGTGGGCCGGGTGGCTCGCGTTGTGGTTCGCGGTCGCGTGGGTCTTCGGGGGGGTGTATCGCAAACGCCGTGAATACCTCGGAGCCCTGCACGAGCAGAGGGCGGCCCGCGTCGTCATGGCCGAGCGGCTGCGGATCGCCCGCGAACTGCACGACAGCGTCGCGCACAGCATCGGGATCATCACGGTGCTGTCGGGAGCGGCGGCGCGGGTCGTGGACACCAAGCCCGAGCAGACGCGGCAGGCGCTGACCGGCATCGAGACCACCAGCCGCCAGACGCTGCTGGAGCTGCAGCGCATGCTCGGGGCGCTACGCCGCGCCGAGCCGGACGACGCCATGTCGCAGGCCGCTCCGCTGGCGCCGGCCGGCAGCCTGGCCGATATCCCGCGGCTCGCCGAACGCACGGCCGACGCCGGGGTGCGGGTCCACGTGACCTGGCAGGGCGAGCAGCGTCCACTGCTGCCGGAGATCGAACTGTCGGCGTTCCGGATCATCCAGGAGTCGGTGACGAACGTGGTGCGGCATTCCAGGGCGCGGACGTGCCGGGTCGCGGTCGGTTACGAGCCGGAAGGAGTGACGATCGAGGTGGTGGACGACGGGGACGACGGTCTCGGCGGGCCTGGCCGTCCCAGGCACTCGACGGCGCCCGGCGGGAGCGGCTTCGGCCTGCTCGGCATGCGGGAGCGGGTGACGTTGCTGTCCGGCCAGTTCAGCGCCGACCGGCGTCCGGAGGGCGGGTTCCGCGTGGCGGCGAGGCTCCCGGCATGAGCGTGCGGGTGCTGCTGGTCGACGACCAGCCGCTGATGCTGGTCGGGCTCGGGATCCTGATCGGCGACACCGACGACCTGGAGGTGGTCGGCGAGGCCGGCGACGGCCGCGAGGCGGTGCGCCTGGTGCGCGAGCTGCGGCCGGACGTCGTGGTGATGGACATCCGCATGCCCGGCATGGACGGCATCGAGGCGACCCGGCAGGCGACCGCCGAGCCCGACCCGCCCAAGGTGCTGGTGCTGACGACCTTCGACGACGACGAATACGTCTACGGCGCACTGCGCGCCGGGGCCAGCGGCTTCCTGTTGAAGAGCATGGCGCTGGAGGCGATCCTGGATGCGATCCGCGTGGTGGCGGCCGGGGACGCGCTGATCGCTCCGAGCGTGACGCGGCGGCTGATCGCCGACTTCGCCGGAGCATCCGGCCCAGCGGCCCCCGAACCGGACGCCGAGCCCGCCGCGGACTCATGTCGCATCGCGGAGATCACCGACCGGGAGCGCGAGGTGCTGGCACTGGTCGGACAGGGGCTGTCGAACGCTGAGATAGCCGAGCGGTTGGTGATCAGCACGGCGACGGCGAAGACGCATGTCGCGCGTCTGTTCGCCAAGCTCGAAGCTCGGGACCGCGTCCACCTGGCGATCATTGCCTTCGAGACCGGACTCGTGCCGCGTAGACGGTAGGGGCAGACGGTAGGGGCAGGATCAGAAGAACGATCGCGACCACGAGTCCGCCGCGTTCCAGATGCGCCGGCACACCCCTGGTCGCAGCAGGATTGGGCTTCGGGGAGTATCTGTCGCTCGCGCCGGCGCCGCCGGAGGCCCGGGTGGGCGGCCGGTCGGTGCTGCTGATCCCGGCCCGTGCCGCCGACCTCGGTCCGGACGCGCTGCCGGCGGACTACCAACGGCTGCTGACGATCGTGCGCGACGCGGCCGGGCCGGTCACAGTCCGGACGGTCGGGGAGGTGCTTGGCCTGCCGGTCGAGGTACGCGGCAAGCTGGAGCCGCTGCGGGCGAAGCTGAACCGGCTGGCAGACCGGGCCTGGCTGCGGAAACTCGCTGACGGCCGGTTCACGATCGCCTTCTGAGACGTCCCGATGGAGCCCCTTACCCGATCACGCTCGGCCGCGGGCCGCGAAACGAACCCTGACCTGCACGGCAGGCGAGGATGCCGAACAGTCGGCGATGTCGCGCGGAACGGCGGTGGGCGTCCGGGCCGCCGTTGCGGTCTCCCGCATACTCAGGATTATGCGGACACTGATATCACCCTAAAGTGGGGTGGCCTGCGGGGCCGCGAGTAAGGGGCGTCCCGGCGCTCATCGAGTTGGTGTGAACAACAACAAGCAGACCGGGGACGCCGTCTGTCCGGTATATCAGTGCGCGCTGCCGCTGTCCTCGAACACCTCAACTACGTCGCCGACCTGCTGCGCGCCCACCTGAAGGCGATCGGCTCCCGGTGGCGGTCCCGCTCGGCCGGACAGATCGCGGTGCTGGTGCTCGCGGTGCTGCGCCACGACCAGCGCGCCGCCGACCTGGCCGGCGGCAACGCCGTGTCGGCCACCACGATCCGCCGCTGGTGCGACGAGGTGATCGCCCTGCTCGCGGCCAAGGCCCCGCGCCTGGACCGCGCCCTGAAGAAGATCACCCGGGCCGGGGGCGAGGTCGTGCTGCTGGACGGCACCCTGATCCGCACCCGCCGCCGCGCCGGGAAGGCCAACCGCAAGAACTACAGCGGGAAACACAAGTCCCACGGCCTGCTGTTCCTGGCCCTCACCGACGAGCGCGGCAACCTTATCTGGATCTCCTCGGCCCGCCGCGGCGCGGCCAGCGAGATCAAGACCGCCCGGCACGACAAGATCTGCCAGCACCTGCGCACCGCAGGCCTGGGCGCCCTGGCCGATCTCGGCTTCGTCGGCCTCGATACCGACCGCGACGACCCGGTGGTCATCACCGGGGCCAAGCGGACCCGCAAGAAGAAGCTCACCGCCGGCCAGAAGACCGCCAACCAGATCATCGCCGCCGCCCGCGCCCCCGTCGAGCACGGCTTCGCCGCGCTCAAGAACTGGCGCATCCTCACCCGGCTGCGGCTCAACCCGACCCGGGCCACGAACCTGCTGCGCGCCCTGCTCGTCCTGACCAACCTCGAAACGAGCCGCTGACAGACGATCTAGCCACGGGACACCCGCCCACCAACAGCAGGAGCACTCACGAACACCGTCATACCAGCACCCTGACCAGCCCGTTCAGGATGGCGCAAGCTCAATATGGGGTTGAGCCACGAACTGTTCGTCGGCGTGTAGGCGATCTCGACGTTGTTCGCCTGTGCCCAGTCGCCCACGCGGGTGTCCTTCTTCGTGGTCAGGTGCGGGGAGAAGTTGTCGCAGATGATCGCGATCCGGACATCCTGCGGGTGCAGGGTCCGCAGGTAGCGGCAGAACTCCAGGAACTGGACGCGCTTCTTGCGCGTCTTGACGTGCCCGTACAGCCGGTCTTCGGTGAGGTTGTATCCGGCGAGCAGGTGCCGGACCCCGTCGTTGCGGTGATAAGTGGCCCGCATCCGCGGCCTCGGTTCCCGGCCCGTTCCTTGTGCTTCCCGCCGCGGGCCGTCCACTGGCGCCCGGGGCGGGGCTGGAGGTTAAGGGGTCCGAACTCGTCCATGCACCAGACCACCTCCGGCTCGCCCGGCTCGGGCGCGATCTCGCCGTCGGCGATCGCGTACAGGTGCTCCACCCGTGCCTTCTTCGCCTCGTACTCGGGATCTGCCGAGGCCTTCCAGGTCTTCACGGCTTGAAACGAGACGCCCTCGTCACGGAGCAGGACCCGCAGGCCCTCGTGGGAGATGTCGTCGACCACCCCCTCGGCCACCAGGAAGTCCGCCAGCTTCGACAGGCTCCAGGTGCTGAACGGAAGCCCGTGCTCGGACGGCCTCGACTTCGCGATCTTCTTGATCTCCCGCCGCTCGGGCAGGGTGAAGGTACTGGGCCGGCCGCCGGAGTACTTCGGGTACAGCGAGGCGAACCCGTCGTCGTTGAAGTTATGGATGACGTCCCGGACCCGGTCCGCGCTGGTGAACGTCACCTCCGCGATCTTGCCCGGCGGCATGCCCTGGGCGGACAGCAGGATCATCTGGACCCGTCTCCAGGTCACCACCGACCCGGTGCCGCGCCGCACGATCCGCAGCAGCCGCTGTCCCTCGTCATCATCGATCTCGCGAACCTGCACACGCTCGGCCATGCCCGCAATCTGACGCGGCCGACCCGGCGGCGCACCGATCCCGCCCGGCGCGCCGCCGACTACAGGGCGAACGTTGACTGATGCGGCACTAGCCACCCGGTGCCGAGCCGCCCCGCCCGGAGTCATCTGGTTGCGAGCCAACTGGTTCGGAGCTGCGAGGTCGCTGCGTGGTTCGCCGAACGTGCGCCGCTATGCGAGGGCTTCATCATCCTTCGGCCGACGACATCAACCTGCCGGTGGTGCCAAACGCGCGGGCCGGCCATTCCGTAAAGAAGGATCGAGAGGCCGGCCACTACGATCGGTCGATGCTCAAACCTCATTATCCGCTCGTAACGACCCGGCTCACGCTCCGGCCGTACACGATGGACGATCTCGACTTCGTGTACGACCTCCAGTCCAGGCCGGAGGTGACGCGTTACCTCTATTTCGGCCCCCGCGATCGGGACAAGGCACGGGAGGCGTTGCAGGTCAAGAGACAGTCGGCAGCGCTGAAGGACGAAGGCGACAGCATCATGCTGGGCGTGGTGCTGAACGAGACCGGCGCACTGGTCGCGGACGTCATGTTGCGCTGGCTCAACCGCGAGCATCAGCTGGGTGAAGTCGGCTATATCGTCCACCCGGACCATGGTGGAAAGGGCTACGCGACGGAAGCGGCCGAAGCGATGCTGCGGCTCGGCTTCGAGGAGGTCGGCCTGCACCGCATCGTCGGGCGCCTCGACGCGCGGAACGCGGCCTCCGCGCGCGTCCTGGAGCGGCTCGGGATGCGACGTGAAGCGCACCTGAGAGAGAACGAGTTCGTCAAGGGCGAGTGGACCGACGAGCTCGTGTACGCCATGCTCCAAGACGAGTGGCGGTCCCGAGCGGGCCGCTGACGGACACGGGCAGACCGCTCCCGGGTACGGCCTCGGGGCCGTCACCTTCATCGCCTCCGGATGGGGTGCGGTCCCCTGGGGGGCGCCGAGATGTGGTCTGAGATCTGATCACGGGCGGCTGGATGGATCGGGATCGAGGGCTCCGCGCAGCTCGGAGACGCGCTTCTCCAGTTCGAAGAGGTCTTCGGCCAGCTCGGCCGGGGCCCGGGTGAGAAGGTGCGTGACCTTCTCCTCGACGGCGCCCAGCAGCGTGGAGGTCTCGCCCGGAGGCTCGGTGAGCCTGGTGCGCAGCATGGCCGCCTGCTCGCGCAGTTGGAGGGCCTGTTCCCGCAACTGCAGGTTCTTGGTGTACAGCTCCACGAACACCGACACCTTCGCCCGTAGTACCCAGGGGTCGAACGGCTTGGCGATGAAGTCCACCGCGCCGGCCGCGTAACCCCGGAAGGCGTAGTCGGGATCGCTGTTCACCGCGGTCAGGAAGATGATCGGCACATCGCGCGTCTTCTTCCGCCGCTTGATGTCACGAGCGGTCTCGAAGCCGTCCATGCCCGGCATGACGATGTCGAGCAGAATGACGGCGTACTCGTCGGTCAGCAACGCCTTCAGCGCCTGCTCGCCGGTACGGGCCCGTACCAGGTCCTGATCGAGGGAGCTGAGGATCGCCTCGAGGGCGATCAGGTTCTCCTCGCGATCGTCCACGAGCAGGATCTTCGCCTTGTCGTCCATATGGTGTCCCTCCCTGCGTGTCTCGTCGGGGGCTAGCGGACCGGCGTGCGCTGCAACCAGGTCCGCATGACATCAAGTAGGTGATCGACGTCCACGGGCTTGGGTATGTAGCCGGACGCCCCGGAGTCGAAGCTCTTCTCCCGGTCGCCCTTCATCACCTTGGCCGTGATGACGATGATCGGCAGATCGGTGAACTGCGGCATCCGGCGGATGGCCTCGGTCGTGGCGTAGCCGTCCAGGCCAGGCATCATGACGTCCATGAGTACCAGGGCCACGTCGGTGTTGCGCTGCAGAACGTCGATGCCGGCCTGGCCGTCCTCGGCGTACAGCACATCCATCCCGTACCCTTCCAGCACGCTGGTCAGGGCGAACACGTTGCGTACGTCGTCGTCGACGATGAGGACCTTGCGGCCGGAGAGCACAGCGTCGAGATAGTCGGCGGGCGGCTCGTCCATGAAGCCCACGAGGGACTCGCCCTCCTCCGTCACGGGGGCCTCGGCCGGGCGCGACGAACCGTCGCTCTTCTGGGCCATGCCGCTCTGGTCCCAGGAGATCGCCCGAACCTGGCTGTCATCGAGGCTCTGGTACAGCGCGGGCAGGAAGAGGGTGAACGCGCTGCCGTGCCCCAGCTCGCTACTGGCGTGGATCTCCCCGCCGAGCAGCCGGGCGATGTTGCGGCTGATCGACAGGCCCAGCCCGGTCCCGCCGTACCGCCTGCTCGTGGTGCCGTCTGCCTGCTGGAACGCCTCGAAGATGACCTGCAGCTTGTCCTCGCTGATGCCGATACCGGTGTCGGTCACCTCGAAGGCGATCACATCGTCGGCGTCCCGCAGCTCCGGCGTGGTGAACTCCCTCTCCTCCGCACGATGGACGGACAGGCCTACCTCACCCTCGCCGGTGAACTTGACGGCATTGGAGAGCAGGTTGCGCAGCACCTGCTGCAGCCGTTGCTCGTCGGCGTGCACCGTGGCGGGGATGTCGGTGGCGAGGTGCACTTGGAAGCTGAGCCCCTTGTCGACCGCCATCGGCTGGAACGTCGCGTCGACGTAGTCGACCAGCTTGGCGAGGGGCAGCCGCTGCGGATGCACCTCCATCTTGCCCGCCTCCACCTTCGACAGGTCCAGGATGTCGTTGATGAGCTGCAGCAGGTCGGTGCCCGACTCGTAGATCGTCCTGGCGAACTCCACCTGCTTGGAGGTGAGGTTGCCGTGGGTGTTCTCCGACAGCAGCTTGGCCAGCACCAGCAGGCTGTTGAGCGGGGTGCGCAGCTCGTGTGACATGTTGGCGAGGAACTCGGACTTGTACTTGGAAGACATCGCCAGCTGTTCCGCGCGGTCCTCCAGGGTGCGGCGTGCCTGCTCGATCTGGAAGTTCTGGATCTCGATGGCCCGGTTCTGCTTGGCCAGCAGCGCCGCCTTGTCCTCCAGTTCGGCGTTGGAGCGGCGCAGTTCGGCCTGCTGGCGCTGCAACTCGTCGGAACGTTCCTGAAGTTCCTGCGCCAGCCGCTGCGACTCCGCCAGCAACGACTCGGTACGGGAGTTCGCGCCGATGGCGTTGATCGTGACGCCGATGGTCTCGGTGAACTGGTTGAAGAACGCCAGATGAACGTCGGTGAACGGGCTGAACGACGCCAGCTCGATCGCGCCCAGCACCTGGTCCTCGAACAGGATCGGCATCACGATCACGTTCGTGGGCGCGGCGTGGCCGAGCCCGGAACTGATCCGGATGTAGTCGGCCGGAGCGTGCTGGATCAGGATCGTCTGACGTTCCAGCCCAGCCTGGCCCACCAGGCCCTCGCCGAGCGCGAACGACACCGCGCCGGGGGCACCCCTGGTCACCCCGTATCCGGCCATGAGGGTCAGCTGCACACCGGTGTCGGTCTCATGGGCGAGATAAAAGGCCCCGTATTGCGCGGAGACGGTCGGCGTGAGCTCGCTCATGATGAGCGAGGCGACCTGCATCAGATCGCGGTGGCCCTGCATCAGGCCGCCGATCCGGGCCAGGTTCGACTTGAGCCAGTCCTGTTCCTCGTTGGCCTGTGTGGTCTCGCGGAGGTTGGCGACCATGAGGTTGACGTTGTCCTTGAGCTCGGCGACCTCACCGCGGGCGTCCACCGTGATGGACCGGGTCAGGTCACCGCGGGCGACCGCGCTGGCCACCTCGGCGATCGCGCGCACCTGGGTGGTGAGGTTGGTGGCGAGCTCGTTGACGCTCGTGGTCAGCCGCTTCCACGTGCCGGAGACGCCTTCCACCTCCGCTTGGCCGCCCAGACGTCCCTCGCTGCCGACGTCACGGGCGACCCGGGTGACCTCGGAGGCGAACGATGACAGGGTGTCCACCATGGTGTTGATGGTGGTCTTCAGCTCGAGGATCTCGCCGCGGGCGTCAACGTCGAT
Source organism: Streptosporangiaceae bacterium (assembly GCA_025964695.1). GTDB lineage: Bacteria > Actinomycetota > Actinomycetes > Streptosporangiales > Streptosporangiaceae > Actinomadura_E. Next base: position 3,931 of record JAOPYK010000015.1, on the reverse strand, counting down.
CTTCTTGGTCAGGTCGCCGTGCGCCACGGCGGTGGTGACCTGGGCGATGTTGCGGACCTGGTAGGTCAGGTTGTTGGCCATGCCGTTGACGTTTTCGGTGAGGTCTTTCCAGACCCCGCTCACGCCGTGGACCTGGGCTTGTCCGCCGAGGCGGCCTTCGGTGCCGACTTCACGGGCGACGCGGGTGACTTCGTCGGCGAAGGCTGAGAGCTGGTCCACCATGGTGTTCATGGTGTCCTTCAGGTCGAGGATCTCGCCCTGGGCGTCGACGGTGATCTTGCGGCTGAGGTCGCCCTGGGCGACGCCGGTGGCGACCTGGGCGATGTTGCGGACCTGGTAGGTCAGGTTGGAGGCCATGCCGTTGACGTTGTCGGTGAGGTCTTTCCAGACCCCGCTCACGCCGCGTACGTTCGCCTGGCCGCCGAGGCGGCCTTCGGTGCCGACCTCGCGGGCGACGCGGGTGACCTCGTCGGCGAAGGCCGACAGCTGGTCCACCATCGTGTTCACGGTGAGCTTCAGCTCCTGCAGCTCACCGGCCGCCTCCACCGTGACGTGACGGGTCAGGTCGCCCTTGGCCACGGCCGTGGTCACCACGGCGATGTCGCGGACCTGGGACGTGAGACGCCCGGCCATGGCGTTCACGGCGCTGGTGACATCCCGCCACCGCCCCGACATCCCGCGCAGCGGTGCCTGTCCGCCGAGCCGGCCTTCCGTGCCGACCTCGCGGGCGACCTGGGTTACCTCCCAGGTGAACTGGTCGAGTTGCTCCACCATGTGGTTGACCGACCGGGCCATGCGCAGCAGTTCCCCGCGCATCGGCCGGCCGCGGACCCGCAGCTCCACCCGCTGGTTCAGATCTCCGGCCGCCACCGCCTCCACGACGCGGGCCATCCCGGTCGTCAGGTCCGTGAGCTTGTCGATGATCGCGTTCGCGTCCTCGAGACCGGTCGCCCAGGAGCCCTTCACCGTGCCCGGCGACAGGCGCCCCCGCAAATGGCCTTCCCGGCCGATCTCGCGGCGGACCTGAGAGAGGCCGCCGACGACATGCCTGCCGTTCTCGCGGATCTCCTCGAGGATTTCGGCCGCTTCGGCGATGGCGCCCTCCGCGGGCAGGTCGGGCACCGAGCGGAAGTTGCCGTCGCGTACTGCGGCCAGGGCCTTGAGCAACGGCTCCAGATCAGCGTCGCTGTAGCGTGGAGTCGTGTCCTTGCGTGAGGTTGCTCTACTACCAGCACGGGATACGGTTCGAGGCATATTCTTCCTCCTGGCTCACGGCCGGTTCGCCTGCAGGACGTGCTGCCGGTTGAGAGCCGCACACGAGCAGTCTGTCACGATGAGTGGAGTACGTATCCCCGCTTCGATCAGGGACGACCATTGGATCGGCTGAGCGCCTCCGCCACCTTTCCGGCCGAGGCGGCATCCGTGCCGGCAGCGCGCCGGTTCGTCGTCACCACTCTCAGCGACTGGGGTCTCACGGCCGTCGGTGATGAGGCGCTGCTGGCGACCAGCGAGCTCGTGACCAACGCGATCACCTATGCCGGGACGCCTTTCGAGGTATGTTGCAGTGCCGAAAACGGTCAAGTAGAGCTCAAGGTACGTGACTACCATCCCAGCCGCCAAATCCCCATGCCCGGCCTCGGTGAGGCCCGTGGCAGGGGCCTGGCCACCAGCGCTGGGCTGGCGGCCTCCTGGGGCGTCACCTACGAGCCGCAGGCCAAGACGGTCTGGATTCGGCTGCCCGCCAAGGGGGAGCCGGCCCTCGGTCCGCCGCCGAGCACCCCGGATCCGGTGACGCCCGCCTGGGCGGAGGAGCGGGACCCGGCCGCCCCGACCGCGGAGGAGGCACTCGAACGCTGGCTGGGCTTCGTGGCCGAGGCCAGCGACCTGCTCGCCGGCACCCTCGACCAGGAGCGCACGATGGCGCTGGTCGCCCAGCTGATGGTGCCCCGGCTGGCGACCTGGTGCGCCGTCTACACGATCGATGAGGTCGGGAGCGCCCGGCCCGCCTATGTATGGCACGCGGACGAGACCCGTACTGACGCGCTCCGGGAGTTCCTGCGCCAGACCGACCCGCCGCCGACGTCCGAGTCGTCGGCACCTTGGAACGGCCTGGCCCTGGCCTCCGGCGCCGCCCGGGCGGCCGCCGGCTCGCTCGCCGACGATCTGGCGTACGTGTTCCCCCTGATCGCCCGGGGCCGTCGTACCGGCATGATCGTCATCGGCAGGCCGGAAGGAGCGCGGTTCCCGCGGGACGGCCTTGAGCTGGCCGAGGAGCTGAGCCGCCGGGCGGCGCTGGCCATCGACAACGCCCGCCTGTACTCCGCGCAGACGGCCATGAGCACGGCGCTCCAGCGAAGTCTGCTGCCGCCGGCCCTCCCGGACATTCCGGGGCTCGAGGTGGCCGTCGTCTATCAGCCCGCCGGTGAGGGCACCGAGGTCGGCGGCGACTTCTATGACGTCTTCGCCTGCGGCCCGGACCGGGCCGGGCGGCCTCGCTGGCGCTTCGCCATCGGTGACGTCTGCGGCACCGGGCCGGAGGCGGCGGCGGTGACCGGGCTGGCCCGGCACGCGCTGCGGATCCTCGCCACCGAGAACGTGCCGTTGCCGGACGTGCTGTCCCGGCTCAATCGGCTCATCCTCGATGAGGGGCCACGAGCCCGGCTGCTCACGCTGCTGCACGGCGAGATCCGCAACGGCGACGACGGCGGGATCATCCTGCGGCTGGTCAGCGCCGGTCATCCGCCGCCACTGGTCCTCGACACCCGCGGACGGGTCCGGGAGGTGACCACCGCACAGCCGCTGCTCGGGGTCTTCGACGAGCTGACCTACCAGGTCGACCGGGTCGATCTTTCACCCGGCCAGGTCATGTTGTGCGTCACCGACGGGGTCACCGAGCGCAGGGCCGGCCCTGAGATGCTCGGCGACGACCATGGCCTGGAACGGCTCCTGGCCACGTGCGCGGATCTGAGTGCCGGTGCCGTCGCGGCACGGGTCCAACGGGCCGTACGCGACTACGGCAGCGAACCGTCCGGTGACGACGTGGCCATCATCGCTCTCCGGGTCTCATGACCCGCTGTGGCGCGTTAGTGTATTCGTGTGGGTCTTGCGTTGCACACGACACAGCAGGATGGCCGCGCGACGGTCTCCGTCCGCGGCTCCATTGATCTGCACTCCTCAGACGAGCTGAGAGAGTGCCTCACGGACCTGGTGGACGCGGGTGAAAAGGACGTCGTCGTCGACCTGACCGCCGTCGACTTCTGTGACTCCTCCGGGCTGAACACCCTGGTCAGGTCCTACAAGCACGCGCGGGCCCTGGGGGCGACCCTCACGGTGACCGGCGCCTACGGCAGGGTGGACACGGTGCTCCGCACCACCGGCCTGGACCGGTTCCTGATCGGGGACCGCCGGGCCGGGGGTTGAAGTGATGTCCCCGGTGACGGAGACCACGCTCCGCAGTGCCCCGCAGACGGAGGCCGTCGAGCAGGCCAGGCGGCTCTCGGCCCGGATGATGCGTGCCTGGTCCCTTCTCGACCAGGAGGAGACGGTGACCGCGATCGTCGCCGAGCTCGTCGCCAACGCCGTACGCCATGCGGGCACCCCGCTGGAGCTGCGCCTCGCCCGCCTGCAGCACCAGGTCCGGGTCGAGGTACGCGACCGGGCCGTTGAGATGCCCAGGATGAGCGTTCCCGAACCGGAGGACGAGGAGCACCGCGGACTGTTCATCGTGGACCGCTACGCCACGGCGTGGGGCGCCGATCCGGTCGTCGGCGGCAAGGTCGTCTGGGCCGAGGTGCGGGTCTAGGACGGTGCCGTGCGGTAGAGCTCGGCGACCAGGAATGCGAGGTCGAGTGATTGGCGGCGGTTGAGGCGGGGGTCGCAGGCGGTTTCGTAGCGTTGGTGTAGGTCGTCTTCGGCGATTTCGTGGCCGCCG
>JAOPYK010000239.1 GCA_025964695.1 Streptosporangiaceae bacterium | reverse complement strand
TCTCCGATGAAGTTGGCGGAGACGAACCACCGGCCGTTCTCCATCGCCCGGACGCGTTCGAACGCGTCGTACTGGCGGACCCACAGGTTGTCCCGGCCCTCGCCGTGACCCGGCATGATCGGCCATGCCGTTGACATCACGAAGATGTCCGCGCCACGCAACGCCAGTTCCCGGCACGACTCAGGGAACGCCTTGTCGTAGCAGATCAACATGCCGATGCGCCCGAAGGGCGTATCGAAGACCGGCCAGTCGTTGCCGGGCCGCCACACCATCTGCTCGGGGATGGGCACGTGGACCTTACGGAAGGTGCCGATCAGCCCGTCCGGGCCGGTGAGCACCATCGTGTTGTAGACGATGCCGGGCCGGTCGCTCGCCTCGGTGAGCCCGTAGATGACGTGAATCCCCCGGTCGGCGGCCTTGGCTGCGATGGCCTGCACACTCGGGCCGCCCGGTACCGGCTCGGCCACCTCGAACATGCGCGTGATGGCCTCTTCGGAGTCGCCCACCCTGAAGTTCGGCGGATAGCCCTGCAGGCTGGTTTCCGGGAACACGACCAGATCCGCGCCGTTGTCCGCGGCTTCGTCGATATAGGACAGGTGGAGTTCGAGGCTCTTGGCGACGTCGTAGGTGGGAGGGAAGGCACAGGTCGCGATCTTGGTCATAGTCGTTCTCTCTGCTCGTGTTCGGCGGTGTGATCAACGAGTACTACGGGGCGGCGTAACAGGTCCCATGCATTCGCAGGTCAACACGGTGCGATGAGTTCTGGAGCGGTAAAGGCGTCCGCGTCCTTGCCGCCGATGACATTCTGTTCGCTGGGACAACGGTCCTCGTCGTTCGGTGGGCAACGTTTGAAGGGCTGAGACGACGTTCATGGGGATGTCGTTCACCGAGCTTCGCGGGCCTCGACTGAGATGAAAGAGAACGTAGATGCCTCACGCCGCACACCTATGTCGGGCCGATCCAGCCGGGCGGACAAGATTGAGGCGAGAACGACGGCGAGAACGACAAGGCCCGGCAGAAGCGAAAAAACGGGCCGAACCTGGAAGAACAGGCCGCTGATAAGCGCGCCGGCCAGCAGAGCGGCCACCGCACCCGCGCGGCGGCGCCAGCGGATGCTGGACCCGTTGGCCAGTCGTGAGTCTGCGCCGAGTCCTGTGAGGGTACTCGTGACGACGGTCGTGGGCAGGTCGGCGACGGCGACGGGATGTCACCACGCCGCGACCGCACCGTCCGAACGAGGGTCGGCGCCTCCTACCAGCACGCCACCGGAGTTCACTTCGATGACCTGAGCGTGGCCCATGATCTCCTCCCATGGCCCCAGCCGGACGATGTCGTGGCCACGCGCTTTCAGTTCGTCGACTATGCGGCGTGACAGACGTGACTCGACGTAGACGCGGGATTGCTCGCGGGTCGTGACGTCGCTGTACCAGCGTGGCGCCGCGATGGCTTCGGCCGGGTCGAGTCCCGCATCGACCATGTGGACCAGCAACTGGAACTGTGTCTGTGGCTGTCCTGTTCCGCCCATCGCGCCGAGTACGAAGCGGACCTGTCCACCGTCGAGTACCAACCCGGGGACCAGGGTGTGCGGCGGGCGGCGGCCGCCTTGCAGTTCGTTGGGCGCCCCGGGTTGGAGGGAACACGACGATGCACGGTTCTGGAGAAAGAATCCATGTCCTGCGACCGGAACGCCGCTGCCGAAGTCGTCGAACAGGCTCTGCGTGAGGGAGACGGCCATGCCATCATCGTCCACCACAGCCAGGTGGGCGGTGTCGCCGTCCCGTTCTCGGCTCACCGGTCCCGGCATGGCGGACTCGTCGATCGCCGATGTCCAGGTGGGCTGCGCTGCTGTGGGCGAGATCATCGCGGCGCGCAGCCGCAGATAGCTCTCATCGAGGAGAGCATCGGGTTTCAGGCGCGAGTAGGCCGGGTCCATGACGTGCGATTCACAGTCGGCGCGAGCGGCGCGCAGAGCCTCGATCATGAGGTGATGGGCCGGGCTCGCATCGAGCTTGAGCGGCCCCGAATCGCGGCCGTCGACCGTACGCAGAGCGGCCAGGAGAACCGTACCTTGAGTGTTGGGAGGCGGTTGAAGTATTTCCAGGCCCCTCCACTGGACGCTGAGCGGCGAGACCCACTGGGGTTCGCAGCGCGCCAGATCAGACTCGCTCAGCCATCCTCCGCGGCTTATGACCGCGTGAGCGATCGCCTCTGCGAGCTGTCCGTTGTACAGGCTCTTTCCCCCTGATCGGCCGAGTTGCCGCAGCGTGTTGGCGAGCAGTGGTTGGACGAACTTGTCGTAGAGCGCCGGGATACCAGAGCGTAGATACCATTCGACGCCGTCCTGGCTGGCCCGCAGGAGCGGCTCTGCCGCCACAATGGAGGCTCGCAGGTGGCGGCCGATGATGAAGCCCTGTTCGGCGATCGTGATTGCGGGCAGGAGGACCTCGTCCAGGGAACGCGTGCCGAATCGCTCGAGTGCCGTGGCCCACCCGGCGATCGCGCCGGGGACGGTCACCGCCCACGCCGAGCGTGTCGGTACTGTGCTGTGCCCCAGGGCGCGGAGCTCATCGGCGTTGGCGGACTCAGGGATCACGCCCGAGGCGTTGAGTGCCTGAGGCGGTGCGTCCGGGGGTGCGATGAGCCAGAACGCGTCACCACCCGGTGAGCACTGCATCGGGACCACGACCATCAACGCCGCGCTCGTCGCGACGGCGGCGTCGACGGCGTTTCCGCCGCTACGCAGCACGTCAAGGCCGGCCTGCACGGCGAGGGGATGCGGCGCACTGACCATGCCGCGCTCGCCGAGGATCGGGCGGAACCCGCTCCGGAATGGTCGCTGACCTGGTACCGACGCCGTCCAGGGCCAGCCGGTCCGGTGGGCCATCGATCGAGACGAACCGCCGTGCGCGCGCCGGGGCCGGGCCGCTGTCATCTGAGGATCCTTTCGAGGAACTGCTGTGTGCGTTCGTGCCCAGGTGCTCCGAAGAATTCCGCCGGTGCGGCGCGCTCGATGATGCGGCCCCGGTCCATCATGACGACCTCGTCGGCGACCTCCCGCGCGAACGCCATCTCGTGGGTCACTACGACCATCGTCATACCGGTCTGCGCGAGGTCCTTCATTACTTCGAGTACTTCTCCGATCATCTCTGGATCGAGTGCGCTCGTCGGCTCGTCGAACAGCATGATCTTCGGTTGCATGGCCAGTGCACGGGCGATGGCCACACGCTGCTGTTGACCACCCGACAGGTGGCTGGGGTAGGAGGATGCCTTGGACTCCAAACCGACGCGCTCCAGCAGGCGCATTCCCGTCTCTTTCGCCTGTTCGCGGGACACGCCTCGGACGAGGACAGGAGCAGCGGTGATGTTCTCCAGTGTCGTCAGATGAGGGAACAGGTTGAAGCGCTGGAAGACCATGCCGACTTCCATCCGTTGCTTCGCTATGCGGCGTTCGATGTCTTCGACGAGCTTGCCGCGGACGTGCCGGTAACCGATCGAATGTCCGTTGACGAGGATCTCTCCGCGATCGATCCTCTCCAGGTGGTTCAGGCAGCGCAGAAATGTGCTCTTGCCGGATCCCGACGGGCCGACGACGACGACGACTTCTCGCTCCTTGACGGTCAAGCTCACGTCATCGAGGACGTGCAGGTCGCCGTACCATTTATGGACGGATGTCGCTTCGACGACATGCTGAGTGGTGCCGTTGATGGACAGATCTGTCATCGGGCGGCCTTCATGCGTGATCCGATCATGCGTTCGCGTAGTGTCGTGCGGTTCGACACCGGTGCGACGGCACGGTCCGACCGGGCCAAGCGCGCCTCGATGCGAGCCTGGATGAAACTCCATGCAGACGTGAGGATCAGATACCAGACGCCGGCGACGGCGAAGATTTCGAATGTCTTGAAGGTCGCCGAGTTGATATTCTGGGCAGCACCGAACAGCTCGCTCACCCCGATGACGCTCAACAATGACGTGGACTTGAGCATCACGGTGAAGTCGCTGCCCAGCGGCGGTACGACGATCCGCGCCGCCTGGGGCAGGACCACCTTCCGCATGCTCGTCCAAGGGGTCA
>JAOPYK010000235.1 GCA_025964695.1 Streptosporangiaceae bacterium | reverse complement strand
CCCCATAAGCTTCGGGAATGTGCACCGCATGCAGATCAGCGCCCACCAGCGCATCCAGGGAATGCCGCGGGAACTCAGCCGACTCATCCACCTCCGCCGCACGAGGAGCGATGGTCGCGTCGGCGAGATCACGGACCACCCGCCGGAGAAGCTCATGCTCCTCCGAGGGTGCATACGCGGGAAAGTCGTCGCTCACGGTCGGGGTTCCTTTCAGACGTTGCGGCGGTACTGGCCGCCGACTTCGAAGAACGCTTCGGTGATCTGCTGCAGGCTGCACACCCGGGCGGCGTCCATGAGCTCGGCGAAAACGTTGCCGCCGGCCCGGGCCGTGTCCTTGAGCCGGGCCAGCGCGGCGTGCGCGGGCTCCCGGTGGCGTTCCTGGAAGTCGCGGACGCGCCGTAGCTGGGAGCGTTTCTCCTCTTCGGTGCCCCGGGCGAGCTCCACCGGCCCTGCGGCGGCGTCGGCGGCGTGGGGGCTGCGGAAGGTGTTGACGCCGATGATGGGCAGGGTGCCGTCGTGCTTGCGGTGCTCGTAGAGCATGGATTCGTCCTGGATGCGGCCGCGCTGGTACCCGGTCTCCATCGCGCCCAGCACCCCGCCGCGTTCGCTGATCCGGTCGAACTCGGTCAGGACCGCCTCTTCGACCAGGTCGGTGAGCTCGTCGACGATGTAGGAGCCCTGGAGCGGGTTCTCGTTCATCGCCAGTCCCCACTCGCGGTTGATGATGAGCTGGATGGCCAGGGCGCGGCGTACGGATTCCTCACCGGGGGTGGTGACGGCCTCGTCGTAGGCGTTGGTGTGCAGGCTGTTGCAGTTGTCGTAGATCGCGGTCAGTGCCTGCAGGGTGGTGCGGATGTCGTTGAAGGCCATCTCCTGGGCGTGCAGGGACCGGCCGGAGGTCTGGACGTGGTACTTGAGCTTCTGTGACCGCTCGTTCGCCCCGTACCTGTCGCGCATCGCCACCGCCCAGACGCGGCGGGCGACGCGGCCCAGCACGGTGTATTCGGGGTCCATGCCGTTGGAGAAGAAGAACGACAGGTTGGGGGCGAAGTCGTCGATGTCCATGCCGCGCCCCAGGTACGACTCGATGTAGGTGAAGCCGTTGGCGAGGGTGAAGGCGAGCTGGCTGATCGGGTTCGCCCCGGCCTCGGCGATGTGGTACCCGGAGATCGAGACCGAGTAGAAGTTGCGCACCTGGTGGGTGATGAACCATTCCTGGATGTCGGCCATCATCCGCAGGGAGAACTCGGTGGAGAAGATGCAGGTGTTCTGGCCCTGGTCCTCCTTGAGGATGTCGGCCTGCACGGTGCCGCGCACCGTGGCGAGCGTGCGGGCCCGTACCTCGGCGGCCTCCTGCGGTGTGGCGTCGCGGCCGTGGGCGGCGCGGAAGGCGTTCAGGCCCTGGTCGATGGCTGTGTTGAGGAAGAACGCCAGGATGGTGGGGGCCGGCCCGTTGATCGTCATCGATACCGAGGTCGACGGGTCGCTGAGGTCGAAGCCGTCGTAGAGCGCCTTCATGTCCTCGAGCGTGGCGATGGACACTCCGGAGGTGCCGACCTTGCCGTAGACGTCGGGGCGCTCACCGGGGTCACGGCCGTAGAGGGTGACGGAGTCGAACGCGGTCGACAGCCGGGTCGCGTGGCTGTCGGCGGACAGCAGTTTGAAGCGCCGGTTGGTGCGGAACGGGTCGCCCTCCCCGGCGAACATCCGCGCCGGGTCCTCGCCGTCCCGCTTGAACGGGAAGACCCCGGCGGTGAACGGGAAGTGGCCCGGCAGGTTCTCCTCTCGCAGGAAGCGCAACAGCTCGCCGTGATCGGTGTAGCGGGGCAGTGCCACCCGCGGGATCGCGTTGCCCGACAGCGACTCCCGGGTCAGCGCGGTGTGCAGTTCCTTGTCGCGGACCCGTACCACCTGCTCGTCGCCGGAGTAGGACCGCACCACGGCGGGCCAGCGCTCGATGAGGTCGGTGCTGGTCGGGGTCAGGTCACGGCGGGCCTGGTCCAGCAGTTCGGCGACGGCCTCGGCGGGCGCTCCGGTGAGCTCCTCGCCTACGGCGGCCAGCCGCTGCACCCGCTGTGCCGCGGCCAGCTGGCGGGCGGTCTCGGCGTGGTAGCCGCGCACGGTCCCGGAGATCTCCGCGAGGTAGCGGACGCGGGCGGGTGGGACGATGTGGGCGGCCCCGGTGGAGGTACGGGTGGTGACCGGTGCGAGGACGCCTGGCTGCAGGGGCAGCCCGTGCTCGGCGAGCAGCCCGGTCAGGTGCTGGTAGAGGGCGGTGACGCCGTCGTCGTTGAAGGTGGCGGCGCTGGTGCCGAAGACCGGCATGTCCGCGGGCCTGGCGCCGAACGCCTCCCGGTTGCGGACCAGCTGCCGTGACACGTCCCGCAGGGCGTCCTCGGCTCCGCGCCGCTCGAACTTGTTGATCGCCACCACGTCCGCGAAGTCGAGCATGTCGATCTTCTCGAGCTGTGAGGCGGCGCCGAATTCCGGTGTCATCACATACAGCGAGACGTCCACTACGGGCACGATCGCCGCGTCGCCCTGCCCGATGCCGGGGGTCTCGAGGATCACCAGGTCGTATCCGGCGGCCTTGCACGCCTCGATCACGGCGTCGATGCCGTCCGGTAGTTCCCGGCCTGTTCCCCGGGTGGCCAGGGACCGGAAGAACACGTGCTCGCCGTCGAGGGCGTTCATCCGGATCCGGTCGCCGAGCAGCGCGCCGCCGCCGCGGCGGCGGGTCGGGTCGACCGCCAGCACCGCCACCCGTAGTTTGTCCTGCTGGTCGCTGCGCAGCCGCCGGACCAGCTCGTCGGTGAGGGAGGACTTGCCTGACCCGCCGGTGCCGGTGATGCCGAGTACGGGCACGTTCCGCGAGGAGGCCGCCGCGGTCAGCGCCCGGCGGTCGGTCTCTGGGAGCCGTCCGGCCTGCAGGCAGGTGATGGCCCGGGCCAGTGCCGCCCGCTCCCCCGCCAGCACCGCCTCGACCGGTGCCCGTTGCCGCGTCAGGTCGACGTCGCACTCGCGGACCAGCTGGTTGATCATTGCTGGGAGGCCGAGGCGCTGCCCGTCCTCGGGTGAGAAGATCCGCACTCCGGCGCGCGAGAGCCGGGCGATCTCCTCGGGCACGATGACACCGCCGCCACCGCCGAAGATCTTGACGTGGCCGGCTCCGGCCTCGTTCAGCAGCTCCGCGAGGTACTCGAAGTACTCGACGTGGCCGCCTTGGTAGGAGCTGACGGCGACTCCCTGGACGTCCTCTTCCAGTACGGCGTCGACGACCTCCCGCACCGAGCGGTTGTGGCCCAGGTGGACCACCTCGGCGCCTTGCGACTGCAGGATGCGCCGCATGATGTTGATGGCGGCGTCGTGGCCGTCGAACAAGGCCGAGGCCGTGATGAAACGCACCGGATGCTCCGGGGTGTGGAGTGAGCCGTCATCGCCAGGGCGCGTCACAAGGATCCTCCCGAACACTCTTGGACGTCCAATATTTTGAAGTTAAAGTAATCAGTGTAGTCGCAACCGTCAAGAGTGCGGCCCCTGGGGCCCGGGAACGAGGTGGAGATCCTCATGCCGGTGCTGATCCCCGTGGGAGGGCGTCGCCTGTCCGGGCCAGGTCACGTACGGTGGGCCGGTGCCCAGTCCAGAGACCTTCGATCCCATCGCCGAAGCGCACCGCCAGTGGAGCGCCCGCTGGCCGGAACACGCCGACCACATGGCGGCCGTCACCTCGGTGATGAGGGTGCAGCAGCTGCTGCTGAGCCGGATCGAAGACGCTCTCAAGCCGTACGGCCTGACCTTCGCCTCCTATGAGGCGCTGCGGCTGCTGGCCTTCTCGCGGGCCGGTTCGCTGCCCATGGGCAAGATGGGTGAGCGCCTCATGGTGCACCCCGCCTCGGTGACCAACGCGATCGGCAGGCTCCAGCAGCGCGGGCTCGTCGAACGGCATCCCTCCCCCGACGACCGTCGGGTGGTCCTGGCCACGATCACCCAGGACGGGCGGGCCCTGGCCGACGAGGCGACGACGGCGCTGAACCAGGCGGCCTTCGGCCTGCCCGATCTCACCACGGCCCAGGCGGCAGAGGTCACCGTCCTGCTGCGCGCCGTCCGCGTCTCGATGAGCGACCTCGCAGCAGACGTCGGCGCAGACCCGGGCGGCGGCTCTCCCGGCAGCGGACCGGCGTCACCGCGCTAGCGCGGCGCCCACATCCCGGGCCCGCATCCCGCATCCCGCATCCCGCGGCCTGCCCGGCGGTGCGGGCCGGCTAGCGCAGGATCGCCCAGCCGTGCGCGGGCAGCATGAGGCGTGCCCCGGATCCGCCGGCCGCACGCAGACCGCCTGTCCCCGCCAGCACGACGTCCGTGGCCGGTAGGCCGACGCCGGTTCCCCGGGCCGGTTCGCGCTCAAACGCGGAAGTCGATTCATTCGGGTCGTCTTGCCGTGCGTCGTCATCGCGCTGGTCGTCAAGCTCGCCTACGACCAGTTCGCGTAGTGGCCACGAGCGAACCTCATCAGGGCAGCGCCTACCGAGATCCGGTCCGCCTCGGGGGCGGCCAGGATCAGACCGTCGACCGTGACCGGGACCATCCGGGCCGCCACGCCGGATTCGCCCTGCAACCGCACGGGCCCGTTTCGAGTCGTGATCACGCGGCTGGGAAAGGAATTGGACGGGATGATGCTCGGGCTTGTAGCTTGCAGTCGACCGTGACACCGCCCGAGGAGGTGAGACCCATGAACGCTGTATCGATGTGGGTGCTCCCCCTTCCCGTCACGGCCGGGCGATTGATGTAGGTGTCGCCGGGAGCGCCTCGACAACAAGGCACTCCCGAAAGGCAACACCTATGCATTTTCCGCAGTTCACCGCCGAGCCGTCGTCGAACGATACGGTCGAGCGCGACTTCACCGTGGGCGACGTCCCCAGGCTCTGGTCGCCGGCCTCCGGCGCCGATCGCGCACCCCTCATCTTCGACGTGATCATTGCCGGGTGCGGGCCGACTGGTGCGATGCTCGCCGCCGAACTGCGGCTGCACGATGTGCGGGTACTCGTTCTGGAGAAGGAAACCGAGCCCAAGTCGTTCGTACGCATAGTCGGTCTGCATATTCGCAGTATCGAGCTGATGGCAATGCGCGGACTGCTCGAGCGCATTCTCGAACACGGAAGACAGCGTCCGGCCGGCGGTTTCTTCGCCGCCATCACCAAACCCGCGCCCGAGGGCCTGGATTCCGCGCACGCCTATCTGCTGGGCATCCCGCAGCCGGTCATCGAGCACCTGCTCGAAGAACATGCGATCGAACTGGGTGCGCAGGTCCGGCGCGGTTGTGCGGTGGCCGATTTCGAGCAGGACGACGAGGGTGTGACCGTCGAGCTGGCCGACGGGGAACAGCTGCGTTCGCGCTATCTCGTCGGCTGTG
>JAOPYK010000230.1 GCA_025964695.1 Streptosporangiaceae bacterium | reverse complement strand
ACCCGCGCCCTGCGGTGATCGGGTTCTGCGTCGACCGGCCTGGAAGACCGACCTCTCGCAGCCATCGATTCACTGCTCGCAAGGAGTTCGGTCATGGGCATCATCGCCTGGATCATTCTCGGCCTGGCGGCCGGGATGGTCGCCAAGATGCTGGTCCCCGGCAGGGACCGCGAAGGACTGCTCATCACCACCCTGATCGGTATCGCCGGAGCGCTGCTGGGCGGCTTCGTGGCCACCAAGCTGTTCCACGTCAACGGCACCCAGGGCTTCTTCAACCTCTCTACCTGGATCACCGCCATCGCGGGCGCGGCAGTCCTCCTGCTGGCCTTCCACCTGTTCACCGGGCAGAACAGCGGCCGACGCTTCGCCGGCCGGCGGTCCGGCCGCTGGGCAGGACGCAGATGACCCTGCACACCCCACCCCGGAACTCACGCCCCGGCCTGCGAATGGCCGGGGCGTGATGACCATCGCCGGCGGTATCGCCCTCCTCGTGGTCGGGGCGATCCTCACGTTCGCCCTGACCACCGAATCCTTCCGCGGCATCGACCTGCACGTCGTGGGCGTCATTCTGATCGGCACCGCCGGGTTCCTGCCAACCCTGCTGGCAGGCAACGGGCCACGCCCGAACCAGGTAGCGGAACATCTCAGCCCAGATCGGCTCGGTGAAGTTGTAGCCGACGCCGAGACGGCTGTGAAGCTCTCAAGACCAGGTCTGCGGGTTCTGCATAGGGGGCCCGATCGGGGGCAGCGCATGTTCCTGGCGTTCGATCGTGGTGACGGCTTGCCTGATGAAGTGACGCTGAGGTGTTCGTCGTGACGGTGAAGAGCATGAATCACAATGTCAGGGCGGTAGGGCGTGAGGCGGCCGCCAGCCGGTGGATGCGATGGCTCGCCCGGGCGGGTCTGGTGGCGCGTGGCGTCAACTACATGCTGATCGGGGTACTGGCCGTACAGATCGGGTTCGGCGCCGGGGGCAAGGAAGCGGACCGGAGTGGTGCGCTGCAGGCGGTCGCCAGGCATACCGGCGGGACCCTGGTGTTGTGGTTGCTGGCCGTCGGCTTCGCTGGGCTGACCCTGTGGCGGCTAGCCGAGGCCGTGTGGGGCCAGGCCGGTCCCAAGGGGCACAAAGCCAGTAAACGGCTGGCGTCGCTGGCCCGCGGGATCTTCTATGGCTTCGTGTGTGTCAGCGCCGTCAGCTTCCTGATGGGCAATGGTGGCCAGAGCTCTGGCAACGACCAGTCCAAGGACCTCAGCGCCAAGCTCATGAGTCTTCCGGGTGGCCGGTGGCTGATACTGCTGATCGGTCTCGTGGTGGTCGGCGCAGGCGTCGCCATGGTCGTAGGCGGCGTACGCAAGAAGTTCCTCAAGCATCTGAACCAGTCGGGGTTGACCTCTCGGTCGCGCAGGATCATCGAGACCCTGGGCACGGTGGGAGTATCGGCTCGGGGGATCGTCTTCGGCGTCGCCGGAGCGTTCCTGGCCGTGGCCGCCCTCTCCTTCGACGCGAAGAAGGCCCAGGGCGTCGACGGATCACTACGCAAGATCGCCACTACTCCGCTCGGCCCCTGGCTGCTCATCACCGTCGCCCTCGGGCTGGTGACCTTCGGCGTCTACTCCTGCTGCGAGGCACGCTGGCGCAACGTCCAACCCGGATAAGACGATCACAACACCCGAAAGCACGCCGAGGAGAGAAGCCATGACGGCGAATCCAGAAGATTGGCTGCTCACCGCGCGCGAGCGAGGAAATCCCGCTACGTCCCTCGACGATCGGCACGCGGACAAGGCTGCATGGTCGAAGGGCAACGAAGTACGGCCGCTGGTGCACGGAGCGGTGTATTTCGCCGAACTGCTCGCCGAGGTGAATGAGCTGCAGGCCGGTGACTCGCTGCTGTTCACCGACTGGCGCGGTGATCCCGATGAGCTGCTGGCCGGGGCCGGCAGCGAGGTCGCCCACGTCCTGTGTGCGGCGGCGCGGCGCGGCGTGCTGGTCAAGGGACTGGTGTGGCGGTCCCATCTGGACCGGCTGCAGTTCAGCTCGCAGGAGAACCGGCACCTCGGCGAAGACATCGAGGCGGCCGGTGGGGAGTGCCTGCTGGACATGCGGGTACGGCCTGGTGGTTCGCACCATCAAAAGTTCGTCGTGCTACGCCACCCAGGCCACCCCGAACTGGACGTGGCATACATCGGCGGGATCGATCTGTGCCACGGCCGTCACGACGACGCCAGGCACGCGGGAGACCCGCAGGCTCAGCCGATGGCGGCCGTCTATGGGGGCCGGCCGCCCTGGCACGACCTACAGGTGGCGATCCGCGGCCCAGCGGTCGGTGACGAGGAGGCCATCTTCCGTGAACGCTGGCAGGACCCCGCTCCGCTGAGCCGAAGCCCAATAAACCGGCTGCGCGCGCTCGTGCAACACCAGGACACCCACGCCGACCCGCTGCCGCCCCAACTGCCGGATCCAGCGCCGCGGGGCCCGCACACCGTGCAACTGCTCCGCACCTATCCCAAGCGCCGACGGGGCTACGTCTTCGCCCCGGACGGGGAGCGCAGCATCGCGCGCAGCTACCTCAAAGTGTTGCGCCGAGCCAGATCCCTGATCTACATCGAGGACCAATACCTGTGGTCACCGCAGGTGGCGACACCCTTCGCCGAAGCACTCGCGGCCAATCCCGAACTGCATCTGATCGCGGTCATCCCTCGCTTTCCCGATCAAGACGGCCGCCTGTCGCAGCCACCCAATATGGTCGGACACCAACTCGCGCTACAGACGCTGTACCGCAGCGGCGGCGACCGCGTCGCCGTGTACGGGATCGAAAACCACGAAGGTACGCCGGTCTACGTACACGCCAAGGCCTGCATCGTCGACGATGTGTGGGCATCGGTCGGCTCCGACAATGTCAACCGGCGCTCGTGGACCCATGACTCCGAACTCAGCTGCGCGGTCCTCGACGAAAAGCTCGACCAGCGTGACCCACTCACCCCCGGGGAGGACGGCCACCGCGCCCGCATCTACGCCCGAGAACTACGGCTGACACTCGCCCGCGAACACCTCGACCGTGCCGCAGGCGAGGACACCGATCTGTGTGCGCCACGCACAGCCTTCAAGGCCTTCGCTCAATCCGCCGCCGCACTCGACGCCTGGCACGCCGCGGGCCGGCACGGGCAGCGGCCGCCGGGGCGGCTTCGCACCTACCAGACACCGAAAACGTCGCGGTGGACCAGGATCTGGGCAACCCCCCTATATCGCGGCTTCTTTGACCCTGACGGGCGCCCAGCGGCACTACGGCGAGCCAACACCTTCTGACAGGTCCGCAGAGAGGCCTCCACCAGTGGTGTCGTTCGGGACAGCCACACCTGCTCCGGGTAGGCCAACTCGGCGTGGGCGGCGGGCACCGCAGTAGTGCGACCGACGACCCGCAACCGGCCGGAGGCCGGCTCGTAGCGACCCGAAGCAGATTCCCGGGATGGCCCAAGGAGCCGGTGAGGCCGCCGACGAGCATCTCCGTGATGTTGCGATGCTTGACCTTCACCCAACGTCGCCGCCCGGTAGGTACGGTTCATCGGCGGCTTTGACGATCAGCCCCTCGATGCCTTGGGCGGGCAGCACCTCGAACCGCAGGCGAGCCTCGGCATCGAAATCGGCAGTGTGCATCGAGGCCACGATCAACGACGTGGCCGGCACCGACCCGAGCAGATCCTCCAGCACCTGGCGTCGCTCGGCCAACGGCCGCTGCAGCACCTCGACACCGCCGACCTCCAACACGTCGAACACCAGCTAATGGCACGGCTGAGTGCGGGCCAACTCACGGGCCCAGCGGGATGCGGCGCTGCAACGCCGCGAAATCCAGCCGGCCCTGTCGGTGCCGAGAATCGTGTCACAGGGCCTGATCTGGGGTTTTGCCGTGCCCGATGGCTGGGTCCGGCATCTACCAGTAGTGGCGCCGTCCGCGGACTGCGTGCCCCATCGATCCCAGGACCCACAAGACGGCTCCGATGATGAGCAGAATGACCCCGATGGTCCACAGGATGGCGATCTTGGCGACGAAGCCGATGACGAGCAGGATGATTCCAAGGATGATCACGGTGTCCTCCGATCTCGCACAGCGGCCCCCGGCTCAGCTGCTCCCGGCCCGCTGTCACGGCAAGTGCCGGGGCCGCTGGCGGCCGTGGGGCCGGGGCGAGGGCGTATCTGTCAGTGTTTGAATGCGTCTTTGATCTTCGCTCCGGCCTGCTTGAGGTTGCCCTTGGCCTGGTCGGCGCGGCCTTCGGCCTGCAGGCGCCGGCTGCCGGTGACGCGGCCGAGGGTCTTCTTGGCGCGGCCTTTGACGGCTTCGGCCTTGTGCGCGATCTTCTTGGCGATACTCATCTGCGACTCCCCATTTGTTGAGTCCTCAGCTCAGGTCGGCGCACCGACCGAGCACGGGGCACGGCTGGCCCGGCCTGTGATCCGGGCAGGGGGTGACGGCCTAATGGGGGGCGGGCCGGTGCCCGAACGGGTGCAGCCACCTGCGTTGACCGCCCCGGACCGGTTGCCGGTCATCGACGGATGAGTCGGTCGCGGCGGCCGTCTGCTCAGGAGCGGTTGCGGGGGTGGTCTGGCGCTGGCCGGCCAGGTCGTCGCGGCCCGTGCCGGCTGCGGCCCTCTCGCCGCGCGACTGCCTGAGTCCGGCGCGGGCGGCGCTGCCGCGGCGTGCGCCGGCCAGCAGCAGGCCCAGGCCAAACATGCCCGCCGCTCCGACGACAATGCCGTACAGGAACAGGGTGCCGGTGGAGCCGGTCACGTGGTAGCCGAACACCGCGAAGACGTGGGTGATCGCATGTGCGCTGCCCGCGTTGGTGAGGACACCAGCCACGCCGATAACCACCGCGGCGACCAGGATGATGAGCCCAAGGATGACGATCATGGCTCGCTCCGATCGTTAACGCTGTAGACCTACATTCAATAAACGCCGCTGCTAGGGTGATGTCAACACCGTAGACCTACAGCACGCATAACGAAGTACGACGGTATCGACCCCGGGAGAGATGGTGCTGCTGCGATGACCCCGCCCCCGACCGACCGCATCGCCCAGGAAACAGGCAACAACGGCGACGGCAAGGTCACCCGGGACACGGTGCTGGCCACCGCACTGGAGATCATCAACCGGGACGGCATCGAGGGGTTGTCCATGCGCCGCCTCGCCCGCGCGCTCGGCCGTGACCCGATGACCATCTACCGGCACGCGCCGAACAAGGCGGCCCTGCTCGACGGTGTCGCCCAGATCGTGCTCACCCAGCTCCAGGTGGACCCCACCGACCCCGACTGGGCCGCCCAGTTGCGCACGGTCGCCCGCGACTACCGCCGACTCGCGCTGGCCCACCCGCACGTGGTGCCGCTGCTGGTCACCCGGCCAGTGGCCACCCCGCTCGCGCTCCGCCCCCGCGGCACCCTACGCCCACTCGAAGACATCCTCACCCTGCTCACCCGCGCCGGTTTCAGCGGAGCCGACGCGCTCCACATCTACCGGGCACTGTTCGGGTTCCTGCACGGCCACGTGCTCAACGAGCTACAAGAACTCATCGACAACCCCGACGAGACAGACGACCTGCTGCGTCTGGGCCTGCACCGGCTACCAATCGGCCAATACCCCCTGCTCCGCAGCCTCGCCTCAGTCCTGGCCTCCTACGACGGCGCCACCGAACTCGAACGCGGCCTCGACATCCTCTTCACCGGACTCACCACCACACTCACCCCCCAGACCGGTTCAGTTGCTCCTCAAGCCCCGCGATCTCCCAGAGTTCAGGCGAACTGAAGGGTCTTCACGGTGAACCCAAGGATGCTCAGGCTCTATGGATGGTTCTGACCCTTGGGTTCGTGGGAACCGGCGGGGTCTTGTTCCTCGGCCGCCGTGACCATGAGCACGCGGGCGTTCTCGGCGTATCCAGCTTTATCTGTCACGACCAACTCGGTGAACCCGCCAGGCCGAGGCTTCGTCCGTAAAGGCCGTGACTGTGAGCGGCAGGTTGTCATAGACGGCTGAGAGTGAGCTTCGAGTCGCTACCATCCTCGTCCGTCTCATAGCCACGGAAGGCATTGCCGGATCGATGCAGGATGGCGCTGTACTTGCCGATCTTAAGTTCCAGCCCGCCAGTAACCGGTGACCACGTGCCCTTCCACGCCTTCGACACCTGGCCTTCATCCCATTCGATCACCGAGCCGTCAGGCCTCAACTCGGTGATGAACCGCCGGCCGCTCTCGGTGAGCTTCAGCCACCGCCCGTAAATCCATTCGTGGGGATCGTTCTGTGGAGCTTCCGAGGATCCTCTCCTCGCCGCCCATACCGAGACCCCGATCGCGGCCACGCCGGTAAGCGCCGAAACCGATGCCGCGATCTTGTTCGCCCACTGGATCACGCCGAACGCGGTCGCCAACGCGAGCACAGCGAGGATCGCAGCAATCATCGCCAAACGCCTGAAACTCATAGCCTCATCATCCTGCCCGTATCGCAACTAGATGATTGATTCCAGGAAGTAGCGGCGAAAACAGGGGTCAGGGTGTCCAAGATCCGTTTATAGCGACATCACAGACTTAGATGCGGCCCGAAACCGGGCCGCCCGCGCCGCCGACACGGCGCTCGTCCGGCACTCCCGCTCAGGCTCCCGTGCCGGACGAGCAGGGCAGCCGGTCGGCTGGCGCGTCAGAGCGGGACATTCGGGCCGCGTCCTGACGGACGAAGTTCACCGAGACAGTGGCCGAGCCGGAGCATCCGACGGTGCCGCTGGCCGATTCCCGACTTGCACGGGGACCCCTCGCGGGGCCTCACGACGGCCAATTCCGGGCAGGCGGCGAGCCGCCCGTCCGCCAGCACAGGCTACGAGGCCCCGCCCCCGCGCAAGTCCGGAACCGTCCAGCTCCAACCTGCAGGT
>JAOPYK010000290.1 GCA_025964695.1 Streptosporangiaceae bacterium | reverse complement strand
TCGCTGAAGCCGGAGTGGTTGCCGGTGATCGTCAGGCCGGTGACGTGCTTGCGCGCGAGTGCACCGATCAAGTAGCTCGGGTACTCGGCGGCCGTGCCGAACCCACCGATGTGCACGACAGAGCCGTCGGCGATGTCGGCGACGGCGTCGTCGAAGGACTCGTGAACCTTGTCGATGGGCATCTGCGCTCGATTCTGGAGTCGATGGCCTGTCCGGTGCCGTTACTTGTCCAGTCCGAGGACACGCAACGCGTTCTCACGCAGGAACTTGGGCCATACCTCGTCCCGGAACGGGACCTGCGGTAGCTCGGTCATGATCCGTTCGAGGGACAGGCCCATCGGGAAGTAGCCGGCGTAGATGATCTTGTCGCTGCCTCGGGTGTTCGCGTAGTTGATGATGTTCGGGGGGTAGTACTTCGGTGCGAACGCGCTGGTCGAGTAGTGCAACCCGGGCCACTTGAGCATCAGCTTCCACGCCAGGTCGGTCCACGGCTCGCAGCCGTGCCGGGTCACGAAGGTCAGCTCGGGGAAGTCGTACATGACTTCGTCGATGAGTTCCACCCGCTGCGGTTCCATGCGCAGTCGCGGCCCGGGGACCCCGGCCGTGCAGAACACCGGTATGCCGAGCTCGATCGCCTTCGCGTAGAGCGGGTACATCTTCTTGTCGTTGATGGCCACCTGGGGGAACGTGCCGGCGGGGAAGACGCCCACCGCGCGGACGTTGTAGGTCTCGAACTCGCGGACGAGCTTTTCGATGGCCGGGTAACCCTCGTTGGGGTCGAAAGACGAGGAGGGGATGAACCTGTCCGGGTGCTGCTTGACGGCGAGCTCCCCAATGCCGCCATGGGCGCCGATGCCGATCAAGCCGCGCTCGACGCCCCACTTGTCCATTTCGCCGAGGGTGTACGCGATCGGGTCCGCGACGGCGAGCTCCCCCTTCTCGGGGACGTTCTTGAACATGTACTCCGCTGGGAAGGCGAACTCCTCGCGGGATTGGCGGTCCTTGGTCTGCTGCGTGATGAACGCGTACGCCTCTCGCATATCCCGGTTGGGAAAGCCGATCATGGTGTCGACGATCCCGATGCCCGTGGGCATGCTC
This sequence comes from Streptosporangiaceae bacterium, assembly GCA_025964695.1. Taxonomy (GTDB): domain Bacteria; phylum Actinomycetota; class Actinomycetes; order Streptosporangiales; family Streptosporangiaceae; genus Actinomadura_E. The sequence goes on along the minus strand of JAOPYK010000290.1, from coordinate 2,869 downwards.
ATCTGCCGCCTCCTTTGGAGCCAGTCGTGGCCACGTTGCGATGAACTGATTTTAGAACCTAGTTCTTGTTAACGCAAGAGGCAGGTGCTCTCCTTACGTGGTTGGAGTCGCCCGCGCCGAGGTCAAGGCGAGTCATCTCGCCGTGGTGGCGGGGCGTATTCGTGCTGCGGAAAGATCCCTTGCGTCGACCCGATGCCCGATGTTGTACTTAGAATCTACATTCAGTCAAGCGCCCAGAGTTCGGAGTGGTACGCATGCCGCATACACGCCACCAGCCCTTGGACGGCACGCGGGTCGTGGATTCGACCGATGGACGCGGTGACCTGTGCGCCCGGCTGCTGGCGGATCTGGGCGCGGACGTAGTCAAGGTGGAGCCACCGGGTGGCGCGCTTTCGCGGACGTTCCCGCCGCTGGGGCCCGACGGCACGAGCCTGTCCTTCGCCGTGCGCAATACGAACAAGCGCGGGGTGACCGCCGACCTGCGCGGGGAGTCTGGACGGTCCTACCTCGACCGGCTGCTCACCGGAGCCGACGTCTGGGTGGACGGCCATGCCCCAGGTGCCCTCGCAGAGCTGCGCCTCGACCACGCGGAACTGCTGGAACGGCACCCACACCTGGTGATCGTATCGATCACCGACTTCGGCCTCACCGGCCCGTACCGCGACTTCGCCGCGACCGATGACGTGCTGCTGTCGATGGCCGGGCTGGTGGCCCGCTCGGGCATTCTCGGCAAGCCACCGCTGCTCGCCCCCGGCTCGTTGGCGTACGACACCGCGTCGACCACCGGTGCCTTCGCCGCTCTGGCCGCGCTCTGGCAGCGCCGCGAGACCGGGCGTGGTCAGCACATCGATCTGTCCGCCTTCGAGGCGGTGGCCCAGGTCGGCGACTGGTCGATGGTGAACTACAGCCACATCAGCGCGACCGGCGGTGTGTACGACGAGATTCGCAATGGCCCCGGCCCGGTGTACAGGATTTTCCCCTGCGCCGACGGCTGGGTCCGGACAGTGATCATCTCTACTCGGCAGTGGCATGCGATGCGCGCCTGGCTCGGTGAGCCGGAGTTCCTTCAGGACGAGCACTGGGACCAGCTCCTGGCGCGCATGTCCATCCAGGAGGACCTCCTCGACGACCTCTACATCGAGTTGTTCAAGGATCAGACCAGCGCCGAGCTCGCCGACGAAGGACAGCGTCGCGGTGTGGTCATCGCCCCGGTGCTCAGCCCCGCCGAGGTACTGGTCACACAGCACTACCTCGACCGGGGTACGTTCGCCGATGTCGAGGTGACCGCGGGTGTGCGTGGCCCGCTCGCGTCGGGCTTCCTCGAGATCGACGGCATGCGCGCCGGTTACCGTCTGCGCGGTTCGCGGCCCGGCGAGCACACCGGCGTCGTGGACTGGACCGGCCCGGACGTCCGGGCCGAGGCGGTCCCCACCCCGGCGGCCGAGGCGGCGCCGCCCTTCGCGGGGCTGCGTGTGCTCGACCTCGGTCACGGCGGGGTCGGCGTGGAGGTGGGCCGCCTGCTCGGCGAGTACGGCGCCGATGTGATCAAGGTCGAGACGCGAACATACCCCGACTTCATCCGCCTCGTCTCCGGCGGACTGATGAGCCCGTCGTTCGCCTCCTCCAACCGGTGCAAACGCAGCCTCGGACTCAACGCCAAGAAGGAGCGTGGCCGCGCGGTCCTGCATCGGCTGGTCCGCTGGGCCGATGTGCTCATCGAGAACGCCTCGACCGGCGCGATGGCGGCCCTTGGCCTGGACTACGAGTCCCTGCACCGGCTCAACCCGCGCCTGGTGATGGTGAGCAGCCAGTTGATGGGCTCCGAGGGACCGTGGAAGGACTGGATCGGCTACGGGCCGATCACCCGCGCCGCCGGCGGTATGACGTACCTGTGGAACTTCCCGGACGGGAGCCCGCCACCCGGCAGTGCGGCCATCCACCCCGATCATTTCGTCGGCCGGATGTGCGCCGTCGGAGCGATCGCCGTCCTGCTGGCCCGCGCGGAGCATGGCGAAGGCGCCCACATCGAGGTGGCTCAGGTCGAGGCCATCGTCAACCTGCTGTCCGACGTGTTCCTGCAAGAGGGGCTGAGCCCAGGTTCGGTGTCACCCATGGGCAATCGCAGTGATCGCGGCGCGCCATGGGGCGTGTACCAGTGTTCCGGCGAGGAGCGCTGGTGCACGATCACCGTGCGCGACGACGACGACTGGCGGCGGCTGCGCGAGGCCCTTGGCGACCCGCCATGGGCACAGGACCCACACTTCGCCACGGTGAAGGGGCGGCTGGCGATGGCGGACCAGCTTGACGCCCACCTGTCGGCGTGGACGGCCGAGCGCTCGGACGAGGAGGTGATGAGGCTGCTGCAGGCGGTTGGCGTGCCGGCCGGCCGGGTGGCCTACGCAGGCGACATCTGCGGAGACGTGCACCTCGCCGCGCGTGGCTACCTGCGGCCGCTGGACCAGCCGGGCCTCGGCAGGATCATGTTCGAGGGACCCGCCTTCCACTCGGCGGCCATCTCGACGCCGCGGCTGTCCGGCGCGCCGTTGCTCGCCGAGCACACCCGCGAGATCTGTCTCGAGATTCTCGGCATGGACGACGCGGAGATCGACGAACTCGTGGCGGACGGCTCACTCGAGACCAGCTGATTCGGACCGGCCGCGCCGAGCACGCGCGGCGAGCAGGCGCTCCTGCCGCAGACCGTCCTCGAGCGGGAGGTCAGCGGCGAGGCGCAGTGCGCGCCGCGCGATACGGCTCACCGTGGAGTCGGCCGAGGCCATCGAACGGGCGATGGCGTGGGCGTGGGTGTCCACATCGGTGGCGATGATGTCGATGATTCCGCGGCGCAGCGCCTCGTCCGCGGTCATGTTCT
>JAOPYK010000286.1 GCA_025964695.1 Streptosporangiaceae bacterium | reverse complement strand
CGCAGGATCTGGGCTGTTTCCTCGAGGATGTCCATCCTGGTGCCCACGGGCGGGAAGGGGATTCCGTACTGCTGATGTTCGAGTTCGTACCAGGCCGCACCGACGCCCAGTTCGAGGCGGCCCCCGGAAACGTGGTCGATCGTCACGGCGATGTTGGCGAGCAGGGCGGGGTGACGGTAGGTGGCTCCCACCACCACCACACCGCAGCGCAACCGTTCGGTCCAGGCCGCCATGGCCGAAAGCAGGGTCAACCCTTCGAAGCACGGCCCGCTCGGATCTGCCTGGATGGGCATGAAATGGTCGAACACCGAGGCCCAGTCGAGGCCGACCCGCTCCGCCGTCTGCCACAGGTGACGGTAGCCGGGAAGGTCGGTGTACTGCTGACCGGAGTGGACGCCGAAACGCAACGTACCGTCGAAGATCTGCACGGCCGCATGCTACCGCCGACTGGTCCCGGACCTACGGAACCTCCACGGTCTGGAGTCCGTCGCCGAGTTCGTCACGGTCGACGCCCCGTCATTGGCCGGGGGCGACTTCGTGCTGTACACGGCGACGGACAGATACGCCCTGCCCTCGTTGCACATCATGGGCAGGTCCGACTCGATCGTTCCCGCAGCCGATTCACGGGTGCTGGCCGAACAGTTCAAGTCACCGATCATCCTCGAACACCCGGGAGGCCACGTCATCCCCGCCACATCGTTGGTCCGCGACCGGGTGGCCGCGTTTGTCCGCGAAATGGCCGAACGCAAGTCCGGCCTGGCCGCCGACCCGCCCATGTCATCGCACGATTCCACTGGCCAAAACTAGAACCCGTGGGCTAGGACGACCTTGCCGAAGCCGGTGCCCTGCTCCAGGTATTCGTGCGCCTCACCGGCTCGCTCCAGGGGGAAGATCTTGTCGATCACCGGCGGGGCGATCGAATGAGTCTCCATTAAGGCGAGCAGTCCGGCGAAGTCGCGAGGCCCGCCCATCGTGGTGCCGAGCAGGCTGTATTGGCCGAAGAAGAACTGCCGCACATCCAGCGGGACTTCCTCGGCACGGGACGCGCCGAGGACTATCAGCCGGCCGCCCGGCCGCAGAGCTCCTATGGATTCCCGCCACGTCCCCACGGAGTCCAGGACCACGTCGAATCCCCGGCCTCCGGGTGACAGCTTCTTGGCCTCCTGTTCCCAACCGGCCTCGGTGTAGAGAACTCCGCACTGGGCGCCGAGCTCCCGCGCTTGGTCGATTTTGTTCGGGGAGGACGAGGTCACCACCACCGAGGCACCGATCCCCGCGGCCAGCGTGACCGCCATGGTGGCGACGCCGCCACCCGCCCCGAGAACCAAGAGCGATTCGCCCGCGTGCAGCCCGCCACGGGTGAACAGCGCACGGTAAGTTGTGAGCCCGACCAGCGGCAGGGCGGCTGCCTCTGGCCAGCTGAATCCTGGCGGTCGGGGCACTGCAGCGCACTCCGCCGGCACCCGGACCAGCTCGGCGTATGTGCCCGGCTGATGGTCACCGAGGATCTGCCACCGTGAGCCGGGCGCACTCTCACCGCTTCCCCACCACAGAGACGGCAGGATCAGCACCTCTTCGCCGGTGTCGGCTCGGACGCCGGCTCCGTCGGCACCGATCACGTGCGGCAGCGGCGAGCCGTACTTGCCTTGCCGAACGAGCACGTCATGCCAGTTCAACGCGCTGGCACGCAGCCGGATCGTGACCCAGCCGGACTCGGCTCGCGGATCGGCGTACTCCCCGAGCCTCAGGTTCTTCGCCGAACCGAACTCGCTTAGCACGACCGCTTGCACGACACCCCCATTAAGGTCTGACCATTATATCGTCGTGCTACCAGTTGCGTGGTGCGCGAAAGAAGAGGCGGCGGCCTGCCGGGACACGCACGCGAACACGCCGGGAGGCAGATCCGGTCCGGGCGTGTTCGCGAGTGCTGCCGACTCGTGTGCGTGCGGCTGGCCGGCCGTGGTGCCTACGACTTGGAGGTGTCGAGGTAGATGGTCTTCAGGATCTGGTAGGCGTGAAGGCCTTCGGGGCCCAGTTCCCGGCCGATGCCGCTGGCTTTGATGCCGCCGAACGGTGCGGTCGGGTCGTTGACGTAGGCGTTGATCCCGATGGTGCCCGAGCTGACCTTGCGGGCCACCGTTTCGCCACGCTCGGGATCGGCGGTCCACACGGTACCGCCCAGTCCGTACTCGCTGGAGTTGGCGATGGCGATCGCCTCCTCTTCGGAGGAGTAGGGAATCACCGACAGCACCGGTCCGAAGATCTCTTCCTGTGCGATGGTGTGCCCGTTGTCCACGTCGGCGAACACCGTGGGATCGACGAACCATCCGCGGTCGAGGTCGCTCGGCCGCCCACCTCCGGCGGTGAGCCGGGCGCCCTCGCTCAGCCCCTTGGCGATATAGGACTCGACGCGATCCCGCTGGCGGGACGACACCAGCGGGCCGATCTGCGTCGAGGGTTCCAGCGGGTCGCCCACATCCAGGGACGCGGCCAGTCCGGTAATGGTGTCGACGACTTCGCCGTACCGGGAACGCGGAGCGAGGACCCGGGTGCCGAGCCAGCAGATCTGGCCGTTGTTCAGCAGCGTGGACGCGAAGAAGCTCTCGAGGTTGGCTTGCAGGTCGGCGTCGTCGAGCACGATCGCGGCCGACTTGCCACCCAACTCGAGGGTCACCGGCCGCAGTAGCCGGCCACACGTCTCGGCGATCGTACGGCCGGCGACGGTGGATCCGGTGAACGACACCTTGTCCACCAGGGGATGCGAGATGAGGTAGGCGCCGAGTTCGCGGCCGCCCGGCACGACGCTGAGCACTCCCTCGGGCAGCCCGGCTTCCGCCGCGGCTTCGCTCATCAGGAAGGCGTCCAGCACGGTCTCGGGAGCCGGCTTGAGCACGACCGTGCATCCGCTGGCGAGAGCGGGAGCGAGCTTGAGGAAGGAAATGGCCTGCGGCACGTTCCACGGCACGATCGCGGCGACCACGCCGATGGGCTCGCGGATCACCCGGGAACTCCCGCCGAGCATGCCGGGGCGGGTTTCCTCCTGCGCCGAACCCGTGACGAGCCCGGAGAAGTAGCGCAGCAGGATCGGGGGGAAAGCGGCCTCGAACTGGTGCGCCAAGGTGATCGGCATGCCGTTTTGAATGGTGACCCGCCGCGCGATCTCCGTGCCCCGCTGTTCGAGTGCGAGGGCGAACCGTTCGAGCACCTCGGCGCGGCGCGCCGGTTCCCATTTCGCCCATCCTCCGGGGTCGTCGAACGCGCGGCGGGCGGCGGCTACCGCGTTGTCCACGTCCGCTTCGGTGCCTTCCGGAACCGTGCCGATGCGTTCCTCGGTGGTCGCCGAATGCACGGCGATGATGTTCGACGTGGCGGGTTTCGTCCACGTGCCGCCCACGTAGAGTTCGTTGTATTCGATGGTCGCCATTTCCGGCTCCTTATTGTTCATTCGTGCACGAGCACGATCTTGACGGCCTCTCCGCGGTGCTGTGCGGCGACAGCCTCGTTGATCTCCGAGAACGGCTTCGTGGTGATCAATTTGTCGAACGAGAACTTCCCCGAGCGATGCAGGTCGAGCAACTGTGGAATGAACACGTCGGGATCGCTGTCGCCCTCGACGATTCCGGTGACCGTCACCCCGAGGAGTTGTGCCTGAATGAGGTTGACGGCCAGCGCGGCCTCGGGATCGGCGGGAACGCCGATGATGCCGAGGGTGCCGCGGTGCGCGAGCGACAGCATGGTCTGCTCCAGGACTGTGACGATCCCGGTCGTGTCGATGGCGTAGTCGCATCCTTCGCCGACGATGGCGCGGACCTGTTCGGGCAGTGGGCCCGCGGCCGGGTCGATGGTGTGGGTGGCGCCCAGGGCCAGCGCGAGATTCCTGCGTTCCTGGTGGGGCTCGACGACGATGATGTCGTTGAGTTCTCGTACGGTGGCAGCCAGCACCGCCGAGAGGCCGACCGAACCACCACCCAGCACCAGCAGCGACGATCCCGGCTCGCAGTCCAGAGAGTTCAGGACGGCACCCGCACCGGTCTGTATCCCGCAGCCCAACGGCCCCAGCACGCTCAGGGGAGCGTCGTCGTCGACCTTCACGACGTTGCGTTCGTGCGCGATGGCGTGCGTCGCGAACGACGACTGGCCGAAGAACTCCGAGCCCAGTGCGGCGTCGCCGAGGTGGAGTGTGCTGCTCCCGTCGCGCCGGACTCCGCCGAAGTTGAACGCCATGAACTCATGGCAGTACGCGGGCGCGCCTTTGCGGCACTGCGTGCATCGACCGCAGCTGTTGAAGCTCAAGACCACCTTGTCGCCGGTGGTCACCTTGGTGACGGCGCTGCCCACGCCGACCACCACGCCGCTGCCCTCATGCCCGAACACTCCGGGAAGGGGGAAGGGCAGGTGACCGTCCTTGGCGGCGAGGTCGGTGTGGCAGAGCCCGACCCCCGCGATCTCGATGAGGATCTCGTCGGCCGCCGGAGCGTCGAGCGAAACCGTCTCGAGTGAGAACGGGCCACCGATCTCCTTGACCACTGCCGCGGTGATGTCCATTGGTACTCCTTCGATTTGAAAGATTGGCTCAGCCATTGGTGCCGGGGACCGTGACCAGCACGCCGTCGCAGTCATCGGCGATGATCAGCTGGCACGACAACCGCGAATTCGACTGGACCCCTTCGGTGAATTCGAGCAGTTCACGCTCCTCGTCGGACGCCTCGTCGAACAGCGCTTGTGACCCTTCACTCACGTACACGTGGCACGTGGCGCAGGAACAACTTCCGCCGCACTCCGCGACGATTCCCAGGAGGTTGTTGCGGACTGATCCGTCCATCACGCTCTGTCCACACGGAACGTTGATCTCGTGAACGGACCCGTCGGGCAGCGCATAGGTGACCTTGGGCATGACGTTCTCCGTACCTATGGGATGACGGTGGCGAGAAGCGGTACGCCGAGGTCGGCCAAGCGTCGTGGGTCGATCCGCCGGCGCGATGCGATGAACTTCTTACCCGCCATGAAATCGGCCGGTGAGTTCGCCGACTCCACGGCGGTGACCACCGCGTTCTCGTGGTGGAACAAGGCGAAGCGTCCCGCCGACGGATCTCCGCGGAGCACGATGTCGCGGGCGCCCGATACCACGCCGGCGATCTTCAGCTTGAGGTCGAACTGGTCCGACCAGAACCAGGGAACCTCGGCGGACGGGGGCGCGGTTCCCAGGATGGCGGCGCACGCCTGCTTGGCCTGTTCGGTCGCGCTGGGAATGCTTTCCAGGCGCAGCAGCCCGTCCACGCCCGCGACGGGGCGCCGCGTCACGTCTCCGATCGCGAGCACCGCCGGGTCGCTGGTACGCGCCAGGCCGTCCACCACGATGCCGTGATCGCAGACAAGCCCCGCCGCGGCGGCGAGTTCGTCTCGCGGGGCCGCCCCGACACCGATCAGCGCGGCATCACACGCAATCTCGGCGCCATCGCCGAGAACGACAGCGCGGACGTGCCCAGAACGACCCGACAAGCGGGTGACCTGCGCACCAGTGACGATCGTCGTGCTCCGGTCCCGGTGGTACCTCGCGAGGATGTCCGACAGCCGAGTACTCGCGACCCGGGCCAGCACGCGCTGTTCGCGCTCGATGATGGTGACGTCGACGCCGTTGGCCCGCGCGACGGCGGCCACCTCGAGGCCGATGTAGCCGCCCCCGATGATCGCGATCCTGCGCTTCTCGCCGAAGTGCTTGCGGAGGATGCGGGCGTCGGTGAGCGTGCGCAGGGTGACCACGCCGCCGAGGTCAGCGCCGGGCACCGGCAACGGCCTGGGTCGGGCTCCGGTCGCCAGGACGAGGACGTCGTAGTCCCAGCCGGTCCCGTCGGCCGAGTACACGCGGCGACCGCGTCGGTCGATGGACGTGATCCGCTCGCCGAGCCGTACCGTGATGTTCTGTTCACAGTAGAACTCCGGTGGCCGCAGCGGCTGCTCGATCTGACCGTCGGCCAACTTCTTGGACAGCGGGGGGCGCTGGTAGGGATAGGCCGTCTCGTCGCCGAACAGCATGATCTCGCCGGTGTGTCCGGCCTGCCGTAGCAGGCCAACGAGGGTGCCGCCGGCGTGGCCGCCGCCGACGACCACGACACGGCGGTCTGCGACGGCCCGCGACTGGTTCACGCCAGCTCCAGGCGAACCGGCAGGTTCCGCAGGCCGCCGACGAAGTTGGTCTGGACGGCCTTGCGGTCACCGGTCAGCTGAACGCTCTTGATCCGCGGCAGCAGTTCCTCGAACATGATGCGCATCTCGAGCTTGGCCAGATGCTGGCCGATGCACATGTGCGGCCCGTAACCGAAGGCGATGTGCCTGTTCGGGCGGCGTTCGATCTGGAACGAATCCGGGTTCTCGAACACGTCCGCGTCCCGGTTGGCGGACTGGTAGAGCAGCATGAAGCGGTCTCCCTTGCTGATCGCATGTCCGCGCAACGTGTAGTCCCGGGTGGCCTGCCGGGTGAAGTGCTTGACCGGGGACACCCATCGCAGACCTTCGTTGACCAGATCGGGGACCAGCCTCGGGTTCTGCTGAACCATCGCCAGCTGGTCGGGGTGCAGCGCCAGCTGTTCGATGGTGCCGGCCAGCGTGCTGGACGTCGTGTCGTGGCCTGCCGTGGCGATGGCGATGAACCAGCCGTAGGCGAAGGTCTTGTCGAAATACTCACCGTTCTCTTTCCTGGCGGACGCGATGATGGTCGCGAGATCCTCCTGGGGAGCCTTCCTGCGGTCTTCCACAAGCTTGTCGAAGTAGGCGTAGAAGTCGTTGATGGCGGCCGACCACTGCTGGGCGGCGGCTTCGGGGGTGAGCGGCTCGACATCGGTCCGTTGAGCGTCCGGGTCGGCGGCGCCGAAGAACTCCTGGGTGAGGGTCATCATCCGCGACTCGTCCTCTTCGGGCACCCCGAAGAGGCTCATGATGACGTGCAGGGGGTAGAAGAGTGCGAAGTCCTGGACGAAGTCGATGGCGTTCTCGCCACTGCGCAGGTACTTGGTGATCGCCTCCCGCGCCAGGTCCCGGATGGTGTCCTCCCACTTCTTCAGGTTCGCGGGCCGAAACCAGTCGGCGGCGATGTCCTTGACCGCCGTGTGCTCGGGCGGGTCCAGGTAGGTGAGGGTCTCCAGGATGCGCAGGCTGCCCCCGGTCAGGCCCTTGGTGAACTGGTCGCCCGCCTGGTTCTGCAGGATCGGATTGTGCGATCCGGGCTCGTGTCCTCCACCACTGGTGAAGATGTCGGGCTGGCGCTCGATCTCCATGATGTCGGCGTGCTTGCTGACCAGCCATATCGGGTCGTAGCCCTCGACCCTGGCCTGACCGAGCGGGTTTTTCTCGCGCAGCCATCGATAGGTCTCGAACAGTGGGGTGTCGTCGCGGTGACCCTCGGGAAGTACGACCTGGCGAGCGACATGGTCCGGCATGTCAGAGGTTTCCGTGGTCTCGGCGGTCATGATTCCTCCAGGGAGAATGTCCGATGCGCTCTTGCCGGCGCCATTGCGTGAAGTCATTCAATGGTCAGTCCAAAAACTGTGTCGCGCATCACTCCGTGGGAAGAGATTTCTCACCCCCTCTACCCCCTGCCCTCGTCACGGCATGACCGCGCCATGGGCCGGCGAGCCGGCCAGCCGGACCGTTGAAAGGCCTACGTCGAACCAGGTCAGCGGTGCGGGTTCCGCGTTATCAGGCCGTGGTAGCGCGAAACGGCCTCGGCGCGGTTCGCCGCGCCGAGCTTGCGAAGCAGATTCTTGACATGTGTCTTGACCGTGCCCGCGGCGATGAAGAGGTTCGCCGCGATCTGAGTGTTGGACTCGCCGTCCGCCAGGTGTCGTAGCACTTCCAGCTCGCGTCGTGTCAAGTCCGCCAGTGGCCCCTCAAGGGGGTAAAGGGGCACGGCGTGCGGTGTGAGAGCCCCGGCGGTGTGCGAGGTCTCGGCGGGCAACGCCGCGGTGAACACGTCGGAATCGATGAAGCCATCGAGGAGATCGCTCACCGATCTGGTGTGGTCTTCGAGCCGGTTCCTGAGCGAGGTCAGCTGCTCGCGAAGCACGATGCGCTCGAAGGCGAGGCCCAGTCCTTCGGCGAAGAGCCCGAGCACGTCACGGTCGAAACCGCCCATCGTTCCCGTTTCTGTGTTCTCGTCGGCGTGCAGCACGCCGACGACGTCTCCCCGCGCGATCAGCGGAGCCGCCACGTAGTCCTGTGTTTTCATCAGCGTCTTGAGTTCGTGATGCACGTGTGGATTGCCCTGCGCATCGTGCACGAGGATCGGCGTGCGACGGCGAACCAGGTCTGTCTCGGGACGTTCTCGATCGAGCCGTCCTGGCGTGGCGTTGCCGACCCGCACCATGGCGTCGGCCAGTTGCACGTCTCCCCGCACGAACGCAGACCTGGCAATCCATTGGGCTCCGCAAAGGCGGGAGAACATGGCGCGGTTGTAGCCAAGCCGGCTGATCTCGATCGGTACCCGCTCGGCGAGTTCCCCGGCCGAACTCACTGATCGCAGCCGTTGCAGTGCCTTGTGGACACCGGCGATGGCGGCAGAACGGCCGGTGAGTTCGACGTCTCTGATCGACAGACGTACAGACCCCAGCTGCGTCAGAACTGCGGTGAGCTGAGTTCCCAGCGTGCCGGCGAGAGTGTTGTCCTGCTCGGTGAGCCTACGGACGACAAGGTGTTCGGCGGCGCGTAGCGCGCTGTCCGCGGAGTGGAGGTTGAGCGTTCCATCGGCCGGCGCGATGTACGGCGCCTTCGCGATCGTGGATACGAGCTTGAGGACTTCGTGCGATCTCCGGAGGACGTGTCCAGTGGATTCCAGATCGCAGTACAACAGCCCGATGTCGCGGTGGTCATCGGTTCGGTAGGACTGAACGTCGTTGTCCACAGCCATCTCCTCATCGGTTCCGTACACGCTGGCTGACTCGTGTGAACCCCTCATGGTGCGGGGCCGACACCGGAGCGATCGATCCTGGCCGTCCACAGCTCGATCAAAAAGGCCGGGCAGGCGCGGCGGAGACGGTCTCGCTCGCGGCGGCCGAACCGGGTGCCGGGCCGAAATAGGCCATGGGAGCCTCCAGTGTGCGCAGGTACGGATCCAGCGACCGTGAATAAAAAGGGGCCTGCTGTCCTCGACCTATGGACGAATTGTCGCTCTGTACGGCGTTAACACAATGGCTACATGCGGAGATGCTCCCCAAAGGGGTAAGAGAACACCCCAAAGGGGGTGATGTTCTGGCGCGACCTCAGCCGGCTCGGCATCGGGGAAACAGCAGGTGACCGCTGGTAGCGGAGTGCCAGGGGCGGCTTACACTCGCGGTGAAAGGCATGAACGCTCGATCAGAAGGGCACGACGTGGTGCGCAGCCGTGCTGTGGAGCCAGGGCCGTGAGCCCCTCGGCGACTGGAGCCAGGCCCGCCGCCAGGTCGGCGAGCGGGTCTGGGCGGCGCGCCCAGTTGCTGGACCGGGGCCGGACCCTGTCGCGGCGGACCGGGGATCTCCTGGACGCCGGGGCGCACGGGGATACGCCGCGTGACCTCGGCGAACTGGACGTGCGGCTGGCGGAGCTGGCCCGGCTGCTCGGGGATCGGCTGGCCACCGTGGTCGTCGGCGGTCCGGAGCCCGCGACGGTGGGCGCTGCACTGGCGGAGGTCTACGGGATCCGCTACGAGGTGCATGATTTTCTCGCGCATGAACGGCTGCTCCGGCTGGAGGCGCTCGAAGCGGGGCTGGTCGGTCTGCGCAAGGTGCATGATCCGGACACGTTGCTGCACCGTGTGTGTCAGGCCGTCGTCGACGGCTGCGGGTTCGAACGCGTGATGTTGTCCCGGGTGGAGGGCTCCATCTGGCGGCCGTGGAAGAGCTACGCGGTGCGCGAAGGGGAGACCGAACGCACCTTCCGGCAGTGGATCAAGGCCATCCCGGAGATCCACCTGGACCACATGGTGCTCGAAACCGAGATGGTCCGGCGGCATGAGCCGGCGATCGTCACCGATCCGGCCAACGACCCCCGGGTCTACCGACCGCTGCTGGCCGCCTCCGGGCACGGCTCCTACGTCGCGGCGCCGCTGACCTCCGGCGCCCGGGTGATCGGATTCCTGCACGCCGACTACGAGTCCGCGCCCGTGGAGACCCTGGATCGGGACATCCTGTGGGCGTTCGCCGTGGCGTTCGGCCAGATGTTCGAGCGTGCGGTGCTGCTGACCCGCCTGGGCGAGCAGCGCGAGCAGGTACGCGTCGCGATGCAGACGGTGGAGTCGGTTCTGCAGGACCTCGCCTCGGCGGAGATCGACCTGGCCTCCCGGGGCCACGTGACGGCGCTCGCCGCGACCCGGCCTATGGGACTGATCGGGCCGATCGGACTGACCCGGCTAACCCGGTCGCCCATGGCGCGTTCGGAGGCGCAGTTCGCCTCGGTGCTCACCGGCAGGGAGATGGAGGTGCTGGCGCTGATGGCGACCGGGGCCACCAATGATCGCATCGCCGATGAGCTCGTCATCGCCAACGGCACCGTGAAGTCGCACGTCAAGCGCATCCTGCGCAAGCTGTGCGTAGAGAACCGCGCGGAGGCCATCTCCCAGTACCTCCATGTGACGATCGGCGACGGCCAGTCCTAGCCGTACGCCCGCACCACCGCCCGGGCCCGTGCTCGTACGACGGGTTCGTCCGCGCGGTACACCTGCAGGCTGATGTCCGCGATGGCGTCCTCGTCCTCCTCGCAGAGGGGGGAATTCCTGGGACCGGGCTTCGGGTACGGAGCGCGATCGGGTCCGGCTCAGCCCTCGCCGGGAATCGCGATCTCGGTGCGGTCGTCCATTTCGAGGACCGCTTCGGCGTAGCCGTGCACGTGGCGGGTCATCCGCCGTGCGGCCGCGCCGGGGTCCTGCGCCTCGATGGCCTCGGTGATCGATCGGTGCGCGCGGGCCGCCGTACGCCGTACCTCGGAGTCCACGAACTGCTCGTTCTCCGTGGAGGTGTAGATCGCTCGAGACAGTGCGATCATGAGGCCGGCCAGCAGCTCGTTGTGGCTCGCGGTCGCGACGGCGACGTGCCAGTCCACGTTGGCCTGCAGGAACTGCGCGAGCGTGCCGCTCTCGTCGGCGATCGCCTTGTTCGCGTCCTCAAGCCGGGCGAGATCCTTGTCCGTCCGGTGCTGCGCAGCGAGGCCGGCGCAGAACGGCTCGATGGCCTCGCGCGTTTCGAGCAGGGCGGCCAGCCTTATCTGCTGGCCCCGGATCAGCAGGCTGACCGAGCTCGCGACCGAGTCCTTGTCGGGCCGTTGCACGAAGGCGCCGCCGGAGCGGCCGGTCTTGATCTTGACCAGTCCTTGGACTTCGAGGATACGCAGCGCTTCGCGGACCGTGGCGCGGCTCATCTGAGTCTGGACCACGAGCTCGCGCTCCGGAGGCAGCGGGACCCCCTCGACGAACTCGCCGTTGAGAATCCGTTCCCTGAGGTCGTTGGCGAGTACGTCGGACGCCTTAGGTACCTCCATGGGAGATAGTCGTATCGTCGACCGGCTGATCCTCGGTTCGGGAGTGCGTCCGGCGGCCATGTAGTTCTCCCAGCAGATGCTCTTAGGTCTGACCTAAGTTACCATTCAAAGCATCGATGCGTACAAACAGTAATCGTCGCAGAGCCTGCGGGCATCTCCAAGCCCAACAGCACCCCCCGGCGGCGGCACCCTGCAGGCTCGCGGCAGCTCCTCGCCCTGCGCAAGGGCGAGCTGGTCGGCAGCGGTCCGGTCGCCGAACTCGAGTCGCGAGCCGTGCAGGAGCTGATCGCGCTGTGAGGCCCATCGAACAGCCCATGAGACCCGCGAAACATCTGAGCAGGGGGAGGACGCCATGTACGGGTTGACCGTCTTCAGCGCAGGACACGGCCCCGAGCGTTTCCGGCGGGCCGCGGATATCGCGGTCCGCGCGGAGGAGGCCGGCTTCGCGGCGGTCTGGACAGGTGAGCTCTACAACCGGTCGGCGACGATCCCGCTCGCGGTGCTGGCCTCCGCCACCGAACGGGTGCGGCTCGGTTCCAACATCGCCTATGGCGTCGGCCGGACCCCGCTCGTGTGGGCGGCCGAGGCCCGCGACCTCGACGAGCTCTCGGGCGGCCGGTTGATCCTCGGGCTGGGCAACGGCACGCCCGGGATGATGGAGAACTGGCACGGCGTCAGCGGGGCGGCGCCCGCCGCGCGCATGGAAGAACTCGTGACCGTACTGCGGAAGCTGTGGCGTCTGCACGAGGGCCCGGTGGACCACGACGGCCGGTTCTACCGGGTCCACCTGCGGCCGACCGCCGACACTCCGCCGCCCATTCAGGACCGGTTGCCCATCTGGACGGCAGGAGTGAACAGCCGGATGGTCCGGGTGGCCGGGAAGGTGGCCGACGGACTCGTCGGGCATCCCATGCTGACGACCGCCTACCTCGACGAGGTCGTCCGGCCCGACCTCACCGCTGGGATCACCGAGGCGGGGCGGGAACCCTCCGACGTCGCGCTGATGGGCATTCTCATGTGCGCGATCGACGCGGACGAGGAGGCCGCGCGCCGCCGGATCGCCTACTCGATCGGGCAGTACGCGGCGTCCCGGGTCTACGACCGGCTGTTCGCGTTGCACGGCTGGTCGCAGGCGCAGGATCGGATCCGGCAGGCGGCCCGCGACGGGGACGAGCAGGCGATGATCGCCGCAGTCCCCGACGCCGCGATCGACGCCGTCGGCGTGGCGTGCAGGCCGGGTGAACTCGCCGCCAGGGTCACGGAGCACGCCACTGACTACGACCACCTCACCCTGGTCGTTCCGCCGTGGGGTCTGCGCCCCGAGGAAGCGGAGGACGCCACCCTTGCCGTGCTCGGCGAGATGCGGGGCGTCCTGCGGAGCCGGGACCCGGCTCCCACCGGACCGTCCCTCACATGATGGTGCTCAACATGCTGGGCCTGGAGCCGTGGTCTGAGCCGGCTCGAACGACCCGAGGCCATGCGAGAGAAGACTCGACAGCAAGGCCTCGACGTCGACGCCTTGTACCGTTCGCCCAGGCCAGTAGGACAGCGAGAAGATCATGCCCAGACTCGCCTGTGTCACCGCTGCCACGGTCGGCTGATCGAGCGCGGGGAACCGGCGCCCGAAGAGTGACTCCCACCGGTCCGTGTACAGGCTGCGCCGGAGGTCGAACCGACCCTTCCACGGTTCGGCCAGCGAGCGCACCTCACGCTGGTAGAGATTGATCAGGTGGCGATGGCCGACGGCGAAGTCGACGTGGTGGCGTAATGCGCGCTGCAGATCGAGCGCGGGATCGTCGTGCACCGGCACGGTCGCGCTGATCAGCCCATCCATGGCCTCGTTCAGGAGCGTGGCGAGGATCTCGTCCTTGCCGGAGAAATGGCGGTACAGCGAAGGTCCGCTCAAACCGGCGCGCGCTCCGAGCTCATCGACGCCCACGCCGTGGAAGCCCTTCTCGTAGAAGGCCTCGGCTGCCGCATCGAGAATCGCCCGGTCCCTGCCCATCCGCCGAAGATAGCCGTTGTGAACGATCGTTATCAAGATGCGTCACCGCTCCCCGGGCGAGCTGCGGCCGGGCTGACCACCGAGGATGGGGCCACGCGGCACGAGTGAAGGCTCCAACGCGACCTTGCATAATGATCCGGCGCTCTCGCGCCACGACCACGAGGAGTCAGCATGTCCGACACCCTGATCCGTTATGTCGTCGACGAGCGCGGGATCGCGCGGATCGTCCTTGACGACCCGGCCACGCGCAACGCGCTGAGCGATGACCTGCTCGATGAGCTGCTTGCGCGGCTGGTGCAGGCACGTGACGACGATGACGTTCGCGTCGTCGTGCTGACCTCGGCGGATGAGCGTGTCTTCTCCAGCGGCGGAAACCTTAAGGCCTTCGCCGACGAGAACCCGGTGATCGAGAAGTATGCGGGGCTCGCGCGGTTCCCGCGCCTGTACGAACTGCTCGGCGGGCTCGGTAAACCTTCGGTCTGCGCGGCGAACGGCGACGTGCTGGCCGGCGCGTTCGGGCTGGCGCTCGCGTGCGACCTGATCGTGGCCAAGGAGGGCGTGCGATTCGGATGCCCTGAGATCAACGTGGGCGTGTTCCCGTTCATGATCTCCGCGTTGATCTTTCGTAGCGTGCCGAGGGCGAAGGCCAACGAGCTGATGATGACCGGTGAGTTGATCACGGCTGAGGAGGCACTCGGGTTGCACATCGTGAACAAGGTCGTACCCGCTGCCGGCTTCGACGCCGAGATCGACCACCTGACCGGTCGTATCGCCTCCAGGTCGCCGCTGCTGATGCGCCTGGGCAAGCAGTCCCTGGACGCCACGCGCGACCTTCCGCTACGCGAAGCTCTCAGCCACTTGCAGAGCCAGCTAGCCCTGGCCTTCACCACCGAGGACATCAAGGAGGGCGTCGCGGCGTTCCGGGAGAAGCGCGCTCCTGAGTGGAAAGGCCGCTGACCACGGCTGCCGTCCTGGAAGCCCTCTCAGTCTTGCCTAAACGGTCTGACCATTGTATTTTGGGGCCAAATAGCAAGAACCTCATCACACTTGGCACCAGTACGACGGCAACGAGCGGGTACTCATGGCAATGGCTACGGTGAACCACCGGTACTCCAAGGACCAGATCGAGGCGTTCTACGCCGAGGGTCTCTGGCGCGACTACTCGATGTTCGACGCGCTGGAGCAGCAGGTGGCCGAACGGCCGGACAAGGTGTTCTTCACCGACTCCAGCACGTCGTACACGTTCCGGGAACTACGTGACTCGGCACTGCGCCTGGCCACCGGACTGGCGCGGCGCGGCGTCCGTCCCGGCGACCGGGTCGCGATCCAGCTCCCGAACTGGACCGACTTCGCGGTCATCTCCATGGCCATCTCGCGCATCGGCGCGATCATCGTGCCGATCATGCCCATCTACCGGCGCGACGAGGTCGGCTACATGGTCGAGAGCGCCGGCGTGAA
>JAOPYK010000246.1 GCA_025964695.1 Streptosporangiaceae bacterium | reverse complement strand
TTCGGCCGTCGGGGTCGGTCAGCAGGTGGCGGCCCGGACGCAGTGGGGGTGTCGCAGCGGCGCCGCTGACGGTGAGGCCCAAGCGAAGGGCGCCGGTCTCCCGATCGGGGCGAGCCGGATAGAGCTCGAAGACGGCACCGTCGGCGAGGACGGCAGCGTAGTGCCGGGGACCCTGGCCGTGCTGCTCGGCTGCAAAGTTAAAGCCGAGGTCACCGTAGAAGCTTCGACATTCCTCCACCCGGCGGGTGTAGAGCACCAGCAGGGGCGTGCGGATGGCGCTCGGTTCGGTCATGGGACTCCTGACCTGGCTCGGCCCTGCTTCAGGCCACTCCGGACTATGCCGTTCTCTAGAAGATCACGTGTGCTGCGAGCCATATCGTCCTTGCCGTACTCCGGCTGTGAACCTCGTCCAGTCAGCGGCGTCGAAGACGAGGCTCGGACCGTCGGGGTCCTTCGAGTCCCGGACGGCGACCCGGTGTTTCGCGATGCTCGCGAGTTCGACGCAGTCGCCGTTCCCACCACTGCGGGTGCGCTTTCGCCACACGGCGTCAGACAGACCAATGTTGTTCGTGGCCATCCCAGGTCTCCTTGCCCACTGGTCAGGAAAGCTCTGCAGCCACCCGGGCGATCAGTTTCGCCGACTCCCTGGGGAGAGCGCCATCGCCTCCAGATGGTCACAGGCCAGCGTATACCTGGCTATTTCTTCTTGTTCTTCCACGTAAAGCCCGCTGGTGAAGTTCTCCAGGTACACGACGTCCGGATCCGTCGGCTCCGGGAACCGCAAGATCACATACGACGCGGGCACCGCGACCGCGTACCCGGTGACCTCGCGGCCTCCCCGTCCTTGAACCGTTTGCGGACCAGCACGTTCTCGGCTTGAAGACGGGCGAAGAACTCAGCCTCGTCCCGGGCCCCGCCGGCAGCGGTGATGACATGGCGGCGCAACGCGATCCGGGGCTCCTCCGCCCATCCGAGCCCTTGCCCTTCTCGCTCTCCCCGCGGTGCGGTCGGCGGGCGGCGGTCCGGTCGGCCGGAGCCGTCGGCAGGGCGAACCGCTCCTCCACCGCCCGGCACGCGTCCCGGACCCGGTACCCGTCGTTCCACACCTCCGGCCGCACCCCATCCACCCGCGCCAAAGGTCGCGACGATGTGAATGTGGTCATCGGCGTGCCGGACCGCGACCCACCGCACCGCCTCCTCATCCCCCACGAACCCGTCGAGAAGCTTGGCCGCAACTACCGCTTCCTGTTCGCTCACACCGGCCCCCTTGGTGGTGGTCGGCTCCGGAAGTCCTTTGGGGGTTGATCATCTGCACTAGCCTTCGACGCTGGTCAGTAGTGCGTGGACGCGACGCCACGCGTCGGCCGACGTGGCCTGATCGGTGCCGAGGAAGCCGTGTCCGATACCGGGGTAGACGACGATCTCGTGGTGCACGTCGGCCTCGCGCAGCGCGTCCGCGATCTCTCGTTGCTGTCCGGAAGGGACGACGTGGTCGTTCTCGCCGACGAGGAAGAGCACACGCCCAGTGATCTGCGGAGTAAGCGACAGCGTCGGCTCGGGCCGGCTGATCGGGATGTCGGTGGTCGGCAGCCAGCCGCCGTAGAAGACGGCTACTGCGGCGAGATCGAACTCGGTGGCCGCGAGGTAGGCGATGTGACCGCCGAGGCTCAGCCCGACCATGCTGACGTGTTGGCTGCCGGCCGCGTGAAGGTGGTCCATGGCGGCGCGCACGTCGCTGAGAACCGTGGTTCGCGTCATCAACTCCAGCAGTTCGAAGCCTCTGGCCCGGCCCGTGGGGTCGCGGGACAGTTCGGTTCCGGGGGCGGTCCGGTGATGGAAGTCCGGTGCGAGCGCCACGAACCCGAGTCCGGCCAGCTGGTCGCAGACGTCGCGGACACCGGCATCGATGCCGAAAAGCTCCATGCCTACCAGTACGCCCGGGAACGTGCCGGGGGCTGTCGGCCGGGCGAGGTACGCCCCCATCGGCGGCCCGTCGCCCACCGAGACGTCGACGCGTTCGGTGCGGATGGCGTACGACCCGGTCATACCGAAGTCCGGACGGTGCGGTGAGCGGCGAACGACTGGCGGTCTCCCCACCAGGCCGCCCGGGGCACAGCCGCCTCCAGCCGGTCGAGATCGGCGGAAGACAGCACGATCTCGGCACTCCCGGCGTTCTCGGCCAGACGTGCGACGCGCCGGGTCCCGGGGATCGGGACGACATCGTCGCCCTGGGCCAGCAGCCAAACAAGAGCGAGCTGAGCCGGGGTCACCTCGCGCTCGGCGGCCAGCCGACACACCTCGGCGACGAGCGCCCGGTTGCGCTCCAGGTTCTCGTCCTGGAATCGCGGGTCTCCGAGGCGGAAATCCCTGACTCCGAGGGTGTCCGTGGTGACGGCGCCGGCCAGGAAGCCGCGGCCGAGCGGACTATAGGGGACCAGCCCAATGCCCAGCCGACGGGCTGTGGGCAGCACATCGTCCTCGATGTCGCGCCACCACAGCGACCATTCGTACTGCGCCGCGCTGATCGGGTGGGTGGCGGCCGCCCGCTCGAGCTCGTCGGGGCTCGCCTCGGACAGCCCGAGGTAACGGACCTTGCCCTCGGCGACCAGCTCCGCCATAGCGCCGACGGTCTCCTCGATCGGCAACCGTGGGTCGACGCGGTGCTGGTAATACAGGTCGATGTGGTCGACGCCGAGCCGGGCCAGTGACATGTCACAGTAGGTGCGGACGTTCTCGGGCCGACCATCGACCCGCACACCGTCGTCGCCGCGGATGATTCCGAACTTGGTGGCCAGGACCACCTTGTCACGGCGCCCGGCAAGCGCCCGGCCGAGCAGCTGCTCATTGTGGCCGCGGCCGTAACTCATGGCGGTGTCCCAGAAGGTGACACCACTATCGATGGCCCGGTGCAAGGTGGCGATCGACTCGGTGTCGTCGGCCGCCCCATAGCCCTGGGACATGCCCATACAGCCGAGGCCGACTGCCGAGACAGTCAGACCTTCCGGCCCAAGGGTTCGTGCGTTCATGACGTTCATGACACAAAACGTAACCAAGGCCCATACTGGTATCCACAGGGTGTTCTTCCTAGTAATGGAAGTGTCAGGATGTCTCACTCCGCGATCCGAGCGAGAGAGCTGGGGGATCTGCTCCGCTCCCGCCGCGAGCGACTTCAGCCCGCCGACGTCGGCCTGCCCGCGGGGACCCGACGCCGGACTCGCGGACTGCGCCGTGAAGAGGTAGCCCAGCTCGCGGCCATTTCCTCGACGTACTACACCTACCTGGAGCAGGGCCGCGAGGTGCGTCCGTCGCGCCAGGTACTCGACGCGCTCTCAGCGGCGCTGCGCCTCGACGACGCCGAGCGGAGCCACGTCCACGAGCTCATCCACGGCGCCCCGCCCGCCGAGACACCCGCCGTCGTCGAATCGCTCTCACCCGCCGTCGTCTCACTCGTCGACCGGCTCGATCCCTGCCCGGCCTATGTCACCGGCCGGTGCTGGGATGTGCTGGCCTCCAACCGGGCTGCCCGGACGTTGTGGACCGACTGGCCGGCCCGCCCACCGCAAGCCCGCAACATGCTCTGGTGGATGTTCACCGATCCCGACGCCCGGAAGATCATGGTCGACTGGCCAGGCGAGGCATCCGCGCTGCTCGGCCGGTTCCGTACAGCCGCAGCGCGGCACCCGGGCGACCCCGGCTTCAGCGCGTTGCTCGATCGCCTGCACGCGGCAAGCCCCGAGGTAAGGGACTGGTGGCCGCAGCACAAGATCATGCCTCTGGGCTCCGGCACCAAACGGCTGCGTCATCCAGCCCTCGGAGAGCTGGAGTTGCACCACGTCGTGCTCCAACTCGCCGACGAACCCGAGCACAAACTCGTCACCTTCACCGCCACCGACCAGGACCAGGTCCGGATCTCAAAGCTGCTGCAATAAGGGGCGCACCTCACCGATAGCCGCACGCACAGGCGCCGGTCACGCGTTCACGATCGTCCCGCTATCGACACCACACGACCAGTGCTCAGGCCAACCCCCGAAGGACTTCCGGAGCCGACCGCGAAGCTTGGAATTTAAGCAAGGTCGAGTGTTGTGATAGCTGAGGGCTGCTGTCGCACGATTTGCGTGCGTATCACCGCATAGCGTGATCCACCGGGCTGTGCCTGTTTGGTTACGGCTTGTCGCGGTGGTGTTGGGCGGCCACCGTCTCATCTTCGGTGTTGATGACAGCCGGGGGCGAAAGCGGTGGCCTCAGATGTTCACTATCGCACCGGGAAACCCAGTCGCGGGTGCTGTCGCAACATCTGGTAGGTCGGCCGTCGCGAACCTGACCATGTTCCGTACGCGGTTCCACGCGCTGTGCTGGCGTCGGGCGGATGCACTGTTCGAACTCACCGACGCGATGCTGTGCGCCCAAGGGCCGGTGCGTTCTCCGGTGGAGTTGTCGCTGGAACCGGAGTTCCGCCGCGGGCACGGTTCGGTGTACGACGCGCTCGCCGGGGGACGGATCGACGCCGGTTCACTGCGGCGTCTGCTGCTGGGCTTGTCCTGCCCGGCCCGGCCCGGCCAGCCGCTGATGTTCGCGATCGACGTCACCCCGCAGGCCCGGCCCGACGCCGAGTACGCCGATGAGCGGGTGATGGTGCAGATCCGCGGGAAGGGCGGAGACAAGTTCCTGCCCGGCTGGCCTACAGCCTGCTGGTCGGGGTGCAGTGGGGCTCGTCGTCGTGGGTGGATCCCATCCAGGCCAGGCGTATCGGCGAGCTGCAGTCGGCGCAGCCGGATCCGCGGGAGCCGGTGCAGCAGCGCGGCGAGGAACGCGCGGTCGGTGGTGGTCAGCCGTGGCTTGTCGATCTGGGGTTGCAGGATGGCGAGTTGATGCCGCAAGGCCAGGATTTCGATGTCCTTGTCCCTGTCGCTCATCGGCAGCAGGCGTAGGAGGGTGAACATGCTCGACAGGGCGAGGTAGGGCAGTCGCAGCAGCACAGTGGATCATCCTGGCACCTGGTTCCGCACTCCACCACCGCCGAAGAACCCGGTAGGAAGGTCGACTCAGCAGCATGATCGACGAGTCACGGCATGCCTCCCGAACTGCGCGGATGTAATATTCGGCTCCCGCAGAGTCGCGGTCACCGCCGGAGGATCGATCCGCAGGTCGTCGTGATCGCCGGGTGGTGTCTGTGACACAAAATATCTAATTCCCTGTCACATCATCGACTGCGGAGACGGTGGACGAGTTGTCGGCGTCGGCGACCAGACGCTCGGCCGATCCGGCGATCCTGACCATGCCGGCCGTGATCCCTCCGCCGTCGGCCAGGGCGGCGCGCAGGGTCTGCAGGTAGGTGGCGCGGTCGGCGGGGTCGGTCAGGAAGTGGAACATTGCCCGGTCGTGCCAGATCTGGTAGGTCCGGCCGTCAATGACGCAGTTCGGTGCGCAGCGCGCCGAGCCAATGCGCGGTTGTCGCCTTGGCCAAGGCGCTGCCGGGCGCGTACGCCTCGAAGAAGTGCCAGGCACCCGGCACGTGGCGCATCTCGACGGGAACCTCCGCCTCGATCAGCCGGCGCGCGTAGTCCAGCGCCTCGTCGCGCAGCGGGTCCAAGCCGCACGTGAGAATATACGCGGGCGGCAGCCCGCTCAGGTCTGTGGCGCGGGCGGGCGCGGCGTACGGCGAGACGTCGAGCCGATCGGGCCCCAGGTAGTTCTCCCACGTGTGCCTGACGCCAGGGCCGTTGGGGATCCGCCCGTCGGTGATCCGCTTGATCGAGGCGGTCTGCGTCCGATCGTCGAGGCACGGGACCAGCAGGCACTGGTAGGCGATCTCCGGCCCCCCGCGGTCCCGGGCCAGTAGGCACAGCGCGGCGCTCAAACAGCCCCCGGCCGAGGCACCGGTGACGGCGATCCGCTCGGGCGCGACACCGAGATCGACGGCATTGCCGGCGAGCCAGCGCAGCGCGGCATAGCAGTCCTCGATCCCTGCCGGGAAGCGATGCTCGGGCGCCAGCCGGTAATGGACGTTCACCACGACCGCACCGGCCTCGGCGCACACGTCGCGTGCCATGGGGCCCGGCCCGTCCAGCTCGCCGTAGGCGAAGCCACCGCCATGGATGTAAAGGACACCGGGAAGCACTCCGTGCACCTCAGCGGGCCGGAGGATCTGCACCGAGATCTTGTCGCCGTCGGGTCCCGGGATGGTCGTGTGCTCAACGGTGACCCGAGGATCGTGCGCGGATGTAAGGGGCGCCATCAGAGCACGAAAACTCGCACGCGTGGCCTCGATGTCGGCGTACGGGTTCTCGGGGCGTTCTGGCAGGGCCGCGAAGATGTCGGCGAGCTCTGGGTGGATGTACATGCCCGACCTCAATAGTCTCTTTGATACGATCTCAATGCGATGAATCTAAAGTCTCATTGAGACGATGTCAATGGGAGGTACGTGTGGAGCTGAGCATGTCCGCATATAGCGTCCTGGGGCTGATCGCCCGGCACGGCCCGATGACGCCATACGAGCTGAAAGCCCGCGTCGAGGAGAGCGTCGCCTACTTCTGGCCCATCCCCCATGCTCAGCTCTACCGGGACCCGCCCAGGCTCGCCGAGATGGGCCTGCTGACCGAGGAGGCCGAGACCGGCGGGCGGCGGCGCCGGGTCTTCCACCTGACCGACGCCGGCCGCGAAACGCTGCGGGGATGGCTGTCCGCCGCCGAGGTTCCGCAGGCCGAGACCCGTGACCCGGCGCAGCTCCGACTGGCCTTCGCCGACCTCGGCGACCCCGCGGACCTTGTACGGCTGGCGAGGGCACAGGAGTCGCGGCACCGCGAACTGCTCGACCTCTACCGCACCCGGCGCGCCGCCCTCGACCCCGCCGACGCTGCCACCCGATCCCGCTCCCGTCTCCTGGCCCTCGGCATCCTGCACGAACAGGCTCAGGTCACCTTCTGGGCCGCCCTCGCGGCAAACCCCGATAACCTGGACTTCACCCCTCGCGGATGCCCGTGAATTCGGCTGTTCCTATGCGACCTGGGTGTTTCGTGAAGCAGGCCACCGAGCCGATCTCGCCGGATGGGAAGCCGCGGCGCTGCCATCGGCTGCGGTGACCCGCGTGGAACATACTGACGACCGACCGTGCACTACGCCTCGGCGCTACCGTGCTGACTTTCGGATCGGGAGCCGTGTGGCCGTTCGTCCCGCAGTTCGCCAAGCTGGCCGGCGCCCGGGTGATCGTGACCACGTCCAGGGCCGCCAAGGCCGATCGGTTCAGGGCACTCGGGGCGGATGAGGTGATTGCTCGTGCCGCATCAGCCTTTCAGCCGGGGCCCGCGGGCGGCCGCGATAGGCCATCTGGCGGCAGGTTCTCGAGCACCATGTCGAGCAAACCGTAGTGACAAAGACCCACAGTCGAGCAAGATTCACTGGCAAAAGGAAGATCAACTGTCACGGGACATCAACCTTGTTGGTCCGCGGCCGAAGTCCTCCAGTGTCTGTGTTCCGTCCTGCGTAACTTGACGCAGGCCCGAGGCGTTGAACTGCGGTGCGTCAGGTTAGGTGGGACTGGGCTGCTGGAGTTCGTCCCACCCAACCTGACGCAGATCGGTGTCGCTATCCCCACTGGCCGGGCTGGTAGTCGCCTGCGGGCTGCTGGATGATGACGTTCATGCGGTTGTAGGTGTTGATGAGGGCGATAAGGCACACCAGGGCGGCGAGCTGGTCATCGTCGTAGTGCTTGGCGGCGTTCGCCCAGGCCTCGTCGGTGACACCACCGGCGGCGTCGGCGATGCGGGTGCCCTGCTCGGTGAGTTCCAGGGCGGCCCGCTCGGCGTCGGTGAAGACCTTCGCTTCCCGCCAAGCCGCGACCAGGTTGAGCCGCACCGAGGTTTCCCCCGCCTGCTCGGCGTCCTTGGTGTGCATGTCGAGGCAGAAGCCGCAGCCGTTGATCTGGCTGGCGCGGACGTCGACCAGGTGCAGGGTCGTGACCGGCACGCTCGCCTCGTGCAGGACGCGGGCGGCGGCGATCAGGTACTTGGCGAGCTTGGCCCCGGTCGGGGTGGCGAAGGCGTTCACGCGGGCTTCCATGGTGTGCTCCCTGGTCGTTCTGGCTGGGTACACCACTAGGACGAGGAAGCCCCGATTCCCGTGACACGCTCCGATGTGACGTGTGCCACGGACCGGACCGTCAGTGTCGCGACGGCACCGCGGCCCGGCGGCCCGCCGATCAGTGTCGCCGCGGCCCGATCAGTGCCGCGGCGCCTTCAGCCCCTCCGGCAGCGCGGCCCCGAGGTGCTCGATGTCGGTGATCGCGTTGGCGTGCCCGGAGTCCAC
>JAOPYK010000217.1 GCA_025964695.1 Streptosporangiaceae bacterium | reverse complement strand
CC
Organism: Streptosporangiaceae bacterium; assembly: GCA_025964695.1. GTDB lineage: Bacteria > Actinomycetota > Actinomycetes > Streptosporangiales > Streptosporangiaceae > Actinomadura_E. The sequence goes on along the minus strand of JAOPYK010000217.1, from coordinate 17,501 downwards.
CTGGTCCCGGGTACGGGGTCGAACACCGAACCCACCCTCGCCAACCACCCCCCGTTCACCCCCTACGCCACCGACACCGCGATACGGCGTGGTGGTGACGGCTACTTCGAATGGCTCGACCACGTGTGGCCCGCCGCCGGCTGCTCCTGCCCGGTCCGCCTCATCGGGGACCTGCACACCATCGACCCCCGCACCGGTGCGACCCTCGACACGGTGCCGACCTCGGCTCTGCCGGACGGGGTGATCTACAAGGCGTGCGGGAACCGGCGCACCACCGTGTGCCCGTCCTGCGCGGAGATCTACCGGCGCGACGCCTACCACCTGATCCGCTCCGGCCTGGCCGGCGGCAAGACCGTGCCCGTCTCGGTGGCCAAGCATCCGGCGGTGTTCGCGACCTTCACCGCACCCTCGTTCGGGCCCGTGCACTCGCGGCACGTCAAGACCCACCATTGCACCGACAAGGCCCGGTGCGCGTGCAAACCCTCACCGTGCTACGCCCGGCGTTCCGGCACCGCCGACACCTGCCCGCACGGCGTGGTGTTCGCCTGCTTCGACCGCCACGACTCCGGTGACGAGCTGCTCGGGCGGCCGTTCTGCCTGGACTGCTACGACCACAACGCCCACGTCGTATGGAACAACCAGGCCGGGGAATTGTGGCGGCGCACCAAACAGACCATGGAACGTCACCTCAACCGCCAAGCCCGCCTGCGCGGTCTTCCTCGAGTCAGGCTGTCGCACGGCAAGGCCGCCGAATACCAGCTCCGCGGCGCCGTCCACTTCCACGTCCTGCTGCGCCTGGACGGCATCGACGAGGGCGACCCCACCACCATCACCGCCCCACCGGCCGGGCTGACCGTCGTCGACCTCGAAGAAGCCGTACGGCACGCCGCCGCTGTCACCGGCCACACCACCGCTGAGCATCCGGCCCGGCCCGGCGGGTGGCACATCACCTGGGGCGACCCCAAAGGCACCGACGTACGCCCCATTACGCTCCGCGGAGACAATCCCGTCACCGACGCCATGGTCGCCGCCTACCTCGCCAAGTACGCCACCAAGGGCACCGAGGTCACCGGGCACACCTCCCGCCGCCTCGACGACACCACCGTCCGGCTGTATGCCGACCCGGCCGGCACCCATGTGGAACGGCTCATCGCCGCCTGCTGGCACCTGGGCGACAATGACACCTACGAAGGGCTGCGCCGGTGGGCGCACATGCTCGGCTTCGGCGGACACTTCCTCACCAAAGCCCGCCGCTACAGCATCACCTTCACCGCTCTGCGCCAAGCGCGCATCGACTACCGGCGCACCGACATAACCGGCCCCGAACACTCTGAGATCCGCACCGCCGAACACACCGGCGAAGAAACCACCCTCATCATCGGCGACCTCACCTACGCCGGAACCGGCTGGAAAACCACCGGCGACGCCCTGCTCGCCAACACCGCCGCCGACCAAGCCCGCAAACGACGCCAGATCGGCCGCGAAGAACTCGCCCACGAACACGCCAGCGCCGCTGGTACCCAACTCACCGCAGCATGACCAGAGGAGACCCGCACGATGCGACCTGACCCCAGAGAAGACCGCGCCTGGGGACCCGAAGACGTTTCTGACTTCCTTGGTGTTCCCATCACCACCCTCTACCAATGGCGACACCGGGGCCTCGGGCCGCCCGCCGCACGTATCGGTCGTCACCTTCGTTACCTGCCCGAAGACGTCCTGGCCTGGTTCCGCCAGCAACAGCAGCAGGATGTGGCCTAGCCATGGCACGAATACGTGATCTGTGGTTCCGGACCGTCAAGGGACCAGACGGAAAGCCGGTCAAGACCAAGACCATCCGGCATCCCGACAAGGGTGGCAGTAAGGATGCCAAGCGTTGGCTTGCGGTTTGGGTGGGCCCTGACGGTAAAGAGAAATCGGCAGCCTTTAAGATCAGAGATAAGGCAGTCAAATACGCTCGCAAGATGGAAGAGGATGCCCAGCGTGGGGAATACATCGACCCCGATGCCGGCAAGGCCCTCTTCGGACCGTTGGCGCTGAAATGGCTGCGGCTACGCGATGTCGGTTCGGGCAGCATTCGCCGTTACGACTCGGCATATCGCCTCCACCTAAAAGTGCCGTTCGGTGACCGACAGATCAAGTCCATTAAGCCGTCTGAGGTTCTGGAGTGGCTACGGGATCTATCGAAGACGCACGGTCACTCCACCCAACAGATCGCCTACATCATTCTCTGTGGCGTCTTCGACCTTGCGGTCGCCGATGGGATGCGACGAGATAACCCGGCGAAGTCATCGATCATCCCCAAGCCCACGAGAGAACCCCATGAGCGGGCATCTTGGTCCGTCGATCGTGTCTGGGCGGTGATCGACGCACATGCTGAGCCTTACCGGGCGATCCCGATCCTGGGGGCAGGGTGCGGCACACGGCAGAGTGAGACATTCGCCTTCGCCGAAGAGGACTTCGACTTCGAGAATGGGAAGGTGTACGTCCGGCGTCAGGTCGTCAGGGTCGGCAGGCTCCTCGTCTTCAAGCTCCCGAAGGGCGGTAAAGAACGGATCGCTCCTCTGCCCGTTGGCGTCGCCCGAGCGGTCAAAGCTCACATCGACGCGTATCCGCCTCGCCCATACAGCCTGCCGTGGATGCAGGAGAAGAGTGCCGGGCTGGCCGCTGAGGAGTACACGTGCAACCTACTGTTCCGGTGGCAGGGCGACCACCCGCGCCGCCATGAGGGGCACATGCGAGAGTCCTCCTACAACAGCAACGTTTGCAAGCCCGCCCTCGCTGCGGCGAGCATCATCCCTCCGGCCGCCAAGAACTCAAGGGGCCGAATGCGCTACGTGGCAGCCAACGATGATGGCTTTCACATGCTCCGTCACTACCTCACCTCGGTACTGCTGGACGCTGGTGTCTCTTTGGCCGGGATCATGGCGTTCCTCGGGCACTCCAGGCGCGGGAAGCCCGTGACCCTCGGCGTCTACGGACACGTCACCGAAGAGACCTTCGAAGCGGCCCGAACCGCCGTCGACCAAAGCCTGTTCCGGCTGCGTCTCGTTCCGGATCGGGAAGCTGACGGAACAGGGACGGAACAGAGCGGGTCAAGATGACGCGGTTTGAGGAGTCTTCGCAGGTGACACGGCTGCGGGCGTGGTGGGTCGCAGGAAGAAGAACATCACCGTGGCCACGTAGGCCGCCCACACGATCAGCTGGAGCCAGGTGATCTTCGGGGTGACGTTGAGGACTCCCTGGAAGATCGTCTGCAGCCAGTCGCCGACGGCGCCGAAATGGGCGAAGAAGTTGGCGGGCTCCAGTGCCAGCGAGGTGATGCCGGGCAGCACGTCGGCCTCCTGGAGGTCGTGGAAACCGTAGCCGAGGACGCCGGCGGCGACGATGATCAGGCCCGCCCCGGTCCAGGTGAAGAATGCCTTGAGGTTGAGCTTCAGGCCGCCTCGGTAGATGAGATAGCCCAGGACCACGGCCACCGCCAGGCCGGTCACGGCGCCGCCCACCGGCTGCACCGGAGAGCCGGTGGAGTGGCTGATGTTGGTCCACAGGAACAGGGCGGTCTCCAGTCCTTCACGCCCCACCGACAGGAACGCCACGACGAACAGGGCGCCGGCCCCCATGCCGATCGCGCTGTCGAGCCTGCCCTCCAGCTCGGCCTTCATCCCGCGGGCGGCTCTGCGCATCCAGAAGACCATCCAGGTGACCAGGCCGACCGCGATGATCGACAGCAGGCCACCGGTCAGCTCCTGGATCCGGAAGTGGTTCTCCTGCGCCACGACGAGTTGCAGGAGCAGGGCGAACCCCACGCTCACCGCCACGGCGGCGCCGATGCCCATCCAGACCGGCGTGAGGGCGCCGCGATTGCCCTTCTTGACCAGGTAGGCGATGAGGATGCTCACGACCAGCGCGGCCTCCAGGCCCTCACGCAGGCCGATGAGAAAGTTGCCGAGAAACACGCGGGTGCTCCTGAGTGGTCGGGGGACGATCAGGCCAGGTTCAGCTTAGGGAAAGCTAACCTAAGACAGAGTGTGACCCGGCCCCGGGTCCTATGCAAGCCCCTCATACCGATCTCGTACCGATCCCGGCCCGGTCTGGGTTCAGAGATCGCCCTTGATCTCCAGCCGCTGCAGTGCCTTGGCCACGGGGACGGAGACCAGCTCCACCTGCCAGTTGCGGGCACCCAGGGCGCGCAGCGCCGCCGCGACCTCCTCGGCGGAGAGATCGGTGGGGGGACTCCAGGTGAGCCTGCGCACGGCGTCGGGTTGCACCAGGTTCTCGCTCGGCAGATGGTGTTCGTCGGCGAGCGCGGAGACCACCGCGCGGGTGGTGCTGAGCCGTTTGGCCGCCTCCGGGTCGCGTTCGGCCCATCGATGGGCGGGCGGCGGGCCCTCGCCGGGCTGGCTCTGCTCCGGCTGCTCGCTCTCGGGAAGCGATCGGGCCGTCGAGATCGACCGCAACCAGACCGACAGGTGCCGGCGCGCGCCCCGGTTGCGCATGGTGGCCAGCGCGGTCAGGTCAGCGGGGGTACGGGGCGCCGTGAGCGCCAGCTCGATGATCGCCGCGTCCGACAGCACCCGGCCAGGGGAGATGTCGCGGTCCTGGGCGATCTGGTCCCTGGCTTCCCACAGCTCACGTACGATCGCCAGCGCCCGCCGGTTGCGCACCCGGTGAATGCCGGACGTACGGCGCCAAGGCTCGGATCGGGGAGGTTTGGGGGGTGCCGCGAGGATCGCCGCGAACTCCTCCATGGCCCAGTCCAGCTTGCCGGCTTCCACGAGCTCGGCGTGCAGGGCGTCACGGAGCTCGACCAGCAGCTCCACGTCCAGTGCCGCATAGCGCAGCCAGTCCTCGGGCAGCGGGCGGGTCGACCAGTCGGCGGCCGAATGGCCCTTCTCCAGCGAGAAACCCAGCACGGTCTCGACCATCGAACCGAGGCCGACCCTCGGGTGGCCGAGCAGCCGCCCGGCCAACTCGGTGTCGAACAGCCGCCGCGGCACCAGACCGACCTCGGCCAGGCAGGGCAGGTCCTGGTTGGCGGCATGCAGCACCATCTCGGTGCCGGCCAGGGCCGCGTCGAGCACGGACAGGTCCGGGCAGGCGATCGGGTCGATGAGGGCGGTGCCCGCCCCCTGCCGGCGCAGCTGCACCAGATAGGCGCGCTGGCCATAGCGGTAGCCGGAGGCCCGCTCGGCGTCGACCGCGACGGGCCCGGTTCCGGCGACGAACGCCTCGATGACCCGGTCCATGGCCCCGATGGTGATCACTACGGCGGGGACACCCTCGCGGGGCTCCAGCAGTGGCTCTGCCGCGGGCAACGGCACGGGCTCGACGGCCGGTGTCTGCGGCGACACGGTCGCCGCGGGGTCGTCGCCCGGTTCGGGCGCCAGTGGCTCTTGTCTTGCTTCCGACACTCCCACGCGCCTACCGTACGTCCTTGAAGTCGAGGTCCTCGAACACGGCCCTCGGCTACTGCCCGGAGCCGGGGCGCCGGGGCGGCAGCACGCTCACCCCGGACGGGGGCAGCCCCGCCGCCATGCACATCACGTCGCACCACGCGGCCACGTGGCCTGCCATGTCGTCTCCGGTGGGCGACCATGAGGCACGCAGTTCCAGCTCAGTGGTCGAGGGTTCGTCCTGTTTGTCGCCAAAACTCTCCGAGACCGCCCGGGTGATGGTGCCCGACACACCGGCATAACCGGCGTTCTCCAGTGCCTCGATCAGCCAGCTCCACGCCACCGAGCCGATCAGCTCCTCGGCGGCGATCTCCGGATCCAGATCGGCCCGGATGTAGGCGACCAGCCGGAACTCGCCCGCCCAGCCGCTGCGGCCCTCCGGGTCGTACAGCAGGATCAGGCGGCCGCCGGCGATCTCGTCGTCGTCGCGGTACACGGTGGCGGCGATGGCCGCGGAGAACGGTGCCAGCCGTTGCGGGGCCGGCATGTCCTCCAGCTCGAGCTCCGGCCGGGCCGGATCGCTCTCGAGCGCACGGCGCAGCGTCTCGACGGCACGCTGGAAGACGGCCGGTGGTTCGGTGGCCTCGGGCTTGGGAGGGGTCATGCGAGGGGCGGCCATGGAGTGAGCGTAGATCGCCGGACGGCCGGAACCCTGGGTCGCCGCGCCGGGCGAACGGCTGTGGTGAACGAGCATGGCACCGGCTCAGGCGGCCCGTGCGGCCGGAGCGGCGACCCGGACCTCACACGGCTCCGGAAGGCCGATCAGCAGGGCGCCGCCACATTCCGTACAGACCCGCTCGGGACAGTCCGCGCCGTGCCCGTCCGCGCACGGCGGTCGCTCGAACAGGCGCTCATCGCCGCAGCCGGAGCAGTGACGGATCTCGACGGAATCGGAGCGGAACACGACGGGGGCCTCCTTCGAGGGGCTGGAAGGATTCTCAGGGGACGTTTACATGTCCGGCAGGGGGAGTGCGGGACCTCGCCCGGCGTGTCTCCAAGTTCCTGTCACAGTTCCCGTCGCAGTTCCCGTCGGCGCTCCCGTCGGTTCGTTGCCCGGCGGGTTCCCACCTCGTTACAGGGGCCGCCGTGATTCGTGGGACCATCGCTACGTGTCTGCTACCTCGACTGACGACGAGCCCGATTTCCTGCGCGCCTGCCGCCGTCTGCCGGTCCCGCACACCCCGGTGTGGTTCATGCGTCAGGCCGGCCGTTCGCTGCCCGAATATCTGCGTCTGCGCGAGGGCAGCCCGATGCTGGAGGCGTGTGCCACGCCCGACCTCGTCACAGAGATCACGTTGCAGCCGGTACGCCGGTATGCCGTCGATGCGGCGATCCTTTTCAGCGACATCGTGGTGCCGCTCAAGGCGATCGGGATCGACCTTGATATCAAGCCCGGGGTCGGCCCGGTCATCGCCGACCCGATCCGCGACACGGCAGCGGTGTCCCGGCTGCGCCCGCTCACACCCGACGACGTGCCCTACGTGACCGAGGCGATCGGCTCGCTGATCGGTGAGCTGGGCGGGATCCCGCTGATCGGCTTCGCCGGCGGCCCGTTCACCCTCGGCTCCTACCTCATCGAGGGCGGCCCGTCGAAGAACCACGATCGCACCAAGGCCATGATGTACGGCGAGCCGGAGCTGTGGGCCGAGCTCATGGACCGGCTGGCCGACATCACCATCGCCTTCCTGAAGGTGCAGGCCCACGCGGGCGCCAGAGCCCTGCAGTTGTTCGACTCCTGGGTCGGCGCGGTCAGCGCCGAGGACTACCGGCTCTCGGTCCTGCCGCACACCAGCAAGATCTTCGCGGCGCTGGAAGAGCTCGGTGTGCCCCGGATCCACTTCGGGGTCGGCACCGGCGAGCTGCTCGGCCTGATGGGAGAGGCGGGCGCCGACGTCGTCGGGGTCGACTGGCGGGTTCCCCTGGACGAGGCCGTCAGCCGGGTGTCGTTCGGCAAGGCGCTGCAGGGCAACCTGGACCCCGCCATCCTGCTGGCGCCGTGGGACGTCATCGAGGAGCGTGCCCGCGACGTTCTCCGCCGCGGACGCACCGCCGAAGGGCACATCTTCAACCTCGGTCACGGTGTGTTGCCCTCGACCGACCCGGGCATGCTCGCCCGGCTGGCCGAGTTCGTGCACGAGGAATCCGCACGCTGACTTCCTGGTCAGGCGGGCTTGCGCCCGGTCAGAGAACGGGCGGGGCCGGGGGCAGTGTGGAGGCGGGCTCGGCGGGCCTGCCGGGCGGGGTGCCGGGAGCCTTGCGCCGGCTCCTGCGCAGCCGCCAGGCGGGAAGCCCGATCACGGCGGCCACCACCAGGAACGGCAGCAGCCAGCCGAGCACGGTGGCGGCTGCCCACAGGACCGCGACGAACGCCCGCCAGCCGGCCTTCAGGCCGCCGGTGAAGCCGCCGTCGTGCGACTGCTTCGTCGGCTGCTCGCCGGGAGCCTCGAGCTGCAGTGTCACGGTGCCGTAGCGGGTCTGCTGGGCCAGTGACTTCTGCCGGGCCTGAAGCGATTCGAGATCGGCCTCGCGCTGGGTGATCTCCTGTTCGACGTTGAGCACCTCGCCGACGGTGTTGGCCCGGTTGAGGAGCTTGCGGAAGGTCTGGAGCGTCGCCTGCGCCGACTTGACCCGGCTGTCGACATCGGCGACCTGCTCGGTGACGTCCTCGGCCTGCTGCTGGAGAGAGAGCTTGGTCCCGAGCTGCCCGGTCAGCTCCCCCAGGACCGCGCCGTATCTGTCGGAAGGCACCTTGAAGGTGAGGTTGGCGGTCACCGGACTGCTGGAGCCCGTCTCGTTCTCGACATAGCCGCCTGCCGCCGTGACCAGCTGTTTGGCCGTCGTGGCGGCGTTGTCCACGTTCTTCGCCCGCACCCTGAGGTTGGCGGTGTAGACGACCGAACGGGTGGTGGGAGCGGGCACATTGACCTGCCCTGCCGTGGGGGCCCCACCGGCGGCCGTACCGCCGGCCGCCTGAGGGCCGGCGGCTCGCTTGGCGCCGGGACCGGCCTCGGCGGCCGGGGGAGCGGCCGGGGCGGCGTCGGACGTGGATTGCCGGGGCTGAGAGCCACCGCAGCCGGCCAGGAGCAGGGCGACGGCGCAGACGCAGAGGACGTACTTGACGATGCGCATGGCGATCCGACGATGTGGCGTCCGTCACGGTTCTGCATGAGCGATAGCGATCCGGTCACGATGCCATGGCGCCCAGGTTACGGGGCACTCGTGCGCCGCAGGTGGCGCGGAATCGGCCGGACTCCGATCCGGTGTCATGGTCGGATCATCGCCGAACGTCTGCAAAGGTGGGAGATGGAGACATGTACAGCGAGTGAGGAGGCGAGAGCGGCATGAGCTCGTCCTACGGGCCCCGCTCGGTGGATCCCTCGGACGGACCGTCCACTCCGCCGCACGTCGCCGTCGTCGGAGCCGGCATCGCGGGCTTGGCGGCCGCGCGGTTCCTGGTCCGCGGGGGTGCGCGCGTCACCGTGCTGGAGGGATCGCCCGAGATCGGTGGGAAGCTGCGGGTCAGCGAGATCGTCGGCGTGGCCGTCGACGAGGGTGCCGAGGCGATGCTAGCCCGCCGCCCGGAGGGGCTCGACCTGGTCCGCGGTATCGGGCTCGGCGACGAGCTGGTCTACCCAGCGACCACCTCCGCCGCCATCCTCAGCTATGGGAAGCTACGCCCGATGCCGGCCGGCCACGTGATGGGCGTCCCCGCCGACCTGGGCGCCCTGGCCCGGTCCGGGGTGCTGTCCCGGGCGGGCCTGGCACGGGTGGCGCTCGATCTCGTACGCGGTCCGACCATGCGCGGCGCGGACGTCTCCGTCGCCGACTACGTCGGTGCCCGTCTCGGCCGTGAACTCGTGGACCGGATGGTCGAGCCGCTGCTCGGCGGAGTCTACGCCGGGCGCACCGAGGACCTGTCGTTCGACGCGACGCTGCCCGCGGTCGCCGCCGCCGCCCATGCGCACCGCTCGCTGATCACCGCCGCCCGCACCGTACGCGCGTCGGCGCCCGCCGCCGACGGCCCGGTGTTCACCACGCTGCCGGGTGGCCTGGGCACACTCCCCGCGGTGCTGGCCGAGCTGGTGCGGTCGGCGGGGGGTTCGGTACGCACCGAGGCGACGGTGCGGGAGCTGCGGCGTCTCCCGTCGGCCGCCGGGGACGGCTGGCGGCTGACGATCGGGTCCGCGCACGACCCGGAGCACCTCGACGTGGACGCCGTGGTCGTCGCGGTGCCGGGCCATCCGGCCGCCCGGCTGCTCGCCGACGAGGCGCCCGCGGCCGCCCGTGAACTCGACCGGATCGACTACGCCAGCATGGCGATCGTGACGCTCGCCTACGCCTCGACGGCGTTCCCGCGGGCGCCGCACGGCAGCGGTTATCTGGTGCCCGCGGTGGAGGGGCGGGAGGTCAAGGCGGTGACGTTCAGCACGGTCAAGTGGCCGCATCTCGCCGAGCGCCGGCCGGGCACCGTGATCGTCCGCTGTTCCATCGGCCGGTTCGGTGACGAGTACCTGCTGCAGCGATCCGACGATGATCTCAAGGCGATGGCGATGGCCGAGCTCGCCGCCACCTGCGGAGCCGGTGAGCTGCCCATCGACCACCGGATCACCAGATGGGGCGGCGGGCTGCCGCAGTACACCGTGGGCCACGCCGACCGGGTGGCCCGGATCCGATCGGCCGTGGCCGGGCTTCCGGGCCTGGCGGTGGCCGGCGCGGCATACGACGGGCTGGGGATCCCCGCCTGCATCGCCTCGGGCCGGTCCGCCGCCTCCCGGGTGCTGGACCATCTGAACAGTCGGGGAGAATCGAGTCATGGCGACGACGGACAGGCCCAAGGCACGGGACCTCAACCAGGTGATCCGCTACACGATGTGGTCGGTCTTCAGGGTGCAGAACCCGATAGAGGCCGACAGATCCGCGGTGGCCCGTGAGGTCGAGGAGCTGATCGAGCAGGCGGCCGCCAAGGACGTCACCACGCGCGGTCTCTACGACGTCGGCGGACTCCGCGCCGATGCCGACTTCATGTTCTGGTGGCACGGGCCGACCGCTGACGATCTCCAGGAGGTCTACAGCCGGTTCCGCCGCACCTCCCTGGGCCGCGCCTGCCTGCCGGTGTGGTCGGCGATGGCACTGCACCGGCCGGCGGAGTTCAACAAGAGCCACGTCCCGGCCTTCCTCGCCGAGGAGGAGCCCCGGGCGTACGTCTGCGTCTACCCGTTCGTCCGGTCCTACGAGTGGTACCTGCTGCCCGACGAGGAGCGTCGCGCGATGCTCGCCGAGCACGGCAAGATGGCGCGCGGCTTCCCCGACGTGCGGGCGAACACGGTGGCCTCGTTCGCGCTGGGCGACTATGAGTGGATGCTCGCCTTCGAGGCCGACGAGCTGCACCGCATCGTCGATCTGATGCGGGAGCTGCGCGCCTCGACCGCGCGCCGCCACGTCCGTGAGGAGATCCCCTTCTACACCGGCTCCCGCAAGCCCGTCGCGGAGCTGGTGGCGGCCCTCCCGTAGCGGCTGCCGGTCGATTGCCGAGGATTCTGCCCGGTGTGGGGGAGGCCGCTGTGTATGCGGAAGTAAGGTGCCCTTTGTGAGTACCTCTCCCGGGCAATTGAGCGGCCGGCATGCCAAGCCGCCCTCCAAGTTCGCCACAACCTGTGACGAGGCAATCCGGTCCCTCTCCGGGAAGAAGCGCGCCGGCCGGCTCATCGCCGCCGGAACCGGCGCGGGAGTGCTGGTGCTGGCGGGGGCGGTCGCGACGGTCGCCCTCTTGGCCGGCGGCGGCCACACCGCCCCCGTCAAGCATCGAGTGACGCGGCCTGCCGCCCCCGCGGCCGACTCCTCCCAGGTGCCCGCGGGCACGGTGGTGGCCGACGGCACCGGCGAAGGCACGGCGGCGATCGACTTCTTCAAGACCAAGGACGCCAAGGTCGCCGGGCACGTTCAGCGGGTCAGCCGGGACGGCCAGTTCCTCCGGGTCTACACCGACTACCCCGAGGCGGACGCGAACTCCCCGTCGGCCATCTCGCTGTGCGGCTGGACGAGCGAGTTGCTCAAGAACGAGGGCGACTCGAACACCTTCGTGTTCATCCACGGCACGAGCAGCGACAACGGCAGCGTCGTGCTCGCCAACAAGGTCAGCCCGACCGACAGCTGCAAGGTCGACCAGACCAAATAGGGACGCTCACTCCTGAGGTTCGAGGGTGAGGCTGATGCTGTTGATGCAGAACCGGTCGTCGGTGGGCGTTCCATAGCCCTCGCCGTGGAAGACATGGCCCAGATGCGAGTCGCAGTGGGCGCAGCGCACCTCGGTGCGGACCGCGCCGAGTGAGCGGTCCTCGAGCAGGGTCACCGAGTCGGAGTCGGCCGGCGCGAAGAAGCTGGGCCAGCCGCAGTGCGACTCGAACTTGGTGTCCGACCGGAAGAGCTCGGTGCCGCATGCCCGGCAGCGGTACACCCCGACGGTCTTGGTATCGGTGTACTCACCGGTGAAGGGCCGCTCCGTGCCCGCCTCCCGGAGCACATGGAACTCCTCGGGGGACAGCTGGGCCCGCCAGTCTTCCTCGGTCTTCTGGATCTTCTCTATGCTCATGAGTCCGACGGTACCCGGAACCGGCGAGCTGGCTCAGGTCACGTCCCGGCCTGACAGATCGGTGAGGACCAGTGTAAAGGCCTTTCCATGACAGCCAGAGACAACCTTTGTGGCCATGGGAGTGTCATAAGGGGAGACGAAGCGTCTCTCGTGGGGAGCTGATGGGCGTGCGGGATCGCGGGGGCAGACCCCGGCTGGCGGCTCTGGGGGTCGTCACCGGGTACGGACTGGTCGCGTCGGTGTTCACCACCATCGTGGCGGTCCGGCTGAGGGGGATGGACGACATGGGGGTGGGGCTGCGGCTCAGCTGTGTGCTGGGCACCGTCGGCCTGCTCGTCCTCGGCGCGGCCGCGGCGGCCGGGATTCGCTGGGCCATGCGACGCCGGGGTCACTGAGTGCGGCTGAGGATGCCCGGGCCGGGATCTCCGCGACCTATGGGGGACAGGAGATCCCGGCCGGGGTAGCGTTCCTCCCATGGCATCGCCCTTCATCGAGATCCCGGTGGGAGATCGGCTGGTCAAGGTCACCAACCCCGACAAGATCTACTTCCCCGAGCGGGGGCTGACCAAGCGGGACCTGGTCGAGTACTTCCTGTCCGTCGGTGACGGGATCATGCGCGCCCTGTACCGGCGGCCCACCACGCTCGAACGCTGGCCCTCCGGAGTCTTCGAGGGCGCCAAGCTGGCCACCCGCATGGACGTCCGGAACGCTGACGCGTTCTACCAGAAGCGCGCGCCGAAGGGGGCTCCCGATTGGGTGGAGACCGCCCGGATCGACTTTCCCAGCGGCCGATCCGCCGACGAGGTCTGCCCCACGGAGCTGGCGGTGGTGATCTGGGCGGTCAACCTCGGCACCCTCACCTTCCACCCGTGGCCGGTGCGGGCCGATGACGTGGACCACCCCGATGAGCTGCGCATCGACCTCGACCCGCAGCCCGGCACGGACTACGCCGACGCCGTCGAGGTGGCGCTGGGCCCGGTCCGGGATCTGCTCGGCGAGCTCGGTCACATCGGCTTCCCCAAGACCTCCGGCAAGGCCGGCGTCCACATCTACGTGCGGATCGAGCGACGCTGGACCTTCACCGAGGTACGCCGCGCGGCGCTGGCCTTCGCCCGCGAGGTGGAGCGGCGGGTGCCCGACAAGGTCACGACCAAGTGGTGGAAGGAGGAGCGCGGGGAACAGATCTTCATCGACTTCAACCAAAACGCCCGCGACCGTACGATCGCCTCGGCCTACAGCGTCCGGCCGCTGCCGCACGCGCCGGTCTCGGCACCGCTGACCTGGGAGGAGCTGTCCTCGGCCGTTCCCGGAGACTTCACGGTCGAGACCATGCCGGCCAGATTCGCGTCGGTGGGAGACGTGCACGCCGCCATCGACGACCAGGCGTTCTCGCTGGAGCCGCTGCTGGAGCTGGCCGACCAGGACGAGAAGGCGCACGGGCTGGGCGACATGCCGTATCCCCCGAACTACCCCAAGATGGCCGGCGAGCCCAAGCGAGTCCAGCCCAGCCGGGCCAGGGACGACGGCTGACTGCCCCAATTCACCCGGTATGTGGGCTGACTCACCGTGACCGAGGAGCAGGCCCGGCGCCGGACGTGCCCGCTCCTTGCCATGTCCACGGTCCGTCGTCCACCGCCGTACATCTACGGGCCGGTCGTTGCGCCGCCGTACAGTGGTCGCCGTGGAGATCTCACCGCTGTTGCCACAGCACGCCGCCGAGGTCCTGGCGATCTACCAGGCCGGGATGGACGAGGGAAACGCGACCTTCGAGACCTTGGCCCCGGACTGGGCCGGGTTCGACGCCGCCCGGCTGGCCGAGCACCGGTTCGTCGCGGAGGATGCCGGGCGGGTGCTGGGCTGGGCGGCGCTCTCGGCGGTCTCGGCCCGCCTGGTGTACGCGGGGGTCGCGGACGTCTCGATCTACGTTCACGCCGAGGCGCAGGGCAAGGGCATTGGCCGGGCGCTGCTCGGGGCGCTCATCGACTCCAGTGAACAGGCGGGCCTGTGGACCCTGCAGGCCGGGATCTTTCCCGAGAACATCGCGAGCATCCGGCTGCATCAGGCGGCCGGCTTCCGCCTGGTCGGGGTGCGTGAACGGATCGGGCGGCACGACCTCGACGGTCAGGCCCGCTGGCGTGACGTGGCCCTGCTGGAACGCCGTAGCTCCGCCGTCGGACAGCCGCCGAAGACCCCGGAGGTCGCCGCGCCCATGAGCATCGGCTTCCGGTAGATGGTGAGAAACCGCTCCACGCGAGCACCCGCCCAGAAAAGGAGAAGCCTCCGCGTCGTTCACCGCCGAAGAGATCGCCTGCGGTCACAGCCGATCGCTCGCGTGGCGGCCCTTTCCGCTGACGGGCAGCCTGACGTGGTTCCGCTCGCCTTCGAGTTCGACGGAACGTTCTTCTGGGTCGGAGGTTCCGGTCCGAGTGTCGCCGACACCCGCAAGTTCCGCAACGTCCGGGCCGGAAACCACAAGGTTGCGCCGGTCATCGACGACATGGTGTCCTTCGATCCCTTCATAGCGCGCCGCCCAAGAACCTGAGCACTTTATGCGCGCCTTTCGTAGAGATAGGCGTCCCCTCCGCGGTATGACCAGGTGCCGGTCAGCCGGAAGTCACCGGATTGCCTGAGCAGCCTCAACTTGGCCGCTCCATCACCCGTGCCCGAGGTCGCGCAGCCCGCGCTCCTGATGAACCAGACTCGGTCGATGGTCTTGAGGCGCAGGGACAGTTCCGGGTATTTGACCTCGACGCCGTTGAGGTTGCCGGCCTCGGCGGCGGGAGTCCGCAAGCCCACGTCGCGCAGGCTCGTGAACGCGTCCGGGTAGGCGGCGGCGATGTGGCGGTAGGAGCCCCGGCAGTAGACCACCGCGTCTGCGGCCCGTTCGTGGGATCGCAGGATCACCGCGAGCCGGTGCAGGTCGTCCTCCCGAGTGGCCTGTCCACGGACCGCCACCTGCTGAGGGATGGAAAGCACGACCAGAAGCACGCCGACCATGACGGCAGCCCACCGCGGCAACCGAGTGAGGCCGGCGGCCACGAGCAGGGCCAGCGCCGGAACACAGAAGAGTACGTAGCGGAAGATGTACACGGGCTGGATCAGGGAGACCCCGATCAGCAGCAGGGGCGGCACCAGCGCCCATCCGACTGCGAGAAGTCGCAGGTCCACCGGAGTATTCGGGGAACGGCGCCGCCATAGTCCGAACCCGATCAAGAACAAGACGGGTGGAATCAGCCACACCGAGCCGGCGAAGGATTCGACCAGGTGGCCGAGGTCGGCCGGCGTCGGCGCAGCGATCCAGGAGATGGCGCGACTTTGAGTCTGGTCCACGGCGAAGAGCGGCGCGACGACGACCAGTGCGGCCCCCGCGCCCACCACCCAACGCCGCACGATCACTCGATCCTGCCTCCATAGCACAAGCGCGTGCGCCGGGAGCAACAGCAGCGCGAAGCCGTGGACCAGTCCCACGGCGGCAAGTGCGATGGCATAGGCGGCGAATGCCCGCCGGGTACGCATGTCGAGCGCGCGAACGAACAAGTAGGTCGCCAGGACCGCCAGCGCCATGACGATGGCGTAGGACCGAGCCTCTTGAGCGTATCGGGTCACGGTCGGGGACAGAGCGACGATCAAGCCCGCGGCCAGCCCCGTCAGCGGGCCCGCCAACCTGCGTCCCAGCGCTGCCGTACCCGCCGCCGCCGCCCCGGCGGCCAGCACCGACGGAAGCCGGGTGGCCGCCTCACTCCCACCCAAACACCCCACCACGACGTGCATGAACAGGTAGTAGGCACCATGCACCGCATCGACGTGGGACAGCACGTTAAACGTGTCATGGAACGAGAACCTGGCCACTTCCAGCGTGGCGGCCTCATCCCGCCAGAAGGATGGCGAACCAATCCCCCATAGACCCGCCAGCAGCCCAGTCAGCCCCGGAATGACGAGCACACCCCAGGAACGGACGTCAGGCCCGGCGATGCTGCTCGACTGAGGTCGGGGCGGGGCGTCGACGGTCACGAGAGCACTCCTGCAGCGAAATAGGGTAAATCGCCTACAGAGTGACAAATTTGGCTGAACGTACAATGAGATCCGGCTGACAGCCGTCAAGGAACACGGATCAGTCGGCGTTTCAAGAGCGGCGTTTCAAGAGCGGTCACCAGGGAGGGCATAGTTCCTCGCTGCCTGTCCATCCCGATGCTGTCAACCCACCACTTGCGGGTAGCGGGCCGGCCAGCGGTGATTGGCGAACCGTTAGCGTCCTGCGCTGACCTCGTACGACAGGGTGTGATCTGCTCTCACCTGCGGTTCGAGGTCTCGGTGCTTCTCATCGTTTCGCGCTTGATCACGTCGTCATGTGCCCGGAGCCTCGGACCTGACTACTTCGATGCGAAGCCACTTGAAGCCGCGAAGCACCTGCTCGGAGAAGCTTCAGAGCAGCACATGGCGGTGCGTCAACGTCCGCCCGCGTCCGCAGTAGTGCGGGCCCATAGTCACGCAGTTCGTCACGCGCTCTGGCGACGCCAGGGCAGTCCTTTGCCGACCTACACCAAAGCTTTGCCTCGCTTGGGACGTTTGCGTGGTTGATTGACTTATAGGAGGTCAGCATCTCGTCTTCGGGGGTCAGATGTTGAACTGGAACCGATCATCGGTTCGGGCTCGTAGGACATTGGCGACCGGCGTTGCCGCGGCGCTGGTGTGCATCGTGGTCAGCGTGCTGTGCCTCGTCTTGGTGGGCAGCCAGGAGACCAGTATGGCCCAGTCTCGGGCCACGGCCGGCTGGGACCGGGTCGAGCCCATGATCAAAATGGGGCACCTCCCTGCTGTGCTGCCGGGCAGGAAGGACGGCAATGGCCAGGAGATCCAGGTCCTGGATACGCGTAACCGGGTGGTCGCGGCGACCCGGCAACTCCTCGGCAAGCCGCCGATCGCCACGCTCCGTTCGACCGACAAGGACGTGCGCACACAGCGGACGCTGTGCCAACCGGCCGGGCTGAAGGGGTGCATGACCGTCGACTTGTTCAAGGTCTTTCAGCCGGATGGGATCTGGCTGATCGACGTGGCGGTTCCGGTGGTCGCCTGGTACGGGAACTCCACAGCGCTGTTCCTCGCGATCGGCATGTCAGCGTTGATAACCGCGATGGTGGCGGTCTGGGTCTCCCGGGCGGTCGGCAACACCCTGGCTGGGGTGGACGCCATCCGGACGGAACTGGCGGAGATCACCGCCACCGGCCTCGACCGCCGGGTCCCGGTGCCCGAACCTCAGGAGTACAGGTCTCTGGCTGAAACCGCGAACGACACCCTGGACCGTCTCGAAGGCGCCTACCAGCAGCTGCGGCGCTTCACCTCGGACGCCTCCCACGACCTGCGCAGCCCGATCACCGCCATGCGAGTCCAGGTCGAAGAAGCGAAACTCCACCCCGACGAGACCGACTGGCCCAAAATGGCCGATGCCCAGGAGGCCAGCC
>JAOPYK010000177.1 GCA_025964695.1 Streptosporangiaceae bacterium | reverse complement strand
CTGGACTCACCCAGGAGTAGGGCTTCGGCCAGCGAACTTCGTTGGTAGAGCACTGAGCGGCCGTGGCGGCGCCGCATCAGCAGACCGGTGCGGTGGAGCAGTCGCAGGTGCTGGTTCACGGCGGAGGGGGTCACGCCCAGAGCCACCGCGAGGCCGGTCGTGGACCGGGGATCGGCCAGGAGCATGAGCAACCGGGCGCGGGCCGGGCCGAGCAGCTGGGCGAAGTCGGTTCCGGTGGGGACCGGGGCGGTGCTCCACATTGTTCCCTGCCCACGAGGGGCGTACAGCACCATCGGGGGGTGCTTGGGTTCGAGGGGGACCGAGGCGTCTGGGGTGAAGGTCGTCGGCACCAGGGTCAGGCCACGGCCGGCGACCCACTCGCTGCGGTCGGGGTGAACGATTCGCGTGACGGTCAGTCGCGTGCCGTCGAAGGACACGATCGGGCTGAGGTCGTTGAGCATCCGCTCCACGCCGTCGTCGGCGATCACTTTGCCGCGGTAGGCGATATCGCTTTCCATCACTGTCCGCATTCTGTGCCAGTACGGGTCGATGCACCGGTGCCAGTAGTCAGCCAGGGCTCCCGCGACTCGTTGGGGTCCGTCCTGGCCGGCCAGGACCTTCGGGACCTCACCGTGCACGGCAGTCAGGTTTCGCCGGAAGACGCGCAGCGGGGTGGCGGCCAGCGCAGCCAGTTCCTGGTCCAGATCGGTCAATGGTGTGTCCGGTCGTGGGTTGAGGAAGTCCGGGGTGGACAGAGCGTCGTCGACCAGAACGCCCAACACATCCCGATCACAACGGTCCAGCTCGGCACGAACTTGTCGGACCCAGGTCAGCTGCAGAGGGAAGCGGCCTGGTTGACGAAGCGCCTTCAGGGACAGGCCCGCTTCGCACAATGGCGAGATCCCGAACCTCACCTGACCCAGGTCCCGGGGCGAGAGCAGGTACGCCAACATGTAGCGCCACGCTACATCACTTCTTCTCCGGGGCTGACCTGCGCGACCGTTCTCGTCAACAAGCCACGGATAGAAGGAGACAGCATGGAAGGGTTCGACCCCGCACGAAGCTTCGGTCCTCAAGTCGCCCCTGGTTACGACGCCGTGTCCGTCCGCGGTGATGAGGACGACACCGTCGAGTTCCTACATTCGCGCACCGGGGCGGGAACGGCTCTCGAGTTCGCGATCGGCACGGGGAGGATCGCGCTTCCGCTCGCTCGCCGCGGGACCCCGGTCGACGGCATCGAGCTGTCGCCGACGATGGTCGAGCAGCTGCGGGCGAAGCCGGGCGGCCATGACCTGCGGGTGGGCATCGGGGACATGTCCCGGTTGCGTCTGGACCGCACCTACGCCCTCGTGTACCTGGTGTACAACACCATCGGCAACCTGTTGACCCAGGACGAGCAGGTGCGCTGCTTCGAGAACGCTGCCGCGCACCTCACTCCGAACGGAGTCTTCGTGCTGGAGTGCCGCGTGCCTACCGCACAGTCCCGGGCCGCTCACCAGTTCGTCGATGCCGAGTACGTCGGGGCCGACAGAGTGGTCCTGGATGTGTGCCGCTACGACCCGGTCACCCAGATTCTCGACGAGCAGCACGTCCGTATCGACGCCGATGGGATCACCCTGTCGCCCATCAGTCTGCGCCTGGCCGGTCCCTCGGAGTTCGACCTCATGGCGCGGATCGCGGGACTCCGCCTCGTTGAACGCTTCGGTGGCTGGAACGGTGAGCCGTTCACGGCTGACAGCTGGCGACACGTGAGCGTGTACGCCCGACGAAGCCCAGCGGCACCATGACCACCCGCACCCAGTCGCCGCCATCACGGGTGGCCCTGGTCATCACGGGCGACGGCGGGTCGGCGATGGCGGTCGCCGGTCGCCGGTCGCTCCACTACGCCGACGGACCGGTGGACCAACGTGGTCGGCGATCTCGAATGCCCGGGTTCCCCATGAGCCGCCGGCTGATCCTGCTCCTGGCTTTCACCTGCGGGGTGGCCGTCGGCAACATCTACTTTCCCCAGGCCATCAGCCCATCGGTCGCCTCCGGCCTGCACGTCACCCCCGACTCGGCCGCTCTGGTGGTGACCGCGGTGCAGTTCGGCTACGCGGCCGGGATCTTCCTGCTCGTGCCGCTCGGCGACCGGCTCGCGCACCGTCCATTGATCGTCACCTTGCTCAGCCTCACCGGGCTGGGCCTGCTCGCCGCGAGCGCCGCGCCCGCGCTTCCGGCCCTCATCGGCGCGAGCACCCTCGTCGGCGTCACGAGCGTGGTCGCGCCGATCATCGCCCCGATGGCGGCCGGCCTGGTAGCCGACGACCGCAGCGGGACGGTCACAGGGACGCTGCTGAGCGGGTCCATCGGCGGCATGCTGTTGTCCCGCGCCCTCGGCGGAACCATCGGCGAGTGGTGGGGATGGCGGGCTCCCTACCTGATGGCCGCGGCACTCGCCCTGATCACCGCGACGTTCCTGGCCCGCGCGCTGCCGACGACGTCCCCGCCGTCGAGGCAGCGGTACCCGGCCCTGCTGGCCGAGTCGCTACGCCTGCTGCGCACTGAGCCGGAGCTGCGCCGTTCCTGCTTCTACCAGGCCGCGGTCTTTGCCGGTTTCTCGGCGGTCTGGACCAACGTCGCGCTGCTGCTGACAGGCCCGACGTACGACCTGGGCGCACAGGCGGTCGGGGCGCTCGCCCTGGTCAACGCGGGAACCATGCTCTGCACACCGGTCGCGGGACGCCAGGTGGACCGTCGAGGGCCCGACGCGGTCAACCTCGTCTGCATGCTCGGCGTCATCGCGTCGGCCGCCGTCCTGGCGTTCGGCAGCCTCGGCGGTGTGCCGGGCCTGGTGGCCCTGGTCCTAGGCACGTTGCTGCTCGATGTCGGAATGCAGTCCGGGATGGTCGCCAACCAGGTACGGATCTACGCCCTGCGCCCAGAGGTCCGGAGCAGACTCAACACCGCCTACATGACCTGTGCCTACTTCGGCGGCAGTATGGGTTCCTGGATCGGAGGCCGCGCCTATGCCTACGTCGGGTGGCCGGGCGTGTGCACGATCGTGGCGTTGCTCGCCGCAGTAGCCTTGGCCCGCCACCTGACATCATCCGCGTCACCTGTGCATATCGAGGCACGGTCGCCGGCCCGGCCCATCCCGAGCGACATGGACAACACCGAGTAGTGGCTGTCTTGCTAGCGCCCCAACACGTAGCGCATGCCACCGGTCACGCGGGCAATGTAGGCACGAACCACGCATGGCCGGCGAGCGTCTTCAAATCACGACGGATCCGTCCAGGGCAAGCGGCGCGATCCCGGCATGTCTGGAACGTGGTGGTCCCCGCCGTTCACCGCAACGCCCCACGACGATCGTCCTCGACCCGTAGGAGACCCCCATTCGGCTGTTGAGATGGTTGCGACAGGCTGGACACAAGCAGGCGTGGAGGCGGTTCCGCGCCGCCGCGTCACCGCGTGAGTCGGGGCGTGGTATCCCCTAAAGGGGCTCAGGGTGCGCAGGAGCCGCCGGACTGGCTGGAGGTGGTGACCACGGTGCAGCGGAACAGCGACGGGTTGATCGTTGAGGGTGGCTGGTGCAGCTTCGTCGCTTGCTCGTAGTCGTAGGCGTATCCGATGAGGGTGGGTTCGGTCCATGCCTTGCCGAGGAAGGCGATGCTGAACGGTCGGCGGTTGGCGGCCTGGTAGCCGGCGGGGACGCTGACCGTGGGGTACCCGGCCTTGGCGCCGATTCCCGCGCTGCCGCTGTTGGCGAACAGCAGTGCGGTCAGGTTGTTGGCCGCCATCACCGAGTCGATGCGGTCCTTGCTGATGGCGAGGT
>JAOPYK010000138.1 GCA_025964695.1 Streptosporangiaceae bacterium | reverse complement strand
GGTGCGCCGTAGGGCGACTTCCAAGCCCGAATCCGTCAGCTAACCCGGTAGGCGTCTGGAAGAAGGAGACCTCCCCTGTCCCGCCACGCTCTTCTCGCGACCCCGCGTCCCGAGACCCCCAGCATGTTCCCCCGCCGTATCCGGTCCGCGACCCCGGTCCCCGCCATGACCGCCGGACGCCGGAATCCCGCCCTCAGCGCTTCACGCCCCGCCGGGCGGGAGCCTGACGCACCCCGCAGACCGGATCGCCACCTGCCCGGACGCCTTCGAACGCTCCGGACCCGTCTGGCCGGTCCATTCCTAGGCGCCTGCCGCCCGAGCACCTGCCGCTCGAACACCTTCCTGGGCGCGGTAGGCCCCTGCTGAGCGGCCGTCGCGCCCTCAGCCGGACCGCTCCCCCGCCAGAACCGACTCCTCAGTACCGATCCCAGCACGTTTCCCATTTCTGAATCAGTGGAGGCGCCCGTCCCGGGCGCCGACCGCCGAGTCCGCATACCCGCGGAGCCGGGGACCCATTCCGCGAAGCCGACCTGAGGCATGCCTCCGGATCGCCTCGCACGGGGTGAATCGACGAACGCCCGAGGGCTTCGCCGTAGGGCCGCTTCCAGGCCCGAACCCGTCAGCTAACCCGGTAGGCGGCATGGAAGAAGGAGAACATGTCATGCCAGGTCGACACAGGAAAACCGGCCGCAACACCTTCGCCCTCCGCCTGACCGGTGGCCTCATCACCGGCGCCGCGCTGACCGCGACCGTCGCCGCCGCCCACGCGGGGACGGCTTCCGGGAAGCCCGCGCTCAGGCAGGCCGCGGCGGACCTCGCCGTGATCGCCCCCGCCGGGGCCGTGGCCAAGACCGCCGCGAACGCGCCCGCCCGGGTCGCGCCCGCCGGCACCACGGAGGTCGTCTCCCTCCAGGCCGCCCGCGCCCGGCAGGACGTCCGCAAGCAGGACGCGCGCAAGCACAGCCTCGCCAAGCAGAAGGCCGGCGCCAGGCAGAAGAGCGCGGCGCCGGTGGCCAGCGCCCAGGATGTCATCAACCTGGCCGAGAAGCAGGTCGGCATCCAGGAGGACGCCAGCGGCGTCACCAAGTTCCAGCAGTGGTACATGACCACCCACCAGGCCCAGCTGACCGTGCGAAGGGACGGCGGCTCGATCGCCGACTACGGCAACGCCGCCTGGTGCGACATGTTCGTCTCCTGGGTCGGCCAGCAGGTCGGTGCCCGGGGCATGGGGCAGGATGCCTACACCGTCGAGCACGCCAAGTGGTTCCAGAAGTCCGGCCGTTGGGGCACGATCCCCAAGCCGGGGGCGGTCGTCTTCTTCGCCTGGAACGGCGGCGGCACCGATGGGATCGACCACGTCGGCCTGGTGGTGAAGGACAACGGCGACGGAACGATCAAGACCGTCGAGGGCAACACCGGCAACGCGGTCATGGTGCGCGATCGCGCCACTGACTCGGTTGTCGGTTACGGGTACCCGCAGTACGCGAAGTAGGCACGGGAACCCACCCACTAGGATCTGGCGCATGGACGCCGCGCCCGCAGGGTCGTCCGCCGCCTCCCCGGACCACCATCGGGGAGGCGTGCGGGCGCTCGCCGTGAGCATCGGGGTCGCCGCCACGGCCACCCTGGTGATCGCGATCGGCGCCGCGTCTCTCGAGCACGGCCAGGACCCCGGCCGCAGGACCTCCATCTCCACCGGCCGGGAGAGTGCCACCGCGCCCGACCGGGCCGCCGTCACCGCGCTGCTCGCGCTACAGGCCAGGGCCATGCGCACCCATGACCGGGCCGCCTTCCTTGCGGTCGTCGATCCCGCCCGGCCGGCCTTCCTGACCCGCCAGGGCGAACTGTTCGACAGCCTGGAGAGGCTCCCGCTGGCCGATTGGCGGCAGGAGGCCGACGCCGGATATCCCGCCACGTCCGGCCCGCAGGGGTCCACCCTGCGCCTCACGCTGCGCTACCGGCTGGCGGGCTTCGATCGCTCCGACGTGGTCAGCACCCGCTACCTCACCTTCGCCCGCCATCCCGGGACCGGCTGGTTGATCGTCGGCGACGGCTCCGCCCAGGGGCTGCAGGACGACGTCGAGATCTGGGACGGCGGGCCACTGACCGTGGTCAAGGGCAGATACAGCCTGGTCATCGGTAACGGCACCACCTCGTCCTGGCTGCACGAGATCGCCCGGCGTCTGGACGAGGCCGTCCCGATCGTGACGAGCGCCGTGGGCGCGCACTGGGCGCGCAGCGCCGTCGCGCTCGTCCCGGGTGATGAACAGCAGGTCGAGTCCCTGATCGGAGGCGGCCAGAGCCTGCGTGAGATCGCCGCGCTCGCCACCGTCACCAAGGATCCCGGCGGAGCCGCACACGGCCAGGATCGGGTGATCATCGCTCCGGACACCTTCGCCAAGCTCAACGCCCTCGGCCGGCATGTGGTGCTCACCCACGAACTCACCCACGTGGCCACCGGCGGCGCGCGCGACAACCGTACGCCCATCTGGCTGATCGAGGGGCTCGCCGACTACGTCGGTTACAAGGGGCTCAAGGTGTCGGTACGGTCGGCGGCCCGGGAACTGCGGACCGAGGTCGCCGCGGGGCAGGTGCCCCCGGCGCTTCCCAACCGCGACGACTTCGCCGGCGCCTCGGGCCGGCTGTCCCAGGCCTACGAGCAGGCCTGGCTGGCCTGCCGGATGGTGGCCGAACGCTATGGCGAGGACCGGCTGGTGAAGCTGTACCGGGCGGCCGGAGCCCCGCAGAGCGGTGCGAGCGACCCCGCCTACCAGCAGGACTACGCGCTCCGCACGGTGCTCGGCCTCAACGCCGCGGAGTTCACCACCATGTGGCAGGACTACCTGCGCAAGGAACTCGCGTGACGAACCCCCGGCGAGCCGCCGCGGTCGCGCTCACCGGGCTCGGAACCGCAGTGCTGATCACACTGGCCCTCACCACGCCCTGGCGGCCATTGCCGGACCGGATCCCCGGTCATCCCCCGGCGGGCACGGTGGCGTCCGATCCGGCCCGCGACTTCACCGCCGCGCAGCTCGCCCGGTCGGCGTCCTTCAGCGGGGACCTGCGGCTACCCGCCTACCTCGGCCTCGCCGCCGGGCTGCTCGCCGTCCTGGCCGTGGGGCTGAGCCCGCTCGGCGCGCGGCTGCTGGGCGCGCTCACCCGCCCGGTACCGCGCTGGCCGGTGCAGGTCCTGGTCGCCTCCCTCACCTTGACCGCCGTGCTGCAGGTCGTGACGCTCCCATTCGACGCGTGGACCGAGACGGTGCTGCGGCGTTACGGGCTGTCCACGCAGGACTGGCCCGGGTGGGCGCTGGACCGGCTCAGGTCCTCGGCCATCACCGCGATCACATGGATCGTGGTCTTGCTGCTGCTGCACCTGCTGGTACGGCGCTTTCCCCGGCATTGGTGGGCCCCCGCGGCGGCGGGCGGCTTCCTGCTCGTCGTGGTCTTCTCGTTCTTCTATCCGGTGCTGGTGGAACCGGTCTTCAACTCGTTCACCCCGATGAAGCCGGGTCCGCTGCGCACCGAACTCCTGCGGCTCGCCGCCACCGATCACGTACCGGTCCGCGACGTGCTGGTGGCCGACGCCTCCCGCCGTACGGCGGCGCTCAACGCCTACGTCTCAGGCTTCGGCTCGACCCGCCGGATCGTCGTGTACGACACGCTGCTGGCCGCCGCGCCGCCGGACGAGATCAAGCTGATCGCCGCGCACGAGCTCGGGCACGCCAAGCGCGGAGACGTTCTGTACGGAACCGTCGTCGGGGCGCTCGGCGTCTCGGCCGGGGTCTGCCTGCTCTATCTCACCGTCACCTCCCGGCGCGTGCTCACGCGGGCGGGAGTGGCGTCGGTGACCGATCCCCGGGCCATGGGCCTGGTCCTCGCCGTCGTCACCGTGCTGACCCAGGCGGCGGGGCCGGCTGAGAACCTGGTCACCCGCCGCATCGAGGCCCGAGCCGACGTGCACTCCCTGGACCTGACCCGGGATCCGGTGACCTTCGTGCGGATGCAGCGGGCGCTGTCAGTGCGCAACATCTCCGACCTGCGGCCGGACCCGATCGAGTACGCGCTGTGGGCGAGTCACCCGAGCGGCCCGGAACGGATCGCGATGGCCCGCACCTGGGCCCGGCTGCACCCGGCAGGCGAGCCGCCTTCGCTCGTTCCCTGACCGGTGCGTACCGATCAGCTGCGCGCGGGGCTCGCGGACGGCGTGACCGTGACCAACGGGCTCGCAGTGCCCCCCGGCGTCCCGGAGGCGCCCGGCGTGGCGGCCGGAGCGCTCGGATCACCGGAGGCGTCGTCCGGAGGGGCGGCGGTGAGCACCGAGGTGCCGTTCAGCGCGGTCGTGGTCACCGGCCGCTTGAGCGCGGTGTATCTCAGCCAGTCCTTCCAGCTCTCCTGCCAGAAGCCCCAGCCGTTGGCGGGCTCGAGCTCCCGGTTGGTGCCGGTCACCTGGACGATGTCGCCCCGGTAGCTGAAGTTGTAGAACCAGATCGCGTTGGCCGGCGACAGGTTGATGCACCCGTGGCTGACGTTCTCGGACCCCTGCGAGCCCACGGACCAGGGCGCGCTGTGCTCGTACTCCCCGCTGTCGGAGATGCGCACCGTCCAGTACACGTCCTCGCGGTAGTAGTCGGGGCAGCCCTGCCCACATCCCGTCGTGCTGGAGTCCATGACGGTCAGGTACTCCCTGCCCATGGTCAGGTGCAGACCGTTGGTCGTGGTGTACTTGCGCTCGCCGCCCTTCCCCATGCTGAGCGGCATCTCCCTGATGACCTTGCCGTTCTTCTTGATCACCTGGTGGTGGTTGGTCGAGCTCGCGACGGTGACGTGCGAGTCGCCGATCCGGAAGTTCAGGTCGATGTTCTTGGAGCCGTAGGAGTCCTTGGCCGCCCGCGCCCCGGCCAGATGGCCGATGACGTGAACCTTGGTGTTGGCCGGCCAGTACTTCTTGGTACGGAACACCAGGCTCTGGCTGTCGAGCCAGTGCCAGGCGCCGAGGACCGGAACCGTCGACCGGACCTCCAGGTTCTTCTCGATCTGCTCCCGGTTGGCGACCGGCTTGTCGAAGTGCAGGATGACGGGCATCCCCACGCCGACCTTCTCGCCCGGGTCCGGCGCGACGACCGCGGCCTGGATCACCTTCTTGGCCTTGAGAGTGGTGAAGTCGCTGATGACCGTCCGGGTCTTGCCGTCCAGCCCCAGAGCGGTGACCATGACGTGGTAACTCGTGGCCGGTTCAAGGGCCCAGCGGGACTGCCACTGCAGGCCGTCCGGGGTGAGCGCCCCCTCGACCTTCGTCGCCTTGGTGGTGACGGTGACGTTCTGGATCTTTCCGTCGGTGACTTTGACCATGATGGGGCCGTCCGGGGGCACATCCGTGGTCCCGTTGACCGGCATGACCGCGAGCTTGGCGGTCGGCTTGTCGCCGACCAGCGCCTTGCTGCCCGAACAGGCGCTCAGGTTCGAGACCAGGGCCAGACCCAGGACCATCCCCGCGAACACCCGTGCATGGCGACTCCTGCGGTTCACCGGGGTAGTGACACTGACCCGCATCGTCGACCTCCTGAAATCCACCCTGCGGATGGTCTTGAGTCAAAGACATACAACGACGGAATCCGTGCGGCCACCGGCCCCACGGATACAGCCTTCCCCTGAACGGACGCCATCTATCCAGCGATAGTTCATGCTGACGCCCACGAAATTATGACGGGAGCCGGTGTTCGCGTCCCCGCGAACACCGGCTCCCGTATGGTTCTTTTCCCTGCTTCAGTCCGAGACCTGACCCCGGTAGTACTCGAAGACGAGGCCGATCGCGCTGAGAATGGTGCATGCGACGCCGAGGGTGACCAGCCACCAGCCGAAGACCATTCCCAGGGCCACCATCGCGGCGGAGCCTCCCACGAACAGCGGCCACCAGCTGTGCGGGCTGAAGAAGCCCAGTTCCCCGGCACCATCGGCGATGTCGGCTTCCTTGTTGTCCTCGGGCAGCGGTCCGCCCCCGGCCTTCTCCAGCCGCCGGACGGTGAAGTGGACGTAGAAGGCCACCAGCCCGGCGAGGCAGACCGAGAGGGCGAGCGCGGTGGTCCCGGTCCAGTCATGCGACAACGACCAGTAGGCGATGTCGGTGATCAGGAAGAAGACGGCGCAGCCGTAGAACATGTACGCCTGGAAACGCATGCTTTATCCCTCCGCACCGACGGGCAGCTCGACCTTGCCGGCGGCATGTGGATGGTGCAGGTCGAAGGCGGGCCGCTCCGAGCGGATCCGCGGAATGGAGTTGAAGTTGTGCCGCGGCGGCGGGCACGACGTCGCCCACTCCAGTGAGTTGCCATAACCCCACGGATCGTCCACTTCGACCTTCTTGCCCTTCTTTGCGGTGATGTAGACGTTGTAGAAGAACGGCAACGTCGAAGCACCGAGCACAAAGGACGCGATGGACGAGAACATGTTGAGACCGGTGAACTGGCTCGCGTAGTCCGCGTACCGGCGCGGCATGCCCTCATTACCGAGCCAGTGCTGGACCAGGAACGTGACGTGGAAACCGATGAACGTCAGCCAGAAGTGCAGCTTGCCGAGGCGCTCGTCGAGCATCCGGCCGGTCATCTTCGGCCACCAGAAGTAGAAGCCGGCGAACATCTCGAACAGCACGGTACCCGCGAGCACGTAGTGGAAGTGCGCCACCACGAAGTAGGAGTCGGAGACCGCGAAGTC
>JAOPYK010000327.1 GCA_025964695.1 Streptosporangiaceae bacterium | reverse complement strand
CCGTTAGCTCAATTGGCAGAGCAGCAGACTCTTAATCTGCGGGTTCGGGGTTCAAGTCCCTGACGGCGCACCCCGTCTGACCTGGGCATTCATGGAGTGATCATGAATGCCCAGTCGTCGTTTTGGGTCGGTTTGGAACCCGTGGTTGCTCGTTGGTTGCTCGCGGGGCGAATCCGGGGACGATCATGGTTGGTTCGGGCCTGGTGGGGGCTGTATCCCGCCGTGATCCTGGCTGTTCGCGGGAGCCCTGCGCTTGCCGAAAAGTCCATCCGCGCAGTTCAAGCGGCATGTTGGTATTCGTGGAGGATGCCGCCGAGGCGTTGGTGACTTCGTATGTTCAGCTGGGCGATCTGGTCCGCATCAGTGATCGGCGGGGGCAGCGGACGCAGCGGGCGGGCGTTCGCGATGCCCTGATGCGGCCGGTGACCGTTGTAGAAGCGTTCGAACTCGCGCAGGACGTGGAGCAGATGGTGCTGGTTCCAGATCAACGTCCGATCCAGCAACTCGCGCCGGCAGGTCTGCACCCACCGCTCCATGATCGAATTCATGCGAGGCATCCGGACCCCGCTGAGCACAACCTCGATCCCCGCATCCCTCAAGACCGCGTCGAACAACTGGGGATACTTGCCGTCTCGATCCCGGATCAGGAACCGTGCCCGGCAGCCTGCGTCTTGAAGATCCATGACGAGGTTCTTCGCCGCCTGCACCACCCAGGACGCGGTCGGGTGCACAGTCGCACCCACGATCTGGACCCGGCGACTGCCGTGTTCGATCACCGCCAACACATACATCTGTGCTCCGGACAGGGTGACCGTCTCAAAGAAGTCACAGGCCAACAAGGCCTCGGCCTGGGAGCGCAGGAAGCCGGCCCAGGTGCTGCAGGCACGCTCGGGCGCCGGGTCGATGCCAGCGTCCTTGAGGATCTCCCACACGGTCGAGGCAGCGACCTTCACGCCCAGGACCAGCAGCTCACCATGGACACGCCGATATCCCCACTGAGGGTTCTCCCGGACAAGACGCAGCACAAGGACGCGAATGGAACGCACCGTCGGTGGCCGGCCCGGCCGTTTTGGTGTGGACCTGGCGGCGTGCCGGCGTGCGATCAGGTCGCGGTGCCAGCGCAGGATCGTGTCCGGGCGTACGAGCAGCCGCAGCCGACGTAACGCCTCCTGTGGTAGCCGGTGCAACAACGCCGCGAGGAAGGCCCGATCGGCTGGGGTGAACCGCGCCCTTTCGTTGCCCAGTTGGCGCTGCAGCACGGCGAGCTGATGACGCAGGGCCAGGATTTCGGTGTCCTTGTCCCGGTCGCTCACCGGGAGCAGCCGCAGCACCGCAAAGGTATTCGTCACAGTCAGGTAGGCAAGTCGTAACAGCACAACCGACCATCATGGCGTGATGACCGCTTCCCCCTGACCTACTCCCACCTGTTTGGCCATAGTCGCCCTGACGGGTCCGCACCGGCCTTCCACGCTGCCACCTGCCCGGATGACATTTTCGGCAAGCGCAGCGTTCAAGCGGTGGCTGACCGAAATGGTCTTCCAGGAGACCTACGACCCGACAGCCGGTGACGACGAGAGTCCCGATAGCCCGCCCTCCTCTGCAGGAGACGACGGGGGCTGACGGCCCGTGTCGCAGCTCGATGGGCACCGAGCTGCACGAAGAGGAGACCGTCGCTCAGGAAAACTCAAGGTCGTCTGCACGGTCCAAAAGGTCATGAATTTCGATCAAGTGCCCATAGAGCCGTGCTCGATCTTGAAGCTCACGTGCCTGATTTCGAATGACGTCAGGGTCTGACTCATCGACGAGGTGAGCAAGTTCCGTAGTTATGATCTTGCGGGCCGCCGAGCTTACTGTGGTCAGAGCTAGCTCAAGCGGGCCAGCATACGCCTCGAACGCGTCGAGGTCGCTCAAGGTTTGCATGTTCGCAAAAGCTGCCGCGCAGAGCTGCCCAACGGCCTCGTCTCTGTCAGTGTCGCCGAACAGCCGCTTGGTCCGAGCCGCGAGAGCGAGGCCACCTATGACCGGAATCGCCTCGCTGGTGACGAGCAGCTCAACCACCTTCTCGACCACCCAACTGACCGTGTCCGGTTCGCCGTAGACGCAGAGGAGGGCAACAGCGAGATGCAGGTTCCGCAGCCCCGATGTCATCGAGGCTTGATTCAGCTCTGCCTCCGCATATTTCTGAACGCGCTCTGCGATCTCTTTTCGACGCTGCCGCAAGACATGCGCTAGGACTGGCCGGCGGACGAGCGGGGCCACCTCTACATCAGCCGTTAGGTCTCCGGCGGCGTGACTAAGCTCTGCGAGCTGCTCGAGTGTGGAGGACCTGTCGACGCGCTCGTTGGCCATGTCGGTGTCTTCGAGTGTGCCAAGAAGGAAGTCTCGCAGGCTAGGGTTCGCTAGAGCCACCGATCGGTTGGTGACTGGTCCTCCTACAGTGATCCAGATCGGTTCCAGAGATCGCCAAACCTCGCCCCACTCCTTTGCCGTACTGGTGTCGGCCACGAGCTTGCGTAGTTCACTAAGGGGCACGGGGCGGGGCTTGAGCGTCGCCAACGTTAGGGCTATCTCCGACGCGAGCTCGCCGAGATTCGCCCAACTCACGGTCCATACAGTCTCGGGAACAGCGAGGGCAGCCGAGAGTCGGATGAGCGCTTCGTCAGCGGTTGTCTCGGAGGTGAACTGGCCAGAGATCATCTCGACGAGACGGGGGTTGAACGAGCGATGCCGAATGACGCTGATGGTCCTGCGATCGAGCTCTGCGGTTCTCCGCTCTTCCGAGGAGAGTCCGGCGAACTGGAGGTGATTTAGCAGGACTCTCTTCCTGGTCTCTTCGTCCCATTGACTGAGTGAGACTTCGCACTGGTGTCGGCGATCCTCGGCCAAGCGTCGAAGTGAGACACTGTTTGAGCGGGCTGCTCGTTGCAGGACCTCGGTCGGTGTCGTGATGATCAATCGCTTATTGTCATCGCGCCGCCGTACGATCTCCGTCATAAAGGAGAGGATTCCGTGCGCGTCCTCCTGGGCCGTTGGGGCCAGGTCCACCTCACCAAGCGGATCGGGGAAGACGAACAACTGTCGCGCATCATCTGGGCTGAGTGCCTGCCAAGATGGCTCAAGATGCCTGGGCATGTCGATCACTTGCCAGCCCGCCCGAGCTCGTTGCAGGGAAATGATCTCAGCAAGATAAGTCTTGCCGACTCCTGGCGGCCCAGTTAGAACACAGGCGCCCTCTCGATCAAGGACGTCTAGAGCCAGTTGATGCGAGGGGGTCTCAACCCAGAACTTGGCCCGGTCTGCGGCTGCTGCAAGCATGGCGAAGGAGCGGTGCCAGCAGCCGGCATTGATCATTGAGGCCAGGACGCCTGATGAGGAGAGCCACAGCTTGAAGTGCCGGCGCTCGACCTCTTCGTGCCTGCCCAACACGTCATTCAGTCGACGGGGACCCCACACGTCCTCCTGTGGGATGTTCAAGATTCGCATAAGGTCTGTCTCGGTCAGGCTGCTCACCTGGTTTGAGGTTGCCAATATATACCGGTTTGCAGTCTTATAGCCCTCTTTGAGTAGTTCCTTCTCAACTTCCTTGACGAGCTTGGATCGATCAGATTTCACATAGTGCTTGCATTGCACGACGATTCGGTAGCCATCGGGCCACTCCTGCAAAAGATCAATCCCCTGATCCCGCCCTGCAGGGTAGCTGTGGAGACCAAGCCCCAGCTCCTGGTTGAGAAGATCGCAGACGAAGTACTCGAACTCAGTGTCAGACAGCGTCTGGAAGGTGTAGTCGGACATTCACTCAAGCCACCTGTTCGAACATGTTATCGCATTGCACCGAGTCGCACATTCTTCCATAATCGGCTATACCGGGAGTGACTCTCGATGGGGGATCTGACGTTGGACATCATCTTCGCGACTCTTAGTCTCGTCTCACATGACGCATCCCTCCGAGCCCCTCGCCTCGAGGAGGAGATCGAAGACGAGGTGCGAACGTTCTTCGTCGAGCACATCCAAGCACTACAGACGATGTCTCGAAAGTCCGATTCACCGCCGCATGGACGCTTCGTGGACGTGGAGGCACAATCTCTCTTCCAGGCTCTTCATATGGGCAACGCTCCTGAATTTCTCAATTCGGCAGGAACGCTGACGAAGCGACTAATAGGGCGTATGAACAGGAGCACGAACAGAGGGTTGCTAGCGTGCGTACGCGCTGAAGGTGATTCAGGGCGCATCGGCGCGGCCCTGAAGCTCGAGATCGTCTCTCCCACCGGGACAACTCTTGAAGAGCTCGCTTCGGGTGAGATCCGGCTTGCTTCGGTGACCAATGTCCTGGACCAGCCGGGGGATCTACAGAAGGGCGCCCTTGTCGCAAGCGGGATGCCAGCCGAGGAAGTGGTCTGCGGCGACACGCTCACCTACCAATCCCGGTACTTTCCCGAAGCGTTCGGCATTCAGGTGTTCGCGCGACCTAGCCACGGCCCTTCCGCGTTCCTCAAGGCAGTCGCGCAGTCTGACACACAGCTAGCCGGCCCGGTTGCCGCCGCTCTCCCCCAGGTGAAGCCAGGAACGCTCCGCGAGGTAGTCGGCGAGATTGGCGAACATGTTCCGGCCTTTGACATGGGGACGCAGGCAGGGGTCATCGACGCCCTAGAGCACATCCCACGGCCGATTGCCCACCTCGATACCAGCAAGCGGGTAACAGCGGTGATCGAACAGGGCGATGTCACCATCAAGGGGCCTGCACCGGTGATCCATGAAGCAGTACAGCTCCGCGAAAGGCCAGATGGCACTTGGGAAGCCGTGATCAGTTTCGACAGAGAGCCCAAGATCATCTATCGATGATCGAGGCCGCATTATCGGTGGTTCCACAGCGAAGAGCCATGTCAGGCGAGCTCGGCGATCCCACCCATCCCTGCGGCCTGAGACAACGCGTAGACGTTGACGACCGGCTGCAGCGGAGACGGTTTCCACCCCGTAGCCTCGCGAACGAACCCGCCCTTGTCGCCTTGGCCGAGTGTCCAGCGCAGCTCGGCCACCGGCAGCCGCAGGAAGTTGCATCGCTCACCCGTGGTCGCATGTACTGGCCAGGAGTAGTGCGTCAGGAAGTCGCCGAGGTTGTCTGGGGTGCCCGTTTGGAACGGAGCGCTTTCTGACGTCGCTTGGCCCTGCACGGTCCAGTAGATCACGACGTCACCTCGGCTATAGGCCAACGGGTCGTCTTCCGAAAGCGAGGTCGGCGTACTTCGCCAGGTACTTGTCCCATAGCTCCCTCCCGGTGATGTCGTCAGGAACGTAGTGGTCGCTGATCGGCGATCCGCGCAGCTCCCATGCCAGCCACAACGGCGTCGTCTGGACATAGTCCGTGCGGAGTGCCTGAAATTTCCAGGCTGTGTCGGCCGGGTAGGTGAACGGATCGGTTGGGGGTGTAGGCACGAGTTTGATGCTCCTTGTCATTGGGGTACTCCGATAGAGAGCCTGCCAGTCGGGCCGCCTTCCGTCGAGCACATGCAAGGCCAGGCGGGTGCGGAATCACGCCAACGTCGCATTGGGGGCTGCTCATCTGGCAGCAGGGAGCCGATTACACGGCCCGATGCGTGTCGGCGGTGTCAACGTTGCTCGAAATTCGTTCGGTATTGACATTCTTCGATGGAAGTACTCGCGGAGTCTCTGGGAGCGCTCCGGGGCATGCGGGGGATACTCGGTGCGAAGTGGCAATGTCGGCCGAGTCTTTCCGCTTCGAGAGGGCGGTCAGTGGTGAATCCAGCGGCAAGCGGGGTGGCGCAGTGGCCGGGACAGTCGGCATAGCTGCCGGGGTGAATGTGGCGACCGGCATGCTCACCCAGCACTGGGCAGCGGCCTGGTGGGCGACCACAGCCGTACTCGTCTTGATCTGAGGTCCCCCGCTTTCCGGAGACCTGGTTACCAAGCTGCGGCGCATCGTCATCGAACCCCGGGCGGCCGGACCTGGACCTGGAGCTTCAGCCGTTCCTGCTCTTCCGTTATGAGCGCGACTAGCCGTCTAGCGGAGAGCTGTCGTGCGGAGAAGGTTTCGGTCCACCCGCCCAGTCCGCGCATCTGGCGGTGGCTGAGAAAGGGCGCAAGCTCCAAACCGATCTCGATCCGGTCGAGAACGGCGTGCTCCAGCATCATGGCCTCGGCGCCGCTTGCAAAGTCCAGCTTGCCAATCAGTTTCCAGCCGTGGGACTGGAACCTTGGGATCCGGGCAGCGTCTCCGCTGATCCCAACCTTCACCGCCTGCAAGCGGGTATGACGGAGAACATACAACCACCCCGGAGCGCCAGCTTTGAACCCCCATTCAGCACAGGTACTGCAACCCCCCTCGCCAGCGCGAATCTTTTGCAGCCGCGGATAGACTTCGCAGCCGCAGCGCATGCACCGAGAGCGCCATTTGTAGTTTGTACCGGGGTAGTCGTCTAGCGGTTCCAGTCCTGCAGCGCGCATGTCCCCGATGGCCTCGCCAACATCCAGACGTTGTGCGGTGATCTGGTCAGTGCGTCCGCACTTAATGCAGCCGCGCCCAGACGTACGCACGTTGGACAGGCGGGGCGCGGCATCGCCACGACAGCGCAGGCACCTCGACGGCCATGGATGATCGACCCCACGATAGGGGCCGCGAGGCATGAGGCCCGCGGCCACCATCTCGGCGGCCGCCCGTTCGGCGTCGCCCCGCCGCGCCGCGATGGATCGCCCCCTGCCACACATGTCACAACCGCCCTGGCCTTGGGCGACGTTGGCACGCCGGGGCGTGACCACCGTGCCGCATTCAGTGCACCGGCATCGCCACGGATGGTGATTACCCGGGTAGGGGGCCAGCGGGATCAGCCCGGCCTCAATCATGATCTTCGCTGCGTTGTCATCTGGCAGACGCCGCTTCTCGGCGCTGGCCATGTCGCCGCAGCGCGCGCACCCGCCCTCGCCTGCGCGGATCTTAGCTAGACGGGGCATCACCTCGGTCCCGCATCGCAGACACGTGCACCGCCATCGCAGATCGGCTCGCCCAGGGTACGGTTCCAGCGGCCGGAACCCAGCCTGCACGATCTCCGCCGCCGCTTCCTATGGAGCGATGGCCGCCCTGCCTCCGCAGTAGATACAGCCGCTGCTCATTCCACTCCGGACGTGCCGGAACTGCGGAGTGACCTCACGATTACAGCGAAGACACACGGACCTCCAAGGTTTGCTGGTGCCGGGGTACGGCTCGATCGGGTCAACACCGGCACCCCGCATGACAGCGGCCGCCATATCGTGGCTCCAACGGATGTTACCTCGTGAAGTGGGCGTCACCATGGCGCCTGACTTTAATGATCTGCCCCGACAATTGACGACCGCACGATGCGGAACATCAGCGGTCCAACCCTGATTGAGGCCACCAGTCCGGTTGGACACCAGCAGATCGCGTCATCAGGTAACTGTCGTACCCGTCCGACATGATGGCGTTCGTGGACCCACTCAAGACATCGGCTAGCCCTCCACCTAGGGCGGCGCACTCACGACCTGGTCGTTGTGGGCGTCCGACCCGCCGCCGGACCCCCTGCACACGCGTTCCCGTGCATTGGAGCAGTCACTGGCCTTCGCCCCAAGACCCCGGTGCGTGCCAGTTGCATCTATCGCCTGCCGATCGAGCCCTCTTTGACGAGTGCACAGCAGCCGATGAGCGGCAGGCTGAGTTGTCCGAGCCGG
This sequence comes from Streptosporangiaceae bacterium, assembly GCA_025964695.1. GTDB lineage: Bacteria > Actinomycetota > Actinomycetes > Streptosporangiales > Streptosporangiaceae > Actinomadura_E. The sequence continues at coordinate 2,994 of JAOPYK010000327.1, read as the reverse complement.
CTTGCTGGGACTGGACTGCGCCTGATGAGGTCGATGTAGCACCCGGCGATGACCGAGCTGCGCTGGACTTGCTTGAGGGTTGGCAGGATGGACGGTGTGCCATCTGCGGTAGGCGCGCCGACCGGTTGGTATGCGATCACGATCACGAGACAGGGTTCATCCGTGGCCTCCTGTGCAGAGGCTGCAATACGATGGAGGGGCAGGCAGGGCTCAGGGTCGGTGGAAGGATAAACCGCTATCGGATCCGGCCGCCCACCGTGATGCTTGGCCTCACCATTCTTTACATCGACCCCCTCTCCGGTGAACCAGTTGAGCACCGCACGAAAGGCTTCGACCCATGGCGTAATGTCCCCCGTAGCCATTGTCGACGGTGCCAAGCCGGCCCGTCAGATGACTGTGACTGCCCACCGGCCTTCCGCCTAAATCCGACCCAGATTCTTACCAATATCCTCGCTATCTTCACGGCTGCCGTCCGTGCAGACATCAAAGACGCGCGCCGAATTTACGGCAACTACGTCAGTATAGAGAGACACGGGCCGGAGGCATTCTTCGTCCGCGATCTGCTACAGCGCCCCAAGACAGCTGATTTCCTGGCTCGCTGGATGGGCGACTGGCCAGAACCCTTTGCCTGTGAGAGTGTGCCTATTCCCTGGTATCTCAACACCGACCCAGCACAAGGTGGGCCACATTACCCCACCGGCCAGGTGACCGGCACACGATCTATTCCCCCCACTGAGGTAGGCCACTTCGTTGCTGCACTCAGTCAGGCCGGTCGGTCCGCACTCGCGAACGATGACCAACAAGTAGCCGTGGCCTGCGCTGATCTCACCGTTTCCTATGGGGTGGCCTTGTGTCGCCTCGATAGGGGCATGGCTCTCCTAGATGCGCAAGACCTCACAAGAACCGAGACGCTCTTGCGCCTAGCAGCAGATCGTCTCGAACAGGGTCATTGGATCTCTTCAGACGGCCCAGCGGCAACGACGACACCCAAGGTAATCGAGGCACTACGCCATGACGCAACTGCCGCAGCCAAGCTACTGTCCACCCCCGACGGACAAGAACGAGAATGCGCCTTCTGCAGAAGGAGCCAACGGACGACCAGGCTGGTAGCCGGCTACGACGCATGCATCTGCGCTCCATGCGCCAGCCTCACAATGGAAATCTTTCAAGACTCTTCAGAATAGAGCACTGAGCCTTTTTCACCCTTGCAGTAGGTCGCGGTTCTGAAGGACGTGGATGGCTTTGGCGAGGTGGCCGGCGCGGTGAGATGCATCTTATGGTGAGACGTCATCTACCAGGGGCTTCTTCATAGCTGTGAGCCGCCACAGCACCCGGAATCTCGCCCCGGTAGGCCGAGGAGCGCCGGTGCCCGAACGCCAGCACCGCGCGCTACTGCGCGGTCACCCGCTTCCGCAGGAGCAGATGGTCCGGGATCGGCCACACCTGGAGACCGCGGACTCCCGCGCGCACCCGCATGCTCCGATCATCGGTGACTACGGTGACCGGCCGGTCCGCCGCCTGTTGAAGCAGCAGCGCCCTGCCGATGATCTCCTCATCCATGTTTTCGGCGCGACGGTGACCGTCCTCGAACGCGAATACCTCAATGGTGACGTTCTGGCGCACCACCGCGGCCTTCTGCTCGAACAGATCCGGGTAACCGTCGAGGACCTTCAGAACCTTGTCAGCGCGGTCGGACCTGTCGCCCTTCATGTACTTCACCTTGTCGAGTTCCGAGAGCACCTCGACCGGTAGCACGATGCGGACGGGCTTACGCTGAAGTTCCTTGCACCACTCGACCTGCTCAAACGGCGTAGCGTGCAAGTAGGCGTTGGTGTCCAGGACCGCGATCTCGCCTGGTCGTTGAGCGATGCCACTCAGCTCCTTCATTGCCGCCATCAGGCCGATCATGCGCTCATGCTGAAAGTCGATCTCCGCTCGCAGTAGGACGTTGAAGGTCGCCCAGTCCTTACCGAGACCGTCGCGGTCCTGGTGCAGATGCATGTACCTGGGCGTGATGAAACCGTCTGCCCAAGAAGGATCGACGAGGTACCTGCGCAGTTGGCGTTCAGCGGCGTCAGCCCAGTTCAAAAATCTCCATTTGCCTTGCGGGCGATCGACCTCGGCGCTGAGGTCCTCAGCGGCTTGGGAGATGGATTCGAGTTGCTTGATGACGCCTGCAAGCGAGTAGTTGCCACGGATATGCACGCCGTAAGGCTCGCGGATCACCGTCCGAAGCGCCAACCCAGGGCGATCACCTCGGCATCCCACCAGACCGACAGGCCGTGGGCGCTGCTCGGCCGAAGCCGTGTCACCTCGATCTCGGCCCCATAACCTTTCATGTTTCGGGGTAGACCTTATGCGGCGCCAAACGGTGAACACCGTTGCTGAGCTGGGCTTTCGCAGGGCCGTTAGGCTGCCCTGCTGTCAGCGCCCGCATCCACGGGCAACCGAGGCCAAACGAACACCACCAAACCCCACACCAGAGCGACCGTGATGGGCCCCGCGTTTTCCGGACAGCTCTTTGACGGCTAATTCACGCTGCGAGCTGCCGTTCCAGGTACTCGTCGTGGACCTGTTGTGGGGTCCGGTACTGAAGTCCTGAGTGGCGACGTCGTGAATTGTATCTGAGTTCGATGTATCGAGCAACGTCACGGTATGCGTGCGCGCGGGTCGGATATTGTGTGCGATGGACGCGCTCGTTCTTCAACGCGGCGAAGAACGACTCGGCCATCGCGTTGTCGTAGCAGATTCCGGTCCGTCCGACCGATTGTCGGAGCTTGTGCTTCTTCAGCGTCTTGGCGAATCGGCTGGATGTGTAATTGCTGCCGCGGTCCGAGTGGAAGATGGCTTGGTCGGCGAGCCGGTGGTTGCGGGCCGCCATTGCGATGGCCTTCTCGATGAGCGAGGTCTTGTAGTTGTCGTCCATCGCCCAGCCCACCACTGCTTTGGTATGGCAATCGATGACGGTCGCCAAATATACCCATCCTTGCCAGG
>JAOPYK010000126.1 GCA_025964695.1 Streptosporangiaceae bacterium | reverse complement strand
CCCCGCCAGCTGCGGCCACGCGCCGCAACCGCCAGCCAGCCCGGCGACGCCGCCGAGAATGTCAGCACCGTTGCCTAACATGACTTTGAGACCGGAACCGCGGCCCCTCGACATGCGCCCGAGCAGGACGAACAGGTGGCGGTCCCGGTCGGGATCGAAGCGGCGGAAGGGGGCCGGATGGCTACATTCGTCTTTATCCACGGTGCCGGGGATGTCGGCTGGTACTGGCACCTGGTGGCGGCCGAGCTGCGTGAGCGAGGCTATGACACCGTAGCTCCGGATCTTCCCTGTGACGACGACTCGGCCGGGCTGCCTGAGTACGCGGACACCGTAGCCGCCGCGGCCGACGACAGGGCCGATCTGGTCGTCGTCGCGCAATCGCTGGGCGGCTTCACCGCCCCACTCGTCTGCGACCGGGTGCCGGTGGCACTGCTCGTCCTGGTCGCACCCATGATCCCCGCGCCGGGCGAGGCGCCGGCCGGCTACTGGTCCGGTACGAGGTACGAGCAGGAGGTGCGGGAGCGGTACGACGATGCCATCGCTCTGTTCTACCAGGATGTGCCGCCGGAGCTGGCCGCCGAAGCGCTAAAGCGGGCACGCGGCCAGTCGGAGGCCCGGTTGGGGGAACCGTCGCCGTTGCGGGCCTGGCCCGACGTGTCCACGCGGATCCTGATCTGCCGCGATGACCGCTTGTGCCCTCCCGGTTTCCTTCGCCGCGTCGCCAGGGAGCGACTGGGCATCACCCCCGACGAGATCGACGGCGGGCACACCCCCGCGCTAAGCCGCCCGCACGAGCTGGCGGATCGCCTCGAGGCATACGCCGCCGGGCAAGGACTGATTCCTACCGGTCGCCGGCGCCCTAGCCGGCCAGCCGCCGGCTAACTGGCAGGGTGCCGTACATGATGGACGCCGATTACCAGCAGCGCCCAAACCCCAGCGGCTACGACGCCGAACTGCGGCGGCATAACGAGGCACTGCGCCGGGCCTGCAACATCCAGTTCCGCGACCACGTCCTCGACATCGGATGCGGGACCGGGCAGACGACCCGGCAGGCCGCGCGCACGGCCCAGGCAGGCAGCGCGCTCGGGGTCGACATCTCCGCACACGCCATTGAGCGCGCCCGCGAGCTCACCCGGGCCGAGGAGCTCGGCAACGCCACCTTCGAACGCGCCGACGCGCAGGACCACCGCTTTCCGCCCGAGCGCTTCGACCTTGCGATCAGCAGGTTCGGCACGATGTTCTTCGACGATCCCGTCGCCGCGTTCGCCAACACCAGGCGGGCGCTGCGCTCGACCGGCCGCCTGGTGATGATGGTCTGGCAGGCCCACGAGCGCAACGAGTGGGACGTCGCCATCCACCAATCCCTCGATGCAGCCGAAGGGCCAATAGCCCTCCCTTCCGGGGGACCGGATCCATTCTCGCTCGCCGACCCGCCGGTCGTGACGGAAGTCCTGGAGGCCGCAGGATTCGCCGACGTCACCTTCATCGACGTCCACGAGCCGGTCTACTATGGCCCGAACGTGGCAAGCGCCCTCGACTGGGTCCGCAGCTTCACCAGCACCAGCAACGCACTGAAACGGCTGGACCCCGCCGCCGCGGACCGCGCGCTCGGGCGGTTGCGCGAGGCGCTCGCCGCGCACACCAGCGACGACGGTGTCTGGTTCAACTCCTGCGCCTGGATCGTCACTGCTCGTCGCCACTGAGCGGGAACACAACCGCGCTAAGATGATCAACCCGAAAATGTCGGCACCATCGCATAACCTGACCACGAAACCGGAACCGCGCCCGTCCCCTTTTATCTCAGATTCCGGACGCCACCGATGCCCTTGCCTCGGACAACAACAGTCCAGAATCGGCGAGAGAACGGGACACGAAACCGACGCCCAATCATCCTGACGGACGACGTGCACCAGACAGGTGGCCGAGCCGCAGCATCCGACGGTGCCGCTGGCCGATTCCCGACTTGCACGGGGACCCCTCGCGGGGCCTCACGACGGGCCGTTGCGGGCAGGCAGGTGCCAGCCCGTCCGCTGGCCGCCGCCAGGTGCGACCGTCCGTGCCGGCTGCTGGCCGACTAGCTGAGTTTCACACTGATTGCCGTATGGCTGGTATGGCTGGTATGGCTGCTATTTCCCGTGTGGTCTTCGACGTGTGTGCCTGGGTGGTGCCGCGGTCTGGGCTTGATGGTGAGGGTGATCGGCGGGGAGGTCGAGCCCGAGCAGTTGGCGTCGCCGCTGTAGGTGGCGGTGATCTGGTGGTCGCCGGGGGCGAGGTTCCTGACGGTCAAGGTGGCGGTCCCGCCGCTGACGGTCGCGGTGCCGAGGCTGGTGGTGCCGTCGAAGAACTCCACTGTCCCGGTCGGTGTCCCCATCGTGCACGTGATGTGTGCGGTGAGGGTGACCGCCTGGCCGGCCCTGGCGGGGTTCGGTGAGGCCGTCACCGTCGTCGTCGAGGCGCCCATAACGACACGCCCGATGGCCACACCATAAGGACGGGTCCCCATGGGGATCGTGTCGATGACCGTGTTGGTCGCGGTATCGATCACTGACACGTTGTTCGAGTTCACGTTGGTGACGTAGGCGCGGGTGCCGTCCGAGGTGATCGCCACCCCAATGGGATTGGTCCCGACGGTGACGGTGGCGATGACCATGTTGGTCGTGGTATCGATCACCGACACGGTGGTGTTCGAGTTCAGGTTGGCCACGTAAGCGCGAGTGCCGTCGGGGGTGATCGCCACCCCAGCGGGACTGTTCCCGACCGTGATGGTGGCGATGACAATGTTGGTCGCGGTATCGATCACCGACACCGTTGTCGAGTTCTCGTTGGTCACGTAGGCGCGGGTGCCGTTGGGAGTGATCGCGACCCCAAAAGGCTGTGACCCGACGGGGACGGTGGCGATGACGGTGTTGGTGGTGGTATCGATCACCGACACGCTGTTCGAGGCGCCGCCAAAGTCGGTGACATAGGCACGGGTGCCGTTGGGAGTGATCGCCACCCCAATGGGCTGAGTCCCGGCCCCGAGGGGGATGGTGGCGATGACCATATTGGTCGCGGTATCGATCACCGACACGTCGTTCGAGCCCGAGTTGGTCACGTAGGCGCGGGTGCCGTTGGGAGTGATCGCCACCCCAAAGGGACCGCCCCCGACGGGGATGGTGGCGATGACGGTGTTGGTGCCGGTATCGATCACCGACACATTGTTCGAAACATTGTTGGCCACGTAGGCGCGGGCTCCGTTGGGAGTGACCGCCACCGCAATGGGCTCGGTCCCGACGGGGACGGTGGCGATGACCATGTTGGTCGCGGTATCGATCACCGACACGCTGCCCGTAACAATGTTGGTCACGTAGGCGCGCTCGACAACCTGCGCCTTTGCTGCCGCTGTGGCAGGCACGGCCATCAGTGACGCCAACCCGACCGCGACGGCCAACGCGGCCGCAACTATCCGGACGAGGGCCCACCACCCGCGCTTATCGCACCGCCCCGGCGGTTCCGGGCAGCGATTTTCCCTCGTGGTTCTCATCCAACGCGCAAGCATCGGGACCCCTCATCGAAGCAACAGGGTCCCCTTCTACTCCCGCATCCACCTCGCCCTGCAAGGCGGCGCGGCGACTTGCTTCTCCTGGGCGATAACTTGATCCACTCCTGACGTCAACCGGGATTGCCAGGTGAGCGACTTGACGCTTAACGTCAACGGGCAGCTCGGCGAGTGACCAACTGGGTGACGACCGAGAGGCATACGCTAAGGCCAACTGACCCGGTCTGAGATCGAAGAGCCAGCGTCTGAGCGGGAAGCCTGGGTATCAAGGGGCCCTGTTCTGCTTCACACCGAAGAGACCAGGACTGGCCAGGTGCCGGCTGTGCGCACTCGTAGGGGAGGTTGCGCCAGCACGCTCACCTAGAAGGTGAGTCGACCACGGACGAGACAGCGTGGCGGGCACATGCAGGGCACATGCCGTCCGAATCACATGCGAGACGACGAGAGTTACCAAGAGGTATCCGAGCAGGTCAGAAAGAGTGTCCCTACGTTCGCCCAGGTCCTGACCACGCGAAAACAGAACCAGTAGATCTGGGGATGGACCGCTGACCCGTTGACGCTTAAGTGTCATTGGGTGCGACGTGCCAGATGAGGCAGTGAATCTGGCGCACTCCACCCAGGCTGCCCTGGCCCTGCCCCGCTCCCCGAGGTCGAGACGACGGCGGAAGGGATGATCAGGCCGAGTCACTGGCGATGAGATGCAGTGCGCTCCGACAGTGTGAGCAAGATACCGGACCTCCGCGCCAATGGGGGACAAGATTCCCGCGTGGATCGAGTTTCCGCTGTTCCTCTGCCCGGTCTTCTAGTTCGCGGAACAACTCGCCGGGCCTATACAGCTTCAGCGTCGGAAGCTCGTCGTAGGTGTAAGGCATACCCCCGCCAAGGGGGTGGTAAGTCCCGCGGCGTGCACACAGGGTCGTCACGCTCACGTATTGCAGATCGTTCGGAAAATCGAGATCAATTTGCAGGTCCCGGAGCCGAGCCGCATGAGTTCGCTGACCGCCCGAGGTCTCCAAGCCAGCAACGATCATGCCGTCTGTCAGTCTCGCCAAAGCGTAGGAGCGAAGTTCGTTGCGTCTGCTCATTTGTTCATCATGCCGACCCCATGCCTCGTTTTACGCCTGTTTCCGATCGATCGACCACGTTGAGGCGCATGGGCGCATGACCTCTCATGGGTGACCAACTGGGTGACGATCGGGAGGCACACCCTGAGATCACACGGTTCGAGGTCCCTCCGCTGTACAGCTACCGAGTACAGCAACCTGACGGGACTCAGCGACACACAGCAGGACACGGTGAGATCCGATTCGCACAGCAGGCTGGGGGAGTGCCTGATCCTCGGGAACGTGCCGATAATTCACACCGAAGAGGTCCGATTGTCTAACGGAATGCATGACGACGGAACAGGCTGCTCCAGGTCAAC
>JAOPYK010000101.1 GCA_025964695.1 Streptosporangiaceae bacterium | reverse complement strand
GGGTGCTCATCGGCCTGATCAGCGGCTACCGCGGCGGTGTCATCGATGCCGTCGTCGGCCGGATCGTCGACATCGTCACCGCGTTTCCCTTCCTGGTGCTGGTGATCGCGATCGTCGCCATGCTCGGCCCCGGGCTGTCCAGCTTCTTCATCGCGGTGTCGCTGGTCAGCTGGGTGTCCTACGCCCGGATCGTGCGCGGACAGGTGTTGTCGATCAAGCAGCGTGACTACGTCACGGCAGCTCGCTCACTCGGATATTCCCCGGCGCGGATAGCTCTTCGGCACATCCTGCCCAATGCGCTCGCACCGGCGATCGTCTTCGCGGCCAGCGACTTCGTACTCGACATCGTCGCAGGCGCAGCACTCGGATTCTTCGGGCTGGGCGCATCGGTCTCCACACCAGAGTGGGGCGTGATGATCGCTCAGGGCCAGGATCTGATCCTGACCGCTCCGTGGGTCGTGATCTTTCCCGGCTTGGGCATTCTCGCAGTGAGCTTCGTGTTCGGCGTACTCGGTGACGCTCTGGCCGATGAGGTGCGCCATGTCCAGAGCTAGCGTGGAACGGCTGGTGGTCCAGAGCCTGGGCGTCGAAGCCGACAGGCCACTGGTCCGTGACGTGTCCTTCACTATCGAGCCGGGCACGGTGTTCGGGCTGGTCGGCGAGAGCGGATCGGGGAAGACCCTGACCAACAGGGCGATCCTCGGCCTGCTGCCACGCGGTGTCACCGCACGCGGCTCCGTTCGCCTCGGAGATCAGGAACTGCTGAACATGTCGCCACGGCAGTTGCGAACGGTCCGCGGAGCGCGGATCGCGATGATCTTCCAGGACCCTATGTCGGCGCTCAACCCGTTGATGCGGGTGGACACCGCGATCGCCCAGGTCGTCCAGGCTCATCACGAGCTCAGCCGCCGGCAGGCGCGGATCCGTGCGATCGATCTGATGGAGCGGGTCGGGATCCGGGATGCGGCGCAGCGCGCACGCTCGTACCCACACGAGTTCAGCGGCGGTATGCGGCAGCGGATCGTCATCGCGATGGCGCTGGCGTCCCGGCCGTCACTGCTGCTGGCCGATGAACCCACCACCGCACTGGATGTGCTCGTCCAGGCGGAGATCCTCGCGTTGATCGACGAACTGCGGCGCGAAGAGGGGATGAGCATCCTGCTGGTCTCGCACGACTTCGCGGTCGTCGCAGGCTCCAGCGATGTCGTGGGCGTCATGTACGCAGGGGAACTGGTCGAACAGGGGGCGGCGGCCGACGTGCTGTCCCGCCCTCGTCATCCGTATACGGCCGGGTTGTTGTCCAGTCACCCCCAGGGCCATGCACGGGGCACGCTCGCGGCCATCCCGGGTTCTCCTCCGGATCCGGGTTCGTTGCCGTCGGGCTGCGGTTTCGCGTCCCGCTGCCCGCGGGCTCAACCCGACTGTCTCGTGGCCCCGATTCCGATGTCGCCGGTGCCGGTGCCGGTACAAGGCTCGGTCACCGTCCGATGCCTGCACCCGCTCGAGCCGGGCCTGAATGTCGAGAGGAGCCACGGATGACGACCGGACAGCAACAGCAGATCGTCCTCGATGCCACCTCGCTGGGAAAGACGTACCGGCGCGCGGGGCAGTTCGGGCGCCGAACCGGAACACCGGCACCCGCGCTGATCGACGCCTCGATCCGGTTAATGCGGGGCAGCACACTGGGTGTGATCGGCGAGAGCGGATCCGGCAAGACCACCCTGGCCCGTTGCCTGACCCTTCTCGAACGGCCGGACACCGGCACGGTGCTACTGAACGGCACTGACCTCACCGAACTGCGGGGTAAGGCGCTGCGGGTCCAGCGCCGCACTATCCAGACGGTGTTCCAGGATCCGTACTCCTCGCTCAACCCGAGCCAGACGGTCGGTTCGGCTCTGGATGAGGTGCTGCGGGTCCACCGGCTGACCGTGGCGAATAGGCGTGCCTGCCGGGTGCGGGAACTTCTCGACCTGGTAGGCCTTCCCGCAGCAGCGGCACAGCGTCGACCGGCCGAGTTCTCCGGTGGTCAGCGCCAGAGGATATGCATCGCGCGGGCCTTGGCGGCCGAGCCGACCGTGCTGATCGCCGACGAGGCCGTGAGCGCGCTGGATGTCTCGGTCCAGGCGCAGATACTCAACCTGCTGCTCTCGCTGCAGTCCGAGCTGCACCTGTCTATGATCTTCATTAGTCATGACCTGCACGTCGTCGACTACGTGGCGGACAGCACCGTTGTGATGTTCGCTGGACGAATCGTTGAACGGCGCTACGGACGATCGGCCCTCAGTGAACTCGCACATCCGTATTCGGTGCTACTCGCCCGCACGAGTCCGCAGCTGACCGAACGACCGGACGGCGCCGTGGTGCGCCCGCTACCGCCGCAACGCGAGCGCGGGGAGGTCGACGGGGCAGCACTGCTGACCGGCTGTCCGTTCCGGCTCCGCTGCCCTGAGGCCATGGCGATCTGCACCCAAGAAGACCCGCAGCTACGCCCGTGGCAACCGGACCACGACGTGGCGTGCCATTTGCACGGATCAGTCGCACATGAGGGAGAGCCTGCTTGACACCCGGACCCAACGATCCGTTGTACGTACTCATCGCGTCCTACCTCGACGAACGCGAGGTGCGTCGCATCGAACAGGTCGATCCCCGCATCAGAGTGCTGTACGAGCCCGAACTGCTGCCGACCCCTGGTTACGCCGGGGATCACAACGGAAGCCATCGTGCGCTATCGGAGAGCGAACTGGCGAAGTGGCAGGTACTGCTGGCCCGTGCCGACGTCAGTTTCGACTTCGACTGGCACCGCCCCGCGGACCTGCGCAGCACGGCTCCGAAGCTGCGCTGGGTCCAGGCGACCAGCTCGGGCATCGGTGAATTCCTCACCGAAACCGGCCTGATCGACAGCGACATCACCTTCACCACGGCCGCCGGGGTGCACGCCGTGCCGCTCGCCGAGTTCGTCGCACTGGGCCTGTTGTATCTGGTCAAAGAGGTGCCGATGCTGCGCGAGCAGATGCGCAGGCACCGTTGGCAGCGCTACACCACAAACAGGCTCGCGGGTAAACGGGCTCTCGTCGTAGGCATGGGCAGCGTGGGCCGACAGGTCGCGCAACATCTCTCCGCGCTCGGCCTGCATGTCACCGGCGCGTCCCGGGTGCCGGGCACGCCACCGCCTGGCGTTCGGGAAGTGGTCGAGCTGTCGGCACTGCCCGGCGTGCTGCCCGAAATCGACGCACTGGTGCTCTGCTCGCCGCTGTCGACATCGACGTATCACCTGATCGGTGCCGCCGAACTGGAGGCGATGCCACGCGGCTCCCTCGTGGTGAACGTGGCCCGGGGACAGATCATCGAGGAGACGGCCCTGATCGCGGCTCTGGAGTCGGGCCACCTGGGCGGAGCGGCGCTCGACGTCTTCGAAACGGAACCCCTGCCGAACGATTCCCCGCTGTGGGACAGGGAAGACGTTTTGATCTCCCCACATTCGGCCAGCACCACGGCCGAGGAGAACGTCCACATTGTGGATCTTTTCGTCACCAACCTGACGCGATGGCTGCAGGGAGAGACAGTGCTCAACACCTTCGCGCGTTCCGACGCGATGGATCGGATGAGATGACCGCCGGAAGTCCACCCCGCTCGAACGCCGCCGACACCGTGCTGGTGCGCCTCACAGCCACCGTGAGCCCAGCACAGGCGAATGCGGTGTCCGACCGGTCCGGGACGCGGCGGGTGCGCCCCGGACAGGGCGGCGTAGTGCTGGGTCACCGTATCGGTGGTCCAGCCGGACGGTGGGCCTCGGACCACCTCGAACCCGGTGCGTCGCTGGGCCATTCGGACCCGGCGGCCTACGCTGCGCTACAGGCTCTGTGCTGTGTGGGCAACCTGGTAGTGGTGCGCAGCGGAGCCGCGGCCGGCGCCGAGGGTTTCGTCTACGGCAAACACGGCGGGGTGCTGGCGACCTTCGCCGAACCCGATCTAGAGCGGCTTGTCCCGGGAGACCAGGTAGCCGTCGAGGCGAACGGGTCCGGCCTCTCACTGGTCGACTTTCCCGACGTGGCGGTGCACTCCTGCAGCCCTTCGCTGCTGACGACCTTGCTCCCGGAGGTCACCTCGGACGGCAAGATGAGGGTCGAAGTCGCAGCGGTGTTGCCGCCCACTGTGGCGGCGGCAGGAATCGGCATGCCGGCCAATGGCTACAATCTCGATCTCGATCCGGCTGCCGGCGAACAGGTACACGACCTGGACTTCGGGTCGATCGTCCTACTGGAGGAACACGACCACCGCTTCGGACGACAACGGCGCCACGGCTGGCTGGCGGTCGGCGCGGTCGTCCACGGCAGTTCCCTGGGGGGTGGCCACGGTCTGGGCATGATCACCTTGCTCAGCGGACCTGTGGAACGGTTCGTGGTGTCGGTGGTGCCCGGGACGAATCTGACGGGGCTGATGGCTGATGGGGTGCGGCTGTGACCGCCGGCGCCCCTGACCGGGCGGCGCATGATCCGCGGGACAACCGCGAGAGCCTTGTCACAGTGACGGCCCGAGCATTCATTGCTCCGGTTCGGGTGCTGCCCGAGCTGACGTTTCCCGACCGGGACGGCCAATCGAGGATCCTGCCCGGCAATGGGGGAATCAGCATCGGCGTACACGTCGGTGATCTCGTGGGCTCCGCGGCGACCGCGGATCATCTGATGCCCGGAGCATGCCTGGAGTCCGAGCCGGTTTTGCCGGCTGCGGTCGGTGACGTTCATCTGCTGTCCTGCCTGGGTAATTCGGTGTTCGACAGCACCGGACGTCCGATCGGAGTGATCGCCGGAAAGCGGGGCGGTCTCGCGCCGGGCTTCTGGGCTCCCACTCATCTGTCCGTGGAACTCTTCGAGTCGGCGGAGGCATCCCTCACGCCGGGAGACTCCGTCGCGGTTCGCACTCGTGGCAGGGGACTGACTCTGACGGATCAGCCAGCGGTGCAGGTATTCAACAGTGACCCGCAATTGCTCGACCACCTCGGCCTGACAGTTCGCGGCCACCGGATCGAGGTGCCCGTGCGGGCGGTCGTCCACGCAGGCTGGGCCGCCGCGGGTCTGGGCCAGGACCCATGGATCGGCGACCTGGAGGTCGGCGACATTGATCTGCTGCCTTCCGGCATCCGGTTCGGTGACTTGATCGCGTTCGCCGATCTGGACGCTGCAGCCGATCGGTCCTACCGCAGCGGATATATCGCGGTCGGGGCGGTGTCTCACGGACCGAGCGCACGCCCGGGCCACGGTGTCGGCGTCACCATGTTGATCGGTGGTCCCGCTTCGCAGCTCGCCGCGGTCCTCGACGAAACGGCTTCGGCATCGATCGCACCGGGATTGGTCCGGATCGCAGACACCCTCGCGAAGCGGCACTCGGCTGGGGATTCGCAGGAGACGACATGACGGCTCTCCGGGACGTGTTCGTGGTCCGCACGCCGTTCGACGCGACGGCGAATTGTTGAGCGATGACTTTTTCGGTGCTAGCGCGTGACGAGCGCACCGGCGACCTTGGGGTGGCGACCCAGTCGAAGTTCTTGGCCGTCGGTGCGGTCGTCCCTTCGGCGGCCGCCGACACCGGCGCGATCGCGACGCAGGCCCTGGCGAACGGGTCGTTCGGAGCGAGAGGACTGCGGTTGCTCGCGGGCGGGTCGAGTGCGACCGAGACCCTAGCGGCGCTGCTGGCCGAAGATGAACGGTCAGATCGGCGACAGGTCGGCATCATCGACAGCACAGGCATGGGCGCGGCGCACACCGGCAGTGGCTGTACCGGATGGGCGGGCCACTTGGCCGGCGACGGCTTCGTGTGTGTCGGGAACATGCTCGTCGGTCATGGAGTGCTGCACGCGATGGCCGACTCCCTTGCCGCTACGTCCACCGAACCCAACCTCGGAATCCGTTTGGTCACCGCTCTGCAGGAGGCCGCTGAGGCGGGTGGAGATGCGCGGGGCCAGCAGTCCGCCGCCGTGGTCATTGTCCGGCACGAGGGCGGCTACGGGGGTCATACCGATCGATGGATCGATCTGCGGGTGGATGACCACTCGCAGCCGATCATCGAGTTGCGCCGATTGCTGAACCTCCACCGGCTGTACTTCGAGCGCCCGAATCCGGACTCGCTACTGAAACTGAACGGGGATCTCGCCGACGAGGTCGCCGACGCGTTGAACCGTCTCGATCCGCTTAGAGGTGCCAGCGACGATCTGGATGCACTGTGGCGGTCGCTGGACGGCTGGGCCGGGCGGGAAAACCTCGAAGAGCGCATGATCCTCCCTGGTTGGATCGACCCGGTGGTTCTGGGCCTGCTTCGCGAGCGTTCGATCGGCTGAAGGAACTGACGCGGCCAAAGCCCTGGAGATCCTGGTATTGCGTCATGAGGTAGCGGTGTTGCGTCGTCAGGCCGGTCGGCCGCGGTTGTCGTGCTCGGATCGAGCGGTCTTGTCGGCTCTGGCTTGCGCGTTGCCGAAGGCGCTGCGGGCGCATCGGTTGGTGACGCCCGTAGATAGCGCACTATCCACGTTGCTCCCACGGCTCGCGGTTGCCAACCTATCTTTCCTATAGGTATAGTCGACATTATGCCGCGCACTTGCATGCTGACCGCCCGACGCGAGGTCGACCTCATGCGCGTCGTCGCCACCGCTTGTTGATCCTGCAGCGCAGGCTCTCGATCTTGCACCAGTAGCGGCACATTCACCGCTGCTCATGCTTTTGCCCACCGTCAGGGTCGGCTCGGAGCCGATCGGTGCGCGCCCCCGAGACTCAGTGAACGCGGCTGACCCTGCCGCAACTCCCCCCATGCATCGCACAGTATGTCCGCGGCCGCCTCCGGACGGTCGGTGGCATGCCGCCTCATCCACGGAACGGACGTTCACATGGGCTACGACCTGGACGGAAAGCGCGCCATCGTCACCGGCGGCGGCACCGGCATCGGATACGCCATCGCCTTGGAGCTGACGCGCCAGGGCGCGTCGGTAGCGATCACCTCGCGCCGGGCCGGCGTCCTGGACAATGCGGCCAAACGCATCAAGGACGAGATCGGCGCCGACATCCTCACCGTCACCGCCGACACAGGGGACGACGAGTCCGTCAAGGCCCTCGTCGAGACCGTCCGCGGCGAGTTCGGCGGCGTGGACATCCTCGTCAACAACGCCGCGGAACAGCCCGCGCAGCACGGTCCCAGCTACACCGACGCGACCGACGAGTGGTTCCAGCGCCAAATCAACGTCAAGGTCATCGGCTACCTGCGCACGATCCGTGCGGTCGCACCGCTGATGATCGAGAACAAGTGGGGCCGGATCATCAACATCAGCGGGACCGGCTCTCGCCAGACCGTCTCCGTCATAGGGTCCGTCCGCAACGCCGGCGTCACCGCGCTTACCAAGAACGTCGCTGACGAGCTCGGGCGTCACGGCATCAACGTCACCGTGGTGCACCCCGGCGCCACCCGCACCGAGCGCTACCTCGAGCTGCGCGATCGCGCGGTCATCAACGAGGCGACTCGCGAGTCGCACATCAACAACGTCATCGGGCGCGTCGTCGAGCCTGAGGAGGTCGCCTGGGTGGTGGCCTTCCTGGCCTCGCCGCGCAGCGTCGCGATCACCGGCGACGGGATCGTCGCGGGCGGCGGCATCCCCGGATTCATCTACTACTAACCGCGCCGGCCAACCGGTCCCGTCCTAAGGAGACACCATGACAAGTCTCGCCACGTCCACGTCCACGATCGGCGCGGTCGAGCTGCACGACCTCCTCGCCGGCGTCAGCGAGTACGCACTCGTCGACGTCCGGGAGGCGCGGGTGACGGCGGAGCAGGGCTCGATCTTGCTCGGCATCGCGATCCCGTTGAGCCTGCTCGAGCTGCGGGTCGACTCGCTCATCCCCCGCCGCAGCACACCGGTCGTCGTCTACGACGGTGGCGAGGAGGACCTGGCGGGGCGGGCGGCCCGCCGTCTCGGCGAGCTCGGCTACCCGGACGTCAAGGTGCTCGACGGAGGGCTGCATGCCTGGGCCGAGGCCGGCTACAAGGTGCAGAACGGCGGCGACCACGTGATCGGCCAGGCATTCGGTGAGTGGATCGAGGAGGTGTACGAGACCCCGCACGTCAGCGTCCCCGAGTTCCTGCGCAAACGGGAGGCCGGCGAGGACGTGGTGCTGCTCGACAGCCGCCCGATCAGGGAGTTCGAGAACCACAGCCTGCCCGGAGGCACCTCCATCCCCGGCGCCGAACTGGTGTACCGCGCGGCGCAGGTCGTGACCTCGCCCGACTCGCTGGTCGTCGTTAACTGCGCCGGACGCACCCGCAGCATCCTCGGCGCGCAGGTGCTGATCAATGCCGGGCTGCCGAACCGGGTCGTCTCGCTCGAGGGCGGTACCCAGTCGTGGGTCCTGGAGGGCCACGAGCTCGACCACGGTAAGCACTCCGTCGCTCCCCTGCCGACCGGCGCGGCGCTCGACGCGGCGCACGCCGCGGCGGAGCGGTTCCGCGAGCGGTTCGGGGTCCGGTCGATCGACAAGGCGACCCTGCAGAGGTTCCGCTCCGAAACGGACGAGCGGTCGCTGTACGTGCTGGACGTTCGCACCCCCGAGGAGTTCGAAGCCGGCCACCTCCCGGGCGCGGCATCCGCACCCAGCTGGGACGTGGCTCCGTGGGTCTTCCGCTACATCGCGACCCACAATGCTCGGATCGTCCTGGTCGACAACGACGAGGTGCGCGCCACCGTCGCCGCGTCGTGGATCGTGCAGTTCGGGTGGGGCGAGGTCTTCGTGCTCCACGACGCACTCTCCGACGAGCGCCTCGAGACGGGCCCGGTTCCCCGCACCGCGCTCGACGTCCCCGAGGGTGGCTTCACGCTCATCACGCCCGAGGAACTGCGCACGCTCGTCGACGACGCAGCGGCCACGGTACTCGACCTGCAGCCGAGCTTCGAGTACCGCGCGGCACACCTCCCGCAGGCTGCGTTCGCCGTCCGCGCTCGCCTCGCGGCGTCCGCCGAGGCGATCGCGGGTGATGGCCCGATCGTGCTGACCAGCGAAGACGGTGTCCTCGCCCGGTACGCCGCGGCGGATCTGGCCGCGGTGACCAGTCGCCCGATCCGCGTACTCGACGGCGGCACGGCGGCCTGGCGGGCCGCCGGGTTCCCGCTGGAGGACGGCAATCAGACGTGGCTGCACGAGGCCGACGACGCCGTCGCATCGGGCTGGCGAGAGACCGACCCGGAACTGCGCAAGGCCGGGTTCCGCCGCTACCTGTCGTGGGAGGCCGGCCTCGTCGCCGAGCTACGTGCCGACGACACGGTCCCGTTCAAGAGCTTCGCCTGACCCGAGACCATCCGAGACCCACCCGAGACAGGGGACCGTCATGACTTCCACCGCCCTGCGGACGCAGCTCGAGATCCGGCCGTTGGTCGCGAGCTTCGGCGCCGAAATCACCGGCGTCGACATCAGTCAACCCCTCAGCCCAGAGACCATCGCGGCGATCCGCCGAGCCTGGCTCGACTACCAGGTTGTCTTCTTCCCGGAGCAGCACCTCGGCCCGGACGAGCAAACAGCGTTTACCGCGCGGTTCGGCGAGCTCACCGCGCCCAGCGCGATCCTGGCGCCGCTGGACGACAAGCACCAGAAGGTCGTCGAATTCGACAGCCGCCGGCAGCCCGAGGAGTACGCCAAGGGCACCCGGCACCACGGTTGGCACGTCGACATCACCTTCCAAGCGACGCCACCGGCCGGGTCGGTGTTCAATGTGGTGCAGCTGCCGAAGGTCGGCGGCGCCACGCTGTTCGCCTCGGCCCAGGCCGCGTACGACATCCTGAGCGAGCCGATCAAGCGGCTCATCGACGGCCTGGTCGCGGTGCACGATGTGGGAGACCTCGCCCAGCGTTCGGCAACGATCAGCGCCACCGGCGTCTGGGAAGACCAGCAGGTCGACGGCCGCAGCATCGAGCACCCCGTAGTCGCAGTACACCCCGAGACCGGCCGTAAGGGCCTGTACGTCAACCCGCAGTTCACCCGGTACATCAAGGGCTTGGCCCCGCTCGAGAGCGCGGCGCTGCTCGACCTGCTCTACGACCACACCCTCCAGCCGGAGAACGTCATCCAGTACCGGTGGAAGCAGGGCGGTGTGGGGTTCTGGGACAACCGTGCGATCTGGCACCGCCGGGTCGCCGACTTCGACCCCGACGAGACCCGCATCGTGCACCGCGTCCAGCTCCGCGGCACGCGCCCAGTCGGCCCGGCCGCCGGGACGGCCACGCCCGGAGGCGCGCCGTGACAACCGGCGAACTCGAGGTCCCGCTGAAGACGGCGACCGCACCTGCGGTCGCCGCCGTCGGGCCGGCCGTCCGCACGGCCGTGGAGGACCTGACACCGCGGGGCAAGCGTGGCCCGGCGCGCGCCGCAGTGCACACGTGGCGCGGGCGGGTCCTGCGCGTTCTCGTCCCCGTCCTGCTCATCGCGTTGTGGCAGCTCGCCTCGACCCTGGGTTGGGCAGACGAGTTCACCCTCCCGCCGCCGAGCAAGATCCTCGACGCGTACCGCGAGCTCTGGTCGAACGGGGACATCCAGGCGGCGCTGCCGGCCTCGCTGAAACGGGCCGGGATCGGGCTGTTCTTCGGCGTCAGCATCGGTCTGTTCCTGGGCCTGTTCGCCGGCCTGTGGAAGATCGGCGAGGAAGTCTTCGACGCGCCGCTGCAGATGCTGCGCACGATCCCCTTCATCGCGGTCGTGCCGCTCTTCATCACCTGGTTCGGCATCGGCGAGACGCCGAAACTCATCCTCATCGCCTCGGCGACGGTCTTCCCGATGTACCTGAACACGTACCAGGGCGTGCGTGGCGTCGACAAGAAGCTCGTCGAGGCTGGCCAGATCTTCGGCCTGCGTGGATGGCGACTTGCCACACGCGTGATCCTCCCGACGGCCCTGCCCGCCGCCCTGACCGGTCTGCGCTACGCCGCGGGCGTGTCGCTACTGGCCCTCGTCCTCGCCGAGCAGATCAACGCCCGACAGGGAATCGGCTACCTAGTCAACAACGCCAACCAGAACCAGCGACCCGACATCGTCATCGCCGGGATCCTCATCTATGCGCTGCTCGGCATCGTCGTCGACGTGGTCATGCGCCTCGCCGAGCACTTCGCACTTCCCTGGAGGCCTCGTGTCACCATCGGCTGAAACGCTCGATCACCCGGCCACCGAGCGGCCGTCCCACGCCGTCGACACCGAGAACGATTTCGTCCTCGACGCCCGGGGCGTCCGGCGGGTGTTCGGCGACCGGGCGGTCCTCGACGGTGTCGATCTGCGGCTCAAGCAGGGTGACTTCGTGGCCCTGTTGGGTCCGTCGGGAACCGGCAAGACCACCCTGCTGCGGATCCTGGCGGGTCTGGACGCCGCCGACGGCGGCCACGTGCTGGTCCCCAAGGCCCGCTCGGTGGTGTTCCAGGAGCCGCGCCTTGTCCCGGCTCGGCGGGTCTGGCGCAACGTCGTGCTGGGCAGCCGCAACGCTCGACGTGACCGTTCGCGGGCCGTCACGGCGTTGACCGAGGTGGGCCTCGCCACGCACAGCGACGCCTGGCCGGTGACCCTGTCCGGTGGCGAGGCCCAGCGGGTCGCGCTCGCCCGGGCGCTGGTCACCGAACCCGGCCTGTTGCTGTTGGACGAACCGTTCGCCGCGCTGGACGCCTTGACCCGCATCCGTATGCACGACCTGGTGGACGAGCTGATTCAGCGACACCGTCCCGCGGTACTGCTCGTCACCCACGACGTCGACGAGGCGATCCTGCTCGCCGACCGGATCCTCATTCTCGCCAACGGCACGATCGATGTCGACGTCACCGTCGACATCGACAAGCCGCGGCAGCGCAGCGATGCGCGGTTCCTCGAACTGCGTGCGTTGCTGCTCGCCAAGCTGGGCGTGGCTAGGTCCACCAAGGCCGAGGCGTCTGCAGAGGGTCACTCCTGACGGACCCCCACGGAGTTCCCCCCTTTGTGTTCCATCCGTCACCTAGCAAGGAGCAACTACCTGTGTCCATCCCTGCCCGTATCACGGCCCGCGCTCGTCGCCGGCTCGCTGCACTCACCTCCGCCGTAGTCCTCGGCGCCACCTTGGCTGCGTGCAGCAGCTCCGCCGGGTCCACCGGCAGCGGCCCGACCGGTGGTTCGGGTGGCCAGTCGAACGTCACGTTGGCATTCGGTTTCCAGACGGCCGACTACCCTGCCCTGCTCGAGGCGTCGGGCCTGTTCAAGGACCTGCCGTACAAGCTCGAGACGCCCGTCATCTCCGGCCCGGCCGCGCAGATCTCCGCGCTGTACTCCAAGGCGACCGATGTCGGTCTGGTCGGTGAGAACACCGCGGCGTTCGAAGCGGCCAACGCCAACGAGGACTGGTCCAAGACTGGGCCGAAGATCTACACGATCGGCGGTGTCTCCGCCAAGGACGCGCCCTACCCGGCGCCGTCGCTGTTCGTCCGCAAGTCGGCGAACATCAAGACGCTGCAGGACCTCAAGGGCAAGTCCATCTCCTACAACTTCGGCGGCAACATCTACGCCGGCTACGTGAAGGTGCTTGCCCAGGCCGGGCTGACCGTCCATGACATCAAGCCGGTGCAGCTGCCCGACAACCAGGCGGCCGCCGCGGCCTTCGTCGCCGGCCAGGTCGACGCGGTCGTGACCGGGTATGCGCAGATCAAGAGGGTCGTCGACTCTGGTGAGGCCGTGCGCCTGGCCACCAACGAGGACCTCGGCATCGCCGGCGGCGCCGGCTTCATCACCCGTGCGGACGTGCTGAAGGACCCGGGCAAGTTGTCCGCGATCCGCGACTTCTTCTCCCGGTTCAGCAAGTTCTACAGCGACTGGTACCCGAACAACGAGGCCGCGGTCGAGAAGGTCTACCAGGACGTCCAGAAGCAGACACCCGAACTAGCCAAGATCAACTGGGAGAACGGCGCCAAGAGCCGCCTCTACAAGGTCGGCGACCCCAGCTTCATCGCCCGCCAGCAGGCGATCGTCGACGCCGCCTACGCGGCCGGCGGGGTGAAACACAAGCGCAACGTGTCGGTCGTCTTCAACCCGATCATCGACCCGCAGTCGGTGCCCCGATGAGTGTCGCGACGGTGGGTGAGCGGCGAAACGTTCAGCCGCTCACCCCCAGCATCGGAGCCGAGATCACCGGCGTCGACTTCGGCCGACCGCTGGCCCCCGAGGTCGTCCACGAGATCTGGGCCGCCCTGCTCCAGCACCAAGTCGTGTTCTTCTCAGACCCGCAGGTCGGAGACGACCTGCGGGCCGTGGCCGAGCAGTTCGGCGAGATCACCCCCGCCTGGCCGGTGATCCTCGGCGACACGGCCGGCCACCCGGAGATCGCGCAGTTCGACACGGCCACCGGCAGGGGCAAGGTGCCGCGCTGGCACGCCGACATCACCTATGTCGACGAGCCTCCGGCGGTCTCG
The DNA here is from genome assembly GCA_025964695.1 of Streptosporangiaceae bacterium. Classification (GTDB taxonomy): domain Bacteria; phylum Actinomycetota; class Actinomycetes; order Streptosporangiales; family Streptosporangiaceae; genus Actinomadura_E. Next base: position 9,398 of record JAOPYK010000101.1, on the reverse strand, counting down.
TTCCTGAACGTCGTGGAGGTCCCCCCCGCCGGCGGCGACACACTGTTCGCCTCCACCCAGGCCGCCTACGACTCGCTCAGTGAGACTTGGAAGCGGTTCGTGGACCCGCTCGTGGCGGTCCACGACTTCAACAGCTGGGGCAACGGGTACGGAGGCGCGCCGGCGCGCGACCTGCGCGGCCAGTGGAACGGGCACGACGTGGCGGGCCTGCCGCCGGTCTGCCATCCCGTGGTTCGTGTCCACCCTGAGACCGGGCGCCGGGGCCTGTACGTCGACCCGGCGGCGACCGCGGCCATCGAAGGGTTGACCCAGACCGAGAGCAAGGCCACGCTGACCTTCTTGCAGGAGCACGTGGTCCGGCCCGAGCACGTCGTGCGGTACCGCTGGCGCCCCGGTGGCCTGGCGATCTGGGACCAGCGCGCAACGTTCCACTACGCGGTCGACGACTACGGCGACGCGCACCGCGTCAGCCGGCGGGTGAGTCTTCGCGGCGACCGGCCGTTCGGGCCGACCGACCGCCGGGCGCAGGGCACGGGGGCATAGCCGATGGCCCTACAGATCCGCCCCGTCACCGGCACCATCGGCGCCGACGTCCTGGACGTCGACCTGGCCCGGCCACTGGACCCCACCACTGTCGAGACGCTTCACGCCGCGCTGGCGGAGCACTCGGTCCTGTTCTTCGCCGATCAGCACCTGACGACCGAGCAGCACCTGGAGTTCGCGCGGCAGCTCGGCCGAACCAATCCGGCGCACCCGGCACCGCGCACCGGCCTGACCGAGCTCCCCGAGATCTACGTCCCGGTCACCCATCCCCCGGTGAGTGACGGCGCCGCCGCACCGCGATGGCACGTCGACCACGCCTACATGGCCGAGCCGTCGTCCATCGCGATCCTGCGCGCGGTCGACGTTCCCGGCCTCGGCGGAGACACCCAGTGGGCCTCGACGGCGGCCGCCTACGAGCGGCTCAGCCCGACGTTCCAGCAGTTCCTGGAGGGCCTCACGATCGTCCACAACGCGCCGGCGGACTGGACCCGCCACGTGAACGAGTACGGACCCGGACGCTGGAACGACCAGCCCGTCCACGAGTTCGGCCCCGTCGAGCACCCGCTGGTCACCGTGCACCCCGTCACCGGACGCCGTCAGCTGCTGCTCAATCCGAACACCACCCCGACCGCGATCAAGCAGCTCAGCGCCGACGAGAGCACCGTGCTGCTCGACTTCCTCCTGCGGCACGTGACCCGCCCGGAGTTCGTCGTGCGGTACCGCTGGGCGCCTGGCGCCGTCGTGGCATGGGACAACCGGGCCACCCTGCACGCCCCGGTCGGAGACACCCCGGCCGGGACGACCCGTCTCCTGCACCGGGTCAGCCTGCAGGGTCAGCGCCCGGCGGGCGTCACGCGGTGAACGTCCCGCCAATCGATTCCGCGATGGAGTGAGCCATGCATACACAACGGCAGCTACACCTGAACACGAACGTCCTGAACTCGGGCAAGCACGAGGCGGCATGGCGGATCCAGGACGACCCGCTGGGCATCGTCCACATCGAGTACTACCGGAACATCGCGCGGATCGCCGAGCGCGGCACATTCGACGCGGTGTTCCTCGCGGACGGACCCGCGCTGCCGAGCACGGCCGGTGAGTCGGCATGGAACTCGCTCGAGCCGTCCGTACTGCTCGCGGCCATCGGTTCCGCAGTCGAAAACATCGGCCTGATCGGCACGATCTCGACCACGTTCAACGAGCCGTACAACGTCGCGCGACGCTGGGCTACCCTCGACCACGTCACGCACGGCCGCGCGGCACTGAACTTCGTGACGACCCAGAACCCCGAGACCGCCGCCAACTTCGGCCTCGCCGAGCTGCCCGACCGCGACGAACGCTACGCGCGCGCCGAGGAGTTCGTCGACATCCTCATCAAACTCTGGGACAGCTGGGAGGACGGCGCCCTGGTCGCCGACAAGGCGTCTGGGGTCTTCGCCGACACCACGCGTGTGCACAGCATCGACTACGTCAGCGACCGGTTCTCGGTGCGTGGGCCGCTCAACGTGCCGCGTACGCCACAGGGACGGCCCGTCCTCGTCCAGGCCGGCGACGGCGGCACCCATATCGCGGCGCGGTACGCCGACGCCGTCTTCACCGCCCAGACGGTGTACGAGGAGTCGCAGAAATATTACCGGGACCTGAAGGCTCAGGCGCAGCGGTTCGGGCGCCGACCCGACCATATCGTCGTGCTGCCCGGGCTATTCCCGATCGTCGGCAGCACTGAGAAGGAAGCGTGGGAGCGCAAGGAACTGCTCGACTCCTACCTCGACCTCGAGGAAGAGAAGGCCAAGCTCGCAGCGAAGCTCGGCCTGCCGCCGGACGACCTCCAGCTGGACAGGCCGATCCCAGAACACCTGCTCGATGCCGGCCGCTTCGGCTCGTCCCGCGGCTTCTACAAGTCGACGCTCGCCCTGGCGCGCAAGGAGGGGCTGACCGTTCGCGGCATCCTCGCCCGCAACCCCGGTGCACACCGGCAGATCGTCGGCACTCCTGAGCAGATCGCCGACGACATCGAGATGTGGTTCCGTGGCGGCGCCGCCGACGGGTTCAACCTCAACGCCGACTCCTTCCCCACCGGACTGGAGCCGTTCGTGGACCACGTCGTCCCCGAACTGCGCCGCCGCGGCATCTTCCGCACGGAGTACACCGGCACCACCCTGCGCGACCACCTCGGCCTGGACTGGCCGTCCAGCCAGTACGCCAATGGGGCCACCGGCTCCCCCTGGCTGAGCCGACCCCCGCGCGACGTCGGCGTCGGCATCTGACCACCAGTACCTCGACCGCGAAGAGGAACCACTTGCGATGACCCAGACCGAACGGCAGCTGCACCTCAACGTCAACATCACCAACATAGGCCGTCACCCGAGCGCCTGGCGCTTCCTGGACGACCCAGCGGCCTTCATCGACGTCGACTTCTACAAGACCATCGCCCGGATCGCCGAACGCGGCATGTTCGACGCCGTCTTCCTGTCTGACGGCGTCGCGCTGCACCAGGAACCGCCGTCGGAGCCGTACCAGTCCCTCGAGCCGACAGTGCTGCTCACCGCGCTGGCGGGCGTCACCGAGCACGTCGGGCTGATCGGGACAGCGTCGACGACGTTCAACGACCCGTTCAACCTCGCGCGGCGCTTCGCCTCGCTCGACCACGTGAGCAAGGGCCGGGTCGCGCTGAACGTGGTCACGACGTACTCACAGCGTGCCGCGGCGAACTTCAGCTTCTCCGAGCAGCCGGACCACGACGCGCGGTACTCCCGCGCGGAGGAGTTCGTCGACGTCGTCTTCAAGCTCTGGGACAGCTGGGAGGACAACGCCATCATCGGCGACCGCGCCCTGGGCGTCCTCACCGATGGCACCCGTATCCACACGATCGACCACGAGGGAGAACACTTCTCCGTCCGCGGCCCGTCGGTCGTGCCCCGGTCGCCGCAGGGCCGGCCGGTGCTGGTGCAGGCCGGCTCGTCCGAGGTCGGGAAGGCGCTGGGTGCCCGGGTCGGCGACCTCATCTTCACGGCCCAGACCACGCACGCGGCCGCCCAAGAGTTCTACGCCGACATGCGCTCCCGCGCCGCCGGCTACGGGCGCAACCCCGACCACCTGGTCATCCTGCCGGGGCTCTACCCGATCGTCGGCTCGACGGAGGCGGAGGCGCGGCAACGCAAGGACGAACTCGACGCGCTGTTCGACTTCGACCGCGAACTACCGCGCCTGGCCGGCCAGCTCGGGCTGGAGCCCTCGGACCTGCGGCTCGACAAGGAACTCCCCTACGCCAAGCTGAGCGACGTCACCGACGTCAAGGGCTCCCGCGGCTTCTTCGAGGCGACGGTCAAGCTGTCCCGCGAACGGGGCTACACAGTGCGCGAGCTCCTGCTCAGCAACGGTGGCGCGCACCGCCAGATCGTCGGAGCCCCGGAACAGATCGCCGACAGCATCGAGCACTGGTTCCGCAGCCGCGCCGCCGACGGCTTCAACCTCAACTTCGACGTGTTCCCGACCGGCCTCGCGCTGTTCACCGACCACGTCATCCCGAAGCTGCGCCGGCGCGGTCTGTTCCGCCACGAGTACACGGGCAGCACCCTGCGCGACCATCTGGGCCTTCCCCGTCCCCGCAGCCAGTACGAAGCGACGGTCAGCGTCTGACAGCGGCCGAGCCGACCCGCAGCACCAATCGAAGGAGACACAGCAGTGACGGTCATTCAGCGACGAAAGCTCGGATCCAGCCGTCTGGAGGTCTCGACCCTCGGTTTCGGCTTCATGAGCTTCGTCAACTCGGCCGAGGCGGACGAGGAACGGCAGGCGACGGCTCTGCTGGACGAGGCGATCGACCCACCCGATCACCGCCATCCAGAACGAGTGGTCACTATTCAGCCGCGAGATCGAGGACCAGACGCTCTCGATCGCCCGGGAACTCGGCATCGGCATCGTCGCCTACTCCCCGCTCGGACGGGGCTGGTTCACCGGCCGGCTGCGCACCCGCGAGGAGGTGACCGGGCGACGCCGCCAGCACCCGCGTTTCGCCGAGGACGTGTTCGAGACCAACCTGCGGCTGGCCGACGAGGTCACGCAGATCGCCGCCGAGGTCGGCGCGCAACCGGGCCAGGTGGCCCTTGCCTGGGTGCTGTCCCGCAGCGGGGACGTCGTGCCGATCCCGGGGACCCGCCACGTCGAGTACCTCCGGGAGAACGTCGGCGCCCTCGACGTGACGCTCGACGCCGAGCACGTCGCGCGTCTGGAGGCGATCGCACTGAAGGTCGCCGGCGAGCGCGCCGTGCGCCCCCAGAACATCGGAACCGAGGCGCCGCCGCTCGACGCCGTCGCCGCATCCTGAAGGAGCGCCCATGACGACGATCCAGACGACCCGGTTCATCTCCGTCGACGACCTGCGGGCCGAGCTCACCGACGGCGCGGAGATCGCCCTCGTCGACATCCGCGAGGGCGATGCGTACGCCGGCGGTCACATCTCGGTGGCCGTCCCGATCCCGGACAGCGAACTCGAACTGCAGATCACCGCCCGGGTACCGCGACTGGGTGTCCGCCTCGTCGTCACCGACGACGACGGCGCCGCGGCCGAAGCGGCGGCCGCGCGGCTCGCCGCGCTCGGCTACCACGACGTCCGGGCGCTCGACGGCGGCGTGCAGGCCTGGGTAGCAGCGGGCAACGAGCTCATCACCGGGCTCAACTCACTCAGCAAGGCCCTCGGCGAGTTCGTCGAGCGCCGCTACCACACCCCGCGCATCACCGTCGAACAGCTCAAGCAGAAGCTGGATGCCGGCGAGGACCTGGTCGTGCTCGACACCCGCCCGCTGCCGGAGTATCGGCACATCGCCATCCCGGGCGGACGGCCCGCGCCGGGTGCCGAGCTGCTCTACCGGGTCTTCGACCAGATCAGCTCCGAGCGGACCCAGGTCGTGGTCAATTGCGCCGGCCGCACCCGCGCGATCATCGGGGCGCAGGCTCTTATCAACGCCGGGGTCACCAACCCGGTTGTGTCGTTGGAGAACGGGACCTCGGCTTGGCTGTTCGCCGGCTACGGGCCGGTGCAGGGTGCCGCCGACCTGATCGACGCACCGTCCCCAGAAGCCCTGAAGCGCGTGACCGAAGCGGCCGCGCGGATCCGACGACGGTTCGGCGTGATCGAGCAGGGACGGGACGAGGTCGAGAAGCTGCGGGCCGAGGGCGAGGAACGGACGCTGTATCTGTTCGACATCCGCACCCCCGACGAGTACCTCCAGGGGCACCTTCCCGGGGCCGTGTCGGCGCCCGGCGGCCAGCTCGTCCAGGCGACGGACCTGTACATCGGCACCCGCAACGCCCGCGTCACGCTGGTGGATACGCCCGACCTGGTGCGGTCATCGATCACCGCGTCCTGGCTCCTGCAGCTCGGGCTGGACGAGGTCTACGTCCACACCGCGCGGCCGCAGGACCTCACCGAACGGGACACCGGGCCTGCCGTCGATTCCACTGCCGGACCGGCGGTGGCAGCGCTGACGGCGGCCGACCTGAGCGCGAAACTCGCGGCAGGTGAAACGGTGACCGTCATCGACCTGCAGCCTCCGGCCGCATACTTCGAGACCCGGCGCTTCATCCCCGGCTCGGTGGTGGCGCGGCGGTCGACACTGCTGGGCGACCCCGGGCTGCTCGCCGGTGCGCTGCAGCGCGGGCCGGTGGTCCTGGTGTCCTCCGACAGCCGCCTCGCCCGGCTCGCAGCAAGTGAACTGACCAACCTCAGCGGCGAGCCGGTCTGGGCCCTTGACGGCGGGATGGACGCATGGTCGGCGGCCGGCAATCCGACCGAGACCGGCACGGCACAGCCGCCGCTCACGCCGGGTGACGCGCTGCCGCCCCAACCGGACCTGGAGGCGCGCAAGGTCGCCTTCGCCGAATACGTGGCGTGGGGCGACCGCATCACCGAACAACTCGAGCGCGACGGGCTCGTGTGGTTCCGCGGGTTCGAAGGCGCGGCCGACGATGTCTGAGACGCTAACCCAGTCCGGCCTCGAGACGGGATACGGCGACGACGAACCGGTCAAGGTGGGCTCCGCGCGACTGCGCGAACTCATCGCCCACATCGACGCCGGCGTTGTCGAGCGGGACCAGCAAGTGCGCCTCCCGTTCGCCGAGTTCGCACTGCTGAAGCAGGCACGCATCGGCGCGCTCCGACTGCCGACGGGTGAGAGTGGCGGGGGCGCCACCCTCACCCAGCTCTTCGTCACCGTCATCGACCTGGGCGAGGCGGACCCGAACGTTGCGCACAGCCTGCGGAACCACTATCAGTTCGTCGAGAGCCTGCTCCGTCGACCGCGCGATGCGGACGCTCGGTGGTTCGACCACGTCCGGTCGGGTTTGCTGTTCGGTCTGGCCGCCACCGAACTCGGCAACGAGCAGGCGGGACGTCGCGACCAGCAGTTCGAAACAGCCGTGACCACAACAGATGCCGGCCTGCGGCTCAGCGGCGTCAAGTACTACAGCACCGGCAACCTCTATGCCGACCTGTTGGTGGTCGCGGCCCAGGGTCCGGACGGTGAGCCAGCTCGGGTCGTCGTGCCCGTGGACCGACCCGGCGTCATCGTGGAACGCGACTGGGACGGCATCGGCCAGCGCTTCACCGGCAGCGGCACCACCCGCTTTGAAAGCGTTCCGGTGTACGAGGACGACTTCGTCAACTCCGGCTCGGGGTACGGCGACCTGCCCTACCTCGCCACCTTCCCGCAGCTCTACCTGACGGCGGTCATCGCGGGCATCCTGCGGCGGGTAGCGCGCGATGCCGCGGACCTGGTGCGCGCCAAGCGGCGCACCTTTTACCACGCCGCGGCGGACCAACCCACCGACGACCCGATCCTGCAGCAGAGCGTCGGCTACCTGGCCAGCCAGGCCTACGTGGCCGAGGCGGCCGTCCTCGCCGCCGCTGCCGCGCTCGAGGCGGCCACCGAGTCCCGAGGTGCACCGGACGAAGACGACCTGGCCCTGCGCGCGGCATTGCGCGCCGCCAAGGCCAAGGTCGTCGTCGACGAGCAGGCCCTGCGCGCCGCGTCCGAGTTGTTCGATGTCGGGGGAGGGACGGCGGTCAGACAGGTCGCGCACCTGGACCGGCATTGGCGCAACATACGCACCCTCGCCTCGCACAATCCCCGCACCTACAAGGCCAAGGCGATCGGCGCCTACGAGATCAGCGGGACGCCGCTGCCCAACGGTGCGTTCTTCTGACCGGCGGTGAACCGAAAGCCACAATAACGACCAGACTTAAATAGCTTCACCTCAACGTCAACGTCCTCGACGTGGTGGCGGTCAAGTGCTTCCAAGACCGGCTTGGGGTCGATGTCGGCCCCCGAACCGCCCCACCTGAACACCAACATCGCCACCACCGCCTCGACCCTGCCCGACAGCAAAGCCCTGGAGGGAATCCACCGGTCCCAGCAACGGCGCGGCCTGCTCCCCGACGAGCACTATCTCTCTCCCGCCTCGAACTGAGCCTCGCCGCCTGATCAAATCCAATGGCCACCAGGATCGCGCAACGTCCACCGTCTTCCTGTAGCGGATCTGTGCGCCGTTCATGAGCCGACATCGCCTATCCGGATCGTGGAGCCTTACACACTCGGGTCGACCTGCACCTTGAGGCCCTGGCGGTCGCGCACCAGTTGTACGGCGTCGGCGAACTGGTCGAGCCGCAGCGTATGGGTGAGCATGCGCGCCGCGTCGATGGCACCGGAGGCCATAAGGCGCATCGCCGGCTCGAAGGTGTTCAGCACGGCCATCGAGCCGAGAACCGTGATCTCGTCGTTGTAGACCTGGAACTGCGAGATCGGCAACTGCGCATCTGGAGGTGCAACCCCGAACACCAGCATGGTCCCCCCGCGACAGAGCGAGTTGAGAGCCGTACGTGCGGCAGCCGGCACACCGGTGGCCTCGATCGCGTACTCGAAGCCGTTGCGGCGGTTGCCCATCAGCTCATCGAGTGTGCCTGCCACGGCGTCCGCGCCCATCGCGGCGGCCAGGTCGCGGCGCGAGGCATCGGGGTCGATGACGCTGACCGCGGCCGCCCCGCTGCGCCGCGCGGCCTGCACCAGCAGCAGCCCGATGGTGCCCGCCCCGACGACCAGCAGGTCGGAGCCGGCCGGCATCGCCAGACGGCGCAAGCCGTGCACCACGCAGGACAGCGGCTCGATGAGCGCGGCCGCCCCCCAGCTCATCGAGCCGGGGATGGAGTAAGCGTTGCCTACCGGAACCGCGACGAACTCGGCGAAAGCACCGTCAACCGTGTCGCCTGTGGCGCCCCAGTTCTCGCACAGGTTGCCGCGTTGGCGCTGGCAGTAGACGCAACGGCCGCAGAACAGGCTGGGGTCCACCGCCACGCGGTCGCCGACGGAAAGTCCCCCGGCGTCACGGCCGACGGCCACGACCTCGCCGGCGAACTCGTGCCCGGGCACCAGCGGGTAGGGGGCCGGCGGGAAGTCTCCGTCGATGATGTGCAGGTCGGTGCCGCAGATCCCGACAGCCCGTGGCGCGACGACGATCTCGCCCGGTCCGGGAACGGGGTCGGGTAGTGTCTCAATGCTGATGCTGCCGGGAGTGGTGACGACGGCGGCTTGCATGACAGTCTCCTTTGTACCGGGGTCGGTTGGGATGGCGATGGCACTGCGGTCAGCTGCCCTCGGCCATGCTCCACATCGCCCAGAGGGTCGTCCGCATCCGGCGTGGCTGGCGCAGGACCGTGACCACGGCGGCCCCGAGGTCTTCGGGCTGTAGGAAGTCGTCGAGGGCGGGGTCGCCCTCGGTACGGCCCTGGCCGATGGCGAACTCGGTGTGGACGCCGGCCGGGCACAACGTGCTGACCCGGATCCCCTCGGTCCGTACCTCCCGGT
>JAOPYK010000065.1 GCA_025964695.1 Streptosporangiaceae bacterium | reverse complement strand
AACGATGTGATTCGGTCAGCCTTGGCTGACCGGGCGCCCTTCACCGTGATGGTGGGAGCAGGTTCCGGGGCGGCCGCCGGACATGCTGTACATGCCGTCGTTGCACTCGGCCATGTACCCGGTGCCGTTATCGAAGTTGGGGATGCAGGAGAAGTAGGAGCAGACATCGACTGGTGGGCTGGTCACGAGGTGGCCGCGTCCGCACAGGTTCAGTTGATAGGGATTGTTGGGCCCTCCGCAGGTGGGTGCGCTCGGCGGGCGCTTGGTGCTTGGCCGAGGGGTTGGGTGCGCCTTCTGGGGTGCAGCGGGTGAGGCCGGCGTCTTCGAAGCACGCGCCTTTGAGGCACGCGCCTTCGATGGCGACACTGTTCGCGCTGGCGGGACCGGACTAGCTGTGCGGGATGTGCTGGTCGGTCGGCCTTGAGACGCTGAGGGTGATTGCTGGGTTGGGGGCGGGGACGAGGCGAGCACGGTGATGAATAGTGCACCGGCTGCGGCCGTGACCAGGCTGCGGCGGCGGATTGACCATTCCGTGCGCATCCACAACAAGGCCACGCCAAGAGGGAAGAGAAAGATCAGAGCGACGACGATCAGCCAGGTTCGGCTGTACCACGGCTGACCCGTACCCCGCCGAGAGTGGTCGTCGATCCACAGCGGCCATCCCGGCGGTGCAGGAGGCCACGACGGGTCCGGCTCCCAACCCGGAGGAGGGATCCAACCGGGTAGCGGCGGCGGCCATCCCGGAGGCGGATTGAATCTCATGGAGTCCCCTGCATTCATAGCGGGGCATCTAGTCAACAATCGAGAGTATTTCTCCAAATAGGACCAACGTGTCATAAATTTAAAGATTTCCGCTCTCCATCTACGAGTCCGGCCACCACCGGGCACGTATGAGGTCCTGCAGCTCTGCGGCTATGCGACGCGCCTTCCCGTCCTGGGGCTTGGCCAGTGGAGGCGGCTGGAGAGCCGGTGGGGTGCAGGTCGTCCAGGTTCGCCAGGATCTCGCCGCGTCGGTTCTGCAGCGCCGGGCGGTGGCGTCGTCTCCGCCGCCGCGTGCGCGTCGCCGAGCGATCGTGACGGAGGTTCTCGACGGTTGCACCGTGGGATCTGTACGAGTCGGAGTCGCCCCCGCAAGAGGCGTATCGTATATGTTACGTTTCCTTGTGTGGGGGTGACGAGGATGGTCAGCGCGTTCTGGAGCGATCTGGCGGCGGATCTGAAGGACCCAGAGTTTCTCCGGGTGTATGTGCGCGAGTCTGTCCGCATCGCGACGGTGGGCGCGATCATCAACGCGCTGGACGACGCGCGGATCTCCGAGGGGATGTCAAAGGCGGAGCTGGCCAGGGCGATCGGTGCGGAGCCTGCTGCGGTGCGCCGATTGTTCGCGGCCGGCAACGCGACGCCGAACCCGACGCTCGGCACGCTCGTCGATCTTGCGGCGGCATTGGGCCTGCGCATCCGGGTCGAGCCCCTTCCGGACGAGGAACGGCAGGCCGTCACGGAACCGTTGCGCACTGGATGCGTGGTCGAAGCCGACATCAAGCAACTGGTCCAGTTGCGGCAGACGCCAGGGCATGGGGCCGTGCGGCCGGTCTGACGGCCCTCTCAGGCGACCGACCGCTGACACCCACAGGCGGATCTACGGCACCACGGTGTCGCTGCGCAGCCTCGGCATCAGGGTCGCCGGCCGGTCGTCCCGGCTAGCGATCAACTGCCGGACGTCCGCCGAGATCCTCGGCTGGAGCCTCGGGCTGCTCGCCGGCCAGCGGGTCGACGGCATGGACGAGGGCCTGGAGACGCTGAGCGGGTGCCGCTCCGATGTGCACGGGTCGCTCTCTGAGGTGTTTGCATTGAGCCCAGTGCCGGTCGGCTGGCACGGCAACCGCGGCTCGCCGAACTGACGCCTCCGTTTCCGCGGCGGCTCGCCCCCTGGCGGGCGTTACCCGTCTGGTCCGAGCCGCCGCGGTTCGCCCTACGCGGAGTTGCTGGTGCCGGGCCCGTACCGGCTGGGGGGGAACCGGGGGCCGACACCGGCGTATGTGCCGATGCCGTCGGCAGGGCCGCCGTGGCAGACACCGCAGCCGAGCGCGGCCAGCAGAGTCTTGCGTTTGCCTGCCCAGAAGCTGCCGTAGCTAATGGCGCTGCTGACCCAGGGACCGCCGGGATTGCGGCACACCTTCTCTACGGGCTTGTCGCTCATCGGGCACGGCCTTCGGTCGAGCGCGGTCACACTGACGGTGCCCTCGCCGATGAGGTCGCCGGTGCCGGTGCGGATTGCAGCCAGATGGTGGGCCGTCCAGCGGAGAAAGGCTGGTTGGCTGAACTGTTCCGCCAGCTCCTGTGCCTGATCGTCGTCGAGGTCCACGACGGCGATCGATCGCTCAGCCCACGGCAGATCGGTGCCGTAGCCGGACGCGGGCAACCACGAGTGGCCGAGGTTCTGCACGGTCTGCTCGAGGCGCTTGCCCGCTGCGACGTTGGTGGTGAGGTCGGCCGGTCGGCAGTCGGGATTCCACGCCGTCAGAATGTGCACCGGCTGCTGGAACGGATGACTTGTCTGCTCGTCGCTGGTACCGGTGCTCGGCCGGACGTCGTAGACGACCCCGCCGGTATCGACACGTACGGCTCCTTCGCGCCAGGCCCTTTCGATCGGGCGCAGACCGATGACCGGCCATTCCGCGACGTAGGGGTCCGCCAGTTCCCGCTCGGCACCGTTCTGCCACAGGTGCCAGCGCACCTGGCAGGCCGACATCCGGCACGCGGCGTACAGCGGGCCGTCGTACACCTCAGGCACGACGACCGTCTTGTACGACGAGGGGCTGTCGGTGCGCACGCCGCAACTCGGGCACCGCGAATAGGGAGACGATGGGGAAACCACTAGCCACCTCGAGGGCCGTGTGGACCCCGGTAGCGGTGACGCCCCGGTGATCCGCCGTTCCCCGTACAGGTCGTACGGGGCGGGTCGTCACCCGGAGCACCCGCGGCGGAGCGGGATGCCGTCCAGCAAGCCGGGGCTTGACGCTGGAACTCGTGACCCAGACCCGGACATTACCAGCAGAACGGATCACTGTCGCCGGAAAAGTTGCGGCCTTGGCCCGCCCATTGCCGGCCTCGTTCGATCCGGGCACTCATGATCTCGGCGGACGGCGGACGGCGGAGCGCGCAGAGATCAAAGCGGTGATCCACTTCGCTGCCGTCTGGACACCGACCTTCGTTGTCCTCGCCGACGCCGTCAGCGCCCTCAGATTCGGCAGTGCCCTCAGGAACAGACTGCGTCTGGCCCTCAAACTGGGACTGCGTCGGGCGATGAGACCACTCGTCCGCCTCGAGCGCAACCCTCCCCGCCCCACCGCACCACGGCGTCGAGGCCCATAGAGCCCTCGGCCGGGACGCCAGGACCCTGCTCTTCTCCGGGGCCAGGATCGAGCTCAGGGAGGAGCCAAGCGGGCCCTCAAAACCATCTCAGCCTC
>JAOPYK010000047.1 GCA_025964695.1 Streptosporangiaceae bacterium | reverse complement strand
ACGACGCGGCAGTCGCTGGTGCACCGCCGATGAGAAGTCCTCCGCCGCTGCGGCGGCGCCGCCTGCCAGTACAGCGACACGGTGGGCTGTCCAGCGTTACGGCAGGCACCCTCGCACAGATCACGATCTCGGACTGCCGTACTAGGTGATCGCGCACTCGCCGTGGGTCATTCCCGCCTGCTGGCTGTCGGGCTACGGGTTGCTGGGCGCCGCGGGGCTGCATCCCTTACCCCTCCACTACCCCTCCACCACCATCACCGTCTCGGTAGGTGTCGCAGGCGGTACCTGGCAGCTGCCCGGCGACTGCGACCTGCCCATCCTCGCGGACCAAGCGCTGTACGCCGCCAAGGCGGCAGGCCGTAACCGCTACGTGGTGGCGAACAACCTTCGGCCGGTCATGCGGGCCAGAACCGAGACCACCTGACACTCCATCTAGCGCACCTGTGAGCGTTCTGAACCCGGGCCGGTTCGTCCAGAAGCATCTGTTCGGCCATGACGAGCAGCAGCCGACGCCCTCAGCGGATTGCTGGCCGCTAACCATTGGCCAGGTAGAAGTTGCATGGGTTGGCAGTGCTCTGTCGTACGCTCGCTCCACAGGCCCTGCTGACGTGAGTCGTGTTCCGCGCGCGGCCCGCCCTTGTCCCCCCCGGAAGGTCTGCCCTTGCTCAGGAAAATCACGGTCCTGCTGACGGCACTTGTGTGGGGGGTCCTGCTCATCGCACCGGCCGCGAACGCCTCGCCGCAAGCCGATCCGGTCGCGAGCCCGGCAGGAAGTACGGTCGCAGGTTCGGCAGGCGGGGCGCCCGTGGTGTTGATCGGTGTTCCCGGGCTGAGCTGGAAGGACATTTCGGCCACCAGGACACCCAGCCTGTGGCGGCTGGGGGGCGGATCGATCGCCTCGCTGTCGGTGCGCACGGTCGGGACCTGGACCTGTCCGATGGACGGCTGGCTGACCGTCTCGGCGGGAACCCGGGCGGCGCTGCCGCGCGTCCCGTGCGGGCAGCTGCCCGCCGATCCGGTACGCAGCGGTGACGCCTGGCATCAGAACCTGATCCCGCTGGCCAAGAAGACGAACATGGCGTCGAACTTCCGCGCCGCCGTCGGCTCCCTCGGCGACGTGGTCCACCAGGCCGGTGGCTGTACCGCGGCCGTCGGACCGGGCGCGTCGCTCGTCGCCGCGGACTCGGGCGGCAGGCTCGACGCGTACGCGCCGACTCCGCAGACGTTCACGGCCTGGAGCCGCTGCCAGGTGACCGCGGTGGACCTGGAGAACGTGGTCCGGCCGTATCTCGGCCCAGGGGTCAGCCCGCACCGGGTCGCCGTGGTGAGCGCCGCGGCCAGGGCGGCGGCGGTCCGGCAGGCCGACGACGAGATCGGCCGGATGCTCGCCGCGATCCCACAGCATGCCAACGTGATCGTGGCGGGCCTGTCCGACCAGTCCGACGTCCCGCACCTGAGGGTGGCGATCGGCAGCGGGCCCGCGTTCGGGAAGGGACACTACCTGCGGTCGGCGTCGACCCGGCGGGACGGCGTGACGATCCTGCCCGACGTGACCGCCACCGTAGTGTCGGCGGCGGGCCTGCAGGTGCCCCCACAGGTGGTCGGGATCCCGTGGACCGGCGGCGGCTCCCGGGGCGCACTCGCGGATGCGGCCCGCAGGCTAGACGGACTGGACGTCGCCGCCCAGACGCTCCGGACCTCGATCCAGCCGTTCTTCATCGTCTTCGTCATCTGCCAGCTTCTGGTCTACATGATCGCGGCGCTGGCGCTGCGGGGCGCGCAGGGAACCACGGAGGAAAAGCGGGGGCGGCGCCGGCAGGTGCTGGGTGGCGCGCGGGTCCTCGCCCTCGCCGGGGCGGCGATTCCCGTCTCGACCTATCTGGTGAACCTGCTGCCCTGGTGGAGGGCGTCCCAGCCGACGGCGGCGATGTTCGCCGGGATGCTCGTATGGGACGTGGTGCTGGTGGCGATCGCGCTGGGCGGGCCATGGCGGCGCAGCATCATGATCCCCGGCACGATACTGGCCGGAGTCACCGCGCTCGTCGCCGCAACGGACCTGCTGCGCGGCAGCCCGTTGCAGATGAACAGCTTCATGGGCTACTCGCCGCTGGTCGGCGGCCGGTATTACGGACTGAGCAACATCGCCTTCGCGACCTTCGCGACCGGGACCCTGTTCCTGGCGGCCGGCATCGCCCACGTGCTGCTCCGGCGCGGCAGGCGCGGCTGGGCCGTTGCGGTCGTCATCGCGCTCGGGGCGGGCGCCGACGCACTGTCGGGATCGCCGGGCCTGGGCGCCAAGTTCGGTGG
Source organism: Streptosporangiaceae bacterium (assembly GCA_025964695.1). Lineage (GTDB taxonomy): Bacteria > Actinomycetota > Actinomycetes > Streptosporangiales > Streptosporangiaceae > Actinomadura_E. The sequence continues at coordinate 13,496 of JAOPYK010000047.1, read as the reverse complement.
CACGATCGCGCTGTTCCCCGGTACCGCGGTGACCGCGCTCATCGTCGCCGGCAAGCGGGTGACACCCGCCAGGGTGCTGTTCTTCGCGGGTCTCGGGGTCACCACGATCCTCACGATCTGCTATCTGGACTACCTGCGGCCGCCCGGCCGCCGGACCCACCTGGGACGTTTCGCGCAGCAGGTGCTGGACGGTCAGGCTCAGCCGGTGGTGACGCGCAAGTTGCTCGCGATGCTGCACACGGTGGGCAACATCCCGCTGACCTTGCTGGTCGCGGGCGGGCTGCTGTTCCTGTTCCTGGTGCTCCTGCGCACCGGGGGCCGTGGCGGGAAGGGAACCGGACCGCTGGCGGCCGCCTACAAGCGGGCCCCGGCACTGCGGGCGGGGCTGACCGCAACCCTGGTCACCTCGATGAGCGGCTTCGCGGTCGAGGACTCGGGCATCGCGGTCCCGGCGATCGCCCTCACCCTCGCGATCCCACTGGCCTTCGCGGCAACCGCCCAGGCGCGCCGCGTCACCGAGACGTCCTCCGTTGTGGCCTCCCCAGAGGCGTCCCCGGACGCCGCGGCGGCGGGGACACCCGGCGCACCGGCCCTCCGAAGCGACTCTGCGGAGCCGGCAGAGTCCGCAGCACCGAATGCCCCACGAGTACCGAGACTTCAGTGAGGGGAGCGGTGCCCTGAGTCGCCCTCATGGTCCACTTTGCGACTGCCCCTGATGAGGGCGGCGGCGGTTCGCGGTTCACCGACTACATCGAACGAGACCGACACCCGCGAACCGCCTTGAGCGGCAACGTCAAACGACGACACAGCCTAGGATTGCAGCCCTGGTCAGATGCCCCGCACGAGTTGTGCACCGCACAGGATCACCTGAAGGCCGCGATGTTGCGCACCGCCCACTGGGCGAACGTACGGGGCGGGCGGCCGAGTGTCTGCTCGACGTCGGGGCTCACCCGCTGTTCGGCGGCCGACGGCTCGCCCAGGATGGTGAGGGTGCCGTCCACGACCGGCTCGGGCATGAACTGGAGCAGTTGCGCCCGGGCCTCGTCACGGCTCTGCTCGACGAACCGTACCGGGGTCTCCAGCGCGTCAGCGATCGCCTGAGCCTGCTCTCGCGGGGAGATCGGCGCCGGCCCGGTGAGTTCGTACGTGCGTCCGGCATGAGTCCCGTCCCGCAGGGCCACGGCCGCGACCTCGGCGATGTCGGCGGGGTCGATGAACGGCAGGGCGACGTCGCCGAACGGCGCGGCGACCGTCCGCTGCGAGCGCACCATCTCCGCCCACAAGAACGCGTTGGAGTCGAAGCCTCCCGGCCGCAGAACCGTCCAGTCCAGACCCGACTGCTGGACGGCGTCCTCGAACGCCCGGAGGTGGGAGTGGGAATAGGCCTCCGGTCGCGTCCCGGCGCCCTGGGAGGACAGTAGGACGACCCGCCGAACCCCACCGGCCTTCGCAACATCGAGGATGTCGGGCGGGTTGAGGTTCTCACCGGAGCCGGCAATGAGGAGGAATAGCGCGTCGGCTCCGTCGAGCACAGACCGAAGGCGTTCGGGTTCGGCCAGATCGGCTCGCTGATGCCGTACACCCTCCGGCACGTCCGAGGCCCGTCGCGAAACCGCCGTCACTTGCTCGCCGGCCGCGGTGAGCGCCTGCACGAGCGTCCGCCCGACGTTCCCGGTTGCTCCTGTCACTACGATCATCAACAGCTCCCGTTCCGATGTTCACTATGATCACTCACGCCGCCGAAGGCCGCGTTGTTGTCGCAGAGCGTTGATGTCGCTGCGACTCGGCGACGTTAACATCCTCGGGATAGTAGGTACCTAGAAGAAAGTGACTATCGCGGCGGGATCCGCATGTACGGGCCCGATGCTGGTGCGGGCCAAGCCCCGTAAGGTCGAGATCCAGCGCGGTGGCGATACGTACGCGGCGATCAACACCTGACCGACCACACGCAGGCCGGTGGGTGGGCAGGACCACCCACCGGCGTGCTCACTCCGGCAGGGAGTAACTCTTCGACGACTCCGACGGGCAGCGGGTCACCAGGCGAAGGCTTCGGGTGCGGGTCCCGGCCCCGGGAAGATCTCGTCGAGAGCGGCCAGGAACTCCCCGGACAGCTCGACGCCGACGGCCCGCACGGCGGACTCCAGCTGCCCGGCGGTGCGGGGGCCGACGATCGGGCCGGTCACGCCAGGACGGCCGAGCAGCCAGGCCAGCCCAACGTCGCCCGGCTCCAGATCGTGCTTCTCGCACAGGTCCTCGTACGCCTGGACCTGGGCGCGCTGGGCGCCGTCGGTCAGGACGTCCTTGCTGCGCCCGCTCAGCGAGCGGGAGCCGCCGCCTTCACGTTCCTTGCGCAACACACCGCCCAGCAGGCCACCATGCAGCGGCGACCACGGCACGACACCCAGGCCGTACGCCTGCGCGGCGGGGATGACCTCCATCTCGGCGCGACGCTCAGCGAGGTTGTAGAGGCACTGCTCGCTGACCAAGCCGACCAGGCCGCGGCGGGCGGCGCTCTCGTTGGCCTGGGCGATGGCCCAGCCCGGGAAGTTGGACGACCCCGCGTACAAAATCTTGCCCTGCTGGATGAGGACGTCGATCGCCTGCCAGATCTCCTCCCACGGCGTGGACCTGTCGATGTGATGGAACTGGTAGAGGTCGATGTGGTCGGTGCCCAGACGCTTGAGCGAGGCCTCGGCGGCTCGGCGGATGTTCAGGGCCGACAGCTTGTCCTCGTTGGGCCACGGCGCGCCCTCGGCGCCCATGTTGCCGTAGACCTTGGTGGCCAGGACCGTCCTCTCGCGGCGTCCGCCGCCCTGCGCGAACCAGCTGCCGATGATCTCTTCGGTGCGCCCCTTGTCCGCGCCCCAGCCATAGACGTTGGCCGTGTCGAAGAAGTTGATACCCGCGTCGATCGCCTGATCCATGATGGCGTGGCTGTCGCCCTCATCGGTCTGCGGGCCGAAGTTCATCGTCCCGAGCACCACCCGGCTCACCTTGAGGCCGGTCTGTCCCAGCTGTACATAGTCCATTGCACCAACCAACCACTTAGAGTGCGCTCGAAGTCAAATCCGCCCCATGTGACCGGGCCCGGAAGCCCGGGCGGACCCGCAACGGAATCGGGCAAGCCCGACACCGTGGCGGTGGGGATCACCGCGCCGGGAGGGTCGGTCGTCCGGCTCGGTGATCCCCAGGGGTCACGACCGCGGTCGCGGGATGGGACTCAGGAGATGTCGAGGGCGGTGTCGTCGACGACGAAAGAGGTCTGTTTGGTGTAGTCCTCGCTGCCGGTGAACTTCAGCGTGATGCTCTGCCCGGCGTAGGCGGACAGGTTGAAGGTGTGCTGGGTGTAGCCGGTGTTGTGGTCGAGGTTGGAGTACGTGGCCAGGGTCGTCAGGACGGTGCCGGAGGAGTTCAGGATCTGGACCTTGAGGGTGTCGTAGGCGCCGGTGGTGCTCGTCTCGGCCGTGTCGGTGTGCAGCCAGAAGCTGAGGGAGAACGTCGAGCAGCCCGACGGGAGGGTGACCGGCTGGGACAAGACGTCGGTGTGGGTGGCGCCGTAGCCGTCCAGCCAGGCGTCCCAGCTACCGCCGTGCGGCGGCTCGGAGGAGTTGTTGGCGACGACCCCGCTGCTGGTGGTCCAGGGCGCTGCGGTGCCGGTCTCGAACCCCGGGTTGCCGAGTTGCTGGCCAGGGGTGCAGTTCCCGCTGGCCGGGCTGATGGCCCAGGTGAACGTCGCGCTGCCGGAGGCGTTGGTGGTGTCGGTGGCCTTGACGGTCACTGTCGAGGTGCCCGCGGTGGCCGGCGTCCCGGAGACCAGTCCGGTGGAGGAGTTGATCGTCAGTCCGGTGGGCAACCCGGTCGCGGAGTAGGTGAGGGCTTGCCCGGAGGCAGAGTCGCTGGCGTGGATCTGCAGGGACGTGGCGGTACCGACGGTGCCGGTCTTGTTGCCGGGGTTGGTGACCGTGACGGTGTTGCCGGTGGCGGGGTTGATGGTCCAGGTGAAGGTGGCGCTGCCGCTGGGGCCGGTGGAGTCGGTCGCGGTGATGGTCGTGCTGAAGGTGCCCGCGGCGGTCGGTGTGCCGGAGATCAGACCGGTGGAGGAGCTGATCGCCAGCCCGGTGGGCAGGCCGGTGGCGCTGTAGGACAGGGTTCCGCCCGCCGTGTCGTTCGTCTGAATCTGCAGGCTTGCCGCGGTTCCGACGGTGCCGGTCTTGCTGCCGGGGTTGGTGACGGTGACGCTGCCGCCGCCTCCGGTGCCGAACTGGATGTCCAGGACCGCGTGCAGCTCGATGCCGTTGGGAGCGACCCCGGTCTGGCCGTGCAGGAAGTCGAAGAACCCGACGCCGGTGATGGTCACCGGCACGTTGGCGGTCTGAAAGCTGGTGGTCGGGGTGTACTTGGCGTCGAATTCCGAGCGGGCTTTTTGGATGCTGGTCAGCAGCTGGCTGGACGAGCCGACGCACGACGGGTCGGGTATCTCGGCGATCATCGAATGGCCGGAGCCGTCGACCAAGATCAAATGGTAGTCGGAGTCGCTCTCCAGCTTGTACTGGGTGAGCGTGGCCTGCACCCGGAAGACCGTGGTCTCGGTCGGCTGGACCCGGTTGTTGGCCGGCAGGCTCCCAGGAGCCTGCAACGAGGTAAGAGAGGCAATCGTCGTCGAGGTCGTGGACTGCAGGTGGATCAGGCCGGCGTCGGCGTCGGTGCCGGTCTTCACCGACCACCGCTCGACCCCGCAGCTCGCCGTGACCGCAGCCGGGTTGTGCGCCAGCGGCTCGTGCTCCTCGGCGTCGGGCTTGGGGGTAGGCCCTCCGGCGCTGACGCTCCCGCCCACGCCGCCGATCAGCGCACAGGCGAGAAGGATCAGCAGGGTGAGCCGCAGTTTCCGTCGTTGGAACAGGTTGCTGGACACGCGCGCCTCCAGGGCAGCAGGACGTCGGCGAGGTGAGGCGGCCCCCGCTCCGCGCTCCAGCGCGGACGGTGAATCAGTTTCTTGACGGTGCTGTTGAACCGGGTGCCCGGTTCACCCACAGTGTGGGCACCCGTTGCGGACACCGGGCGGCTCGCGAATGAACACACACCGACGGCCGCTGTGCCTGCCGAACCAGGAGACAGGCACAGCGCCTAGGCGGATCTGCGGCCCCCACCGCGGCCGGCTAGGTCAGCGTCGGGTGGGCGGGACGGTAGGTGAGGGCTGGTGGCCGGTGGTCACCAACGGGGAGGCGGCGGCCTTGACGGCGGCGCCGCCGGTGATGGTCAGGCCGCCTGTGGGCACGTACGTCGCCTCGTCGAAGGTGCTGCCGGTGGGAGCGTTGGCGACGGCGAGGACGGGCCAGGCCTTGCCGCCGCTGATGGAGGTGGAGATGTAGTCGCCGACCATGCGGCCCTGGCTGGTGTTGGAGATCCAGGACAGGTTCATGGGACCGGCGAGCTGGGTGGGGGCGGCCCAGCTGGTGCCGCCGTTGGTGGTGGAGGTGTAGCCGACGGTGAGCTGGCAGGTGGAGGCGGTGCAGTTGGCCGTGGGGTACCGGTAGTAGGTGACCGCGGCTTTGGCCGTCGTCGCGGACGTGGTGGGGTCCACGCCGATGCCGGGGATGAAGTGGTCGCCGCCGTCGCTGGTGACGCGGGTGACCGCTCCCCAGGTGGTCTCGCTGGTGGACTTGCTCATCACGATGTCGTTGGCGGGGCAGCCGGACTGGAACCGGCAGTCCTGCCAGATCACGTACGCGGTGCCCGCGGAGTCGATCTCCGCCGACGGCAGCGCGCTGGTACGCAGGTTCCCGGCGACGGTGTGCTCGCGAACCGTCGAGATCAGAACGGAGGAGTTCCAGGTGCTGCCGCCGTTGGTGGAGCGGAAGGAGCGGATCTGGCCGTTGTTGGACTCGTACGGCACGAGCACGGTGCCGTTGGGCCGGACGACCGGCTGGCCGCCGAGCCCGGTCGAGCTCGTGGTCACGTTGGTCCACGATGTGCCGCCGTTGGTGGAGGTGGCCATGTGGATCCGGTTGCCGGCCCCGTTGTCGTCGAACTCTGTGTAGCAGTTGCCGTAGCGCGGGCTGGTGGCGGTGTTGTCGCAGGCGATCCAGTTCTTGTCCAGGTTCGCGCTCCCTGAGGCGCTGGCCGTGGTGACCGGGTTGGCCCAGGTCAGGCCGCCGTCGGTGGAACGGCTGGTGAGCACCGCGGCACCCACGATCCCGCTGGTGTCGGTGAGGGTCAGCGTGGAGATCATCCAGACGTTGTGGCGGGCGTCGTAGCCGACCGCCGCGTCACTGACCCGGTCGTAGAGGCCACCGCCCAGGAATTTGGTGACCCCCGGCAGGCACCCGTTGGTCCAGCTGGAGCCGTTGTTGGTGGAGGTGGCGAAGCAGATGTCGGACGCCCCGCCGTCGAAGAACCGGCCGGTCTGGAACGCCGACACGATCGTGTTGCCGAACGAGAACGTGTCGGGCTCGACCTGGGTCTTGTGCTGGCTGGTGGAATTGGTGAACGGGTCACTGCTCACCTGGGTGAGCGCGACGTTGGCCAGCGCCTGCCCGCTACCGAACACCAGCGCCGCGAAGGCGATCGCAGCGGTGAACGGGAGCGGGACGAGTCGCCGCAGACATGGAGGTTGTGGCACGGGAGGGCCTCTCATCGGGGCATCGCAAAACGCCCTTAATGTCCGCTGCTACGACAACCGTGTCAATTGAGAAGGTAGATCCGCGAAAGACCTATTGTGGACACGCGGCGCTCGGGACACACTCGTCGCCGGCGACCCCCGGCAGGCGGCCGACTTCATCGACCTTCATCGACGCACCGCGAGGCCTGCTGCCTTCGACCTGTCCGTCCCTTCGGAGCTCAGCTCAGCTCAGATCACGGCGCCGGAAACCTGCCAGCCCCGCGGCGGCGAGCAGCAGCGCCAAAGCCGTCAGCCAGGCCGGCGGAACCGCGCTGAACGTTCCGCCCGGGAGCTTCGACACGTGGGTGAACGGGGAGAGGTCCATCGCCCACTGCGGCAGCTTCAATACCGGGCCGAGCTGGCCGAGCAGCAAGCAGGCCGTCAGCACTCCCCAGCCGCCGCGCGCCGCGCGCGGCGCCAGCCCGAAAAGTGCGACCGTGACCGCGGCGATCAGCCACACGGCGGGGAGCTGGGCGAGCGCGGCGCCGGCGATCCGTGGAAGCTGGCCTCCCACGTCGCCGGTCCGCAGCCCGTGGGTCAAGCCGGCAGCCATGCCCATCAGAGCGAGCATGGCCGCGGTGCCGAGGGCGATGATGACGAGGTGGCCCAGCGCCCACCGGATCCGGCCTACTGAGGTGGCCAGTAGGGGTTCGAGCCGCTGGCCGGTCTCCTCGGAGCGCAGCCGCAGCACGGCCTGCACCGTGTACACGGCGGCGAGCAGGCCCATGATGCCCGTGACTGTGGCCAGGAAGGCGTCCACGACGCCCCGATGGCCGCCCCCGCCCAGGTCGGTGAGCAGCTTCCGGGTGCCGGAGCTGCCCTTGACCATGTCGTTGACGCCGTCGGCGATACTGCCGATGGCCAGCCCGTACACCGCGAACCCGGCCCCCCAGGCGTACAGGCTGCCACGCTGTAGGCGCCAGGCCAGGGCGAACGGGGTACGCAGGGAGGGCGCCGCCCGGGCCGGTCCCGGCTGTACCGGCAGGATGCCGGCGGCAAGGTCGCGGCGACCGGTGAGCGTGTAGGCGGCGGCCGCGAGTGCGGCCGCGCATGCCAGCGAGATGAGAAGCACCCACCAGCGGTCCCCTCCGTACGGCCTGACCTGCTCGGCCCAGCCGACCGGGGACAGCCAGGTGAGCCACGAGGCGCCGGAGCCGGCGTCGCCGGCGGCCCGCACCAGATAGGCCGCACCCAAGGCGGCGAGCGCGAGCCCGTTGGCCGTCCGGCCGCTCTCGGTGAGCTGCGCGGTGACCGCGGCGACGGCCGCGAAAACGAGCCCGGTTGCCGCCCAGGCCAGCCCGAACGCGACCGCCCCGGCGGCGGGCAGACCAAGAACCATCATGCCCAGCGACGACAGCAGGGCCACCAGCACATTCGCGGTGACGGCGATGAGCAGCCCGGCGGTGAGTGGCGCGCGCCGGCCGACGACGGTCGCGCCGATCAGCTCCAGCCGTCCGGTCTCCTCCTCGGCCCGGGTGTGGCGGACCACCAGCAGCACGCTCATCACGGCGACCATCGCCGCGCCGGTCACACCGTTCCGCCAGGCGACCAGGCCGCCGATGCTGTCGGGGTCGACGATGGGGCCGTACATCGCCTTCAGCGCCCCGTTGTGGATGATCCCGGCGGCGAAGTTGTGCCGCGACGCCGGTGTCTTGTTCAGCCCCTTGAAGCTGTAGGCGGTGCCGACTGAGTACGCGGTCAGCGCGTATACCCAGACCGGCAGTATGATCCGGTCCCGGCGCAACCACAGCTTGACCAGCGCTCCGGTGCCCGTCAGCGTCCGGCCGCCGCGCCCGCTGCGGGTGGGCGCCGGGGCCGGGGGAAGGGTGGTGGCGGTCATCGCCCGGCCTCCTGGTAGTGACGCAGGAACAGCTCTTCCAGGGTGGGCGGGCTGCTGGTGAGGCTGCGCACGCCCGCCTGGGTGAGGTGCTTGAGGAGCCCGTCGAGCTGGTCGGTGTCGACCTCGCATCGGACCCGGTTCCCCTGGACCTCCAGCCCGTACACGCCGGGCAGGTCGTCGAGCCCGGCGACCGGGGCTGCCAGCTCGGCGGCGATGGAGGTACGGGTGAGGTGGCGGAGGTCGGCGAGGGTGCCGGTCTCGGCGGTGTGGCCCTTGCGGATGATGGTCACCCGGTCGCAGAGCGTCTCGACCTCGGACAGGATGTGGCTGGACAGCAGGACGGTGCGGCCGGCGCGGCGCTCCTCCTGGACGCACTCCTGGAAGACCTCCTCCATGAGAGGGTCCAGTCCGGATGTGGGCTCGTCCAGGATGAGCAGCTCCACGTCCGAGGCCAGGGCGGCGACCAGTGCCACCTTCTGCCGGTTGCCCTTGGAGTAGGCACGCCCCTTCTTCTTGGGGTCGAGCTCGAAGCGCTCCAGCAGCTCGGCTCGGCGACCCTCGTCGAGACCGCCGCGCAGCCGCCCGAGCAGGTCGATGACCTCGCCACCGGACAGGTTCGGCCACAGCGTCACGTCGCCGGGCACGTAGGCGAGGCGACGGTGCAGCCTGGTCGCGTCCCGCCAGGGATCGCCGCCGAGCAGCGTCGCGGTGCCGGCGTCGGCCCGGAGCAGGCCGAGCAGCACGCGAATGGTGGTCGACTTGCCCGCGCCGTTGGGGCCGAGGAAGCCGTGCACCTCGCCGGCGGCGACCGTGAGGTGAAGGTCGTCCAGCGCTCGGGTCCGGCCGAAGTTTTTGACCAGACCGGACACCTCAATGACATCGTCCATGGCTCGGACACTACACAGACTTCACGAATTTGTGAATCTAACGAATATAGTGAACTCTGTTAATGTGTTGCTGGACGCGGAGGGGGTCAGGACGCATGACCGACGGCATCCGTGACGAGGAGGGCGTTCGCCACTTCGTCGAACATATGGCCATGACCTGGGCGGACTGGGGCTTCCCGCGTATGGCCGCCCGGGTCCTGATGACGCTGATGGCGGCCGACGAGGGCGCGCTGACCGCCGCGGAGCTGGCCGAGCGGCTCGGCGTCAGCCCGGCGGCGATCTCCGGCGGCGTCCGTTACCTCATCCAGATCGGCATGGTGGCCCGCGAGCCCGTGCCCGGCTCGCGGCGCGACCGCTACCGGATGCCCGATGACGCCTGGTACCAGGCCAGCACCACCAAGGGCGCCTGGTTCAAGGTGATCGTCGACATCGCCGGCGGCGGCATCACCGCGATCGGCGGCGAGGACTCCCCGTCCGGCGCCAGGATCGCCGACATGCGCGACTTCTTCGCCTTCATGGCGACCGATACCGGGGCCCTGCTCGAGAGGTGGCACGCGACCCGGGCGACCGCGGAGGAACCTGGAGGGTCACGGGACAGGTCGTCCGCCTGATCACGAGCCCGCGTCGGTGCTGGTCACGGGTCTGTTGGTTAGACTCGGCACAGGGACGTTCAGCGGTGCCGCAGTGGCAGGGAGGCCGACATGACGGCCCAGAAACCCGATGATCTTGCGGACTCCCGCTATTCGCCGATCGCCGAGCACGGGCTGATCGGAGACCTGCGCACCACGGCGCTCGTGGCCAGTGACGGCACCATCGACTGGTACTGCTGCCCGTGCTTCGACGCGCCGAGCGTATTCGCGTCGATTCTGGACGCCGGCCGGGGCGGATCGTTCGAACTGGCCGCCGACGTGCCGACGAAGACCAAACAGTTCTACCTCCCGGACTCCAACGTGTTGATCACCCGCTTCTTCTCCACGGAGGGGGTGGGTGAGGTCCAGGACTTCATGCCGATTCTTGACGACTCGCGCGAGTCCGACCGGCACCGGCTGATCCGGCGCGTGGTCTGCGTGCGCGGATCGCTGCCGTTTCGGGCTCGGGTGGCTCCCAGGTTCAACTATGGGAGGGAGGCGCACACCCTAAGGCTGGAGCAGGGTCAGGCGATCTTCGAGTCGCGGTCGCTCACGCTGGCGCTGACGGCCAGCGTGCCGATCGAGTGCCAGGGACCGGACGTGTGGTCGGACTTCAAACTCCACGAGGGCGAGTCCGCGGTGTTCGCTCTCGACCGGATCGGCATCGACGTCGCGCCTCGGACCTGCCCGGCGCTCGAGGCGGAGGAGCTGCTCGCGGCCACGGTGGCCTTCTGGCGGCGCTGGCTGTCCTCTTCGCGCTACCGCGGCCGGTGGCGGGAGATGGTGCATCGCTCCGCCCTGACGTTGAAGCTGCTCACCTATGCGCCCACCGGTGCGATCGTCGCCGCGCCGACGGCCAGCCTGCCGGAGCAGATCGGCGGCGAGCGAAACTGGGACTACCGGTACGTGTGGATCCGCGACGCCGCGTTCTGCGTCTACGCGCTGCTCAGGCTTGGCTTCACCGAGGAGGCCGAGGCGTTCATGAACTTCCTGTTCGAACACGTGGGCGTCTGCGGGAGCGTCACCTCGGACTCGTTGCAGATCATGTACGGCATCGACGGGCGCAGCGAACTGCCCGAAAGCGAGTTGGAGCACCTTGAAGGCCACCAGTACTCCGCCCCGGTCAGGATCGGCAACGCGGCCGTCGGGCAGCGCCAACTGGACATCTACGGGGAGCTCGTCGACTCCGTCTACCTCTACGACAAGTGGGGACAACCGATCTCCAGCGACCAGTGGGAGGGGGTCAGTTCGCTGGTGGACTGGGTCTGTGGCCACTGGGACGAGCCCGACGAGGGCATCTGGGAGACCCGCGGCGGGCGCAAGAACTTCCTGCACTCGCGCCTGATGTGCTGGGTGGCGATCGAACGGGCCATGCGGATGGCCAACCACCGTGGACTGCCCGCCGACATGCGGCGCTGGCGCCAGGCGCGCGACGCCATCTACCGGCAGATCATGCACCGGGGCTGGTCCCCCAGCCGGCGGGCGTTCGTCCAGTGCCTGGACGGCGACGTTCTCGACGCTGCCGTACTGATGATGCCGCTGGTCAAGTTCGTCTCCCCCACCGACCCGAAGTGGCTGCGCACCCTGGATGCGCTCGCCGAGGACCTGGTGTCCGACTCGCTGGTCTACCGCTACGACCCGGAAGCAAGCCCCGACGGGATACGCGGTGAGGAGGGCACTTTCTCGATCTGCTCGTTCTGGTATGTCGAGGCGCTGACGCGCGCCGGCCGTCTCGATGAGGCACGCCTCGCGTTCGAGAAGATGCTCACCTACGCCAACCATCTCGGCCTGTACGCCGAGGAGATCGGACGCGACGGCGAGCAACGTGGCAACTTCCCGCTGGCCTTCACCCACCTTGCGCTGATCAGCGCCGCCTTCAACCTCGACCGCGCCCTCGGCTAGCTGTACTCGGCCTGGGGGTTTGGGACGCGCCACGCCCCGGCCCGGCCGCCGCATGGGCCGCCCGATGAGGCGATGGCCGCGGGGCGGCTGGAAGAAGTTCGAGCCGGCCTGGGACCTGGTCATCCGGGCGAAGAAGGCCGGCCGCACCCTTCCCGCTCTGGAGGCGATCCTCGCCGGCTTCGGCACCCGGTCCCCCGGAGCCTCGTCGTGAGCCTGCCCGCTTCGCCGGCCCCACGGCCATCGACGCCTGGCGGTCGGGTCCGCACGCGCTGGGTAGGAGACGACCATGTCGGCCGACAAGCTGGACGCCTACCGGAGCAAACGCGACCGCGACCGCACGGCCGAACCCGTACCCGAGCGCGGGCCACTCCCCGCGGGCCACGACGACACGTTCGTGATCCAGGAGCATCACGCCCGCCGCCTGCACTGGGACTTCCGGCTCGAGCGCGACGGTGTGCTGGTCTCCTGGGCGATCCCCAAAGGCATCCCGCTCGACCCGAAGACCAATCACCTCGCCGTGCGCACCGAAGATCACCCCCTCGACTACGCCACGTTCGAGGGAGAGATCCCCAAGGGACAGTACGGCGCGGGCCAGGTCATCATCTGGGACCGCGGCACCTACGAGACCGAGAAGTGGACGGATCGTGAGGTCAAGGTCGTGCTGCACGGATCGCGGGTCTGCGGCCGCTACGCGCTGTTCCAGACCGACGGCAAGAACTGGATGATCCACCGGATGGACCCGCCACCGGAAGCCACGTCGTCTCCCGCCGTCGACCTGCGTCCGATGCTGCCGGAGGAGCGCAAACGCCTTCCTCGTAAGCAAGAGACGTACGGCTTCGAGTTCGACCTGGGTGGGAGGCGGGCCCTTGCCGCCGTCGAGAGCCGGCGTGTCCGGTTCGTCGACGCGGACGGGGTGCCCCTCCCCCAGAAGGGTGATCACCCCGGCCTCCGTGCCCTGGGTGAAGCCCTCGGCGACCGCTCCGCCGTGCTCGACGGGGAGATCGCCGAGGTGGAAGGGGTCACCACCTACATGATCTTCGATCTCCTCCGCCTGGACGGCGGAGATCTGCTCGACCGTCCCTACCGGGACCGGCGCCACACGCTGGATGTCCTGGAACTGCACGGCCCGCGCTGGCAGACGACCCTGTGGTTCCCGGGCGAGGGAAAGGCCGTCCGGAAGGTGGCGAGGGAGCGCGGGCTCCCTGCCATCCTCGCCAAACGCCTTGACAGTCCCTACCTGCCCGGAACGCGATCCTCGTACTGGCTGCGCATCCCCGTCGCGCCGGGCACCGGCTAGGGAGTCATCCCTGACAAGACGATGAGGCGGCGGGCTCCGTCCAGGGTCTGCACCTGGTCGTCTCCGACCTCGACGCGGCACGCGCCGAGGTCGTCGCACGCGGGACGGACGTCAGCGAGATCTTCCATTTCGACTCGGGTCGCGTGTTCCACACGGGAACGACCTCACCTCTTGGTCGCCCGCATCACTACCGTGATCATGGGGCGGACGAAGTCGCCGCCGGCCGTCTCGGGCGTTTTCGCCAGGTATTCGCGGACGTCGCCGACCAGGGTCACCCGCTCGT
>JAOPYK010000204.1 GCA_025964695.1 Streptosporangiaceae bacterium | reverse complement strand
GATCCGCCCCTGCGCCGGGAGGACTCTCTTCCAGCCTGAATGATCAGCTCGATAGCCTGAACAGGTGCGACTAGGCGTGAACGTCCCGAATTTCGGGCCTGGCACCGACCCCGGCAGGCTGCGTGATTGGGCACAGACGGTGGAAGGTCTCGGCTTCGACCTGCTGATGGTCTCCGACCACATCGCGGTGACACCCGACGTCGCGCAGCAGTACCCGGCGCCGTTCTACGAACCCTTCACCACCCTCGCCTGGCTGGCCGGCACCACCCGCCGGATCCGGCTTGGGACCACGGTGCTCATCGTCCCGTACCGGCATCCGCTGCTCATCGCCCGCATGGCCGCCAACCTCAACGATCTCAGCGGTGGACGGCTGATCCTCGGCGTGGGCGTCGGCTGGGCGCGACAGGAGTTCGAGGCACTCGGGATTCCGTTCGAGCGGCGCGGGGCGCTGACCGACGATCACCTGCGGGCGATCCTGGCCGCCTGGGACAACGACGAGGACTACCGCGGTGGGCGGATACCGATCTGGGTCGGCGGCAACAGCGATGCCGGCCTGCGCCGGGCCGTGAGGTTCGGCGAGGCATGGCATCCACTGCGGTTCACCCTCGGCTGGCTGCGCGAGGCGCTGGATCGGATGAAGGCCGAAGCCGACGAGCGGGAACGACCCGTACCTGCCCTGGCCCCCCGTATCGCCCTGCGACTCTCCGAGTCACCGATCACCGGCCCCGGGCGGCTCGCCGGCGAGGGCACGATCGACCAGATCCTCGACGACCTCGAACAACTGCGCCTCCTCGGCGCCGACACCGTCCTGCTCGACCCCTTCAACGGCGACCCCCGCGAGACGCTTCACCCACAGCCGGCGTGGCAGGCGATCGCGACCGTATCCGCATGCTGGGACCAGGGCACACCTCACTCACGAACGGAACGACGATGACACACGACGACGAACTGCGACATCTGCGCCGCTGCGTGGAGCTGGCGGCCGAGGCCATGGAGGCGGGCGACGAGCCGTTCGGCTCCGTGCTCGTCGCCGCTGACGGGAGCGTCCTCGCCGAGGACCGCAACCGTGAGACGACGATGGGCGACCAGACCCGCCATCCAGAGTTCGAGCTGGCACGCTGGGCCGCGACCAACCTGACCTCGGAAGAGCGGGCGGCGGCGACCGTCTTCACCTCGGGTGAGCACTGCCCGATGTGCGCCGCGGCGCACGGCTGGGTCGGGCTGGGGCGCATCGTCTACGTGAGTTCTTCCGAACAGCTGACGGCCTGGCTCGCCGAGCTGGGAGTCCCCCCGTCTCCGGTGCGGAGCCTGCCGATCAGCGCGGTCGTCCCCGATCTCGCGGTGGAGGGCCCGATTCCCGATCTGGCGGAGCAGGTAGGCGACCTGCATCGCCGTTTCCGCAGCCGGGCCTGAGAAGCCCATCCCCGAGTCGACCGAGCCCGTCAAGGTTCGGTCGCCCAACATCTTTTGGTCGTTATCGAAGATGGGGTACCGACGCTGAGGGCCGGTTAGGCACGCCTCGCCGTCGATGCGGGGCAGCCACGGTGGTCCTTCGGTGTCCACTGACGGGCATTGGAACCGGCCGGACCCTCTGACGTGGTGTAAACCTGGGGGTATCGCCCGTCGTGAGCAGAGAGCCCTCCCGCGCCGCGGCGCGAGCGTGCAGAGAAACGAGAGCCGACATGGGTGCAGGCCGGGTCGTCCTGATGACCGATCACAGCTCGACGGAGGGCAGCCGGGCCACCCTTGCCACCGCCGTCGAGATGGTCACCGGGCGACCGCCCGTACTGATCGACGCGCGGCACTTCATGACCGGAGGGAGCGGCCGCGCGCAGGCCGTGGACGGAGCGCTCCGGCTCGAGGTGCCGGCCGAGGCCGTCGTGGTGAGCCCGTCGGTCGTAATCATCTACGAGATCCCGCCCGCCGGGCGTCGGCGCTTCGAGGCGTGCCAGCGGCTGTTACGCCGATACGGGGCGCTCTCCCTGGGCCTCGATGCCGACGCATGGCGGGCGGCCACCGAGAAGGACCTCACGGTGCAACGATTCGCGCTCGACGGCATCCCGCAGATGAGGACCATCAGCCTGTCCAGACCGACCCCGGAACTGGCCGCCACCACCTTCGAGCGACTCGGGAAGGACGTCTGGGCGCGGCCGACCGTCGGCATGGGCGGCAAGGACGTCTTCCATGTCACCACTCACGAGCAGCTTCACGACGCGGCCCGCTACTACGCCACGTCCGGCCTGGACTGGCTGGTGGCACAGGACGCGAACAACTTCAACCCGGAGGGACTGCGCCACCAGTTTCGTGTGGTCGTGCTGGACGGCCGCGTCGTGCGGGCGTGCGAACACGTGCAGGCCCATCCGGATGAGGCCTGTAACGAGATCAATGGTGCGAGTTCGACCCTGGTGGAGGTCGACGATCTGGCCCCTGAGCTCTACCAGTTGGCGATCTCCGCCACCAAGTCCCTCGGGCTGCCGTTCGCCGGCGTCGACCTGGCCATCGAGAACGGCGGCGTGGTGTTCGAGGTCAATGTGCACCCGGCGTTCGGCTCGGTGCGCGGCCTGGAAACGGTCGCGATCCCCTACGTGGAAGCGCACCTGGCCATGGTGTGAGCGGGCAGTACGCCTCCCCGCGTCGAGGCAGGCCACCGCGCCGTCACCGGCTGGGCTCCTGGGGGACGTGGGTCAGTATCAGCGACGGCCTCGTCACCGGCGACGACCGATCCGTACGGCTTGCGCCACCTCGGCGTGAGCCGTACAGGCGGAGCGAGGGCGGCGTACGCCGAGGGGCGCAGGCGGAAGCCGCCCAGAGGGTACGGGCCGGTTGACGGACTTCGTCTCCCGGACCCGACGCCGCGACCCGCACCGCTGTCAGCAGTACTTCGAGGATCCGCTGCTCCCCCATGAGCAGCTGTCGGCGGCGGTCCCGCCCGCATAACGCAGGTAGGCGGTGTCACCGTTGTTGTTCCAGACGTAGGCGCGCGATCCCCAGTACAGGTGGCTGCCGGTCCTGGTGCCGCGCCCGGTGTGGATGGTGACGTACTTCTTGGCGCCCAGGGTGAAGGCCGGGAACGTGAAGACGTGGCGGGACTTGTCGCGCAGCGTCCAGCCCTTCAGGGACTTGCCGCTGGAGCCGGTGTTCTTCAGTACGACGTACTCGGCGTTCAGGCTGGAGTTGCTGCGGGTGTCTTTGCCCGGCGAGTCGTAGTAGACCCGGTAGATCTGGATCGCGGAGGCCGCCTCGGCCGGCGATGCGATGGCCAGCAGCCCGGCCGCACCGGTGACCGCGACCAGGATGGTGCCGATCTTCTTCATGCGTCTCCCCGTGATTCGCCCCCGAAAAGCGGTTAACTCACCGTAAAGAGACGCTCCCCCGGATATGTCTGAAGTTTCGCCGTTACGCGGCGGTTGCTTCGCTGGTGGGGGTGTTCTCGCCGAATAGGGCGGATGTGCCCTGGGCTGCGGTGTTGCTGGTTATCCGGGTGCGCCGGAATGCGATGATCATGTCTTCGATGGAGACGTGGCGCTTGTGGCGGTACCAGGGGGCGTCCTGG
>JAOPYK010000201.1 GCA_025964695.1 Streptosporangiaceae bacterium | reverse complement strand
GCCTCCGCGGCCTCGGCGCTGCTGTCTCGCAGGAAGGTCTTGCAGCGATCGGCCTCGTCCTCCTCGCCGATGGCGGCGGCGGCCCGGCCGAGAGTGTTCAGAGAGCGCAGGAACCCGCGGTTGGCCTCGTGTTCCCAGGGGATCGGGCCGTGGCCCTTCCAGCCCGCCCGCCGCAGCGAGTCGAGGCCGCGGTGGTAGCCGGTCCGCGCGTAGGCGTACGCCCTGATCACGTGCCCGGCGTCGAACTCCTTCTCCGCGAGCAGGGCCCACGCCAGGGAGTAGGTGGGAAACTTCGCGGCGACCTCTTTTGGCTCGATGCCCTCATCGACGAGTTTCTTGGCCTCCTCGTTCTCGGGCAACAGGGTGGGAGGCGGTCCGCCGAACAGGTTCTGGCTCATGCGGGTCATCGTAAGTGGCGGAGTACGGCCGGTATCAACCCGAGTCCCGAAGTAGCGCCTTAGGGACAGGCGGCGGCACCGGCAGCGGGAGCCGGAAATGCGCCGAGCCGCCGGTGCGGACGGCCCGGGCGGACGGCCAGCCACTGCGTACCGCGCAGAGCCCGCCCCGATTCTGGAGCATGACGTCGGCGTCGAACTCGGTGATGCCGCGCCGTGCGGCGAGCTGGGCCAGGAAGGTGATCAGAGGCCGGGCCAGTCCATGCCGCTGCCAGTCGTCGGTGACCAAGACGGCGACCTCGGCGCGGGCCGGGTCGTGGCGATCGCGTACGTACTCCGCGACGCCGAGGATCTCCTCATCGAGGATCGCGACCAGCGCGTCGTGGTCCCAGTGGTCCATCCCGTGCAGAGCCCGCACGTAGGCCTCCGGGACCCGCGGGGTGCCCGAGAAGAACCGCAAGTAGAGGCTGAAGGGGGAGAGCCGCATGCACCGCAGCCGCTCGTCGTCGGTGAGGCTGTAGGGCCTGATGCGCACGTCGTCGAGATCGTCCATGACCCGGTCGACGCCCCCTCCATCAAGTTGCTTCATGCAACCCATTGGATCGCAGCGAGTTGCGTGACGCAACCCTTGTGGAGTTGTTTGACGCAACCTTCTACTATGGGAGACGTGCTACCGCGCACCTACGAGACACAGAACTGTTCGATCGCCCGGTCCCTGGAGATCGTGGGCGATCGCTGGACCATGCTGATCATCCGCTCCGCCTTCGAGGGCGTACGGCGCTTCGACGACTACCAGGAGGTGCTCGGGGTCGCTCGCAACGTGCTGACGGACCGGCTCGGCCGGCTCTGTGACGAGGGCATCGTGCGCAAAGTGCGCTATCAGGAGCGCCCCGACCGGTACGAATATCGGCTCACCCGTAAGGGCGTCGAGCTGTGGCCGGCCATGATGTCGCTGCTGCTGTGGGGGGACCGGCACTACGCCGACGAGGGGCCTCCGGTGATCATCACGCACCGTGGCTGCGGGGGCCGGCTGACCACCACGCTGACCTGCGACTCGTGCGGCGCCTCACTCGGCCCGACCGAGATCGAGCCCGTTCCGGGCCCCGGCGCCTGAGGGCCGCCGGCCCGGGATCTTGGACTGCGCGGTGTCCGCCGTGGCGCACGGAGCTTCGGTGCTGCGTACGCCACGCCGGACGGTGCGGGTCAGGACGCTCACGCCGCGCATCGCGCCGCGGCGACGTGCGCGAACGCGGTGTCAGCTCAGCTTCTTGCCCGCGGAGAGCAGGTGCTCGCAGGCCTCCGTGACGCGCGCGCCCATCCCGGCCTCGGCGGCCTTGCCGTACGAGCGCGGGTCGTACTGCTTCTTGTTGCCGACCTCGCCGTCGACCTTGAGCACACCGTCGTAGTTCTTGAACATGTGGTCGGCGATCGGCCGGGTGAAGGTGTACTGCGTGTCGGTGTCGATGTTCATCTTGACCACGCCGTACGAGATCGCCTCCCGGATCTCCTCGAGGGACGAGCCCGAGCCGCCGTGGAAGACCAGGTCGAACGGGAGTTCCTTGCCGTACTTGGCGGCGACCGCGTCCTGGATCTCCTTGAGCACCTCGGGCCGCAGCTTCACCGAACCGGGCTTGTAGACCCCATGCACGTTGCCGAAGGTGGCCGCCAGGATGTAGCGGCCCTTCTCGCCCAGGCCGAGCGCCTCAACGGTGGCCAAGGCGTCCTCGGGTGTGGTGTACAGCTTCTCGTTGATCTCGTGGGAGACGCCATCCTCCTCGCCGCCGACGACGCCGATCTCCGCCTCCATGATCACGCGGGCCTTGGCGCACTCCTCGAGGAGTTCCCTGGCGATCGCCAGGTTCTCGTCCAGCGGCACGGCCGAGCCGTCCCACATGTGCGACTGGAACAGCGGCTGCTGGCCGCGCGCCACCCGCTCCTGAGAGATCTTGACCAGCGGACGCATGAAGCCGTCGAGCTTGTCCTTGGGGCAGTGGTCGGTGTGCAGCGCGATGTTGATCGAATACTTCTCGGCCACCACCCAGGCGAACTCGGCGAGCGCCGAGGCGCCGACGACCATGTCCTTGACGGTCGAACCCGACAGGTACTCGGCGCCGCCCGTGGACACCTGGACGATGCCGTCGCTCTCGGCCTCGGCGAAGCCGCGCAGTGCGGCGTTGAGGGTCTGGCTCGAGGTGACGTTGATGGCGGGATAGGCGAAGCCGTTCTGCTTCGCGCGGTCCAGCATCTCCGCGTAGACCTCTGGGGTCGCGATAGGCATGTCTTAGATCCTCTCCTACAGGTCTCCGGCACTGCCCGGCGGACACGCCGCACGGGCAGAGATATCGCCGGTCGCGGGATGCCGCCCTGAGGCAAGTATCCCGAAGTTCCACTCATGGGGAAACGCGAGCCTTCGCCGGGTACGCTCAACACGTGCATCTCGCTGTGAACTGGCTCGACCCGACCTCCCTCATCACCACCTTCGGGGTCGTGGGGATTCTGTGCATCGTCTTCGCTGAAACAGGGCTGCTCGTCGGGTTCTTCCTGCCGGGTGACACGCTGCTGTTCAGCGCCGGAATCTTCGCCACGGTCAAAGGTGCGGCGGGCGCGCACATGCCCCAACTGTCCCTGCCGCTGCTGCTGGTCCTCGCCCCGCTATTCGCGGTCGCGGGCGCCCAGTTCGGCCACTTCCTGGGCGCCAAGTACGGCCGGAAGCTGTTCGACCGGCCGAAGTCGCGGATCTTCAGGCAGGAGCACGTGGTCAAGGCCGAGCACTATTTCCACAAGTTCGGCCCCGCCCGGGCCGTCGTGCTGGCCAGGTTCATTCCCGTCGTGCGCACCTTCCTCAACCCGCTCGCCGGGATGCTGGAGATGGGCGCCGTGCGGTTCTTCGTCTGGAACCTGGTCGGAGCCGTGCTCTGGACCGAGACGATCGTGCTGGTCGGGTACTTCGCGGGCTCCAAGATCGGTGGAATCGACAAGATCGTTCTACCCGTTGTGCTGCTCGCGGTGACGGCCTCGTTGGTTCCGGTCGTCGTCGAGATCCTCAGAGGTCGGGGCCAATCCGGAAAGAAGAACGACTCGGAAGAGTCACGACCGTCGCTGACAGGTGATAGTTCCCGCTAACCTCCCCATGTGGGACGTCATCGGCCGGACCCCCGGGGTCACGCGCGCATTCTGATCGCGGTTGCCGCGGTCGTGCTGGCATTAGCTCTGCTCATTGTCGGCGGGATCGCGCTATTTGGCGCGCTCACGAACCAATCGGCGATCCCTGGGCCGAGTGCGACGGCGGTGACCAAGGCGCCGCAGTCCGGCGGCGCGTCCACCACCGAGCCCGCCGGTGTTCACGCATTGTTCATCCGGGTCACCGGTGCCTCCGCCTCGGTCTACGTCTCCACGCCCGGAAACACCCAGACGCTCTTCAAGGGAACGCTCAACCACGGCGAGGTGCGCTACTTCGATCTGCCGGAGATGGTCGTCGTCGTGGACCCGGCCCAGAACGTGGACGTCCAGATCCATGGCAAAACGGTGTCCAAGGGCAAGAGCGCCAAGCAGTCCTGGTCGGTCGGCGCCTGATCTCGGCTCAGGTCAGGCCGAGGTCCCGCAGGCCGTAGGCCGAGCGATATTCCAGGCCTTCGCCCTCCACCCGGGCCCGGGCGCCTCGCTCGACGATCGTGGCGACGCCGACCACCTCGGCGCCCGCCTCCCGCAGGGCCTCGACCGCCGTGAGCACCGAGCCGCCCGTCGTGGAGGTGTCGTCGACGGCCAGCACGCGGCGGCCCGTCACCTCCGGCCCCTCGATCCGGCGTTGCAGGCCGTGCGCCTTGCCCGCCTTGCGCACGACGAAGGCGTCCAGATCCTGACCGCGGGCCGCCGCGGCGTGCAGCATCGCCAGGGCCACCGGATCCGCCCCGAGGGTCAGTCCGCCGACCGCGTCGTAGCCGAGGTCGCCGGTCACGTCCAGCATGACCCGGCCGATCAGCGGGGCGGCCCGGGCGTCCAGGGTGACCCGGCGCAGGTCGACATAGAACGACGCCCGCTGTCCCGAGGACAGCACGACGTCTCCGTGCACGACGGCCTTGTCCTTGATGTGTTTCAGCAGGTCTTCTCGATCGCTCACATGCAGAGCCTATGTCCGACGCCCCGGAACGGGCTCCCCGCGTGTAGCTTGGCCCTTCCGAACGACAGACCCTCTGGGTGATTTGCCTGGTTTGTGGAGAATGTTGGGAGGCAAGCGCGTTCCTGTAGTGGGAACCAGGAGGTTGAGATGACGCCCGGCACGTTGGTCCTGCTACATGACCCGGCGGACACCGCCGCCGGCTGGGGACCGCTCCCCGAGACGCTCAGATCGTATGGTCTGGACGTCGTCGCGCCGGACGTCCGCGGCGTCGAGGGCATGCGCTACGTCGCACGGGCCGCCCTGGTCATCGCAGCCACCGCGCCCAGGGCCCCGCTCATCCTGGTCGGGCACGGAGCGGTGGGCCCGCTGCTGCCGTCGATCGCGGTGGCCCAGCGGGCCGCTCACCGGCCGGTGGGCGGCTATGTCTTCATCGATGCCCGGCTGCCCCGGGCCCGGCGGGCCCCGCAGAGCGCGGATCCCGGGCAGGGGCACGGCCACGACCACGGTGACGGCCACCCGGAGACCCCGGAGGCGCCGGTCCCCGACGACTGGCCGGAGGCGCCCTGCGGCTATCTGCAGCTGTCCACGGCATACGACCAGGAGGCGCGCCAGGCAAGCCTACGCGGCTGGCCGGTGGCCGCCTCCGAGCAGGCGGATGTCGCGCAGGCGCTGCACAAGCTCATCGTCACCCTCTGACGATGGCCCCGATGATGGCCCCGATGATGGCGCTGACGATGGTGCTCAGGCCTTGAGGAGATCGTCCAGCAGGGCGTCGTAGTCGTCCTCCGGCCGGCCGAGGTCGATGCGTGAGCGGTAGCGCAGCCGTAGCAGGGCCTCCAGGCTGTCCTCCGCGGCCTCGGCGGACTCCACCGACTCGGAGTGGTCGGCTTCGGCCGCGGCGAAGCCGGGGGCCGTCTCCTCCACGCTCCGCTCCCGGAGCGCCAGCACGACGTCCGCTCCGGCGGTCGCCCACTCGTGGGCCCCGGTCGTGTCGCCCTGGGCATAGAGCACCTCTGCCACGGTGCGATAGACCTCGGGGTCGCGAGGTGCGTCGGCGCGGATCTCCTCTACCAGGGTGCGGGCCTCGTCGGCCCGGCCCAGCTCGAAAAGGGCGTCGGCGAGGTAGGCGCGGGGATCGCCGTAGGGTTCGCTTCCGTCTTCGATGGCTCGCCGGTAGAGCTCGGCGGCCTTCGCGAAGTCGCCCGCGTGCTGCCATTGCTCACCCGCGCGAAGCAGGATCTTGGCCCGGGACACCCCACTGGACACGGACTCGGCCAGGTCGGAGAGCCGTCGTGCCGCCGAGATGTGATCACCCGTGCGCAGTGTGTCGAACTCCAGGTCGTCGAGATCGTCTTCCGTCACATGCGTCACGCTCTGACGCTACCCGCCGATCGCCCGATGAAGCGGGCGAATCGTGAATGATCGCGAAAAGCACTGGTGTATGCGGGGGCCGACGCCCTACCGGCGGGAACGTTCGAGAGCGTCCCAGAAGCCCCGCCGGAGGGCGTGCCGCACCTCGTCGTGCAACAGGAAATCGATGGGCAGCGACGACCCCTGCAGCAGCCTGGCCTCGAGGTCGGAGGGCATCCGGGGCTTGCGGGCCAGCACCGCTTCGAGCCAGAGCGCGGGCGCATCCCGGGCGACGGACTCGCCGAAGTCCTGGCCCTCCTGATGGGCGGCCTTGACCGCGTCGGACAGGGTCGGCGCGGCCTGCTGCATCGGCGCGGGCGCCATCGGCTGCGGCCCGGTGAAGGGGCCGTGCTGTGACTGCTGCGGCTGCTGTGGCTGGGAGTAGGACTGCTGCTGCGGAGGGGGCGCGGGCGGCATGAGATACGACGGGGTGCTCACCGGAGGGGGCGTCGGCGCGGCGTGGATGGGGGCGCCCATGCCCATTGAGGAGCTCTGGGAGCCGTTGCCCGAATTATGCGATGAGCTCATGGAGGAGTTCATCGACGGGCTCGGCAGGGGAGCGGAGAGCTGTGGCAGCGGGCCGCTGATCGGCGATCCGGGCGGCGGGCCGCCGTGCGGGCCGGTCTGCATCGGCGCGATGGAGTTGCCGGATGCGGCGCCGTGGCCGTTGGAGAGCGGCGAGGACAGCGAGGAAGCGGTGTCCCGGCCGTTCATGCCGTTCAGCAGATTGACGTAGGGCCGCAGATGGCCGGAGCCGATCTCGATCAGATCGTCGCACTCCTGGCGCAGCATCCGGGAGATGGTCCAGTTGCCCTCGACCGCCACGTGCACGACCGTTACGCGCACGCCGAGGTCCTGGGCGTCGGTGATGATCTGGGCGAGGTCCTCGTCTCCGCTGACCAGGACCGCGTCGGCGATGGCACCGTTGCGGGCCAGCGTCATGAGGTCCCGGTGGATCTCGGTGTCGACGGCCTCACGGCGGCCGGGCCGGATCCGCCCTAGGCGCAGCTTGAGACCGGGCAGGTCCGCCAGCGCCTCGTGCTCGGGCGCTCGCCGGCCCTCGACCGTGGCCTCGTACCAGTAGCAACGCAGCAGCGGCATGCCGGTGCGCTCGCGGGCGAGATTGCCGAGCAGCTGGAGCAGCCCCCCGAAATCCCATGACACGGTCTCTCGATGGCGGGTTCCGTGCACCGCCATCGCGCCGTCAGCCAGCAGGTAGCCGGCATCTACGAACAGCGCGCAACGATCCACGCGACACCGCCCTTCCTCAACACGGGGCCCTTGTCAAGGACCCACTCCGCGGATGTGTTCGGGCATCCATAGCGTAGTGAAGTCCTCTCCGGCCGGAAGCCAATCAGGCGATTCGGCGTCGCGGTCCAACCTGAACCCTGGCCATGGAGCAACCCCCCCGACCAGGGACATTGCTTGCGCGGACGCTACCAGTCGTTACGTTCTGTCCGGAATATGTACCCCATGATCTTTACGTGGAGGCCCCGAGGATCTATCCGTGACGTGGGCGGCCTATACGAAGTCTTGCCTCGATTCCACGCGTGGACGGGTGCTCCCGGCCCCTAGGCGAGGGTGGCCCTGCCGACCTCCCTCATGGTGGTCTCGGTGTCGGAGGTGTTCCAGTGGACGGAGTTGCGCCGGCCGTCGATCCGCACCGTCGCGAGCGCGTTGTCGAAGGTGGGCCGCTGGGTGAGCCGCCAGCTGAGCGCGGGCCGGGGCACCCGCGCCAGCTTCGCCAGCAGTCGTACGGGAGCGGACATCATCCGCCACGAGGCCATGACGTTCGCCCACCTGAAGAACCCGACCAGGGGGTTTCGCATCGGCGAGCACACCACCTGGTAGATCGGCATCCCGCGCACCTTGGCCAGATAGGAGTAGTGCACGTCACCGGAGAGGAACGCGATGCTCGCCGGCGCGGCCCCTCGCTCGCCCCGCACCACCGCCGACACCCCCTCGGCGACCGCCCGGAAGGAGGTCTCGAACGCCGCCCAGTGCTCCAGGTCGGCGGCCTGGCGCACCTTCTCCCCGAACTCGGCGCCGCGCCGCCCCCAGGCCCCGCCGGCCACCGCCTCGTTCCACGACTCGGCGTGATGGATGGCCGGCGGCAGCAGGTACGGCAGCGAGCTGGCAATGAGCAGGTGGTCCACGCCGCCGGTGCATTGGGCGTCGAACCAGGCCTGCTCCTCGTCGTCCAGCATCGCGCGCCGGTCGGCGGTCAGCAGCCGGGAGCACCGGCTGTCGATGACGATGAGCCGGGTGCCGCCGAAATCGTGGGCATAGCTCCACCGGGTGCTGGCCGGTTCCTGGTCGGCGCGTTCGGCGAACTCGTCCACGGCCTTCCCGGCGTCCCCGGTCCCCTCGCGTACCGCCGCGTACAGCGGGTCGGCGGCGCGGTCGGCCGGCGACAGGTTGCCCAGGTGTTGGTAGACCCAGTACGACCCGATGCCGCCGACGATGCGCTTCCGCCACCACGGCTGCGCCCAGATCTGCTGCCGCCAGGCGTATGAGGTGTTCCAGTCGTCGCGGACGTCGTGGTCGTCGAAGATGTTCAGGGTGGGCAGCGTGGACAGCAGCCAGCGCACGGCCGGGTCCTCGCCCCAGGCCAGCCGGTACAGCTCGGTGTACTCCTCGAAGTCGGCGATCTCGTCGTACGGCTCCGCTTCGAGGTCGCGCCGGGTCCGGATGAACTCCCGCATCCGCTCACCGGTGCTGTCGGCGTAGACCTGATCGCCGATCATGAGCAGCAGGCTCGGCCAGGCCTCGGAGGGCGTCCCCTCGCCGGCGGCCGGATCGGCGGCCAGCTGGTGGGCGAACGCCGAGAGTGCGTCGATCCCGTGCGACTCGATGGACGCCGGGGCCACCCGGCATGACCCGAACGTCACCCGCAGCGGGGTCCCGGGGCCGCCGAGCGTACGCAGGCGGCTGGCGGGGAAGGTGGACCGGGGCTCCGGCCAGACCGTCTCCCCGTCGAGGCTCACCCGGTACGGCCTCGCCGATCCGGGTGCCAGGCCGTCCACCTCCACCAACGCGTAGTGGTGACCGTGCACGGTGAACGTAGGGGCGGTGACGTCCGGGCCGTCCGCGTCGCAGGTGACACGGACCTCGCAGGGCTGGTCGGTCTCCACCCAGATGGTCGCGGTCCGTTCACCGACGTGACGGAGCAGGGGGCCAAGCACCAATCGGCTCATAACTCGCTTCTTTAGCGGACCCCGGCGCTCACGTCCAGCCGAACGGGTCCCATCCTCGCCCGCGCCCCTGCCATGAGCGCGACACCTTCCGGGCCGCCGTCGCCGAAGACGCCTGGCGCCGGGTCGGCGCGCTCCTCACCGCCGAACTTCCGGACGGTTAGACCGGCGCCCCTCAGAAGGGGAACTCGCGCGGGCCGCTCTTCACCGTGAGCCAGTGCATCTCGGTGAACTCCTCGGCGGCGAAGGTGACGCCGAAGCGTCCCCAGCCGCTGTCCTTCACCCCGCCGAACGGCATCTGCGGTTCGTCCTGGATGGGCTGGTCGTTGATGTGGATGATGCCGGCCTCGAGGCGGTCGGCGATCGCGAGACCACGTTCCTGGTCGCCGGTCAGCACTCCGGCGGTGAGGCCGAAGGAGGACTCGTTGGCACGCTGGACCGCCTCGTCCGCGCTGTCGACGATGTCGACCATGACGACCGGGCCGAAGGTCTCCTCCTGGGCCAGCTCGGACTCGGGCGGGACGTCGACGATCAGTGTCGCGGGATAGCAGGGCCCGGACGCCGTCCCGCCGGCCAGAATCCGCGCACCTCCGGCGACGGCGTCCTCGACCCGGCGGACCACCGTCGCCAGGGCGTACTGGTTGATCAGGGGCCCGATGACCGTGTCCAGCTCGTGCGGGTCACCGAAGGCCAGGCCGGCGGTCTTGACGGCGAAGCGGTCGAGGAAGTCGGCGGCCAGCGGGCGCTCCACGAAGATCCGCCGGGCGCACATGCAGATCTGGCCCTGGTGCAGGAACGCTCCATAGGCGGCGGCGTCGACCGCATGGTCCAGGTCGGCGTCGGCCAGCACGATGAGGGGGTTCTGGCCGCCCAGCTCCAGCACCACCCGCTTGAGATGCCGGCCGGCGGCCTCGGCCAGCCGCCGGCCGGTCGCCGTCGAGCCGGTGAAGTTGATCCGGCGGACCCGGGGGTGCGCGATCAGTTCGGCCCCGATCGCGCCCGCCTCACCGGGCGCATGGGTGACCACGTTGAGGACCCCGGGAGGCAGGCCCGCCTCCTCGAAGATCTCGGCCCACACCAGCCCGCCGACCCAGGGGGATTCCTCGGACGGCTTGAGGACGACGGTGTTGCCCAGTGCCAGCGGTGCGGCGATCGCCCGGCCGGACAGGACCAGCGCGGCGTTCCACGGCGCGATGGCCGCCACCACCCCGACCGGGCGGCGTACCGCCATCGCGAAGGCCCCCGGCCGGTCGGTCGGCATCACCTGGCCGACCGGCGTGTAGACGGCCCCGGCGGCCTGGCGCAGCAGGGACAGGGCGAACTCGAGCTGGATCTGTCCGAAGGCGTGCCCGCATCCGGTCTCGGTGGCCAGCCAGTGCAACACCTCGGCGCTGCGGCGCTGCAGGATGTCGGCGGCCCGAAGGAAGATCATCTGCCGTTCGCCGGGCGCCGAACGGGACCAGGTCGCGAACGCCTCGTGTGCCGCCTCGATGGCCAGCCTGGCGTCGCCCGAGTCGCCCGCCGGCATGCGGGCGATCACTTCGCCGCTCCATGGGTCGTGGTCGTCGAACGTCCGGCCGCCGCCGGCCTCGACCCAGTCACCCGCGATGGACTGCCGGAACTCCCGCGGCGCGATCAGCTGGCTGGGCACACAGTCTCCTTCCGCCGCACTTCTCTGCTGGTCATCCCCAACCGTAAGGGACGCCGGGATCACTCCTTCTCATCCGTGGTGTCGGCTTTCTGCAGGCGGTAGCCGACCGGCAGCAGGTGGGTGTGCCAGCGGTTCTGGACCAGACCCCACAGTCCGCGCGGCAGCAGCAGCGCGAACGCGACGGCGATCGCGCCGAGGCCGATCAGGTACCAGGCGCCGCTGTCGGCGAACCGGTACTGGATGGCGAAGAAGATCAGGGCACCGATGATGGGCCCCTCGAAGGTGCCCATGCCGCCGACCAGCACCATGAAGATCATGTACGCCGTCCACTGCACACCGAAGATGGACTGCGGCTGGATGAACAGCGAGTTGGCGAGGGTGAGCGCCCCGGCCGCCCCGCAGCCGAACGCGGCGACGACGAACAGCATGCGCTTGCCCGCCTGCACCCGCACGCCGAGGGAGGAGGCCGCCTCCTGGTCGTCCCGGACCGCCTGCAGGGAGACACCGTGACGGCTGCGCAGCAGCGCGAAGACGATGCCGAGCAGCAGCACCAGGAAGCCGAGAGTGAGCCAGTAGGTGTAGGCCTGCCGGACGATGGGGCTGTAGACGTTCAGCCCGCGCAGCGAGGTTCCGGTGCCGCCGCCCAGTCCCTGGTCCAAGGCGACCAGCAGGGCCAGCGTCTCGGCGACGACCCAGGTTCCGATCGCGAACTGGCCGCCGCGCAGCCGCAGCAGCAACAGCGAGATCGGCAGGGCGAGCACCCCGGCCGCCACGGCCGCCACGATCATCGCGACGAACGGCTGCACACCGTGCTGGGTCAGGAAGATCGTGCCGTAGGCGCCAAGGCCGATGAAGGCCTGCTGGCCGATGGAGACGAGCCCGCCGTAGCCGGCCAGCGTGTTCCACATCACCGCGAGGATCACGAAGATGAACAGGGAGGTGAGCTGCTGGACGCCGTTGGCCGACATGGCGTAGGGGGCCAGGATCAGCGCGACGAAGACCCCTGCCACCAGGCAGGTCGAGGTGATCGACTGGCGGCTCCAGCGCCGGACGACGTAGCGGGGGGTGGCTGCGGTGATGGTCATGTGTGGGCGCTCCGGGCTGCGAGGATGCCGCTGCGAGGGCTGGCGAGAAAGGCGAGGAAGACCAGATGGCCCGCCAGGATCGAGTACTGCGGATCGATCTGGGCTCCCACCGCCTGGGCGATGCCCAGGACGATGCCGCCCCATAGGGTCCCCCACAGGGAGCCGAAACCGCCGATGACGACCGCCTCGAAGGCGAAGATCAGCTGGGTCGGCCCGCTGGCCGGGCTGAAGGTCGAATGGAAGGCGAAGAACGTCCCCGCCAGGGCGGCGATCGCGACGGCGATCGCGGTCGCCCGCCCGTAGACGGCCTTGGCGTTGATGCCCACCAGTTGCGCGGTGTCGGGGTCCTGCGCGGTGGCCCGCATCTCCCGGCCGAGGCCGGTCCGCTGCAGGAAGAGCTGCAGGCCGCCGAGCACGGCGACGGCCGTCCCGAGCGTGAGCATCCCGATCAGTGAGATCGACAGCCCGCCGATGCGCCAGCTGTCCGTGGTGATCGAACCCGCGGAGGCGGAGAGAGACCGCACGTCCGGGGAGAAGATCTGCTGGAGTCCGTTCTGCAGGACGATGGCGATACCGAACGTGGTCAGCAGCGGGACCAGCTCGCCGGCGCGCAGGCTGCGGGTCAGCAGGCCGCGCTGGAGCAGGTAGCCGAACACCAGCATGACGGGCAGTACGGGCAGGAGCGCGAGGAACGGAGAGACGTGCAGGGTGGTGGCGACGAACCAGACCCCGAAGGCGCCCAGCACGGCGATGTCGCCGTGCGCGAGGTTGATGATCCGCATCACCCCGAACATCAGCGACAGCCCGCCGGCGAACAGGGCGTACAGGCCGCCCAGCAGGATTCCCTGCACGACAACGTTGAGCCAGATCATCGGGGGTCCTTGCTGTTCGTGACGTTGCCGTTCTGGACGTTGCTTTCTCCGACGTCGTTGTTCTTGGTGCTGCCGTTCCTGAGGCCGACGAGGCCGAAGTAGGCCTCGGTCACCTGGTCGCGGGTCAGGGCCGCGGCGGCGCCTTCCAGCACGATGCGTCCCTCGAGCATGCAGACGACGCGGTCGGCGAACCGCATGGCCCGCCCGAGGTCCTGCTCGACCAGGATGATCGTCGCCCCGGAGGACAGCAGTACCCCCAGCGACTCGTAGACGAGGTCCACGGCCACCGGGGCCAGCCCGAGTGAGACCTCGTCGAGCAGCAGCAGCCGGGGATTGGTCATCAGCGCCCGGCCGATGGCCACCGCCTGCTGCTCCCCGCCCGACAGTGCCGCGGCCCGCTTGGCCCGCAACGGCCGCAGCAGCGCGAAGGCGTCCAGCACCGTGTCCACCGACCACGATCCG
The DNA here is from genome assembly GCA_025964695.1 of Streptosporangiaceae bacterium. GTDB lineage: Bacteria > Actinomycetota > Actinomycetes > Streptosporangiales > Streptosporangiaceae > Actinomadura_E. The sequence continues at coordinate 25,113 of JAOPYK010000201.1, read as the reverse complement.
CCGCGGCTGTGCCGCCCGGCGACCAGGAGGTTCTCCTCCACGGTCAGATCGGGGAACAGCCTGCGGCCCTCCGGGACCAGCGCGATGCCGCGGGCGACCCGCCGGTGGGCGGGCAAGGCGGTGATGTCCGCGCCGGCGAAGCGCACCGTTCCGGCGGAGGGCGGGTGAGCCCCGGCGATGGAGCGCAGCAGGGTGGTCTTGCCGGCTCCGTTGGCACCGATGAGCGCGAGCTTCTCCCCGTCCTCCATCGCCAGCGAGACCTCTCGTACGGCTTGGAGCAGTCCATGCCGGGCCTCCAGGCCGTCGACCGACAGCAACGTCATTTCGGCCCGCGCCCCAGGTAGGCGTCCACCACTGCCTCGTCCCGCATGACCACGTCGGGCGGTCCGTCGGCGATCACCCGGCCCGCGTTCATGCACACGAGCCGGTCGATCGCCTGGACCAGGACGTGCACCAGATGCTCGATCCAGACGATCGCGACGCCACGTTCGCGCAGCTCGTTGATGGTGGTCACCAGTTCGGCGGCCTCGGCGTCGGTCAGCCCGCCGCCGATCTCGTCCAGCAGCAGGAGGGCGGGGCCGGTGGCCAGTGAGCGGGCGAGCTCCAGCCGTTTGCGGTGCATGAGGCCGAGGCTGTCGGCACGCCGGTCGGCCAGGTCCACCAGGCCGCACAGGTCCAGCACGTCGATGCACCGGTCGTAGGCGTTGCGGCCGCGCAGCCCCGCGCCGGACGCGGCGCCGACCAGGACGTTCTCCAGTACGGTCATGCCGCCGAACGGCCGGGGCACCTGGTGGGCCCGGCCGATCCCGCGGCGGCACCGCTCCTCCGGGCGCAGCCGGGTGACGTCCTGCCCGCGGAACCGTACGGTGCCGCGGGCGGGCGCGACGGAGCCCGCCAGGACGCTGAGCAGCGTTGTCTTGCCGGCTCCGTTGGGGCCGACGATCCCGACGGCCTCGCCGTCGCCGACCGTGAAGCCGACGTCGTCGAGGACGACGAGTTCGCCATAGCGCTTGACGAGCCCGGATGCGTGAAGCATCGGGCTCAGGCTCCGTAGGCGTGCAGCTTCGCCGCGATCGGGATCTTGGGGTCCGGGGTGTTGTCGCAGATGACGAAGTCCAGCGGGAACTTGCCGGAGGTCGTCTTGACCCACTGGCCGCCGACGATCGGCGTGGCGACCACGTTGGCGACGGGGCCCTTGCCCCAGGCCAGGTGCCCCACCGTGGTGTCCACCTCCAACGACCCGATCGCCTTGGCCACGGCCGCCTTGTTCGTTGGATCCGAGCCGGCCTTGAGCGCCGCCGCGGCGACGTCGAACAGGGCGAGGCTGGGACCGAGCTGCTGGGTCCACTGCTTGCCCGACGCGGCGGTGTACCCGTCCCCGAGCTGCTTGGAGCTCAGCCCGGTGAGCGGCGAGGCGTAGGTCCAGGTGGGCGACCAGTAGGCGCCGCCGGCCAGCCCCACTCCGATGGCGCCGAGGGCTTCCACCTGGGTCGGGAAGAGCCCGGTCTTCGCGATCTGCGCGATCTTCGGCCGGTAGCCCTGCTGGGCGGCCTGCTGCCAGAAGGTCGCGAAGTCCGGCGGGATCGGGAAGGTGTTGAAGATCTCGCATTGCTGCTTCTTGAACAGCGCGATCTGCGAGGAGTAGTCGTTGGTCCCGTCGGTGTAGGCACCCGGGTCGACGATCGTGTAGCCGGCCTTCTTCAGCAGCGGGCCGAGGGACGTACGGATGGCGTTGCCGTCCGCGTCGTTCGGCCACATCACGCCGACCTTCTTGTTGGTCGCCACCTGCGGCCACAGGTGCGTGTAGGTCTGGTCGAACTGCTCGACGCCGAAGCAGAAGTGGTAGACGTACTTGAACGGCGAGGGCTGACCCGGCTTGGCCCCCCGGCCGAAGTACCAGGCCTCCCACGGGACCACGGTTGAGATGCAGGGCACGCCGTTGGCCTCGCAGGCGTCCGAGACCGGGTTGACCGTCTCGGGCGTGGACGTGGTCAGCATCAGGTCCACGTTGCCGCCATGGATCAGGTCGTTGGCGACCTGGGCGCTGCGCTGCGGGTTGGACTGGCTGTCCTTGTCGATGATCTCGATGTCGTACTTCTTGCCGCCGATCTGGAGGCCGCCCGCGAAGGCTTTGCGGGCCAGCCCGAGGACGTAGCCGTCGGGCTCACCGAACCCCGCCGCGGCACCCGTCCGGGGGCTGACGAAGCCGATCTTGAGCTTGGTCGAGGAGGAGGACGAGCCGCCCAGGCCGTTGGAGCAGGCGGCCAGGAGCGGGCTCGCCAGGGTGAGCCCGCCGATGCCGAGTCCGGCTCCGTAGAGGAACTGCCGCCGGGAGGGATGGGTCGGGTCCGAGGGGTCGGACATGTGTGACCTCCGTCATATCGGGTGATATGGACGGGAAGCTTGAGACCAGGCGACATGCTTGTCAAGACTGCGTTTGAATATGTGGAACACCAATGGGCTACATAATTGGGACCGGCCGACGGAGAGCCGGCCTGGGACGGCCAGGACAAGAGAGCGGGCGCAGTGACCGACACACCGACCGAAGAAGCACCGCCCTCGGCCCAAGGCGGTCTGTCGCAGTCCCTGGAGCGTGGGCTGGCGATCCTGTCCTCGTTCAGCGAGACCCGCCCGCTGCTGGGCATCGCCGACCTGGCCCGCGACGTCGGGCTGAACAAGAGCACCGCGCATCGCTACATCGCCACGCTGACCATGCTGGGCTACCTCCAGCAGGACGCGGCGACCCGCAAGTACCGGCTCGGGCCGCGGGTGGTCGACCTGGGCTTCACCGCGATCAACTCGATGGAGATCACCGCGATCGCCGCTCCCCATCTGCAGGCACTCTCGAACGAGACCGGGCACACGGTCAGCATGGCGCTCCTGGACGGCACCGACATCGTCTACGTACAGCGCCGGCGCAGCGTGCGCGAGGGACAGTTCGGCATCGACCTGAACCTGCACGTCGGGTCCCGGCTTCCGGCCTACTGCACGGCGATGGGCAAGGTGCTGCTGGCCAACGTGCCGCCCGACACCCTGGGCGCGCTGCTGGGGCGGATCGATCTGGCCCGGCGCGGCCCGCGCACCATCACCGCCCGCGAGGCCCTGATGGCGGAGCTGCGGCGGGTCCGGCAGACCGGGATGGCCGTCGCCGACGAAGAGCTGGTGCCCGGCCTGCGCTCGCTGGCGATACCCGTCAGGGATGGATTCGGGGGCGTCGTGGCTGCGGTGAACATCGCCGTCCACACCTCTATCTGGAACGCCTCCACCGAGTCGATCATCCGTCGGCTGGAGGGGCCGCTGCGGCACACTGCCGGCGAGATATCGGCGCGTATGGGCTACCGGCCACGGCCTGCGGCCGGTGCGACGGCCGAGTCGGTTCAGCCGAATAAATGAACTGCCGTACTGATTGACGGAACAAAATTGCTAATCTATCGTCTGGCCAGCCGTCAGGTGCGGACCTCCCATCTCCGAGGGGTTCGGAGCCGGGCACGAGGAGCGACATGCAGCTGCTGGACGAGACGACGTGGCGGGGCAAGATATTCGTTGGAGGGTCGTGGGCCGCGGGCTCCGGCGGCGACCGTCCGGTCGTGGAGCCGGCCACCGGCGCCGAGCTCGGCCGCTACGGTCTGGCCACCGCGGACGACCTGGCGAAGGCGGCGGAGACCGCCACCTTCGCCCAGCATGAGTGGGCCGCGCTGCCGTACCCCGCGCGCGCGGCCGTGCTGCGCCGGGCCGGGGACCTGTGGACCGAGCACGCCGAGGAGATCTCCGGCTGGAACGTCCGCGAGGTCGGCGCGATCCCCGCGATGGCGGGCTTCGCCGTGCATGTCGCGGCGCAGGAGTGCTACGAGGCGTCCGCGCTGCCCAGCCGCGCCTACGGCGAGCTCATCCCGAGCGAGGAGCCGCGGCTGTCCATGGCCCGCCGCGTTCCCGCCGGGGTGGTGGGGGTCATCTCACCGTTCAACGTCCCGATCATCCTCGGCATCCGGTCGGTCGCACCGGCCCTGGCGCTCGGCAACGCCGTCATCCTCAAGCCGGACCCGCGTACGGCCGTCACCGGCGGCGTCACCATCGCGCGGATCTTCGAGGAGGCGGGTCTTCCTCCCGGCGTCCTGCAGATGCTGCCCGGTGGCGTGGACGTCGGCGAGGCGCTGGTCACCCACCCCCTGGTCCGGGTCATCTCCTTCACCGGCTCCACCGCAGCCGGACGCCGGGTCGGGGAACTGGCCGGCAAGCACCTCAAGCGCGCACACCTGGAGCTCGGCGGCAACTCGGCCCTGGTCGTCCTGGACGACGTCGACGTCGACCAGGCGGTGTCGCTGGCCGCCTTCGGTGCCTTCTTCCACCAGGGCCAGATCTGCATGACGGTCGGCCGGCACATCGTCCACGAGGCGGTCTATGACGACTTCGTCGAGCGGCTGGCGGCCAAGGCGGCGCATCTGCCGGTCGGTGACCCGGCGACGGGGGAGGTGGCGCTCGGCCCGGTCATCGACGCCGGTCAGCGCGACAAGATCCACGGGCTGGTGACCGCGTCCCGGGCGGCAGGCGCCCGGGTGGCCGCCGGCGGCGACTACGAGGACCTGTTCTACCAGGCGACCGTGCTCGCAGAGACCCCGCCCGCCGCGCCCGCCTTCCGCGAGGAGGTCTTCGGCCCGGTCGCCTCGGTCGCCAGGGTCTCGAGCATCGACGAGGCGGTCCGGCTCGCCGCGGACAGCGAGTACGGCCTGTCGCTCGGCATCGTCACCCGGGATGTCATGAAGGGCCTCGCGCTCGCCGACCGGATCCCGACCGGCATCGTGCACATCAACGACCAGACGGTCAGCGACGAGGCCAACAGTCCCTTCGGTGGCGTCGGCGCGTCCGGCACCGGCTCACGGTTCGGTGGTCCCACCGCCAACGTGGAGGCGTTCACCGAAACCCGCTGGGTCACCGTGCGCAGCGAACCACCGGCCTACCCCTTCTGAGCCCTCCGCCCCACCCCGTGTACGTACGAGGTGAGCATGGTAGAGGAGAACCATGCGTATCGGAATCCTGGGTGCCGCCCGTATCGCCCCTGCCGCGCTGATCAAGCCCGCCCAGGTGGTATCCGGGGTGGAAGTGGTCCGGGGCGAGGACACCAACCTCACCCCGCCCTCGGACTCCGTCGTCACGATGACCATGATTCACCGAACGACCTCAGCGGGGCTCGAGTCCCGCGGCACGGTAGATGTCGTCGATCAGGCCCTGTCGCCGAACGCCCTCGAACTCGCCTCGACTCTTGAGCACGGGGCTCAGCCGGCCCGGACGACCAGCTTGTCGGCGGTCTCGTCGCGGTCGACGACGACCTCCTGGCCGTCAAGGATCTCGCCGGCCAGCAGGGCGCGGGCGAGCTGGTCGCCGATCGCGGACTGGACGAGCCGCCGGAGCGGGCGCGCCCCGTACAGCGGGTCGTAGCCGGTGAGCGCCAGCCACTCGCGGGCGGCGGGCGTCACGGTCAGCTTGAGCCGACGGTCGGCGAGCCGCCGGGCCAGCCGGTCGACCTGCAGGTCCACGATCCGGGTGAGCTCCTCGGTGGAGAGCGCGTCGAAGATGATGACGTCGTCGAGCCGGTTGAGGAACTCCGGCTTGAACGCCCCGCGCACCATGGTCATGACCGCCTCGCGCTTGGCGCCGTTCTCCAGCGTCTGGTCGACGAGGAACTGCGAGCCCAGGTTCGAGGTCATGATCAGGATGGTGTTGCGGAAGTCGACCGTGCGACCCTGGCCGTCGGTCAGCCGGCCGTCGTCGAGCACCTGCAGCAGAACGTCGAAGACCTCGGGATGGGCCTTCTCCACCTCGTCCAGGAGCACGACCGTGTACGGCCTGCGGCGGACGGACTCGGTGAGCTGGCCGCCCTCCTCGTACCCGACGTAACCGGGAGGCGCGCCGACCAGGCGGGCCACCGAGTGCTTCTCTGAGTACTCGCTCATGTCGATGCGGGTCATCGCCCGCTCCTCGTCGAAGAGGAACTCGGCCAGCGCCTTGGCAAGCTCGGTCTTGCCGACCCCGGTCGGGCCGAGGAACAGGAACGAACCGGTGGGCCGATCCGGGTCGGCGATGCCCGCGCGGGACCGCCGTACGGCGTCGGACACGGCCCGTACGGCCTCGGACTGGCCGATCAGCCGGCGCCCGAGCTCGTCCTCCATGCGCAGCAGCTTGGCGGTCTCGCCTTCGAGCAACCGGCCCGCCGGGATGCCGGTCCAGGCGGCGACCACGTCCGCGACGTCGTCGGGGCCGACCTCCTCCTTCACCATGGCCTCGCGGTTCTCGGCGGCTTCGGAGGCGGCGGCGATCTCCTTTTCCAGCGAGGGGATCTCGCCGTAGCTCAGCCGGGCCGAGGTCTCCAGGTCGCCGTCGCGCAGCGCCCGCTCGGCCTCCCCGCGCAGCTGGTCCAGGCGCTTCTTGAGCTCACCGACCTTGTTGAGGCCGGCCTTCTCCTGCTCCCAGCGGCCGACCAGGGCGTTGAGCTGCTCCTGCTTGTCGGCCAGGTCCCTGCTCAACCGCTCCAGCCGCTGCTTGGAGGCGTCGTCGGACTCCTTGGAGAGGGCGAGCTCCTCCATCTTGAGCCGATCCACCGAACGCTGAAGTTCGTCGATCTCCACCGGACGGGAGTCGATCTCCATCCGGAGCCGGGACGCCGCCTCGTCCACCAGGTCGATGGCCTTGTCGGGCAGGAACCGGGCGGTGATGTAGCGATCGGACAACGTCGCCGCCGCCACCAGCGCGGCGTCGGAGATCTGCACCTGGTGATGCCCTTCGTACCGGCCCTTGAGGCCACGCAGGATCGCGATGGTGTCCTCGACCGTCGGCTCACCGACCAGGACCTGCTGGAAACGCCGTTCCAGGGCGGCGTCCTTCTCGATTCGCTCCCGGTACTCGTCCAGCGTGGTCGCGCCGATCATGCGCAGCTCGCCACGGGCCAGCATCGGCTTGAGCATGTTGCCGGCGTCCATGGCGCCTTCGGCCGCGCCCGCGCCGACCATGGTGTGCAGTTCGTCGATGAAGGTGACGACCTGGCCGTTGCTCTCCTTGATCTCGTTGAGCACGGCCTTGAGCCGCTCCTCGAACTCGCCGCGGAACTTGGCGCCCGCGACCATCGCGCTGAGGTCCAGCGAGATCAGCCGCTTGCCGCGCAGCGACTCGGGTACGTCACCCGCGACGATGCGCTGGGCCAGCCCCTCGACCACGGCGGTCTTCCCGACACCCGGCTCCCCGATCAGCACGGGGTTGTTCTTGGTGCGCCGGCTGAGGACCTGGACGACCCGGCGGATCTCGGCGTCCCGGCCGATCACCGGGTCGACTTTGCCTTCCCGGGCCCGCTCGGTGAGGTCCACTCCGTACTTGCTCAGGGACTGGTAGGTCTCCTCGGGGTTCTCGCTGGTGACCCGGGCATGCCCGCGTACCTTCTCGAACGCGTCGAGCAGGGCCTGCGGAGTCGCGCCGCCGTCCTTCAGCAGGGTCGCGATGGGACCGCCGTCGGTGGCCAGCCCGACCAGCAGGTGCTCGGTCGAGACGTACTCGTCCTCGAGTTGCTTGGCGCGGTTGGCCGCGGTGTTGAGCACGACGATCAGCTGGCGGGACATCTGCGGCGCGCCGACCGTGGAACCGGCGGCCTTGGGGAGCTCGGCCAGCTTCTCCTCGGTCCGGCGGCGTAGCGCCTGCCAGTCGGTCCCGACCGCCTCCAGCAGCGGCACGGCGGTGCCTTCCCCCTGACCCAGCAGTGCCACCAGCAGATGTGCCGGCTCCACCTGGGGATTGCCCTCGGTCGCGGCCCGCCGCACGGCCACCGACACGGCCTCCTGGCTCTTCTGCGTCAGCTTGTAGTCCACGTCTTCGCTCCCATGGGTAACCCCCTCCGCTCCGTGCGGGCGCGGTTCGTGCCGACACGAACCGCGGGATCGCGGAGGGATGCGGAGGGCCGATCAGGGTTGGTCGTTGTTGTTGTGCTGCTGTCGCCACAGGACGACGCTGGTCTGCCGGATCGGCACCAGGTCGGTGCCGCCCTGGGCGGGTACGTTGCGCAACTGGGCGAGCCGGGCGGCGACCGATCGGGTCGACTCGAGCTCGTTGCCGAGCTCGTCGATCAGCGCGTGCAACCGGATCAGTTCCTCACGGAGTTGTACGGTCTCGTGCTGCAGCTCGAGGATGTGCTTGATGCCGGCCAGATTGATGCCCTCCTCCTGGGAGAGCCGCTGGATCTCGCGCAGCATGACGATGTCGCGCATCGAGTAACGGCGGCCGCGCCCCGACGTCCGGCCCGGTGAGACCAGCCCCATCCGGTCGTACGTGCGCAGGGTCTGCGGATGCAGGCCGGACAGCTGGGCCGCCACCGAGATGACATAAACAGGAGTGTCGTCAGGGAACGTCATGTCCATGGCCTCCCGTGTTGATGGCGTTCGCTGCGCGCGCTCCTCAGTCCAGCCACCGCGCGCCTGCTCACGTGTTGATGGCGTTCGCTGCGCTCACGCGGTTCGCAGGTGCCTGGACTCCTGCTCACGGTCTCATCCCTCCCGGGCCTGTTGCAGCAGGTCGCCGCGCAGGTCGTCGCCCTTGTTGGCGTCGCGCAGTTGCTCCAGCGCCGCGCGGCTGGTGTCGTCGAGCCTCTGCGGCACCTGGACGTCGACCGTGACGAGCAGGTCGCCCTTGGTGCCGTCGCGGCGGGTGGCACCCCGGCCGCGGACCCGGAAGGTCCGGCCGTTGGGGGTGCTCGCCGGAATGCGCAAGATCACCGGAGCCGCACCATGGGTGGGCACCTCGATGTCCCCGCCCAAGGCGGCCTCGGGGAAGGTCACCGGCACGGTGAGGGTCAGGTTGTCGCCGCTTCGGCCGAACACCTTGTGCGGCGTCACCTTGATGTTGACGTAGAGATCTCCAGCGGGGCCGCCGTTCTCACCGGGCGCTCCCTTGCCCTTCAGCCGGATCTTCTGGCCGTCCGCGACGCCCGCCGGGATCCGGGCCTGGATCGTACGGGTGCCGGTCGCCCGGCCGCTGCCGTGGCAGGTGGTGCACGGGTCGTCGACGACCAGGCCCCGGCCACGGCACTCGTGGCAGGGCTCGGAGAAGGAGAAGCTGCCCATGTTGCGGCTCTCCTGGCCCGTGCCCTCACATGAGGGGCAGACCCGGGGAACCGTACCGGCCTTGGCACCGGTGCCGCGGCAGGTCGGACATGACGCCTCGCTGGTCAGCCGGAGCGGCACGGTGAGCCCGGACAGCGCCTCGGCGAACGAAAGCGTGACCTCGGACTCGACGTCGGCACCGCGGCGGGCCCGCCGGTTGGTCTGCTGCCGGGTGGTTCCGCCGCGGTTGAACAGGCCGCCGAACAGATCACCGATGCGCTCGCCGGGCCCGCTCTGCCCGAACAGGTCGCCCAGATCCCCGAAGCCTCCGCCGGGCTGGCCGCGGAAGCCGCCGACCCCGTAGGCGCGGGCCTCGTCGTACTCCTTGCGGCGCTTGTCGTCCGACAGCACGTCGTACGCTTCGGAGATCTCCTTGAAGCGATCCTCGGCGTCGCTGTCACCCTTGTTGGCATCGGGGTGGAACTTCCGTGCCAGCTTTCGGTAGGACTTCTTGATCTCCTCGGGGCTGGCTGTCTTCGAGACACCGAGGACCTTGTAGTAGTCCTTCTCCAAATAGTCCTTGGTGCTCACAAACGCCCCTTCGTCTTCTGCTGTGGGGTGTCCGGGCAGCCGGGGGGCTGCCCGGACGGCTCACTTCGTGTCGTCGGTTTCAGCGGATTCGACGGTCTCACCGGGCTCGACCGGCTCGGCGACCGCGACCCGGGCGGGCCGGAGGATCCGGGCGCCGATGCGGTAACCGGGCTGCAGGATGTCGACACAGGTCGGCTCTGCAACGTCCGCGGAGTAGGAGTGTATGAGCGCCTCGTGCACGGTCGGATCGAAGGGCTCGCCCTTCTCCCCGAACCGTTCCAGGCCCAGCTTGCCCACCGCAGCCTCGAGTGCCTCGCCGACCGACTTGAACCCGCCGGTCAGCTCGTCGTGCTCGCGGGCCCGCCCGATGTCGTCGAGGATCGGCAGCAGCTCGTTGAGCACGTTGCCGAGGCTCTGCTCACGGACGGCGACCCGGTCCCGTTCGACCCGCTTGCGGTAGTTGGAGTACTCCGCCTGGATCCGCTGCAGGTCGCTGGTGCGTTCGTCCAGCTGCTCCTGGAGCTTGGCCACCTCGGAGTCCCCCTCCTCTGTCTCGTTGCCCGGCGCGGGGCCCGCGCCCGGCTTGGCGGTCTCGGCTGCCGCGGCGGGGGCCGGCGTCGCCGCCGGCTCCCGGACCTCGCCAGTGACAGGATCGATACGCCGCTTGTCGCGGATCACCGGCCCCTCGCGCTCCCCGCCCTCATTGGGTGGAGGCACACTCACTTCGCACCGCCCTCGCTCTTCTTGTCCTTTTCGTCGTCCACGATCTCGGCGTCGACGACCTCGTCGTCCTGGCCCTGCTGGGCACCGGCGGAGGCGTCGGCCCCGTCGGCCGGGGTCTCGCTCTGCTGCTGGGCGTACATCGCGGCGCCCATCTTCTGGCTGACCGTGGCGAGCTGCTCGGCGCTGGTGCGGATCGCGTCGGTGTCCGTGCCCTCGAGGTTCTTCTTCACCTCGGTGACGGCGTCCTCGACCTCCTTCTTGAGGTCGTCAGCGATCTTGTCACCGTTCTCGCGCAGGAACTTCTCGGTGGAGTAGGCCAGCGTGTCCGCCTGGTTGCGGACGTCGGCCTCCTCCTTGCGCTTGCGGTCCTCGTCGGCGTACTGCTCCGCGTCGCGGACCATCTTCTCGATGTCGTCCTTGGGCAGCGCCGAGCCCCCGGAGATGACCATCTTCTGCTCTTTGCCGGTGCCGAGATCCTTCGCAGCGACGTTCACGATGCCGTTGGCGTCGATGTCGAAGGTGACCTCGATCTGCGGGACCCCGCGCGGCGCCGGCGGGAGGCCGGCGAGCTGGAAGGTGGCCAGCTTCTTGTTGTACGCCGCGATCTCGCGTTCGCCCTGGTAGACCTGGATCTCCACGGACGGCTGGTTGTCATCGGCGGTGGTGAAGGTCTCCGACCGCTTGGTCGGAATGGTGGTGTTCCGCTCGATGATCTTGGTGAAGATGCCGCCCTTGGTCTCGATGCCGAGGGACAGCGGGGTCACGTCCAGCAGCAGGACGTCCTTGACCTCACCCTTGAGCACACCGGCCTGCAGGGACGCGCCGACCGCGACGACCTCGTCGGGGTTGACGCCCTTGTTGGGCTCCTTGCCACCGGTCAGTTCCTTGACCATCTCGGTGACCGCGGGCATCCGGGTCGAGCCGCCCACCAGCACGATCTGGTGGATGTCGCCGATGCTGACGCCACCGTCCTTGATGACCTGCTGGAACGGGCCCTTGACGCGATCGAGCAGGTCCGTGGTCAGCTTCTGGAACTCGGCCCGGGTGAGCTTCTCGTCCAGGTGCAGCGGGCCCTCGGCGCTCGCGGTGATGTAGGGCAGGTTGATCGACGTCTCGGCGGAGCCGGACAGCTCGATCTTGGCCTTCTCAGCGGCCTCACGGAGCCGCTGTAGCGCCATCTTGTCCTTGGAAAGATCGACGCCGTGGGCGTTCTTGAACTTGGTGACCAGCCACTCGACGATCTTGTTGTCCCAGTCGTCACCACCGAGGTGGTTGTCGCCGCTGGTCGCCTTGACCTCGACGACCCCGTCGCCGACTTCGAGCAGCGAGACGTCGAAGGTGCCGCCACCGAGGTCGAAGACGAGGATGGTGGCCTCGCCCTCCTTCTCCAGGTGGTAGGCGAGGGCGGCCGCGGTGGGCTCGTTGATGATTCGCAGTACGTTCAGGCCGGCGATCGTGCCGGCCTCCTTGGTGGCCTGCCGCTGGTGGTCGGAGAAGTACGCCGGCACGGTGATGACCGCGTCGGTGATCTTCTCGCCGAGGTAGGCCTCCGCGTCACGCTTGAGCTTCTGCAGCACGAACGCGCTGATCTGCTGTGGCGTGAACTCCTTGTCGTCGATCTTTGTCTTCCAGTCCGTGCCGATCTCACGCTTGACCGACCGGATGGTGCGGTCGACGTTCGTCACCGCTTGGCGCTTGGCGACTTCACCGACGAGGACCTCACCGTTCTTGGCGAAGGCCACCACGGACGGCGTGGTCCGCGACCCCTCCGCGTTGGCGATGACGGTGGGCTCCCCGCCCTCCAGAATCGCGACGACCGAGTTGGTCGTCCCGAGGTCGATACCGACCGCTCGTGCCATGGGTTCTCGTCCTCCGTGGTTGCCTTCGGCCGCCGCCGGGGCCGGCGACCGCCAAGTTGAGTGGTGTGGGCGCAACGCTACCGCTCCTCCGGCCCTTGTCAACTGACTTGAGTCGGGGGGACGCAACTTTGCTGATGTCCCTACCAACATGACGGATGAGCGCGCTATTCCGTTCCGCGCGTGTAAGAAGTAGCCCCCCTGGATCACTCCCTCTGCGACGGTTACTCCGACGAAGGGCTCGGATAGTGACAGATCCAGACGCGGTCACGCGTTTCACCTCGATCTATGACGATCTTTACTCTCGTGTCTACGCCTACGCCGTGAGCCGTACCGGGCGGCAGCTAGCAGAGGAGGTCACCAGCGAGACCTTCACCGTGGCTTGGCGTCGCTTCGCTGATCTGCCCGATCCGCCCTTGCCCTGGCTGCTCGGTGTGGCCCGCAACGTGCTCCGCGAGTCCTACCGGGCCCAGGTCAGGCAGGACTCACTGCGGGCGGAACTGCGGGCCTGGACCTCTGACGCGGAACTCAGCGTGGGCGATATCGGCGAAGACGTGGTTGAGCGCTCGGCGGTGCTTCGGGGGCTCGCCGCGCTCTCCGACGAGGACCGCGAACTGCTCACCCTGATCGCCTGGCACGGTCTGTCGGCGGCCCAGGCGGCGAAGGTCATCGGCTGCTCGAAGGCGACGCTCTTCGTACGGCTGCAACGCCAGTGGAGCCGACCGGAAGACCCGCCGCCAACACCCCGGCCCTGGCCGGGGTGGGCGGCAGGTGGCGATGAAGCCGGCACCGTACCCAAGGCACCAGTCCCGGGACGGACCGTCTACCCCGACAAGGGGCGACTCACCGAGATTCACTGATACCTCGGTGAACGGTTTCGTGTGTCCCGGTGCGAGGCACCGCGCGTGAAAGCAGATCAGGGGATCGGGTGATACACAGCGACCGCCATCCGCCACGGAAAGGCCACCGATGTACGGGAGCCCCTCGTGACCGCTCTGCACCGGGTCAGTGACCCGGCTAGAACGGACGATTCCACCGTGATCCAGTTGTCCAGGAACGACCCCGAACGGTTCGGCGCGATCTTCGACGCGCACTTCGCCGAGATCCACCGGTACGTGGTGAGCCGGCTCGGCCCCGACGCTGCTGAGGACGTCGTCGCCGAGACGTTCCTGACCGCGTTCCGTAAGCGGGCCCGCTATGCCGCCGATCGCGGAGGCGTACGTACCTGGCTGTACGGCATCGCCACCAACCTCATCGGCAAGCATCGCCGCTCCGAGGTGCGGGCGCTGCGCGCACTCGGCCGGCGCTCGCTCGAACTTCGGGTGGAAGGACATGACGATCGCGTCGCCGCTCAGGTCAGCGCCCAGAATCTGCGACCTGACCTTGCGGCGGCGATCGCCGAGCTCAACCAGGGAGATCGCGACGTGTTGCTGCTCGTCGCGCTCGCGGGGCTCGGTCACGACGAGATCGCCGCTGCCCTCGACATCCCCTACGGGACGGTCGGGTCACGGCTGAGCCGGGCCAGAAAGAAGCTGCGCGCGGCGCTGGGTGGGATCAATCCGATGCTCGACTTGGAGGAGAACGACCGTGGATGACCTGATGATGGTCCGTGAGCTGTACGGGGAGGTATCGCCGGACCCTCAGCTCGAAGCCAACCTCCGGGGGCAGATCGACGGCCTCACGATGGAACGCGGAGGTGGCAAGTCCGGACTCCGCCGCCGGATAGCGCCACGCCGCCCGGCGGCCCTCGGTCTGGGCCTGGTCGGGGCGGCCGCGGCGGCGGTCGTGGGTATCGCCACCCTGGGCGGTACCTCACCGACCTCGTCCGGCCACCAGGTGCAGGCCAAGCCGGCAGAACTGTCGGCCCGGACAATCCTGCTCGCCGCTGCCGAGAAAGCGGCGGCGGAGCCGGTGGGCCGGTACTGGCGGGTTCACACGACGAGCGGGCAGTCCTACCACGTAGGCCGGGCCACTGGCGGGTACACCGTGGTCGGCTACACCTCTGAGGATTCTGATTGGACAGCCCGCTCGGACTCCGACTCCGACGTGCTCTACTCGCGGGACCTGGGTGCCCACCCGCTCACGGCGGCGGACCAGGCAGCCTGGAAGAAAGCGGGCTCGCCGAGCACTTGGCGGGTCTGGTCGAACGACCACTACGCCACGTTGAGCTCGAAGCCGGGCGCTTCGTTCGGCACGGGGCCGGGCACCTGGGATCAGGGGGACAAGACAACCCCGGCGGACAAGAAGCAGGGCGCCGCGGAGGTGAGGAAGATGTGCGCCCGCATCACGAAGGCGCCCCTGCCGACTACGCCGGCATCGGGCGCTGCGGCGACCCCGAGACCCATCAAGTCGCCTGGGAAGTTCTGTCAGAAGAGCAATTTCATCGCCTTGAGCTGGGCGGACCGGCAGAAGTTGGCGTCGGATCCGGCTCGGTTCAAGGAACTGTTGTTCCCGGATGGCGCCCTGCCCAACAAGCCCGGCCTGGGGGGCGCTGGCAGGCTCATGAGCGGATTCGATTTCCTGACCAGGCAGCCGGCCTCGCCGGAGGTCCGGGCAGCGGCCTTCCGGCTACTCGCCACACTGCCGGACGTACGGTCGATCGGTACGGTCCAGGACGCCAAGGGGCGGACCGGGATCGGGCTGGCGGCCCGGGCCACGATGCGGGAGGGCAGCGGCACGGTCTTCGACGAGGTGCTCGTGCTGGACCCGAAGACCTATCAGGTCCTCGGTGAGCAAGACATCGTGGTGAAGGCGGGTGGTTCGATGCGAGGCATGCAGCCAGGCACGATCCTCAGCAACCAGGTGGTCCTGGAGGCCGGCTGGACCAACGACAGTCCCCACCACCCCTGAGCGATGGCGATATGAACGAATCATCCAATCTTTTGATTGGATGATTCGTTCATGCCTGTTCAGCGGTACGGGTCGTACCCTCCGGGGGACGAGGGGACGGGAACGGTGGTGCGGACCGCATGCCGGCCGACCCGGGTACGGAAGTACGCACTGCCGTTGGCCCAGTAGTACGCCATCGGGATCAGTCCCAGCCCGAGCGAGCCCAGCCCGATCGCCATCGCCGTTCCGTCGAGGGAGGACAGCGACTCCACGAAGATCCAGCCCATGAAGAACGATCCGGCGAGCGGCCAGAGCCCGGCGAGCACGAACCGGCGCACCGAGGTGAACAGGAAGCGCCGGTAGGCGACCACGACCGCCAGCCCGGCGAGTGCGTAGTAGACCGAGATCTGCAGGCCGATCGCGCTCACCGCGTCCGAGAGCACTTTGCTCACCGAGCCGACGAGAGCCGAGACCACGAAGAGGACCATCGCCGCCCCCGCGACGACCAGGGTGGCCACCCAGGGAGTCCGCCGGCCGCTGAGCGTCCAGGCCAGCGCGCCGGGCAGCGCCCGGTCGCGCCCCATGGCGTACAGCGTGCGGGTGACCTGGATCAGGGTCGTCTCCAGGGTCGCGATCGTGGACAGCACCACGGCCAGCGACAGCACCTTGCCACCGACCCCGGGCCAGATCGCCTGACCGAGCACCTCCACCAGATTGCCGCTGCTCTTCTGTATCTGGCCGGGAGTCATCAGCATGTTGGTGACGATGGTGAAGGACTCGTACAGCACGAACACCATCACCAGGCCGATCAGGCCGCCCACGCCCGAGGTGCGCCGAGCCGACTTGGTCTCCTCACTGAGGTTGGCGCTGACGTCCCAGCCCCAGTAGTAGAACGCGGCGATGAGCGCTGCGGACGCGAAGCCGTGGAACCCGTCGAAATGCCCGAAGCCCAGCCAGGACCAGTCGAAGGACTGCACGGCGATGTCGGGCGCGCGCACCAGGGCGAGGGCGGTGAACAGCAGGAGGATGCTCACCTCGATGCCGGTCATCAGCCACTGCACATGTGCGGTGACCCGGACCCCCATGATGACGATCAGCACCATGGCCAGGAACCAGGCGGCCCCCACCACGGTGACGGCCGCGGTGTTCTCGGCCAGATGCGGCGAGATCAGCGACAGCGTCAGCGAACCGGCCGGCAGCGATCCGGCGACCATGAACAGCGTGGCGGCGACGACGAGCGCCCAGCCGCTGAGATAGCCCAGGATCGGGTGCAGAGCGCGCCCCACCCAGGCGTAGCCCGCCCCCGCGTGGGCTTCCTGCCGGACCAGGTAAAGATAAGCGAGGCCGATGCCCAGCATCGGGATTCCGCACCAGATCAGCGCCGCCGGGCTGGCCAGACCTGCGGCGCCCACCAGCGTGGCGGTCGTCGCCGCGATCGTGTAAGCGGGGGCGCTGCCCGCGATCGACAGCACGACCGAGTCGGGACCGCCGAGGACGTTGGGCCGCAGTGCACCGTCACGTCGATGCCGCGGTGCTGTGGTCATAGTGGAACGTTCCTGCACAGAACATGGCAAAGCAAGTTAAAACGGACGATTTTACCCATTGGTAATGCCGTAAAGCTCGGTGATCCCCTCCCATCACCACTGAATCGCACCTGCACGGCGTACGGCCGGCGTACCGTGCCCCGTGTAGAATCGAGTTCTAGTTTGGGCACAGCTGCCTGGGCCGCCGGTGAAGCGGCCTGGCCGCGGGTTGTCACACCTATGCTACCCGCGAGTAGTATCTGGACCCCGGATGAAGAACTGTCTGTCGCGAGTCCTACGCTGACAGCCAACGGCCGTACCGCGGTAGCCCTGCCAAGGAGGACGGAACTGTGTGGCTTGTATTGCTCATAGGGCTCGCCGGTACGGCGCTTGCCTTGGCGGTCGCGGGTCGGCGAGTGCTGTTCCTGTACAAACTGGCCATGAGCGGCCAGCCCGCGCCCGACCGGGTCCTCACGGTGAAACGGGACCCCAAGGGAGACGTCGAGGCCGAGGTCGTCGAGGTCCTCGGGCAGAAGAAACTGCTCAAGTGGACGGTGGCGGGTCTCGCCCACTTCTTCGTCATGTGGGCGTTCATCCTCCTGGCCTCGGTCTACCTCGAGGCGTACGGCGCGCTGTTGGCCGACATGAAGTTCCACATCCCGGTCATCGGGACCTGGCCTGTGGTCGGGTTCATCCAGGACTTCATCGCCGTGATGTGCCTGCTGGGCCTCATCACCTTCGCGATCATCCGGATCACGAACTCGCCCGCCAAGCTGGACCGCAAGTCCCGGTTCAAGGGCTCGCACACCGGTGGCGCCTGGGTCATCCTGGTCATGATCTTCAACGTCCTCTGGACGATGTTCTTCTTCCGTGGCGCCGCCTCCGCCTCCGGCAACCTGCCCTACAAGAGCGGGGCGTTCGTCTCGATCGGCGTCGGCAAGCTGATGGACGGGCTCAGCCACAGCACCCTCGAGATCCTCGAGAAGGTCGGCCTGCTGCTGCACATCGGCGTCATGCTGGTCTTCCTCGTCATCGTGGTGAACTCCAAGCACCTGCACATCTTCCTGGCGCCGGTCAACGTCTTGTTCAAGCGCCGGCCGGACGGCCTGGGCGCCGCCCAGCCGATGATGAGCGACGGCAAGCCCCTCGACTTCGAGGAGGCCGACCCGGATACCGACGTCTTCGGCCGGGGCAAGATCGAGGACTTCACCTGGAAGGGCTTCCTGGACTTCGCCACCTGCACCGAGTGCGGGCGCTGCCAGTCCCAGTGCCCGGCCTGGAACACCGGCAAGCCGCTGTCCCCGAAGATGCTCATCCTCGACCTACGTGACCACGCCTTCGCCAAGGCGCCCTACATCCTGGCCGGCTCGGATGAGGCGAGGGAGAAGCTGCCCGACGCCGTCAAGGCCGAGGCCGAGCGTCCGCTGGTCGGCGGCGCCGACGTCAATGGCGTCATCGACCCAGACGTGCTCTGGTCCTGCACCAACTGTGGTGCCTGCGTCGAGCAGTGCCCGGTCGACATCGAGCACATCGACCACATCCTCGACATGCGCCGTTTCCAGGTCATGATCGAGTCCTCGTTCCCCTCCGAGGCGGGGGTGATGCTGAAGAACCTCGAGAACAAGGGCAACCCGTGGGGCATGTCCGAGATGAAGCGCCTGGAGTGGATCGAGGAGCTCGACTTCGAGGTCCCGGTCGTCGAGGACACGATGCCCGAGGACACCGAGTACCTCTTCTGGGTCGGCTGCGCGGGTGCCCTCGAGGACCGCGCGAAGAAGACCACCAAGGCCGTCGCCGAGCTGCTGCACATCGCCGGCGTCAAGTACGCGGTGCTCGGCCCGGCGGAGGCCTGCACCGGCGACCCGGCCCGCCGACTGGGCATGGAGTTCGTCTTCCAGATGCTCGCCCAGCAGAACGTCGAGACCCTCAACGAGGCCGGCGTCAAGAAGATCGTGGCGACCTGCCCGCACTGCTTCAACACCCTCGCCAACGAATACCCCCAGCTCGGCGGCACGTACGAGGTGGTCCACCACAGCCAGCTGCTGGCCAAGCTGGTCGACGAGGGCAAGCTCATCCCGGTCATGCCGATCAACGAGAACATCACTTACCACGACCCGTGCTTCCTGGGCCGGCACAACAAGGTCTACAAGCAGCCGCGCGACATCATGGCCAAGGTCCCCGGGGTCAAGACGCAGGAGATGCACCGGCACAAGGACCGCGGCTTCTGCTGCGGCGCCGGCGGTGCCCGGATGTGGATGGAAGAGCGCATCGGCAAGCGCATCAACACCGAGCGGGTGGAAGAGGCGCTGGAGACCAACCCCGACACGGTCTCGACCGCCTGCCCGTTCTGCCTGGTCATGCTGGGCGACGCGATCAACGAGAAGAAGAACTCCGGCGAGGCCAAGGAGTCGCTCGAGGTCGTCGACATCTCCCAGCTGCTGATCAAGTCGATCAAGGGTGAGGCCACCAAGGAGCCCGTGGCAGCCGAATGACCTGATCGTCCGCGCCGGTCTCTCCACCCCGGGCGACGGGCGCCGCGACGATTGCCTGGCCTCCTGCTCGTCGCGAGCACGTCACAGCTCACCGGGGGAGCAGGTCCTCGGGACGGGTGATGCGGTAGCCGTCCAGGTCGAGCGCCACGCCCCCGTACGCCTCGGCGATGGTCAGCGACGCCTGCGCGACGTCCATCGCCAGCTCGGCGGGCACCTGCTCCAGCACCTCGGCCTCGGCGAGATCGCAGGTCAGCAGCTCAGAGTTGCCGCGCAGCGCGCCCAGGGCGTAGGGCCGTTCCGTCGCGGGCCGCACCAGCCCGGCGATGCGTCCCCCGACGTACAGGTCCACCCCGCCCCCCTTCACCTGCGTGTACGCGATCCCGTCCAACATCACCACGTCCTCGGCCTCCTTCAGCTGCCGGGATCCGGTCACAGGAGACGCGTACGGCAGCAGCAGCGCGCTGAGCGAGGCCGGCTCGGGCCGCGCGGGCAGATACACGGTGGCCCGGTGGTGGTCGGCGTCCCGTCTCCGGATGGGACGCCCGTCATGGAACCACCGGCCGCCCATCCGGTGCGCCAGTCCCGGGACGAGCTCGGCGCCGCGTTTGCTGACGTACGCGACCGGCCAGCCCGGCGGGATACCCGCCCGCCGGGCCACCCGCGGGGTGATGGCGACGGGACCGCGCAGCGCGATGCCGTCCGCGGTCCGGATCGTGTCGCCGCGCTGCTCAGCGGCCGGATGGAACAGTCGTACGGTCTCCAGTACTTGCTCGGGAGCGGGAACATAGGGAAGCAGAAGGGTGGACCCACGGCGCACGCGGCGGGCAGCCCCATCGATAAGAGCCATCACATGGGTTGTGACGCGCCACACCCGAGTTTGGACGACGTCCAGAGTGAATTCAGCGAGGTATGAGGTCTGCGGGACCGGTGAGCTGGAAGCCGTAGCGGTCGATGGACAGGCCGCCGAGCTCGCGCTCCAGAAGCTCGACGATCCGCCAGGTCTCCTCGGCGGTCAGTGGCGTGGGGCCCTGCACATCGTCGATTCCCACCTCGTACAGCGACTCGATGTCCCGCAGTGCGCTCGCCGCGAGCGGCAGCACCGCCCGGTCCCGGACGACCCAGGCGGAGATCGTCAGCTCACTGTCCTCGTCCTCGAACCAGAAGAGATCCAGCTTGGGATCCTCCCGGATCGCCACCCCGGGCAGCATCGGCCGCAGTAGGGTGGCCAGCTCGGCCGGCAGCAGCTTGTGCGGCACGAAGACCCGGACCAGGTCCTCGAGCGGCTCCTGGTGTTCCCCCGGCGCGGGCGGCGGCACCAGCCACGAACCGCCCAGATGGTGCCGAAGCGCCCGCGCCAGCACGTCGTCGGCCGGCGGGACCACGAGCTCTTCACCGCGCAGCCTGAGGGTCGTCCCGGTGCCGGCCCCGGCCAGCTTGATCGCCCGGCGCCGCCGTCTCGCGTACGGGTCGTACCGCTGAAGCAGCTCGGTCACCCGATCGGCGTCGGCGCCGTCAGGTAGTCGCAGCGTGTAGGCCGTGGTGCGTCGGGGGGACATTCGCATGGCCGGCTCGGCTCAGACCTTGGTTCGATGGAAGTTGAGGTACGACTTGGACGGCGTCGGGCCACGCTGATCCTGGTAGCGCGAGCCGTACTTCTCCGAGCCATAGGGGTGCTCGGCCGGCGAGGTGGTCCGGAAGAGGCACATCTGGCCGATCTTCATCCCCGGCCACAGCTTGATCGGCAGCGTCGCGACATTGGACAGCTCCAGCGTGACATGGCCACTGAACCCAGGGTCGATCCAGCCCGCGGTGGAGTGGGTCAGCAGACCCAGCCGCCCCAGACTGGACTTCCCCTCCAGCCGGGCGGCCAGATCGTCGGGCAGCGCGAAGATCTCGTACGTCGAGGCCAGCACGAACTCCCCGGGATGCAGGATGAACGCCTCATCGGCGTCGATCTCGACCGCACGGGTCAGGTCCGCCTGCTCCTCGGCGGGATCGATGTGCGGGTACTTGTGGTTCTCGAACACCCGGAAGTAGCGGTCCAGCCGTACGTCGATACTCGACGGCTGGATCATGGCCGGGTCATACGGGTCGATCTTCGTTCGCCCGGAATTGAGCTCGGCCCTGATGTCACGATCGGAGAGCAGCACGTCAAAACGGTACCGTTTCCGTGAGGCCCCTGTGGACGGCCACCGTGATCGTGGCGGGGGTCTCACGGGACTGTCGGATCCGGTAGCATAGGCGCGCGGTCGCCTTGCGGGGCACCACATGCGGGTGTGGTTCAATGGCAGAACTTCAGCTTCCCAAGCTGACGGCGCGGGTTCGATTCCCGTCACCCGCTCCACATGAAGAAGCCCCAAGCCAGGATTGAGATCCTGACGCTGGGGCTTTGATCATTCTGGCTTCTTTTTGGGTCTTCGTGCCCGTTGCGTGCCCGATCGCTCGTCGGGCGTCACCGATGCCTTCTTCTGCTGCCTGGCCCGCTTGAGCTCTCGCTTGGCCATCTTGTCCAGCGTCCCGGCTATCTGCTGGTCGCGTTCCTGCCGGGCGTGCAGGTAGATCTGTGCCGCCCGGGTGGAGGAGTGCCACATCCGGTTCATCAGTTCAGCGAGTGAGGCGCCGGCCTCGGCCGCGAAGGTGTTGCCGGTGTGGCGGAGGTCGTGAAGGTGGAGCTCTTGCGGGAGGCCCGCTTTGGCCAGGGCCAGCGCCCAGGGCTTGGAGAAGTTGCTCCGGCGGAGCTGGTTGCCTCGGAGCCCGACGAAGACGAGGCCGCCCGGTCCTGGAGCGGAGTAGTTCTCCAGGTGGGCCCGCAGGTCCGCGATGATCAGATCCGGTATGACGATCTTTCGTTTGCTCGCCTCGGACTTGGGTGTGCCCTTGACCAGCGCCCCTAGCTCATAGACGGTCTCATTGATACGCACGGTTCGGGCGTCCAGGTCGAGGTTGCGTCGGCGTAGCCCGGCCAGCTCACCCCATCGCATGTTGCCGAATGTCGCGAGGAGCACGAGAGCCCGGAAATGTGGCGCGATCGCCTCGGCCAGCTGGTAGACCTCGGCCACGGGGACCCCTCGCGGGGGCCTCACGACGGGCCATTCCGGGCAGGCGGCGAGCCGCCCGTCCGCCAGATCAGGCTAGAGGCCCCCGCCCCCGCGCAAGTCCGGAACCGTCCAGCTCCAACGTGCAGGCAGTCCCGGGCGAGCAGGTTGGCGTGTTCGGCGATCGCGATCAGGAGGCCGTAAACGCCGCGCGGGTGGACAGGCGTCTGCCGCGCTGATTGAGAAAGAGCGCGGGGCCGTCTTTGCCGCGACGTGAGATTAGATTAACCCCCTACCGGCCCATGCTTTGAAGAGGTGACGACGTCATCTCCGGGGGTCAGGTGCCCAGCATGAATGAATCTCTGCGGGTCCGGATCGCGTTGGTGGCCGGCGGTTTCGCCGCGCTGTTCTGCCTCGTTGTCGGTGCGCTCGTGGTGGTCGCCGTGCGCGACAGCAACGCCATCCACGGACGGCAACAGATCATGACGGCCATCGACCAGGTGCAGTACCAGTTCAGACAGGGCGTGTTCCCCGGCACGCTGGTCAAGAGCGGCGATGAGGCGACCCAGGTTCTGAACGCGCATGGAAAGGTCGTCTCGGCGACCCTGCAGCTCGCTGGCAAGCCGCCGATGGCGACCTTCCAGCCGACCGCGACACAGATTCGTGCCACGCGGACGCTGTGCCCTCCCGCCGGTCTGAAGGGCTGCATGGACGTCACGGCGTACAAGGTTTTCCGGCCGGACGGGCCCTGGATGATCTATACCACGATTCCAGTGATTCCCTGGTACGCCAGCTCCACACTGGCGATCTTCCTAGTCGCCGTGGCCCTGCTACTCATCGATGATGTCAGTCGGGGGCTTCCACGCGGTCGGCAGGACGCTGGCTCCGGTGGACGCCATCCGGGCCCAGATGGACGAGATCACGGTCGCCGACTTCGACCGGCGGGTCCCGGTGCCCAAGACCAAGGATGAGATCAGGATGCTGGCAAAGAGCGTCAACACCGCTCTGGACCGGCTTGAGGCCGCCTACAACCAGCTTCAGCGCTTCACCACCTACGCCTCACATGAGGTGCGCAGCCCGGTCACCGCCATCCGGGCTCAGGTGGAGGAGGCGCTGATGTACCCAGACGACACGGACTGGCCGGAAGTGGGGGAGGCGATACTCGCCGCCACAGATCGGCTTCAGATGCTCATCATCGATCTGCTGTTCCTCGCCCGGCTGGACGCGGGCCCTTCGCTCACGTGCGACCTGGCCGACCTGGGCCAGCTGGTGGAGGCGGATCTGGATCGCCGTTCCTCCCCGGTGAAGGTCGTCAGACAGCTACGGAAGGGTGTGTTCGCCCAGTGCGACCGGGTACCGGATCACCCGTCTGCTGGCCAACCTGATGGACAACGCCGAGCGCCATGCCACCTCACAGATCACGGTCACCGTGCGCGCCGATGACTCGTCTGCGGTCATGGAGGTGGCCGACGACGGCCCAGGAATCGCCCCGGACATGCGTGATGTGGTCTTCAAGCGCTTCACTCGGCTCGACACCTCCCGCAACCGAGACGCCGGGGGCAGCGGGCTGGGATTGGCCATCGCCTGGCAGATCGCCGAAGTGCACGGCGGCGCATTGACCATCCAGGACAGCGAGCGAGGAGCCCGCTTGGTCCTGCGCCTGCCCCGATGGGACGCGCCCTCCGCTGCCGACGAAGT
Organism: Streptosporangiaceae bacterium; assembly: GCA_025964695.1. Classification (GTDB taxonomy): domain Bacteria; phylum Actinomycetota; class Actinomycetes; order Streptosporangiales; family Streptosporangiaceae; genus Actinomadura_E. Next base: position 1,292 of record JAOPYK010000201.1, on the reverse strand, counting down.
AACACCTTGCGGGCCGGCAGGAGAGCGCGACCGCCAAAGGGCCGACCGCTCGCCCGAAGAGTGAGTCGACGGCAGACCATAAACCGGCAGGCGGGAGCCTTGACGCTTAAATGTCAACGAGCAGCGGGGCGAGTGACTAACTGGGTGACGACCGAGAGGCACACCCTGACACCGACTGACCCGACCTGACACCGCAAAGTCCAGCGTCTGGCCAGGAAGCCCCTGGACATGAGCATCCGTATCTTGCTTCGCATCGAAGGGGTCAGGGGTCCGATGAAGCGCGTGCCCGTTGCGTGCCCGTCAGAAGGGGCGATCATGGTCGCTTACGGTCATCAACGGGGAGATCGGTGCTACGGCGCAGGTCAGGGATATCGCAGGTCAGAAGTGATCAATGGCAGCGAATTCCCAAGCTGATAGCGCGGGTTAGTCAGGTACGGCGGGTCAGATCGGTTCTCATGGCTCGCTGTAGACGATCTCCGGTCTCATGGATCTCGGCAAGTGCTGCCCGGTGTTCGGCTGAGCCGACAACGTGCCCGTTCCCGACAAGGGTCCGCAGATGGCGCATCGCCTTGAATGCGTCGTCCGCTGCTTGCCCAACCTCCGGGAGCGTAGAGATCACGAGTTGCGTCAGCAGGCCCACCAGAGGCCCCGCGTTGAACGCTTCGTGAGCGCTCTGCCTGCGGGTCTCCGGAGAGGTATCGGTTATCCCGTCCGCGATCGCCCACAGGCGCTCTCCGGATTCTTCCAGCTCACTCACGAACGCTCCGTACAGCTGCCGTCGCGCGGATCGTTCTGCGTGCTCGGCTTGCTGACGCCAGACACCCCGTTGAACCAGCACCGTCGATGCGGCGCCAACGACCGTGCCCAACAAGGCAGATACGGGGGAAACCCAGTCCATCCCCGGATGCTGTCAACCTGCAGACAGCCCTGTCGAGGGCGGGGTGACTAATTGAGTGACACCGCGCCTGCCCACGACGGCTCGTGCCTGCATCTCCATGCACGGTCAAATGCCGCACTGCCAGCGAGAACACTCTGATCAAGGTCTTACGTGCAATGCCTTACAAGCGACGGATCAGTCGTTTCCGCCGCGGCCGGCTGTTCGCGCTCGTACAGGAGGTCGGGCCAACACGACGGTGGCTGGCGGGATCGACTACGGTTCGGATGCCTCGGTTGCTCGACTCGGAGGAGACTAGGCCCTGTTTGAGATGTGATCACGGCGCCTGTGTCCGTCGTTGTGGTTGATGCAGGTGTGGTGTGCGCAGGCCGTCGGGGGCCTGGCGTACCCGACCGGA
>JAOPYK010000233.1 GCA_025964695.1 Streptosporangiaceae bacterium | reverse complement strand
CGGCGGCCACGAAATCGCCGAAGACGACCTACACCAACGCTACGAAACCGCCTGCGACCCCCGCCTCAACCGCCGCCAATCACTCGACCTCGCATTCCTGGTCGCCGAGCTCTACCGCACGGCACCGCGTATTGCGCCCAAATTCGTCGCAGCGGGTGGACCTGGGGGCTCGTGAGATTGCCTACGCCGCCCTGTGATGCTCGTTGATCGGCGGCGCAGACGATCTCAGAGTTCCCAGCTCAACGCCGTGTGATCAATTCTGAAGCGGTACGGCTTCGGCACGAGGTCAGGTGACCCATACCTCGGTGAGATCTCGGATCATCCGGCGTGGAACCGGGATCACCGAAAGGTCGTCACTTAGTGTGACCGACATGTTCGTGGACGTGGTGCTGCCCTGTCTGGACGAGGCCGAGGCGCTGCCGTGGATACTCGGCCGCATCCCCTCCGGCTTCCGTCCGATCGTGGTGGACAACGGGTCCGTCGACGGTTCGGCGCGGATCGCCCGGTCGCTGGGCGCCGTGGTCGTACAGGAGCCCCGGCGTGGCTTCGGTGCGGCCTGCCAGCGGGGGCTCTCGGTGGCCGATGCCGACGTGGTCTGCTTCTGTGATTGCGACGCCAGCCTTGACCCTGAGCAGCTTCCTCGAGTGGCCGGGCCTGTCCTGGGCGGCGAGGCCGACCTGGTGCTGGGATGCCGGCGGCCGGTCGCCCCGGGGGTCTGGCCGTTGCCGTCGCGGCTGGCCAACCGGGAGCTGGCACGGCGGATCCGGCGCCGTACTGGGATGCAGGTGCGGGATCTCGGGCCGATGCGGGCGGGCCGACGTGAGGATCTCCTCGCCCTGCGTCTGGTCGACAGGCGCAGCGGTTATCCGCTGGAGATGCTGGTGCGCGCGGCGGACGCCGGGTGGCGGGTGGATGAGGTCGAGGTGGACTACCTGCCGCGGGTCGGCAGGTCGAAGGTCACCGGGACGGTGCGCGGCTTCTGGCAGGCGGTACGGGACATGAACGCGGTCCTGGCCAGGTGAAGGCCGGGGGTGGTGCCTTTGCCCCCGGGCCGTCGTGGTCGTGCACGACTCTGCTGGTCATCGCCAAGCAGCCGGTGCCGGGGCGGGTCAAGACCCGCCTGACGCCCCCGTACACCCTTGAGCAGGCGGCGGCACTCGCCGAGGCTGCGCTGGCAGACACGCTGCACGCGGTTCTGGCGGCGCCCGCGTGCCGGCGAGTCCTGGTGCTCGACGGGCGGCCCGGGCCGTGGCTGCCTGACGGGATCGAGGTGCTTCCCCAGTGCGAGGGCGGGCTGGACGAACGGCTGGCCGCGGCGTTCGCCGTGGCGCGCGGACCGGCGCTGCTGATAGGCATGGACACCCCGCAGGTCACCCCCGGCCTGCTCGCCGTCGGCTGGGACGGGCTCGACGCGTGGTTCGGGCCGGCCACCGACGGGGGTTTCTGGGCACTGGGACTGCGTGAGCCCGACCCGGACCTGCTGCGAGGCGTGCCCATGTCCGCCGCCGACACCGGCGCCGCCCAGCGTGCTCGGTTATCCGCGGCAGGGCTGCGGGTGGCGGCGTTGCCGCTGCTGCGGGACGTGGACGCCGCCTCAGACGCCGCGGTGGTGGCCGCTCTCGCCCCGCAGACCCGTTTTGCCGCCAGGGTGCGCGACTTCGCCCCGGTCATCGGTTCGCAACCGGAACTCCCGTGAGACCCGGCCCGCACCCGCGCGTGCCTGGGTGGATGTCCCGCCGGACGGCCGTCGATCTAGCGGGCCCGCGCACACCGCCCGCGCCGGATCGCAGAGGCCTCTGGGAGGTCGTGGCTCGGGGCTTGCTTCTGCTCTGCGCAGCCGCCGGGCTCGCCGCGATCGCGGTGTGCCTCGTTACCGCAGCGCGCCGGGTGGGCTACCCATACGCCCTCGAATGGTTGGAGGGCAACTCTCTGGTCGAGGTGCACCGGCTGCTCGCGGGCGAGCCTCTCTACCGCCCTCCCACGGTCGGCTACGTCGCGGACGGCTACCCTGCGCTGTACTTCGCCGCCTCGGCGAGCCTGGCCGGTGTGCTGGGGGTCTCCTACCTGCCGCTGCGGCTGGTCTCGCTGACCGCCTCCATCCTCTGCTTCGTCCTTATAGCCCGGCTGGTCCAGCGCGAGACCGCGTGCTTGGCCACCGGGATCGCCGCGGCGGGCCTGTATGCCGCGACCTACTTCGCCGCCGGCACCTGGTTCGACCTGGCCCGGGTGGACTCGCTGTTCCTCGTCTTCAGCCTCGCCGGGCTGTACACCGCCCGGTGGATGCGCCGGCCGGGCGGCGCCGTGGCCGCAGGCCTGCTGCTCGCCGCGGCGTTCCTCACCAAGCAGAGCGCGCTCGCCGAGGCGGCGGCGATCACGGTGGCTTTGCTGGTCGATCCCCGGCGGCGCCGACTGGGAGCGCTGCTGGCGGCGACCTTCGCGGGAATACTGGGTCTCACCACGCTCCTGTGGGGGGCGGTCAGCCATGGCTGGTACGTGTTCTACGTCTTCGAAGTGCTCTCCCAGCATTCAGCCGAGCCCGCCGCGCTCACCGGGTTCTGGAGCCGGTACCTGCTGCCCACCCTCGGCCTCGCGCTCGGGGCGGTCCTGCTCGCGGTACGGCGCGCACCCCTGGTGCTGGCCCTGGGCTCCCTGGCACTCACCGCCGAGGGGTATGCCGCGCTGCTGCACACGGGCGGCGCTGTCAACAACATGCTGCCGGCCTACGCGGCGGTGGCGTTGCTCGCCGGAATCGGGATGGCCGGTCCGGCGGCGGCCACGCGGGCGGCGGCGAGTGCGCTGGTCCTCCTGCAAATACTGATCCTCGCCGCGAGCACCTTCGCCCCGGGGCGAGTGGTCCCGACCGCCGCCGACCGGCGTGTGGGTGACCAGCTCCGTGCCTGGCTGAGCGGCTTCGGCGGCCCGGTGGCGGTTTTCTCCGATCCGGGCCTGCCGTTGCTGGCGGGGCTACCGTCCGTGGCTCACCAGGCGGCGGCATCCGACATCCTGCGAGGCACGAGCCGCACCGCCCAGGCACTTCTGCGGCGCAGCATCGCCCGCGCGGTGACCGAACACCGGTTCACCGCGATCGTCGTCGAACAGCCCGGAGACCTACAAGGGTTTCCGCCCGATCTGACGCGTTACTACCGCCGCTGTCCGCAGGTACTGCTCGCGGACGTACCCGGCCCGGTGTTCCGCCCGGTGGCCGGGCTGCCCCGGGTACGGCCGATGACGTTGTGGCTGCCCGCCGGAGGCGGATCCTGCGAAGCGGCCGTCCGACGGCTGCGTTGAGGGCCTTGAGCCGCTTACCAGACACGAGGAGGTGGGTTGATCTGGGCAACGAGGAATGCCAGGGAGATTCGCGGGAACGTAGTCAGGAAGTGGCCGTCGGGGGGTGGCTATGCCAGATCGGCCGAGGCCAGGGCGCGATGCCGAGCCCGCGGTAGCACCCCGCAAGAGCACGCGCCTTCGGCAGCGGGCCGGCGCGTGGCTGGGGGAGCATCCGCCGCCCGGCCCGTTTCGGCCGGAGTTCTGGCGTAGCCCGTTGCGCGGTCCCTGGCTGACCTCGGTATTGGGCCTGGTGCTGCTGTTCGGGATCATCGCCGTCGCGATCACCGGGCTGGTGTCCTACGCCGCGTACGACCCTCGGTTGCCGGGAAACGACACGACTCCTGAGAAAGGGCTACTGGGCTTCTACCTCTTCGACTGGCCGACGCGCCCGGCGTGGCTGTACCGGGTCACCCAGGGGGTGCACGTGATCCTGGGGTTGACGCTGGTACCGGTGCTGCTGGCCAAGTTGTGGTCGGTCATCCCCAAGCTGTTCGCCTGGCCGCCGTCGCGCTCGGTGGCCCAGGCGGTGGAGCGGGCGAGCCTGCTGCTCCTCGTCGGTGGCGCGGTGTTCGAGTTCGTCACCGGAATCCTCAACATCCAGCTGTGGTACGTCTTCCCGTTCTCCTTCTACCCCGGCCATCTCTACGGCGCGTGGATCTTCCTTGCGGCGTTCGTCGTCCATGTCGCCTTCAAACTGCCGCGGATGATCGGTGCGCTGCGCTCGCGCAGCATCCGCCGTGAACTGCGCACCGGTCTGCGGGACACCCGGCCCGAGCCGCCCGATCCGTACGGTCTGGTCGCCATTGCTCCAGCGCAGCCCACCGTGTCCCGGCGCGGCCTGCTGGGATTCGTCGGAGCCGCCTCGCTGACGATGTTCGGCCTGGCCGTCGGCCAGTGCGTGGACGGGCCGCTGCGGCGCACCGCCCTACTGGCCCCGCACGGACGCGACTACGGTCCGGGACCCAACGACTTCCAGGTGAACAAGACCGCGGCCGCCATGGGAGTCGATCCCGCCCGCACGGGCCCGGACTGGCGGCTGACGCTGGCCGGGCCCCACCGCGTGCGGCTGTCGCGCACCGATCTGCTGGCGATGGCGTTGCACACCTATTCGCTGCCGATCGCTTGCGTGGAAGGCTGGTCGACCCGGCAGCGGTGGACCGGGGTACGGCTGGCCGATCTGGCCCGGCTCGCCGGAGCGGCACCCGGCGCGGTCGAGGTCTTCGTCGAATCCCTCGAACCCGGGGGAGCCTTCAGTACGGCCTCGCTGAGCGCCCGGCAGGTGGCCGACCCGCGCTCCCTGCTCGCGTTGCAGGTCAACGGCGCCGACCTGTCCCTCGACCACGGTTTCCCGGCCCGGATCATCGTCCCGGGCGCCCCTGGCGTGCACAACACCAAGTGGGTGCAGCGGCTCAGTTTCCGGGCGGCTTCCTCATGAAGACGGCCATGCGGGTGCGCGCCTTGTACCGGTCGGTGGCCTCCCGCTACGGCGCCGATCCGCTGCATCTGCTCGCGCTGGTCGCCTGCTTCGCCCTGGCCGGCTACGCGGCGAGCCGCGTCGTCGCCGCCGGGATCTGGGTGGGGTTCGTGGTGTGGTTCGTGGGCGCCGCCCTCATCCACGACCTGCTGCTGTTCCCGCTCTACGCCATCGCCGACGTCGCCGCGCAACACCTTCCTTGGTACCGCCGCCGGTCACCGGCCGCCGTGCGGTGGCCACCGGGGATCAACTACCTGCGGGTACCCGCCGGGCTGTCCGGACTCCTGCTGCTCGTCTGGTTCCCCCTCGTCCTCCGGCTGCCCGCCGGCCGGTACAAGGCCTCGACAGCGCTGAGCCCGAGCCCTTACCTCGGCAGGTGGCTCCTGGTGACCGGAGTGCTCTTCGCCGGATCTGCGCTCGCGTACGCCCTCCGGCTGCGACGAATCACCTTCCTACGCCGACCGCAGGCCAGAGCGCAACACCGACCCGACGATTGACGAGACGACCATGAGCACACGACCGATCGCAGACCACGCGCTCTCGGTTCGCGGCGTTCGTACCGCGCGGGATCGCGCGGTCATCAGCCCTGCCGCCCCGGTCCATCCGCTGCCTGCTCTGCCCCGCGACTGAACCCCGGATGGCAGCTTCCGCAAGGTGACTGCCGCTACCCCAGGTCAATGCGCACTTGCTCTTTGCCTCAGCGATACCGGGCGGGTTTCGCCGGCGTGCGAGCATGGTGATGACCACCGGTCCGGCCAGGGAACCAGGAGATCTGCGTGGAACTGCTGACGATATCCACTCACGCTCATGACTCGTTCACAGTCATTGCGCTGGCCGGAGAACTTGACTTGTCGACCTCCCCGCAGCTGCAGCAACAGGTCCTGCTCAGCCGTACCAGGAGCCCGCACCTTGTGTTCGACCTGGCCGGCTTGACGTTCATGGACACCACCGGCTTGCGGGTCATCGTGAACGCGCACACCCACGCGAGGCACAACAACGGATCGGTCGCGGTCGCCGGCCTGACCGGCGGACCTTTGCGGGTGCTCGAGGTCACTGGTCTGCACGAATGCCTACCCGTGTTCGCGACGCTGGACGAGGCCTTGTCTGCAGCGTGCGCAGCACCCGAGACCCACTACCTCGACGCGACCTGAACCGCGCGAACC
>JAOPYK010000228.1 GCA_025964695.1 Streptosporangiaceae bacterium | reverse complement strand
GCCTCGGCGCTCGGGCCGACGAACGTCACGCCGATCTCGGCGCACAGGTCGGCGAACGCCGGGTCCTCCGCCACGAAGCCCCAACCGACCCAGGCCGCGTCCGCACCGGTCTCGACCAGGGCTTTCTGGAGGACCGCGTGGTCCAGATAAGGCCGGTTCGCGGCGAGCCCCAAGTCGTAGGCGATGTCCGCCTCGCGGACGAACGTGGCCGTCCGGTCGGAGTCCGTGTACAGGGCGACGGTCTCGATCCGTGTCCCCGCCTCCGCGGCTAGGTCCCGAACGGCGTGGATGAGCCGCATGGCGGCTTCACCGCGGTTGACAATGGCGACACGACTGAACACTGAGCGGACCTTTCGAAGCCGGTGAACACGGCGGCCGTCCCCGCCCCAACCCGGGGTACATCCTCTCGGCTGCCCCCGGATACCGGAATGGCGGGGACTAAGCGTTTTTCGCGGCTGGAGTTGTAGGGACCGCACAAACGCGCCCGTCGGGGTGGTGTCACATGCGGCTGGTGTGATCTTGGTCGCGCAGCGGCTCGTGGACTCGGGGGTCCGTTCGGACCAGCCGCGGGCGAGGGTGGTCCGTTTGTCAGGTAGCGACAAAGACGGCAGGTGGGCCCGCTCTGTTGCTGGACATGCTCCGATGGTGCTCGGCGGGTTTTCGGGTGTCCAGGGCTTCGGCACCTCGTAGGGGGCTCTAGGGGGCGGGTGCGAGGTCACCGCACGAGCGGTCGCCCTCGCTGACGCGCCGGCCACCTGCTGGATCTCCTACTGCGACCGGGATGGCTTGGCGCGGCGGCCTTTAAGGGAGGTTGACCGGCCGCCCTCTAATGTTGGGAATGAGCACGTCAGCGCAGGCAGGGGGTCCAGCGGAGGAACGGCGATGTTGACGAGACGGGAGTTCGCTCGCTTGGCCGCGGTGGCGGCGGGTGCCGGGGTGCGCGGAGTGGGCGTGACGGCTCGCGGGCTCCGCAAGTTTATCGACCCGCTCCCCCGCCTGCCCGTGGCCGTTCCCGACGCGTCGGTGTACCCGGACGGCGACTACTTCGAGCTGACCATGCGCCAGCAGCCGTGGCGTTTCCACACCGACCTCGGCACCACCGTCGCCTGGGGTTTCTGGGCATCCGATCTCTCAGGCCGAGGCAGGGCCGCCGGGCTTGGCTGCCTCGGGCCCACCCTGGTTGCACGGCGGGACCGGCCGTCGATCGTCCGGTACCGCGACCGACTGCCGCCCAGGCACCTGCTGCACCACTCGATCGATCAGAGCGTGTGGCAGCAGGTACGCGGCGTTCCCCCCGATCCGCCTGGCGGCCGGCACATGGACATGCCCCGCGACATGACCGTGTGGAACGTCGTCCACCTGCATGGCGGATGGAACCCACCGCAATCGGACGGCAACCCCGCCGCCTGGTTCACCCCCCACGGGATGCACGGCCCCCAGTACGCCACGCAGCCCGGAGCCGCGCCCAACGAGGCGATCTACGCCTACGGCAACCGCCAGCGGGCGACCATGCTCTGGTACCACGACCACGCGATGGACCTCACCCGGCTCAACAACTACGCGGGACTGGCCGGGCTCTACATAATCCGGGATCAGGCCGAGGACGCGCTCGGCCTCCCGCAGGGACGCTTCGAGGTCCCCCTGATCGTGCAGGACCGAGCATTCAACCGGGACGGCTCGCTCTTCTACCCCTCAAAAGGAGTGACCCCGTACCACCCCATCTGGTCCCCGGAAGTCTTCGGAGACACGCCCGTCGTGAACGGCAAGGCCTACCCGTTCCTGGCGGTCGAGCCACGCCGCTACCGGCTGCGTGTGCTCAACGCCTCGAACTCACGCTTCTACCACCTGTGGTTCGGCGACGGCCGAACCCGGCTGCCGTTCTGGCTCGTCGGGATCGGCGGCGGCCTGCGCGGTCATGCCTTGCGCTCAACGGACCTGCTGATGGCCCCGGCGGACCGGGCGGACATCGTCGTCGACTTCGCCTCCGTGCCCTTCGGCAGCACCCTCACGCTCATGAACGACGCCGCCGCGCCCTATCCCGGTGGAGGCGGCGGGCCGGCCATCCCTGAGATCATGCGATTCCAGGTGACCGACCCCCTGAGCGCCCGCGACCCCACCACACCGCCCGATGAGCTGGCCCTTCCGCCGTTCGAGCCGCTCCAGCCCGCCACAGGGACCGTCTGGCGGGAGCGCGTCCTGACCGAGACTACCGACCGGCACGACAACCCCGTCCACATGCAGATCAACGGACGCTACTTCTTCGAGCCGGTGGACGACTTCATCCGCACCGGCGCCACCGAGGTCTGGGAGTACGTCAACACCACCGCGGACGCCCACCCCATGCACGTGCATCTCGTGCGGTTCCACATCTACAACCGGCAGAAGTTCAGGGCCGATGACTACAAGAAGGACTACGGCCGGTGGCTGGCGGCCGGCCGTCCACCGGGCGGGAGGCCCAAGTTGGACACGTATCTCGTCGGCCCGCCCACGGCTCCGGAGCCGGAGCAGCAGGGCTGGCGGGACAGCTTCATCGCGCTGCCCCAGATGGTCAACAGGATCATCGCGACGTACACCCCAGCACCGCCGATTCCGGGGATGGACGGCACCGGCACCACGTTCCCGGCCGACTACATCCACCACTGCCACATCCTCGAACACGAAGACAACGACATGATGCGCCCCTGGCAACTCGTCGGCTGACCGGCGGGCGCGGGGCTTACACCTCGTCGCTGAACGGCAGGAGGCGGGCCTCGCGCCGCTCGCGGATCTCGCGGGCCCGCCGCTTGGCCACGAGCTCGGCCCTGCAGGCGGCCTGGGCGGCGCCGCGCTCGGCGTTGGCGGCCAACCATGCGTGCCGCTCGCCATCGTCGTCGACGCGTAGCACGGTCCCTCGAGCGCGTTCTGGCCGTAAAGCCGGTAACCGGCCGGACTACGGCCAGCGGGCAACAACCCCGCACTCTCATAGAACCGCAGCGTGGTAGCCGGACCGCTCGGCCAGCTGGGAGATACGCATGGCGAGCAAACGAAAGATCGTCCTACCGGATCTGATCATCGCGGACCTGCGGGCCCATCTGGAGAACCATCGGCCCCAGGACCGGACGGCTTCGTCTTCGTCGGTCTCCGGGGCAACCAGCTCCGCCG
>JAOPYK010000222.1 GCA_025964695.1 Streptosporangiaceae bacterium | reverse complement strand
CGTTCCTCGTCGCCGTCCATGCAGCCCGCGTACACCTTCCACAGCACGTCGACGCTGTGCCCGAGGCGCCGCGCCACCTCCTTGGGAGGGACGCCGGCGTTGAGGAGCATGGTCGCGCACGCGTGGCGTAGGTCGTAGGGACGGCCGGCCAGCGGGGAGAGCTGTTGCTCGGGGGTGAGGCCGAGCATGCGGGCGTCCTCCCAGATCCTGCAGACCGCCGCAGCGGAGATCACACCGCCCGTAGAGGTGGCGAACAGCCGGCCATCGTCGGTCGTGCCGAACTCCTCCAGGTGTTCGCGCAGGATGGCGACCAGCTCCTGCGGGATGGGGACCGGCCGCACTTCCCCCTTGGGCCGCCGTTTGAGGCCTTTGTCATCGTGGGTGGCCCCGTCGTCGGTGTAGATGCTGCCGACCGATGGGAGCGACCGTGAGAGGTTGAGCCGGCCCCATCCTTCCTCGGGTAGGTGGCAGTTCTGCTTGCGCAAACTCATCACCTCGGCAGGCCGCAGCCCCGCGAAGTACATGCACGCGAACAGCGCCTTCAACCGGCGGCCCCCCGCATGCAGCCCACCGAGGCGCTGCGGACTGGGTGACGAATTATCTGGGATACGTCTGAGTCGACGATTCGCCGCGACTCGATGATTCACGCGGAGGGAGCGTGGTGAGGGCCGGGAGGGCGATGGTGATGGAGAGCCCGCCCTCCGGGTTGGCCGTGGCATGCACGGTGCCGCCGTGGGCGTGGGTGATGGCGGCGACGATGGACAGGCCGAGCCCTGCACCGTCGGCCGTCCCGGTCCGGTCCGGGTTCAGCCTTCGGAACGGCTCGAAGAGCTCATCGACCCGGTCGGGCGGGACGTGCGGGCCGGTGTTGCAGACCGCCAGCCCGGTGTCCGGGGACAGTTCGACCAGGACGTGCCCGCCGGGGTGGTTGTGCCGGACCGCGTTCTGCACCAGGTTGGCGACCAGCCGGGTGAGCAGCACCTCATCGCCTGTGACGGTGACCGGGTGGATGGCGGCGGTGATGGTGATGTCGCGGGGTTCTGCGAGCGGCTGGTGCTCCTCGATGACTTGCTCGACCACGACGGCGAGGTCCACCGGGGCTCGGGCGTCGAGGCCGCGTTCGCCTTGTGCGAGGACGAGCAGGCCCTCGATGAGTCGTTCGGACCGTTGGGTGTTGCGCAGCAGCTCGGTCCGGATCCTGGCGATCTTTGCGGGTGAGGGGTTGGCCAGGCCGATTTCGAGGGCGGTTCGCTGGATGGCGAGGGGGGTGCGTAGTTCGTGGGAGGCGTTGGCGACGAAGTGGCGCTGGCTCGCTACCGCGTGTTCCAGCCGGTCGAGCATGGCGTCGAAGGTGTCGGCGAGGTCCTTGAGCTCGTCTTGCGGTCCGGTCAGCGCGATGCGCTCGTGGAGGGTGGACAGCGACAGCCGGCGGGCGGTGGCGGTGATGCGGTGCAGTGGCCGCAGCAGCCGTCCGGTGAGCCACCAGCACACCGCGAACGCCAGCACCGCGATCATCGCGATGGCGATCAGAGTGATGATTTGCTGCGTGCTCACCAGGCTCTGCTGTAGCTCGTCCTTCCCATGGATCAGAATCCGCGACTTGTGTTGTGCCGTGCCGGAAGGGATGGCTTGCGAGGAGTCATAGGGGATGGCCGAACAGGGGGCCTCAGGGGGCCGAATTTCGCAGGGAAGCCTGCTGACCAAGCCGGGCTTGGCGAAATTGTCCACCTTCTGGCCGACGATGTTCTGCTGGAACTGCTGCGCGGCGATCAGCACCCCCAAGGTGATGACCGTGAAGACCCCGCCGTAGAGCAGCGTCATCCGGGCCCGTACCGAGCCACGGATCATCGACCATATCCGCCGCACGACCCTTACTGGCCTCACAACCTGTACCCGCTTCCTGGGACGGTCACGATGACGGGCGGGTCGCCGAGCTTGGCCCGCAGCTTGCTCATCGTCACCTTGACGACGGTGGTGAACGGGTCGGTGTGCTCATCCCAGGCCCGTTCCAGGAGTTCCTCGGTGCTGACGACCGTGCCCCCCGCCCGCATCAGCACCTCCAGCACCGCGTACTCCTTACGGGCCAGCGGCAGGTAGCGGCCGTCGCGGAGGGCCTGCCGGCGTGCGGTGTCCAGTGTGATATCACCGCATTCCAGCACCGGGGGCAGCGGTGGGCCGGCCCGCCGGGCGAGCGCGTGGATCCGCGCTACCAGTTCGTCGAAGGCGAAGGGTTTGGCCAGGTAGTCGTCGGCTCCCAGGTTCAGCCCGGTGACCCGTTCGTGCACCGCGCCGGAGGCGGTCAGCATCAGGACGCGCACTGGTTCCCCGCGCTGGGTCAGCTCACGGCAGATTTCGTCGCCGTGCACCCGGGGCAGGTCCCGATCCAGCACGAGCACGTCGTAGTCGTTGACCGCGAGGCGCTCCAGCGCGGCGGCCCCGTCATAGGCGACGTCGACCGCCATCGCCTGCTCGCGCAGTCCCTCGGCCACCAGGTCGGCGAGGAAACGCTCATCTTCGGCCACCAGTATTCGCATGCTCCCATTGCCGCAGATCCGCGATAAGGCGGCGGTTAACACATGCGGTCACCGCCGGGTAACCGGCCACCGTCCAGGCTGATCGCCGTGAAGTCATTCTCAGTGGAACGGCCGGAGGCTGACGTTGCTGGATTCCGAGATCGAGACACCCGTACGGGACGAGGCTCCGCCGCCCCGGCGCCGCCGCGGGCTCCGGGCGCTGCTGGCCGGGACCGCGGTACTGGCGATCGGTGCGGCCGGCGCGGTGTACGCGCTGCAGGGCGGCAAGAACAAAACGACGCAGACCACCTCGGCGCTGCCGACCGCGACGGTGACCCGCACCAACATGACCAACACCATCGAAGTGGACGGCACCCTCAGCTACGCGGACAGCTACACCGTGCTGGCCGGCGGCACCGGGCGCATCACCTGGCTGCCCAAAGCCGGTGATGTGATCCGGCGCGGCAAGCGGGTGTACGGGGTGGACGGCCACAGCGTCCCACTGTTCTACGGATCGACGCCGTTCTGGCGGGACCTGCAGAACGGGATGTCCAAGGGGTACGACGTGCTGGAGCTGGAGCGCAACCTGGCCGCGCTCGGCTACGGCAACGACCTGACCGTGGACCGCACGTTCACCTGGGCGACCGCGGCGGCCATCAAGGATTGGCAGGACGACCTGGGCGTCACCAAGACCGGGGTGCTGAAGCCGGGCGACTTGGTGATGCAGCCGGGCGAGATCCGGGTGACCAAACTCCAGGTAGTCCCCGGCGCTCCCGCCACCGGCACCGTGCTCACCGCCAGCGGCACCGAGCGGCGGGTCACGGTGAAGCTACCGGTCAGCCAAC
>JAOPYK010000219.1 GCA_025964695.1 Streptosporangiaceae bacterium | reverse complement strand
GCGCGCGGTGCCGGTCCCACCGTGATCGTGTCCCCGCTGCTGGCGTTGATGCGCAACCAGATCGAGGCCGCCGACCGGGCCGGCATTCATGCCCGCACCATCAACTCCGCCAACACCGAGGACTGGCGGCAGGTCTACGCAGGCGTCGAGGCGGGAGAGGTTGACGTGCTGCTGGTCAGCCCGGAGCGGCTCAACAACCCCGACTTCCGCGATCAGGTGCTGCCCAAGCTGGCCGTGGAGGCCGGTCTGGTCGTGGTGGACGAGGCGCACTGCATCTCAGACTGGGGTCACGACTTCCGGCCCGACTACCGGCGGCTGCGCACCCTGCTGGCCGAGCTCCCGCCAGGCACTCCAGTGCTGGCCACCACCGCCACCGCCAACGCCCGGGTCACCCAGGACGTCGCCGAGCAGCTCGCCTACGACCCCGCACGTCTGCGGCCCGACCAGGACGGCGACGCGCTGGTGCTGCGGGGCACCCTCGAGCGGGACAGCCTGCGGCTGGCGGTCGTAGGGCTGCCGGTGGCCGAGCAGCGGCTCGCCTGGCTGGCCGAGCGGCTGGCGGAGCTGCCCGGCTCGGGGATCATTTACACCCTCACCGTCGCCGCCGCGCACGAGGTGGCCGGGCTGCTGCGGGAGCGGGGGTATGAGGTCGCCGCCTATTCCGGCCAGACCGACCAGGCCGAGCGGCTGCAGGCCGAGCAGGACCTTCTCGACAACAAGCTCAAGGCGCTCGTCGCCACCAGCGCGCTGGGCATGGGATTCGACAAGCCGGACCTGGGCTTCATCGTGCACGTCGGCGCCCCGCAGTCGCCGGTCGCCTACTACCAGCAGATCGGCCGGGCGGGGCGCGGGGTGGAGCGGGCGGAGGTGATCTTGCTGCCGGGGCTGGAAGACCGTGACATCTGGGCCTACTTCGCCGGTCTGGCCTTCCCGCAGGAGCAGGTGGTCCGGACGACGCTCGCCGCCCTCGGCGAGAAGCCCATGTCGACGGCGGCCCTGGAGACACAGGTGGACCTGGGCCGGAGCCGGCTGGAGATGATGCTCAAGGTCCTGGACGTCGATGGCGCGGTCCGCCGGGTCCGGGGCGGATGGGTGGCCACCGGCCAGGAGTGGGCCTACGACCGGGACCGCTACGCGCGCGTCGCGGCGGAGCGGGCGCACGAGCAGCAGGCCATGCTGGACTACCTCGCTACGGGTGACTGCCGGATGGAGTTTCTGCGCAGGCAGCTGGACGACCCCGAGGCCACTGCGTGCGGCCGTTGCGACAACTGCACGGGCAGCCACTGGCCGGCCGAGGTCTCGGACACCGGGACCGCCCGGGCCCGGGAGCGGTTGCGCCGCCCCGGTGTCGATGTGGCACCCCGCCGGATGTGGCCGACCGGCATGAAGGCCCTGGGCATCAACCTGTCCGGCAAGATCGCAGCCGAGCAGCAGGCCGAATCCGGGCGCGCGCTGGGCAGGCTCACCGATATCGGCTGGGGCAACCGGCTGCGCCAGATGTTCGCCGAGGGTGCGGCGGACGGCCCGGTGCCCGACGACGTCTTCGACGCCGTCGTAAAGGTGCTCGCGGCCTGGGGCTGGACGGAGCGGCCCGCGGGGGTGGTCACCATCGGCTCGCGGTCCCGTCCCGAGCTCGTCGGGAGTCTCGGCCGGCGGATCGCCGAGATCGGCAGGCTGCCCCATCTCGGGGAGCTCGCTCCCCAGGGCTCCCCGGTCCCGCGTCAGCACAACAGTGCCCAGCGGCTTCGGTCCGTTGGGGGGTCACTGACCGTGCCCGACGAGGTCGGGGCGGCCGTCGCCGCCGCCGGTGGCCCGATCCTGCTCGTCGACGACCGGATCGACACCGGCTGGACCGTGACCGTCGCGGCCAGGCTGCTCCGCCAGGCCGGGGCCTCCGCCGTGCTTCCCCTGGTCCTGGCCGTACCCAGCTGACGACCCGGGGCGGAAGCCCGACCGGAATCGCCCGCCCCGGCTACCGGACGTTCTGGTGAGGACGCCGGTCAGAGCGCTGGGCGGGCGCCGATGTGCGCCATGGCCTTGGCGGCCAGGGCACAGCCGGCGGCGAGTGCCTCGGCCGGCGGCTTGCCGTCCAGCCATGACGGCAGGAAACCGGCGGTGAACGCGTCACCACCGCCCGTACCGTCGACGACCTTCTCCACCTGCTCGGCCGCGACGGTGATCGGCTCGGGGCGGCCGTTGGTGTACCACAGCGCCCCGTCGGAGGCCATCTTGATGACCACCTGCGGATACCAGGCGGTGAGCACCTTGGCGGCCTGGTCGGGGAACTCCCGTCCGGTGAGCACCTCCGCCTGATCGCTGTTGATGATCAGCAGCCGGGCGCCCTGGGTCCACTCCAGGAAGGGCTCGGCCCCCATCCGCTTGAGCGGTGAGGAGGAACCACCGTCGACCGAGATCGACATCTGGGCCTTGCGCGCCTGCATGAGGGCGTGCATCGCGGCCTTCCGAGAGCCCTCGTTGAGCAGGGCGTACCCGGAAAGGTGCATGTGGGCGCCGGGTGAGAACAGGTCCTGCGGGATGTCCTCGGGCAGCAGCGCCGCGTTCGCACCCGGGTCGGACAGCATGGTCCGATCGCCCTTGTGCGTGACGAGTACGACGCAGGTGCCCGTGGGCCGTTCCGCGTCCATGACGAGGCGGGCGTCGACGCCGTACCCCATCAACTCCATGTCTCGGTTTCGCCCTGCTATGTCGGACCCCCGGCGTCCGACAAAGGCGACCTCGACCCCCTCGACGGCCAGCCAAGAGGCCACGTTGGCCCCCGAGCCCCCGCCGTGCATCGTCACCGCGGCCGGTGTGTCACTCCCCTTCGCCAGGGGATACGCGGCACGCGCAACGGCATCGGTCATGAGATCGCCGACCACGACCACGCGTGTCATGACGTCATCACCTCGATCAACACGGCCCGGTTAGGAGCTTCCGGGGCGTGTGCCGACCGTAACAGCTTCGCCCCCCTGAATAGGTCTCGAACGCGCAGCGAAACCAGGAACGGATTGGTTCTCGTGCTGTGAAGCCGCACAACGTCGGTGTCCTAGTCTCGGGGCTGTGGAGTATCCAGATCACTGGGAGGCCGACGTCGTGCTCGCCGACGGCGGCACGGCACATCTGCGCCCGGTCCGGGCGGACGACGCCGAACTGCTGCGGTCGTTCTATGCCCGGCTCTCGGCCGAGTCTATCTACTACCGGTTCTTCTCGCCGCATCCTCAGCTCACCGAACGAGAGATAGAGCACTTCACCACGGTCGACCACGACACGCGGGTGGCCCTGATCGCCACGATCGGTGACGCCATGGTCGCGATCGCCCGCTATGACCGGACCGGCGACCGCGAGGCCGAGGTCGCCTTCCTCGTCGAGGACGCCCATCAGGGCCGGGGAATGGCCAGTGTACTACTTGAGCACCTGGCGGCGGCGGCGAGGGAGCGCGGCCTGCGCCGGTTCGTGGCCAGCGTGCTCCCCGACAACCGGCGGATGACCAAGATCTTCCGTGACGTGGGTTACCAGGCACAGCAGCGGTTCGAGGACGGGATCATCGAGCTCAACCTGGATCTGACCCCGACGGAGACCTCCCTGGGGGTCATGACGGCCCGTGAGCACCGGGCCGAGGCCAGATCGATCCAGCGGCTGCTCTTCCCCCGTTCGGTGGCGGTGATCGGTGCCGGCCGCGACGCGCTCAGCGTGGGTCAGACCGTCCTGCGCCACCTGCTCAAGGGGGACTTCACCGGGCCGGTCTACCCGGTGCACTCCACGGCCAAGGCGGTCGCGGGGGTCCGCGCCTACGCCACCGTCCTGGACATCCCCGACGAGGTGGACCTCGCCGTGGTGGCCGTCCGCGCGGACAGCGTGCACGAGGTGGTGGCGCAGTGCGCGGGCAAGGGCGTGCACGGGCTGGTGGTCGTCTCCGCGGGCTTCGGGGAGACCGGCGCCGAAGGCCGCGCCAGCCAGGAGGAGCTCGTCCGGCTGGCCCGGGCCCATGGCATGCGGGTCGTGGGCCCGAACTGCCTGGGCATCGCCAACACCGACCGGTCCGTACGGCTGAACGCCACCCTCGCCCCGACCTTGCCGGGCCGCGGCCCGGTCGGCTTCTTCTCCCAGTCCGGCGCGCTGGGCATCGCGATCCTGCAACGGACCGCCGAGCGCGGCCTGGGCCTGTCGACCTTCGTGTCGGCGGGGAACCGGGCGGACGTGTCCGGTAACGACCTCATGCAGTACTGGGAGGAGGATCCGGCCACCACCGCCGTGCTGCTCTACCTGGAGTCGATCGGCAACCCGCGCAAGTTCACCCGGCTGGCCCGCCGGCTCGGCCGTACGAAACCGATCGTGGCCGTCAAGAGCGGCCGCAGCACCCAGGGCGTGCCGCTCGGCCACGCCGCCAGGGCCCTGACCCTGCCCGACCACGCCGTCAGCGCGCTGTTCGCGCAGGCCGGGGTGATCCGGGTGGAGGACCTGTCCGAGCTGTTCGACGTGGCCCAGCTGCTCGCCTACCAGCCGCTGCCCGAGGGCGATCGGGTCGCCATCATCGACAACTCCGACTCGCTGGGCCTGCTCGCCGAGGATGCCGCGACGGCACTCGGGCTGGAGGCCCGCCGGCCGGTCAACCTGGGCCCGCAGGCGGGGCCGGCCGAGTACGAGTCCGCGCTGGCCGGGGCGCTCGAGGACCCCGCCGTGGACGCGGTCGTCGCCCTGTTCACCCCGCCGGTCATCGGGGGAGTGGATCCGGGCGTGGCGGCGGCGATGGTACGGAAGGCGGAGGCGAGCCGGAAGCCGATCGTGGCGACGTATCTCGGGGCCAAGGGAATGCCCCCCGAACTGCGCCAGCCGGGTTCTCCGGGGGGCGGAACGCCCGCGTACGGCTCGGTACCGTCCTATCCCGCGCCGGAGGACGCCGTGCGGGCGCTCGCGTACGTCACCCGCTACGCCGCCTGGCAGCGGCGGCCGCACGGCCGGGTCCCGGAATCGCCCGGCATCGACCGGATCCGGGCCCGGGTGCTGGTGGCGGAACTGCTGAGCGATGCGGACGGGCCGGTGACCGCCACCGCCGGGCAGGCCGCCGAGCTGCTCGATCATTACGGCATCACCGTCGCGGACGGAGACGAGGGCATCCCGACCCGGATCGTCACGATGGAGGACCCCTCGTTCGGTGCCGTCGTCTCCTTCGGGCTGTCCGACGTGGCCGCGGCCCTGCTCGACGACCGTGCCTACCGGCTGGCCCCCCTCACCGACGCGGAGGCCGCCGAGCTGATCAGGGCCATCCGTACCGCTCCATTGCTGTTCGGCCATCGGGGAGCGGAGCCCGTCGACGCGGGGACGCTCGAGCGGCTGCTGCTGCGGGTCTCCATGCTCGCCGACGATCTGCCCGAGGTGCTGCGGCTCGAACTCGACCCGGTGATGGCCCATTCCTCCGGCGTCACCGTGCGGCGGGCGTCGCTGAGCCTGGCACGCCCGGTGGGCCCCCGCCCGGAGCTCGGCCCGCGCAGGCTCCCGGGATCGGTGACCCCGGCGGGCCCCTGAACGTGACCTCGGCGGGGCCTGACAGGGCCTTCCACGCCGGAGGTACGGACGGGCCCGCCCGCGTATGTGCGTGCTACCCCCGGGACAGGGCAGGATGGGATCCATGAGGGAAACCCGAGCGGCGGCTCACGGGCTGCGTACGTCGATCGAGCGCAGCGGGTACTACCCGGCGCTGGTGGCCGACGCGGTGGAGTCGGCGCTGGGCACCGAGACGGTGCTCGCCTACGTCGTCCACCACGAGGCCACCTTCGATCCGGCGATGGAGGTGCGCCGGCATGTGACGGTGCTGGTCCTGTCGCCGACGAGGCTGCTGGTGTGCCATACCGATGAGCATCCGCCGACTGAGACGATGCCGCATCCGCACGCCACCACCACGACCGAAATGGTGCGCCTGGACCGGGTCCAGTCGGTCGCGGTGACCCGAGTGGTGCCCGAGCCGGCGTCGTACGTGCCCGGCATGGCCCCCACCGAGGTGGTGCTGACCATCGGCTGGGGGGCCATCGCCCACCTCGACCTGGAGCCCGCGACCTGCGGGGACGAGTCCTGCGAGGCCGATCATGGGTACACCGGCAGCGTCACCGCCGACGACCTCTCGCTGCGGGTCAGTGAGGCCGCGGACGGCGCCGAGGCGGTCACCCAGGTACTCGCCTTCGGCCAGGCGTTGGCCGAGGCGACGACCACGTGAGCGTGCCGCCGCCGGTTCCGTCGTACGGAGCCGGGGCGCTCGCCGATCTCGCCTCGTCGCTGCTGGCCACCTTCGGGCTGCCGGGCGAGACCAATGTGCTGGGCCTGCCGGAACTACCGCGCGCCTGCGTACTGCTCATCGACGGCCTCGGCTGGGAGCTCCTGCGGGCCCATCCCGAGGAGACTCCGTTCCTGTCCTCGATGGCCGGCCGGCCGCTCACGGCGGGCTTCCCGGCGACCACCGTCACCAGCCTCGGGTCGCTGTCCACCGCCAAGCCCCCGGGCGGTCACGGGCTGCTCGGCTACCAGGTCGCGGTCCCGGGTACCGCCCGGCTGCTCAACTGCCTGCGCTGGGACGAGTCCGTCGACCCGACGGAGTTCCAGCCGCACTCGACGGTCTACGAGCGGGCCAACGCGGCGGGGGTGAGCTCCAGCTATGTCGCCGCGGGGGCCTACGTCAACACCGGATTCAACCGGGCGATCACACGTGGCGCCCGGTACCGGCCCGCGGACGCGCTCGGCCAGCTGATCGCCCAGGCGGAGCTGGCCCTGCGGGACGGGGACCGTGCCCATGTCACCGTCTACCATTCCGATCTGGACTCCACCGGGCACCTGTACGGCGCGGGCTCGACGGCGTGGCGCCACCAGCTTCGGTTCGTGGACGATCTAGCGCAGCGCCTCGCCGAGGTGGTGCCGCCGGGCACCGGGCTGTACATCACCGCCGACCACGGCATGGTCAATCCGACCGAGAAGCTCGACGTCGACACGGTGGCCGAGCTGAGAGCGGGCGTGACGCTGCTGGGCGGGGAGGCGAGGGCCAGGCACGTGTACGCCGCGCCGGGTGCGGCCGGCGACGTGCTGGCCACCTGGCGGGAGATCCTCGGCGACCGGGCCTGGGTCTACCCGCGTGACGAGGCCGTGGCGGCCGGCTGGTTCGGCGCGGTGGATCCGGAGCTGCTGCCGCGCATCGGCGACGTGCTGGCCGTGCCGAACGCCGAGCTCGCGATCGTGGCGTCCAAGGCCGAGCCGCTGGAGTCGGGCCTGGTCGGCATGCACGGCTCGATGATCCCGGCGGAGCAGCTCGTCCCGCTTCTCACCCTCGCCCCCTGACGATGGGCCGGGGCGCGGGGGCCCGGATGCGGGCAACGTGGTCCCGCCCATTTCCGCAGAGGCGCCCCAGCGGTCAGACTGACGATGTGCAGCCCCTTATCGATGTGTTCTCGCTAGCCCGACTGCTCGACGGTTCCGCGCCGGACGAGCCGCCGCCGATCATGCTGGACCTACGGTGGAATCTGACCGGCCCGCCAGGGATCGAGGCCTATCGCCGGGGGCATCTGCCGGGCGCGGCCTTCGTCGATCTGGACCGGGAGCTGGCCGGGCCGCCGGGGCCGGGCGGACGGCATCCACTGCCCCCCGCCGGGGCCTTCCAGGAGGCGATGCGGCGGTCCGGTGTCAGCGGAGCGGGGCTGGTGGTGGTCTACGACGACGCCGACTCCACGGCCGCGGCGCGGGCCTGGTGGAACCTGCGGTACTTCGGCCACCAGAGAGTACGGGTCCTCGACGGCGGCTACCGGGCCTGGTCCGCGGCCGGCCTGCCGGTCAGCACCGCGGCGCCGGCGGCGGCTCAGGGCGATTTCGTGGCCCGGCCCGGCGGAATGCCTGCGCTGGACGCCGACGGAGCGGCCGCCCTGGCGAAGGACGGCGTCCTGCTCGATGCCAGGGCCGCCGGGCGCTACCGCGGCGAGGTGGAGCCGATCGACCCCGTGGCCGGGCACATCCCGGGAGCCGTCAACGCGCCCACGCTCGGCAATGTCGGGGTGGACGGGCGTTTCCTGCCCCCGGAACTGCTGCGCGACCGATTCGCCGAGCTGGGCGCCACCGACGCGGCCGAGGTCGGAGCCTACTGCGGGTCCGGGGTGACCGCGGCGCACGAGATCCTGGCGCTGTCCGTGGCCGGCGTGCCCGCCGCCCTCTATGTCGGCTCCTGGTCCAACTGGGTCGCCGACCCCGCCAACCCGGTCGCCACCACCGAGACGTGACCACCAAGGGTGTGGTCAAGGGTGTGGTCGAGGGTGTGGGCGGGGCGTGGGCTCAGCCGGTGCCGAAACACTGGAAACCCAGGATGCCGGGGCGGCGGGGGACGGCGGCGAGTGCCCGGGCGGGGGAGAGACCGGTGGCGAGCAGCCGGTGGAAGGCGACCATGAAGTCCCGGGCGGGTTCGTCCCGGACCGGGGTCACGCTGGCGATCACGCAGGTCGTACCCGAGGCGAGCAGTACGCTCGCCATCCCCATGACATCCTCGGCCCGCCCGGCGTCGCAGGCGGACAGCACCACGACCCGGGGTGGCCGTACCAGCCCCTCGAGGTCATGCGTCAGCAGCGGCCCGTCGGCCATCAGCGGACCCGACAGCAGAGCGTTCCCGCTCCGGAACTCACCGTGCGCGGCCAGGTGGGCGAGTTCCGCGCCATCGAGGGCGTCCCGTACGGTCTCCGCCTTCGCGGCCGGGCCGCACAGCACCGATGCTCCCGGGTAGATCCGGGCGAGCGCCGTGATCTCCGGTTCGGAGTGCTCCAGTCCCGGCCCGGCGACGAGCACCACGGGTCCCGCGGGGCGGGCGGCCCCGTCCGGCCGTCCGGCCCGGAGCCATGCCGTGGCGGACGGGACGACGCTGACCGGCCGTCCGGCCAGCCCCGGCAGCGCGGACCACGGCAGCCCGCGCAGCACCCCGGTGGGGGCCAGCACCAGTTCCCGGCCGCCGAGGACCCGGCGCAGCGGGGCCGGCAGCCGCTGCTCCAGCCTCCGGGCCGCGTTCGCCGCGTCCGCCGCGTCGACCGGGCGGGAACCCGCTGACGGACCGAGGGGGGATCGGTCATCGCCGTACCAGGCCAGCCGCCGCACCGCCGAGCGCAGCAGCACGGCGTCGTCGGCCACGTCGTCGTAGGGCCCCAGTGACCACCGCCGGCAGCGTCCGCCGGCGACGGTCACCGCGTGCAGCGTGCCGTCCGCCCGCACCAGCTCCACCAAGGCCCGGTCACCGAGCGCGGCCAGCAGCTCGCGGACCCGCCCGGGAGGCCCGTTCGCGCCCGGCCGGGCTCGTCCGGCGTCGGTCCGGGTGGTGCCCGGTCGCATCCTGGTACGAGCCCGTACCTCGGTCTCCAGCCGCACCAGCCGGGCCGCCGTCGGCCGTGCGTCCCGGCCCGCGGCCGTGGTCGCGATGTGCTCGGCATGGGCCAGCCGCAGTTCGGTCAGCAGCGCGGCGTAGCCCGGATCGGCCGGCGGGGCCACGCGTTCCCGGGTCCGCCACATGATCGCGCGACGGCGTTCCTCGGCGGCGAGCAGCGCGCGGCCGGTCCCGGCGAGCCGCAGGCCCAGCTCGCCGAGGTCCGCGCCGAGCCGGGCCGCGTGCGCCCGCAGTTCCGGTGCGCCGAGGGCGGCGGCGTGCTCGTCGACGACCCGCAGCCCGGCCCGGACCGCGGTCATGGCACCACGCAGGTCCCCTCGGGCCTCCCGGTCCAGCCCGGTGGCGTGCCAGGCCGACGCCCGCAGCGCCGCCGGCCCGCTCCGCCGGGCCGCGCTCACCCGGTCGAGCAGGGCCGAGGCCGGACGGCCCAGGTGCAGGGCGAGCAGCGCGGCGACGATCCGCGCGTCCGCGGCCTCCTGGGCCCAGCCGCCGCGATCGAGCCGGTCCGCCGTCGCCAACGTCGTGCGGAAGAACACCGGCGACCGGTCCCCGGCCGCCCAGCGGGCCCGGATCAGCAGGTGCTCGGCGAGCAGCATCCAGCCCGTACGTCCCTGTTCGGCATAGGCCGTCCGGGCGCTCTCCGCGGTCTCGGCCGCCTGCTCCGGGTCGCCGTCGGCCAGTTCGGCGCGGGCCAGCAGCAGCAGGCCGTCCGCCACGTCCGAGCCGTACCCGGCCGCGCTGATCTCGGCCAGCGCGGCGGTGATCAGGGGGCGCGCCTCGGCGGCCAGCCCGGCCGCGACGAGGGTCTCGGCGCGATCGAGGCGGGTCTGCGCGACGCGGGTGCCGACCAGATCCGGCTCGGCCTCGGCATAGAGCCGCAGAGCGCGCGGTACGTCACCGCGCTGGGACGCCACATAGGCCTGGTTGGCCCTGGCCATCGCGGCCTCGTGCCGCAGGCCCGCCTGGTCGGCCAGCGCCGCGGCCTCGGCCAGCAGGGGCTCGGCGGTGTCCAGATCACCGCAGGTGGCCCGGGCGAGGGCCGCGTTGATCAGCAAGCCGGGCCGGGCCTTCGCCGAACCGGGCCGGCGGGCGATGGCCAGCGCCTCGTGCAGCCGGCCGCTCCGGGCCAGTGCGCACACCCTGTTGGCCTGGAGCCGGTCGGCGTCCTCACCGCGCAGCACCGGCGCCGCCGCGTCCGCGGCGGCCAGCGCACCGGCGAGGTCGCCGCGTGAGGCCAGCACCCCGACCAGGCTCATCCGCACCTGAGCGGCCGCGTAGGTCAATCCGGCCTGTTCCGCCGTGGTCAGTGCCTCCTGCAACTGGGCGAGACTCTCCTCGAGCTGGCCCAGCTCCAGACCGCTGAGCGCGGCCGCCCGCAACGCCTCCACTCGTGCGGGCGCGGCGGCCACGTCCAGCCGGGCCAGCGCCGCCGCATGCGCCTGCCGAGGGTCGACGGCGGCCAGTTGCAGCAGGGCGCCGTCCTCCGTCACAGCCGCACCCAGCTCGTCACGATCGAGGTCGCGTCAGGGAGCAGGAAGACCAGGCTGATCAGGCCCGCGGGCACGGCGGACACGGCGAAGTGACCGGTCCGGTCGGCCCGGGCGGCCAGCTCCCCGTCCGGATGCCGGACCCGTATCCGGGCCGGCCCGGCCGGGGCCAGCCTGCCGGCGATCTCCCGGTCGGCACCGCTGCCGGTCACCTCGATCTCCACCTCGGCGTCCGGACCGGCGAAGGTCAGCAACCGGGAGCCACTGCGGACCCCCGCGGCCGCGGCGTCGTGGTCGCCGGTCAGATCGGCCAGGGCGGCACCCGGCTCCCGGCAGGCGAACGCGGCCCGTCCGGTGGCGAGCACCTCGGCGGGCACCGGCTCCAGCTGGACGAAGGCCTCCCGGACCCGGGCCATCAGCTCCTCCTCCTCCGTCACAGCGACTCCCCCAGCCGGCGGCGCAGATCGGCCAGGCACCGGGCCCGAGTGGGCCCGACGCTGCCCACCGGGATGTCGAGGGCCGACGCGGCCTCGGCATAGGTGACCGGGGCGAGTGCGAAGAACCGCAGCACCCGGCGACACCGCTCGGGCATCGCCCGGATGGCCGACGCCACGTCGCTCAGCCGCTCCCGTTGCACGCAGGTCCGTTCCACACAGCCGCCGGCCGGATCCGGGGCCTGATCGGGCACGCTCCAGGCCGGGAGCTCCCGGCCCCGGCGGCGGAGGGTCCACCGGCTCTCCCGGTGAGCGGTGACCGCGAGCCAGCTGCCCACCCGGTCGGGTTCCCGGAGCTCGTCCAGCCGCTCTACCAGGCGCAGCCAGACGGTCTGTGTCACATCGGCCATGTCGGCCGCCCCCAGATCGTAGGATCTCGCGATCGACCTGAGCAGCCCGGTATAGCGCTCGACCAGCGCATCCCAGGCCACCTGATCGTTCTGCCGCGCCCTGGCCACGAGCTCGCCGGACGTGACCTCATCCACTTTCGGAACCACCTGATGCCTCCTCGTGGCCCCCGTTGATCGGCACCGGCTGATCGGCACCGCGGGACCGCCCCGTGACATGCCCGCACGTTCGACCGCCTGGTCACCGCATCGACGCCGGCCTGTCGTCACGTCCTGACGTGTACTCCTAGATCGGGAAGGGTAGGTCCGGCCGCCGGGTCCAGGACCTGATCGGCGGCCGCCGCCGCGGACAGCCCCTCCGCCGCGGCGAGCCCAGCGATCGCGCCGGCCACCGCGGGCGCCGCGAACGAGGTCCCGCTCCAGGTCGCGTAACCGCTGAACCGGTCCGGATCGAGGCCGTTGATCCGGGGCCGCGGACCGTCGAACCTGACGAAACAGCTGGTCAGCCCGACGCCCTGCGTGCAGGCGTCCACCCACCAGCCGTAGCTGGAGAACCACGCCCGGTCGTCGCCGTCCAGGGCGGCGACGGCGATCACCGTCTTGAGCGCGGCCGGCCAGAAGGGCCGGTCGCTCGCCGCGTTGCCCGCACAGGCCACCAGGATCGTGCGGGCCCGCCGTGGCTCACCGTCCTGGCCGCGCCCCGCCGATGCGAGCGCCGCCACGGCCCGGGCGACCAGGGGTGACGGCCGGTCGTCGTAGGTATGGCAGCCGATCGACAGGTTCACGATGTCGGCACGACCCCACCGCGTGAACCAGTTCAGCGCACGGATCATGCCGAGTTCGTCGCCGACGCCGTCTCCGCCGATCACCCGCTTGGCCCGGATCCGGGCGGCGGGCGCCCGCTGCAGCAGCACCCCGGCGATGAACGTGCCATGCCCGGCCTGAGCGTCCAGCTCATAGTCGAGGTCGGCGTCCAGCAGCTCGATCACCTCCTCGCGCTGCTCGCGGTACCAGTCGTAGGACTCGTACCAGGGATGTGCCGACAGCCCGGTGTCCAGCACGGCGATGGTCACGGGCGCCGCGGCCGCGGCCGCCCGCGGCGCGTCCATCGGTGCCGCGGGCCGGGGCAGGTCCGCCGGGCCGCACCACCACAACGGCTGGCCGTGCACCAGATGGTTGGGCGCGACCGCCAGCCTCCGATGTCCGCCGTCCCCGCTAAGCTGCGCGGCCAGCTCGCACACGTCGACCCTGGCGGGTCCGCGCAGCCGGATCCGGGTCAGGGTCACGTGATCCTCGCTGGAGTCCGACCACCGCCTGACCATGTCCGCCACGACGGGCAGATCATGGTCGGAGACCAGCAGCTGGTCACGACGGATCAGCGTGGGGCCGCCGTGCTCCGATGCCACGACGGAGACGTCCCGGTGCCGGGCGAGCAACCGGTCCAGTCTGGCCTCTTGGTCGAACACGGAACCTAGAGTGCCCGATCGATCACCGTTAGTAACGTCATATGGCTGGATCGTGATCGAGTGGAAATCCCGCTGCCGTCCCACTCCGCCCGAGGCTCCGCCGCGCGCACGTTCTGGTTTCAAACGGACACTCTCCGATGTCTTCGCTTGTCGCGGGCTTGCCGGTGGGGAAATGGGACCCATGGGGCGGCCGGGAAACCGTAACGGACCGGCCCATTCCGGATCGGTGTAGCTCGCGGACATCCCTTCATGGAGGAAGCAGTGGCAAAGCGTCTGGCCGCCCCGGCCGTCCCTGGATCGGGGGCGCCGGTGAAGTACCACCTGCCGGTGGGGAGCTGGGTGGGCCGCAGTGGGTGAGCCCGGAGTCATGCCTGCGCGGTGACCAGTGACAGCGGGAGATCCCCCGGGCCGTACGGCGAATCCCCGGTCTCCCCGGTAGATGGCGCCGGGAGTCCACCGGGCGGTGTTGGAGGCCACCACCCGGCCGGAGGGGTTGATCACGAACGCCGGCTCCGTAGACCTCGAATCAAAGCGCCAGCCGCAGTTCGATGAGACGTTCGATGGCCTCGAGAACATGTCGCTCGGCCACGTCCCGGGCCTGGCCGGCGTCGCCTCGCTGGACGGCGTCGGCGATCGCACGGTGCTGAGCGTAAACACGGGTGCGGCCTTTGTGGTGCTCGTGGTCCAGCCAGATCAACGGCCCGATGTCCGCCTGCAGCCGGATCTCCTCCCGGGTGAGCCGCGCCGACTGGGAGGCGGCCGCCACCTCGATGTGAAAACGGCCGTCCAGCATGCGCAGCTGCGCGGCTGATCGAGCCCGGGACATCTCCTCGAGTGACCGGAACAGCGGAGAGACGTCCCCGGGCAGCGAGCGCCGCGCGGCGAGCCGCGCGGCGGTTCCGGCGATCGCCGCGTAGTGGTCGCCCAGATCGCGCAGCTCGTCGGCGGCGAAGGTACGCAGCCGTACGCCCAGGTCGACGGCCTCTGCCGGAGACCGCACGAAGCTGCCGCCGCCGCGGCCACGCCTGGTCTCGACCAGACCTTGCTGCCGCAGTGCCACGAGCGCCTCGCGTAGGGTCACGGTGGAGACACCGAGCAGCGCGGCGAGCTCGGCTTCGCTGGGCAGTTGCTCCCCGTCGGCGAGCAGGCCCAGCGCGATCGCGTCGCTGAGCCGGCGCGCGACCGCGTCCACCCGCGCGGTGCTGTCGACCGGGGAGAACACGGCACGTCGCGCTGTGTCCATGTCTCCCCTTGTCGTGGCGACCTGTCGTGGCGACCTGTTGTGGCGACCTGTTGTGGCGACCTGGTGGTTTACGCCGTGATATCGGATCGTGCCTTGTTCTGAAACATTTAACCCCATATGTTTTTCGCCATGCCAGATGTAGCTGTGCGGCTCCGGGGCCTTCGCAAGTCCTTCGGCCCGATCGAGGCGGTGGCGGGGGTCGACCTCGACATCCACGACGGTGAGTTCTTCTCCATGCTCGGGCCGTCCGGCTCGGGCAAGACGACCGTGCTGCGCATGATCGCCGGTTTCGAGCAGCCCACCGCCGGTGCGATCGACCTGGCCGGCCGTGACGTGACCCGGCTGGCGCCGTTCGACCGGGACGTCAACACCGTCTTCCAGGACTACGCGCTCTTCCCGCACATGAACGTTCTGCAGAACGTGGAGTACGGGCTGAAGGCGAAGCGGGTGCCGAAAACGCGGCGCAGGGAGCTCGCAGCCGAGGCGCTGCGCAGCGTACGGCTGGAGGGCTTCGAGGCGCGCAAGCCCGGCCAACTCTCCGGCGGTCAGCGGCAGCGGGTCGCGCTCGCCCGCGCCCTGGTCAACGAGCCGAAGGTGCTGCTGCTCGACGAGCCGCTCGGCGCCCTCGACCTCAAGCTCCGCGAGGAGATGCAGGTCGAGCTGAAGGCCATCCAGCGGCGGGTCGGCATCACTTTCCTGTTCGTCACCCACGACCAGGAGGAGGCGCTGACCATGAGCGACCGCCTCGCCGTCTTCGACCGGGGGCGGGTGGAACAGGTCGGTACGCCCGCCGAGGTGTACGAGCGGCCCGCGACGGCGTTCGTGGCGGGTTTCGTGGGCACCTCCAACCGGATCGGCGACGTCTGGGTACGGCCCGAGAAGATCCACCTCGCCACCGACCGGCACACGGACCGGCAGGAAGGTGAGCGGCATGCCGCCGGCACCGTGGCCGAGGTCGTGTACGCCGGTGCGGTGACCCGCTTCGTCGTCGATCTCGAGGACGGCGGCCGGGTGGTCGCCCTCCAGCAGAACCTGCAGACCTCCTCGATGGACGTCATGCGCTACCGGGACGTCCGCGTACATCTCAGCTGGCACGCCGACCATGAGTTCCGGGTGGCCGAGGCCGCCGGACCGGCGCAGGCCTCCTGACCCCTTCAGAACCCTCCGCCCCGGCCCTCCGCTCCAGCCCTCCGCTCCAGCCCCGTTTCCAGCAAGGAGATCCCCATGTGGTCCAAGCGCATCGCGCTCGCCACCGCCGCCGTGGCGTTCACCGGTCTGATGGCCGCCTGCGGTGGCGGCTCGTCCGGCACCAAGTCCACCACCGCACCGGGCGGTTTCACCGTGCCGAACATCCCGGCGCTCAAGACGCTCGGTGCGGGCGAGGGCCAGGTCAACCTGGTCGCCTGGGCCGGGTACGCCGAGGACGGCTCCAACGACAAGAAGGTCGACTGGGTCCACCCCTTCGAGCAGGCCACCGGCTGCAAGGTCAACACCAAGGTCGCGGGGACCTCCGACGAGATGGTCAGCCTGATGAAGACCGGGCAGTACGACGCCGTCTCGGCCTCCGGTGACGCCTCCCTGCGACTCATCGCCGGCGGTACGGTCGCGCCCGTCAACACCGCGCTGGTGCCCAACTACGCCGACGTGTTCCCGAGCCTGAAGCTGCAGCCGTGGAACTCGGTGAACGGTGTCGCATACGGCATCCCGCATGGCCGCGGCGCGAACCTGCTCATGTGGCGTACCGACAAGGTGAAGCCCGCCCCGGACTCCTGGAGCAGCGTGTTCGCCCCGAACTCCCCGTACAAGGGCACGATCACCGCGTACGACTCGCCGATCTACATCGCCGACGCCGCGCTCTACCTGATGTCGGCCGAGCCCCAGCTGGGCATCAAGAACCCGTACGCGCTGGACCGCAAGCAGTTCGACGCCTCGGTCGCGCTGCTCAAAGGACAGAACAAGAACATCGGTGAGTACTGGTCGGACTACACCAAGTCGGTGCAGGCCTTCAAGAGCGGCAACTCGGTGATCGGCACCACCTGGCAGGTCATCGCCAACCTCACCAAGGCCGAGAAGGCCCCCGTGCAGGTCACACTGCCCAAGGAGGGCTCGACCGGCTGGTCGGACACCTGGATGGTCGCGGCCAAGGCCCAGCACCCGAACTGCGCCTACAAGTGGATGGACTGGATCATCTCGCCGAAGGTCAACGCGCAGGTCGCCGAGTGGTTCGGTGAGGCGCCCTCCAACGCCAAGGCCTGCCAGGAGACCGCGGACAAGACGTTCTGCGAGACCTTCCACGCCGCCGACGAGGCCTACTTCGCCAAGGTGCACTACTGGACCACCCCGATCGGGCAGTGCCTGGACGGCCGCAAGGACGTCAAGTGCATCGACTACTCCGAGTGGACACGTGCCTGGACGGCGATCAAGGGATGACCTCGGCGTCACTGGACCGCCCGGCGCCGGGTCTCCGGCGCCGGGCGGCCGCCCTGCTGCACCGCAGACCGAGGCTGCGGCTGTCGCTTCTGCTGTCCGCCCCGCTGGCCTGGCTGCTCATCGCCTACCTCGGCGCGCTCGCCGCGATGTTCCTGACGGCGTTCTGGTCCACCGACACCTTCACCGGTCAGGTGGTGAAGCAGTTCAGCCTGCGCAACTTCCAGGACGTGGTCGGTGACGCGGTCTACCGCAGGATCGCCCTGCGCAGCATCGGCGTGGCCGCGCTGGTCACCGTGCTGGACATGGTGATCGCCTTCCCGATGGCGTTCTTCATGGCGAAGGTCGCCAGACCGCGGTGGCGGCCGTTCCTGGTGATCGCCATCCTGACCCCGCTGTGGGCGGCCTATCTGGTCAAGGCGTACGCCTGGCGGGTGATGCTCTCCGACGGAGGGCTGGTCAACTGGGTGCTCCAGCCACTCGGCCTGTCCGGCCCCGGATACGGGCTGCCCGCCACCGTCCTGGTCCTGGCCTACCTCTGGCTGCCGTACATGATCCTGCCCCTGTACGCCGGGCTGGAGCGGCTGCCGGACTCGCTGTTGAACGCCTCCAGCGACCTGGGCGGCCGTACCGGGCGTACCTTCCGGTCGGTGGTCCTCCCGATGACCTTTCCGTCACTGGTCGCCGGGTCGATCTTCACCTTCTCGCTGTCCCTCGGGGACTACATCACGGTGAAGATCGTCGGCGGCAAGAGCCAGCTGATCGGCAACGTGGTCTACGACAACATCGGCGCAGCCAACAACCTGCCGTTCGCCGCCGCGGTGGCCACCGTGCCCGTCGTGGTGATGCTCATCTACATCGCCGCCGTCCGCCGCACCGGCGCTCTGGAGGAGCTCTGATGATCCTGTCCCGCACGGCCCGGCTGGTCCTGCGCGGCTTCATGGCGCTCGGTCTCGCGGTGATCTACGTGCCGCTCTTCGTGGTGCTGGTCAACTCTTTCAACGCCGACCGGGCGTTCGGCTGGCCGCCGTCGCGGTTGACCACGCGATGGTGGTCTCAGGCTCTGGACAACGAGGGGGCCCGGCAGGCGGTGCTCACCAGCCTCAAGGCCGGGCTCGGAGCCGCGGCTCTCGCCCTGCTCCTCGGCACGATGGCGGCGCTGGCCGTGCAGCGCTACTCGTTCTTCGGCCGTGACGCGGTCTCGCTACTGGTGGTGCTGCCGATCGCGCTGCCCGGTATCGTCACGGGCATCGCGCTGAGCAACGCCTTCCAGGTGGTGCTGCAGCCGCTCGGGCTCGGCCTCGGCCTGTTCACCGTGATCGTCGGTCATGCGACGTTCTGCATCGTGACCGTCTACAACAACGCGCTGGCCAGGTTGCGGCGGATGGGCACCAGCGTGGAGGAGGCCTCGGCCGACCTCGGCGCGGACACCTTCCAGACCTTCCGGTACATCACGTTCCCGCTGCTGCGCTCGGCGCTGCTGGCCGGTGGCCTGCTGGCGTTCGCGCTGTCCTTCGACGAGATCATCGTGACGACGTTCACCGCCGGCCCCGGAGTGCAGACCCTGCCGATCTGGATCTTCAACAATCTGTTCCGCCCCAACCAGGCGCCCGTCGTGAACGTGGTGGCCGCCGTGCTGATCGTGGCGTCGGTCATTCCGATCTATCTCGCCCAGCGCCTGTCCGGTGAGGCGTCCGCACACTGAGCGTTGTATCGGTACCCAGTCTGACTATGGGCTGGTGCACCTCGTGTGGATGCGGCACAATAATCTGACGTCGAGATCTTCTTGGGACGTACGAGGCCGTAGGGGAAGACGAGCCTCGGTACACAACCAGGAGGTCTGGTGGCTGCACGTGGCGTTTTTTACGTCCACTCTTCACCACCTGCGCTGTGCCCACATGTCGAATGGGCCGTCGCAGGTGTTCTTGGCGTACCCGCATCTCTGGCGTGGACGGATCAGCCGGCCGCTCCGGGGACGATGCGTGCCGAGCTGTGCTGGGAGGGTCATGGCGGCATGGCCGCGAGCATGGCCTCGGCCCTGCGCAACTGGAAGCTGCTGCGCTTCGAGGTGACCGAGGACGCCACCCCCGGCTGCGACGGGGTCCGCTACAGCTGCACGCCCACCCTCGGCGTGTTCACCGCCCTCATCGGCGCCAGCGGGGACGTCCTGGTGCCCGAGGACCGGCTGCGTGCCGTCATGGCCACCGCCGCCTCCGGCCGCACCACGTTGGAACACGAGCTGGAGCGGCTTCTGGGCACCCCCTGGGACCACGAGCTCGAGCCCTTCCGCCGCGCCGGCGACGGCGCCCCCGTCCGCTGGCTGCACGCCGCCGGCTGACGCCGGCCCCCGCGTGATACCGCAAAAGGTTCACCCCCCTTCCCGCAGCACTGCGGGATGGGGGGTGAACCTTACCTACGACCGCGTGACCCGGGTCGGCCCGGGTCAGGGACCGCCGGTGCCGGTCACAGCGGGATGTTGCCGTGGGACCCTCTGGCCGGAGTGGCCTCGGCGATGGCACGGGCGATGGTGCTGCGGGTGACCCCCGGCTCGATGACCTGGTCGATCACCCCCAGATCGATGGCCCGCTGCAGGCCGCCGGCGATCTCCTCGTGCTCGACGGCGAGCCGGGCCTCCAGAGCCGGGCGCTCCTCCTCCGGCACTGCGGCGATCTTGCGCCGGTGCAGGACCCGTACGGCCGCGATCGCGCCCATGACGGCCACTTCGGCGGTCGGCCAGGCGAAGACCTTGGTGGCGCCGAGCGAGCGGGAATTCATGGCGATGTACGCTCCGCCATAGGCCTTGCGGGTCACCAGCGTCACCCGGGGCACGGTGGCCTCGGCGAACGCGTGGAGCAGCTTGGCGCCACGCCGGACGACCCCGCCGTGTTCCTGGCCGACGCCGGGGAGGTAGCCCGGGACGTCCACCAGCACCACCAGGGGTACCCCGAACGCGTTGCACATCCGGACGAACCGGGCACATTTCTCAGCGGAAAGGGAGTCCAGGCAGCCACCGAGCCGCAACGGGTTGTTGGCGATGATGCCGACGGTTCCGCCGCCGAGCCGGCCCAGCGCGGTCACGATGTTCGGCGCCCACTTGGCGTGCAGCTCCACCATTCCGGCGGGGTCGTCGACGATGTTCTTGACCAGCGGATGCACGCTGTAGGCCCGCTTGACGTTCTCCGGCAGGATGCCGCCGAGGTCGAGGTCCTTGACCTCGTCGGGCCGCACCCTGCTCTGGTGGCCGAGCAGCACCGCGAGCCGGCGGCCCTGCAGCAGCGCCTCAGCGTCGTCCTTGGCCACGACGTGCACCACACCGGACTTTTTGGAGTGCGGGTCGGTGCCGCCGAGCCCGGCCATGTCGATCTCTTCGCCGGTGACCGACTTCACGACGTCCGGGCCGGTAACGAAGATCTTGCCGCTCTCGGAGAGGATCACGATGTCGGTGAGCGCGGGGCCGTAGGCGGCGCCGCCCGCCGCCGGGCCGAGCACCACGGAGATCTGCGGGACCACACCGGAGGCCCGGGTCATGGCGCTGAACACCATCCCGACGGCGTGCAGCGACTCCACGCCTTCGGCCAGCCGGGCGCCGCCGGAGTGCCAGAGCCCGATGATCGGCAGACGCTCCCGTATCGCGTGGTCGTAGGCCAGCACGATGGCCTCACAGCCGGCCATGCCCATTGCCCCGCCCATGACGCGCGGGTCGCTGGCGAAGGCCA
Source organism: Streptosporangiaceae bacterium (assembly GCA_025964695.1). Lineage (GTDB taxonomy): Bacteria > Actinomycetota > Actinomycetes > Streptosporangiales > Streptosporangiaceae > Actinomadura_E. The sequence continues at coordinate 89,481 of JAOPYK010000219.1, read as the reverse complement.
CCACGGGGATGCCCTCGATACGGCCGAGGCCGGCCAGGGCGCCGCTGCCGTCGTCGGCGGTCAGCGCCCGGAAGGAGCCGTCGTCGAAGAGGGTGGAGAGCCGGACCTGCGGATGGCGTGGGTCCTGCACCTCCTCTTGCGAGGCGAGGTCGGATACGTCGGGTGCGATGGCGACCCGGTTGTCGAGCACGGTCATACGGACTGGCTCCTTGAATATGGCGGCGTCAGATTGCGCGCTGGAAAGCGACGGCGGTGTTGTGGCCGCCGAAGCCGAAGGAGTTGTTGAGTGCGGCGATGGGGCCGTCGGGGAGCTTGCGCGGCTCACCGCGCACGATGTCCAGGTCGACGGCGTCGTCGAGGTCGTCGAGGTTGGCGGTCGCGGGCACCAGACCCTCGCGCAGCGACAGCACCGTGATGAGCGACTCGAGCGCGCCGGCGCCGCCGAGCACGTGCCCGGTCATCGACTTGGTCCCGGTGATGCAGATCCTCTTGGCCTGGTCGCCGAGCGCGGCCTTGATGGAGGTGAGCTCGGCGATGTCGCCGGCCGGGGTGGAGGTGGCGTGCGCGTTGATGTGCACGATGTCCTCGGGCTGGAGACCGGCGTTCTTGAGCGCCCGCACCATCGCCTTGGACTGCCCGGCCCCGCTCGGGTCGGGAAGCACGATGTCGTAGGCGTCACCGGAGTAGCCCGCCCCTGCGGCGATCGCGTGGATCTTCGCGCCACGGGCCAGTGCGTGCTCCTCGGACTCAAAGATCATCACTGCGGCGCCCTCGCCGAGCACGAACCCGTCGCGGTTCTTGTCGTACGGGCGGGAGGCGCGCTCAGGCTCCTCGTTGCGGGTGGACATGGCCCGCATGGCCCCGAACGAGGCCATCTGCAGCGGGTGGACACAGGACTCGGTGCCGCCGGCGATGACCACGTCGGCCCGGCCGCTGCGGATCATGTCGATGGCGTAGCCGATGCCGTCGGCGCTGGAGGCGCAGGCACTGACCATGGCGTGCACTCCGGCCTGGGCGCCGAACTCGATGCCGACCATGCCCGCGGCCCCGTTGGGCATGAGCATGGGCACGGTGAAGGGGGAGACCCTCGACCAGCCCTTCTCGCGATAGGTGTCGTAGCTGTTCAGCGCGGTGTGCAGCCCGCCGATGCCACTGGAGACCACGACCCCCAGCCGGTCACCGTCGACCTCGAAGCCGTCCTCGTCACCATGTGCGTAGCCGGCGTGCTTCCAAGCCTCGTGCGCGGCGATCAGGGCGATGGCCTCGTTGCGGTCCATCCGGCGCAGCCGGTGCTTGGGCAGCACCGCGTCGGGCTCCACCGCGAGCTGCGCGGCGAAGCGGACTGGAAGTTCTTCCACGCCCTCCCAGACAAGGGGGCGCACACCCGACGCGCCGGCAAGCAGAGCCGACCAGGTGGAGGCGACGTCACCACCGAGCGGCGTGGTCGCGCCAAGACCAGTTATAACCACTTTGACCTGGTTAGTGCTCATAAAACTTGCTCCTTGAGTACTGGGGGAGCCGGAAACGGCGCGCCGTCCGTGGAGCGGTCGGCGCGCCGCAACAGCACTTAGACGGTGAGGCCCTGGACGAAGCCGACGACGTCCTTGACGGTCTTGAGGTTGCGAAGCTCGTCGTCAGGGATCTCGACGCCGAACTTGTCCTGAGCCGCTACCGCGATCTCCACCATCGACAGCGAGTCGATGTCGAGGTCGTCAATGAAGTTCTTCTCAGGGGTCACCTCGGCCGCGGGGATACCGACGATCTCCTCGACGATCTCGCCGAGGCCGGCCAGGATCTCCTGCTCGGTGGCTGCCATGTTGTGATTTCTCCTCTTTGTTGTAAACGTGGGCCCGATGAACGAGGGCCTACGGGATCTGGATGACTTGCGCAGCGTAGGTCAGACCCGCGCCGAACCCGATGATGAGGGCGGGTTCGCCGGACGGGACGTCGCCACGCTCGATCATGTGTGACAGGGCCAGCGGGATCGACGCCGCCGAGGTGTTGCCGGAGTTCACGATGTCGTCGGCGACGATCGCGTTGTCCGCGCCCAGCTTGCGGGCGATCGACTGGACGATCCGCAGGTTGGCCTGGTGCGGGACGAAGGCCGCCAGCTCCGACGGCTTGACCCCGGCCCGCTCGCAGGCCGCCAGCGCCACCGGGTGCAGCTCCGTGGTGGCCCAGCGGAAGACCCCCTGGCCGTCCTGCTGGAGGAACGAGTTGCGGTCCTTGACCGCGATCTTGTCCGCGTCGGCACCCGAGCTGCCCCAGACCACCGGCCCGATGGACGAGGAGTCGGAGCCGGTCACGACCGCGGCGCCGGCCCCGTCGGCGAAGATGATGCAGTTGGCCCGGTCGGTCTGGTCGACCCACTGGGACATCTTCTCGGATCCGATCACCAGCACGTTGCGGGCCGAACCGGAGCGGACGGCGTCGCTGGCGTTGGACAGGGCGTAGCAGAAGCCCGCACAGGCCGCGTTCACGTCGTACGCGCCCGGAGCCTGGATGGTCAGCCGGTGGGCGACCGTCGCGGACACATTGGGAACGAGCGTCTCCGCCGAGCAGGTCGCCACGATGACCAGGTCGATGTCGTCGGCGGACAGCCCGCTGCCCGCCAGGGCCTTGCCGCCCGCCGCCACGGCCATCTCGACCACGCCTTCGTCCGGCCCGGCGATGCGCCGCTCGGCGATGCCGACCCGGCTGCGGATCCACTCGTCATTGGTGTTGATGGTCCGGGCCAGCTCTTCGTTGGTCACGACCCGGGCGGGCTGGTAGTCGCCGAAGGAAAGGATCTTGGCCCCGGCCCGGCCGTCCGCGATGCGAAGGATCACTGCGAACCTCCATGGTTCGCGATCAGCTCGCGGGCCTTGTCCAGGTCGTCGGGGGTCTTGAGAGCCAGTGTCTCCACACCCTTGAGGTCGCGTCGTGCCAGCCCGACCAGGGTCCCGGCCGGGGGTAGTTCGATGATCGCGGTGACGCCGAGCTCCTTCATGGTCTCCATGCAGGAGTCCCAGCGGACCGGTGAGCTGACCTGGCCGACCAGGCGGGCGATGTACTCCCGGCCGTCGGTGACCACGCTGCCGTCCCGGTTGGACAGCAGGGTGAGGCTCGGGTCGGTGACGGGCAGGCCCGGCGCCAGCAGGCCCAATGCCTCGACCGCGGGCGCCATGTGCTCGGTGTGGAAGGCCCCGGCCACCGAGAGCGGGCGCAGCCGCGCCTTCGCGGGCGGTTCCTCGGCGAACGCGGCGAGCTGCTCCAGGGTGCCGGCGGCCACGATCTGCCCGGCGCCGTTGATGTTGGCGGGGGTGAGCCCGTGCTTGTCGATGGCGGCGAGTACCTCGTCGGTGTCACCGCCCAGCACCGCGGTCATCCCGGTCTGGGTGATGGCGGCGGCCCCAGCCATGGCGCGCCCGCGCTCGCGCACCAGCACCATGGCGGCTTCCGGGGACATCACCCCGGCGATGGCGGCGGCGGCCAGCTCGCCCACGCTGTGCCCGGCGACCACGTCGGGGGTGGTGTCCAGTGCCTGCGCGGCGGCCAGCGCGGCGGCTACCAGGAGTGGCTGTGCGACCGCGGTGTCACGGATCTCGTCGGCGTCCGGGGTGGTGCCATAGTGCACCAGGTCCAGTCCTGTGACCGCCGACCACCAGGTGAGGCGGTCGGCGACGGCGGGCAGCTCGAGCCACGGCTCGAGGAATCCGGGCGTCTGGGCGCCCTGGCCGGGCGCTGCGATGAGAATCACGCTGTTCACCTTGCCCTGTGGAGGACCTACACCTCGATGCCGGTGGCGACGAAGTTTCGGCACCCGGCTTTGTAAGGCCTCTACAAGGCGGTGACGGCGGTCGACGACGTTTGCCGTCAGATGACCGATCTCAGAGCGGACGGCCGGCTTCGCCGAAGCGGCCCAGGACCAGCGAGATCCGCAGGCCGAACGCGTCGCGGGCGTCGGTCGGGGACAGGCCCGTCAGCTCGGTCACCCGGCGTAGCCGGTACCGGACCGTGTTGGGGTGGACGAACAACAGCCGGGCCGTGGCCTCCAGCGACGAGCCCTGCTCCAGATAGGTGGTGAGGGTGTCGAGCAGAGGCGCCCCGGCGGATCGCATCGGGTCGTACACCTCCTCCACCAGGAAGCGGCGGGCGTCGTCGTCACCGTCCAGAGCGCGCTCGGGCAGCAGATCCTCGGCGAGCACCGGCCGCGGCGCGTCCGGCCAGCCCGACGCCGCCTTCAGCCCGGCGAGCGCCGCCTGGGCCGACGCCGTCGCCCCGTACAGATCCGGCACCGCGGGACCGACCACCACAGGTCCGGGCCCGCACTTCGCCGCGATCGGCTGGGCCGCCTGCAGCGGATCCTCCGCGCCACCGACGATCACGATGACCCGGTGTCCCTGTACCCCGGCGAGCACGTCGACCCGGGCCCGGCGGCCGGCCAGTTGCATCTGGTCGATGGTGATCTCGGGTTCCTCGTCCTGCGAGGTGTACCCGGCGATGACCACGACCGGCTTCGACGACCAGCCGAGTGCCGCGGCCCAGGAGTGCATGCCGTCGTCGACCTCGCCGCGCAGCAACGCGTTGACGACCAGGGCCTCCAGCCGGGCGTCCCAGGCCGCCCGGGTCTCGGCGAACCGGGCGTAGACCTGCGCGGCGCCGAACGCGACCTCCCGGGTGTAGCGGAGGATCGCCTCGCGGAGCTGGGCCTCGCCGCCGGGTGCGGCCAGTTCGTCCAGCCGGAGCTCGACCACGTCGATGATGACCCGCACCAGGTCGATGGTCTGCTGCAGGCGGACGGCCCGCAGGAGGTCGCGAGGGGCGGTGCCGAAGACCTCCCCGGCGATCGCCGGACGGGTGTTCTCCGCGTTCTTGAACCACTCGACGAAGGCGGCGATGCCGGCCTGGGCGACCAGCCCGATCCAGGACCGGTGGTCGGGCAGCATGCGGCGGAACCACGGCAGCTGCTCTTCCATCTGGGCCAGCACCGTGGTCCCGAACGAGCCCATGGCCTGCTCGAGGCGCTTGGTGGTCTGCTCCCGGATGGCCGCTTCCTTGGTGGTGTCCACGACAACAGAGTGCCATCCCGCAGGGCATGCTCAGCGTCGCGGCCGGCGATCGGTGGTCCGCGGAGGTATGGATGGGTACGGTCGGACCGTGGATCCCGTCGAGGCACTGCGCCGGATCGCGTTCTTGCTGGAGCGCGCGCACGAGCCCACCTACCGGGTGCGCGCCTTTCGCAAGGCCGCCGATCTGGTGGCGTCGCTGCCGCCTGAGCAGTTGGCCGACCATCACCGGAAGGGCACCTTCACCTCACTGCCCGGCATTGGGAAGGTCACCGCGCTGGCGATCTCGGAGGCGCTGAACGGTGAGGTGCCGGTCTACCTGCGCCGGATGGAGGCGGTGGAGGGCGAGCCAGTCGACGCCGCCGCCGCCGCGCTCCGCGCGGCGTTGAAGGGTGATCTGCACACTCACAGCGACTGGTCCGACGGGGGGTCGCCGATCCGCGAGATGGCCGAGACCGCGCGCTCGCTGGGACACGAGTACTTCGCGCTCACCGACCACTCACCCCGGCTGACCGTCGCCAACGGGCTGTCGGCCGAGCGGCTGTCCCGGCAGCTCGACGTGGTCGCCGAGCTGAACGCGGAGCTGGCGCCGTTCCGGATCCTGACCGGCATAGAGGTCGACATTCTCGACGACGGTTCGCTCGACCAGCGGCCCGAACTGCTGGAACGGCTGGACGTCGTGGTCGCCAGCGTCCATTCGAAGCTGCGCATGGACCGCGTGGACATGACCAGGCGCATGGTCGCCGCCATCGCCAACCCCTATGTCAACGTGCTGGGCCACTGCACCGGGCGCATCGTCAAGGCCGGCGGGAAGAGAGGCGGCCTGCGACCCGAGTCGGAGTTCGACGCCGGACTGGTCTTCGACGCCTGTGTGGCCTACGACGTCGCGGTGGAGATCAACTCGCGGCCGGAGCGGCTGGACCCGCCCAAGCGCCTCCTGCGGCCGGCGGTCGAGGCGGGCTGCTTGTTCTCCATCGACTCCGACGCGCACGCACCGGGTCAGCTGGACTGGCAGCCGTACGGCTGCGAGCGCGCGGCGCGCTGCGGGGTGCCGGCGGAACGGGTCGTGAACACGCGCACCGCGGACGACCTGCTCGGCTGGGCGCGGGCGAAGCGCTGAGCGATCGGAGCGCAGGCCGGCCTCCGTGAAAAATACCCGCAGTCGTCTCGGTGCCGATACGTCTGGGTAACAGCACGGAAACGGAACCAGGGCAACCTGTCTGTGTTACCGGCGAGTACCGGAGGTGCCCATGATTCTGCGGGTGCGGGTCAGCCTGCCCGATCGGCCCGGGTCGCTCGGCGGCGTGGCCGCGGCGATGGGCTTCGCCGGCGCCGACATCCTGCAGGTCGTGGTGCTGGAACGCACTAACGAACGGGCGCTCGACGACTTCATCGTCGCGTGGCCGCCGGGCTCACCGGTCAGCTCGCTGTGCGATGAGCTGACCGGACTGGAAGGCGCTCAGGTCGTCGGGGTCTGGCACATCGACGAGGCGCCCGGGGACTTCGACGACGTGGCCTTGGTCGAGCGGCTGGCCACCGACCCGGTGACGGCCCTGGCCGCACTGGTCGAGGCGGTTCCCGGGATCTTCAGCGCGGCCTGGGCGGTGTTGCTGGAGGCCGGCGTGGTCGCGCAGGAGAGCCGCCGGGTGCCCGCGCATTTCGAGCCGCCGCAGCTGCGGGGCGCGGTCCCGCAGGTGTTCACCTTGGAGAACGGCACGCGCTTCGCCGCCGTGCCCATGGACGGGAACCGCACCCTGGTGGCCGCCCGCACCGTCGCGCCGCCGTTCCACCCCACCGAGGTGGAACGGCTGGCGCAGCTGGTGGCGGTCGCCGCTGCGATCCTGGGAGACCGCAGCCCCAGCACCGTCGGCTGAGGTCAGCCGGTCAGCGAGCAGGTGTTGGCCAGGTCGCCGGTGGCGGGCCGGGGCAGGGTGGCGTCCGGCGGCGGGGTCCGCCCCTCGGTGGTCCAGTTCTCGAGAGCGGTGAAGGCGCTGCGGAAGCAGGGCAGGATCGGGCGCAACAGGCCGGGGTGCGCGTCGTACAGGCCGTCGACGTGGTTGCCGCCCTCGATGCGGTAGTAGCGGTGCAGCCGGCCGCGACCCTGGTCACGGATCAGACCGGCGTAGACGTCGCCGGTCTTGCCGATGGGCAGCAGCGTGTCCAGGGTGCCCTGCAGGGTGATGAGCGGCCGTCCGATGCGGCCGGTGAGGGAGATCCGCTGGACCGCGCGATGTACGGCGCGGGGTCGCGAGGCGTAGTCGTAGTCGGCGTCGCACGCCGGGGTGCCGGATGCGCAGAACGGGGTGCCCGCCTGGGTGGCGCCGTCGTAGGCCGGGTCGAGCTCCTCGCGGTAGATGCGCTGGGTGAGATCCCAGTAGACCTGGTCGTGGTAGGCCCACAGTGGCTCGGACTGAGCCGGGAAGCCCGCCGCCACGATGGCGTCGTGCGCCGTCGCGTCGCCGTTCGAGGCGTACGCGGGGTAGGCGCGCAGCACGGGCGGCAGGAACGTCAGCAGGTTCGGCCCCTCCGAACGCCACAGGGTGCCCTCCCAGTCGACTCCGCCGGTGTAGAGCTCGGGCCGGTTCTCCAGCTGCCAGCGCACGAGGTAGCCGCCGTTGGAGACCCCGGCGGCGTAGGTGCGCCCGGCCGGCCGGCCGTACCGCTTGGCCACCACGGCCTTCGCCGCCCGGGTGAGCTGGGTGACCCGGCTGTTCCACTCGGCGATGGCGTCGCCGGGCTTCTTGCCGTCCTGGTAGAACTGGGCGCCGCTGTTGCCCTTGTCGGTCGCGGCGTAGGCGTAGCCCTGGGCGAGGACCCAGTCGGAGATGGTGAAGTCATTGGCGTACTGCCGGCGGACCCCGGGGGTCCCGGCGACGACCAGCCCGCCGTTCCAGTGCTCGGGCAGCCGGATCACGAACTGGCTGTCGTGGTTCCAGCCGTGGTCGGTGTTGAAGGTGGAGTCGTCGGGGAAGTAGCCGTCGAGCTGGATGCCCGGCACCCCGCTCGGGTTGCGGGCACCGGCGGGCTGCAGGCCCGCCCACTCGGCCGCGATCGAGTGCCCGGAACCGACCGTCCCGGCGGTGGTCAGGTCCCCGAGGCACGCGGAGATCATCTTCTCCGCCCCGGGGACGGTGATCCGATCGATGCCCGCGCACGTCGCGGCGCGGGCGGGGGAGGCCGGTCCTAGCAGCGCCGTCCCGGTGACGACGCAGGCCGCGGCGGCCAGCAGCAGGCGGATACGTGGCATGGGGGCTCCTGGGTGGGTGGGAGAGACTGCCGTCATGGTGCTGACTCCGGGTGAGCCGGGCCACGTCCGCCGCTCCTACTTTCACCGCGTCCGCCATGTCTTCCGCCGCCATATGTCCCCGTCTCACCGGGGAAGAGCAGGTGGGCGCCCGTTGCGTCGCGGACCTCGCCGGGGGTGAGCCCGGGCGCGACCTCGATGAGCACCAGGCCGTCCGGGGTGAGGTCGATGACGGCGAGATCGGTGATGATCCGGTCCACCACGCCGCGTCCGGTCAGCGGCAGCGTGCACTCCTCCACGATCTTGTACGAGCCGTCGCGGGCCAGATGGTCCATCAGCACGATGACCCGCTTGGCGCCGTGCACGAGGTCCATCGCCCCGCCCATGCCCTTGATCATCTTCCCGGGGATCGTCCAGTTGGCCAGGTCCCCGCCCGCGGAGACCTGCATGCCGCCGAGGATCGCCGCGTCCAGCCGGCCGCCGCGGATCAGCCCGAACGACAGTGCCGAATCGAAGAACGACGCACCGCCCAGCGTGGTCACCGTCTCCTTGCCCGCGTTGACCAGGTCGGGATCCTCGTCCCCGTCGTACGGATAGGGGCCGACTCCCAGCACGCCGTTCTCGCTGTGCAGTGTCACCTCGACACCGGCCGGCAGGAAGCCGGGCACCAGGGTGGGCAGCCCGATGCCGAGGTTGACATAGGAGCCGTCGGTCAGTTCCCGGGCGGCGCGGGCGGCCATCTCGGTACGGGTGAGCGGCATCAGAAGGCCTCCTCGGCGGGACGGGGCGAGGTCGTCTTCTTCTCGATCCTCTTGGCGACCGGGCCCACCGCGACGATCCGGTCGACGAAGATTCCGGGCAGGTGGATCCGGTCCGGATCGAGGTCCTCGGCGAGCGACTCGACCTGCGCGATCGTCACCCGGGCGGCCATCGCGGCGAGCGGGTTGAAGTTGCGCGCCGAGGAGTGGAAGACCAGGTTGCCGTGCCTGTCGCCCTCGGCCGCGTGCACGAGGGCGAAGTCGGTGGTGATCGCCTCTTCGAGCACGTACGCCTGGTGCCCGAACTCCCGTACCTCCCGGGCGGGGGAGGCCACCGCGACGCTCCCGTCCGCCTCGTACCTCCAGGGCAGCCCCCCGGTGGCGATCTGGGTGCCCACTCCGGCGGGCGTGTAGAACGCCGGGATGCCACAGCCGCCGGCCCGCAGCCGCTCGGCGAGCGTGCCCTGGGGCACCAGTTCGACCTCCAGCTCGCCACTGAGGTACTGCCGGGCGAACTCCTTGTTCTCGCCGACGTAGGAGCTGGTCATACGGGCGATGCGGCCCTCGGCCAGCAGCACGCCCAGCCCGTGGTCGTCGACGCCGCAGTTGTTGGAGATCACGCGCAGGCCGGTGGCGCCCTGTTCCCGCAGAGCGTCGATCAGTTCCATCGGGATGCCGCACAGGCCGAACCCCCCGACGGCCAGTGACGCCCCATCGGGAACGTCGGCGATGGCGGCGGCGGGCGATGTCACCACCTTGTCCATGTGTCACCTCCGTGTGAGCGTCCGCGAAGCCGGACGAACGGGACCGTACGGAACCGGATGCCGCCGTTCCTACGTGGCAGGTCCACATATCCACACGGAGGCACGTGTGATCTGGTCCTGAGCTGCGAGTGATGTAAGCCATCCCCGTACGGCGGGTCGTGAATGTGTGCCGAGACCACATGGAACCGGCTCCGACGCCGACTTAGTGTTCCGCGTCACATGGCCCGGCTCATCAGGCCCATCAGGTCATTCGGCCGGACACCACGGACTGGACACCCACGGCCGGACATCACGGACGAATCACACGGACGAGCGACACGGACGGACACAGGAGGACGCGCATGGACGGTCCTGTTCTCAGAGCACAGGGCCTGGTCAAAGAGTTCAGGGGTTTCCGCGCCGTCGACGGAGTGGACCTGGACGTCGCCGAGGGCAGCGTGCACGCGTTGGTCGGTCCGAACGGGGCCGGCAAGACCACCCTGTTCAACCTGCTGACCGGGTTCCTCACCCCCACGGCCGGGAGCATCCTGCTCGGCGACCGGGACCTGGCCGGCAGGCGCCCCGAACAGGTCGCCCGGCTGGGCGTGGCCAGGTCCTTCCAGATCACGAGCCTGTTCGCGCAGCTGACACCCCGTGAGCACGTCGAGCTGGCGCTGCAGAGCGGTACCAGCCTGGGCTGGCGGTTCTGGCGCTCGGACAAGGCACTCGACCGGTTCTCCGGCCGGGCGATGGAGCTGCTCGACCAGGTGGGGCTGGCCGACCACGCCGAGATCCCCGCGGGCACCCTCGCCTACGGCCGCAAGCGCGCCCTGGAACTCGCCCTGGCCCTGGCCCTCGACCCCAAGGTGCTGCTGCTGGACGAACCGACGGCGGGCATGGGCGTGGAGGACATCGAGCGGACGGTGGAACTGGTCGGCAGGGTCCGGCAGGGCCGGACGGTCGTCATGGTCGAGCACAACATGAGCGTCGTCTCCACCCTCGCCGACCGGGTCACCGTGCTGCAGAACGGCCGCGTGCTGGTCGAGGGCCCGTACGCCGAGATCCGCCACGATCCACGGGTCATCAGCGCCTATCTGGGAGACGCCCATGCTCACGGTTGAGAAGCTCTCCGCCTGGTACGGCGAGGCCCAGGTCCTGCGGGAGGTGTCGCTGCAGGTCGCGGACGGCGAGATCGTCACCCTGGTCGGCCGCAACGGCGCGGGCAAGACCACGCTGCTGCGCTGCATCATGGGTCTGCACGACCGCGCCGAGGGTGCCGTCGCCTTTCGCGGCGACGACGTCACCGGGCTGGCCGCCCACCGGAGGGTACGGCGCGGGCTCGGCTACGTCCCGGACGATCGCGGCATCTACGCCACCCTCAGCGTCGAGGAGAACCTCACCCTCCCGCCGGCGGTCGGCCCGGAGCCGTGGCCGCTGGAGCGGGTGTACGAGACGTTTCCCCGGCTGCGTGAGCGCCGGAAGTTCGCCGGTACCAAGCTGTCCGGCGGCGAACAGCAGATGCTCGCGCTCGCCCGGGTGCTGCGGACGGGCGCCCGGCTGCTGCTCTGCGACGAACCCACGGAGGGGCTGTCCCCGCTGATCGTCCAGCAGATCGGCGACATCCTCCGCGAGGTCAAACGGCAGGGCGTCACGGTGCTGCTCATCGAGCAGAACGTGCACTTCGCCGCGACCGTGGCCGACCGTCACTACCTGCTCGCCGAGGGCCGCATCGTCGAGTCCCTGGACAACGACCAGATGCGGGCACGCGAACACGAGCTCCTCGACTACCTCGGAATCTGAATCAAGGGAGAAGACCATGAATGCCTTCGGACGTACGGCCGTGCTCGCGGTCACCGGAGCACTGCTCGCCGGCTGTGCGGGCGGACCCGGCGGGGGCGGGGGGAAGATCAGCGACGGCAAGGTCGTGCTGGGCGTGCTCAACGACCAGTCCGCAATCTACGCCGACCTGTCCGGCAAGGGCAGCGTCGAGGCCGTCAAGATGGCGGTCGCCGACTACAAGGCCAAGTACGGCGACAAGGCCGTCGCCAAGAAGATCGACGTGCTCTCCGCCGACCACCAGAACAAGCCGGACATCGCCAACACCAAGGCCCAGGAGCTCTACGACCGGCAGCAGGCAGACGTGATCCTCGACGTGCCGTCGTCGGCCGCCGCGCTCGCGGTCGCCAACATCGCCAAGGCCAAGAAGAAGGTGTTCTTCGACGTGGGCGCCGCCACCACCGCACTCGAAGGTGCCCAGTGCAACAAGTACACCTTCCACTACGGCTACAACACCTACATGCTGGCGCACGGCACCGGCGACACGGTGACCAAGGACGGCGCGAAGAACTGGTACATCGTCTACCCGGACTACGCGTTCGGCCAGGACATGAACAAGAACTTCACCGCCGCGGTGAAGGGCGCCGGCGGCACCATCATCAAGAGCGATCCCACGCCCTACCCCAACGACAACTTCTCCACGTTCCTGCTGAAGGCCCCCGGTCTCAGCCCGAAGCCGCAGGTGCTCGGCACCATGCAGGCCGGCGGTGACCTGGTCAACCTCGTGAAGCAGTACAACGAGTACAAGCTGCGCGACAAGGGCATCGGGCTCGCGGTCGGGCTGATGTTCATCACCGACATCCACTCCCTCGGGTCGGATGCGCTGGCCGGCACCAAGTTCAGCGACGCGTGGTACTGGAACGCCTCCCCGGAGAACCGCGCCTGGGCTGACAAGTTCCTGGCCAAGACGGGCAAGCGGCCGACCTTTCCGAACGCCGCCAACTACTCTGCGGCCACGCAGTACCTCGAGGCGGTGCAGCGGTCCGGCACCGACAAGTCCGACACCGTGGTCAAGCAGCTCGAAGGCCTCAAGTTCAACGACTCCTTCGCCCACAACGCGACCATCCGGGCACAGGACCACCTGCTGCTGCACGACGTGTCCCTGGCCCAGGTGAAGCCGTCCAGCGAGGTCAAGGAGCCCTGGGACTACGAGAAGGTCCTCAAGACCATCCCGGCCGACCAGGCGTTCCAGCCGGCCGACCCCGGCTGCAAGCTGTAGGGGCGGCCATGCTGCAACAGGCCTTCAACGGGCTGGTGGGCGGGGCGTTCTACGCCTTGCTCGCCCTCGGCCTCGCCGTCATCTTCGGGATGCTCGGCGTGGTCAACTTCGCCCACGGTGCCTTCTACATGCTCGGTGCGTTCGGGTCGTACGTGCTGCTGGACTCCTTCGGCGTGAACTTCTGGCTCGCGCTGGTCCTGGTCCCGATAGTGCTGGGCCTGGGCGGGATCGCGGTGGAACGGCTGTTCATCCGGCGGCTGGCCCCGCTCGACCCGCTCTACAACTTCCTGTTCACCTTCGGGCTCGCGCTGATCCTGCAGGACCTGGTGAAGCGTGAGTACGGAGTCCAGTCCCAGCCCTACCCGCGCCCCACTCAGCTCGCGGGCTCGATCGACCTCGGGCTGTTCTCCTATCCCGCTTACCAGGTGTTCGTGCTGGGCGTCTCGGTCGTCGTCTGCGTACTCGTCTGGGTCGTCCTGACCCGTACCAGGGTAGGCATGATCGTCCGGGCCGCCACGGAACGGCCGGAGCTCACCCGGGCACTGGGCATCGACGTCGCCCGGTGGGTGACCCCCGTGTTCGGGTTCGGCGTCGCGCTCGCCGGGCTGGCCGGAGTGCTGGCCGCGCCGATGCGCGCGGTCAACCCGCTGATGGGCGGCGACCTGATCATCACCGTCTTCGCCGTCGTGGTGATCGGCGGACTGGGCTCGATCTTCGGATCGGTCGCGGCGGGCTTCGCCATCGGGCTCATCTCCGCGCTCGGCAACCTGTACGTGCCGGCGTTGTCCCAGACCCTGGTGTTCATCCTCATGGCCGTCGTGCTGCTCTGGCGCCCGGCGGGCCTGTTCGGACGAGAGGAGGCCGCGTGAGCGAGGTTCGCGAGGCGGCGGTGAGAGCCCCGGACGGCGAGGACCTGCCGAGCGGGCGGAGTGAACAGGAGGTACTGCAGTGATCTTGTCCCGTCTGGCCGCACGGCCCGTGCTGCTGGCGATCGGAGTGCTCGCGGCCCTGGCGCTGCCGTGGATGGTCTATCCGCCGGTCGCCATGGACATCGCCTGCTGGGCGCTGTTCGCCGCCGCCGTCGACCTGCTGCTCGGCTTCACCGGGCTGCTGTCTTTCGGGCACGCCGCCTTCTGGGGGAGTGCCTCCTACGTCTCCGGGCTCATCGCGCTGCACTGGGGAGTGCCGTTCCCGGTCGCGGTGCTCGGTGGGGCGCTGTTCGCTGCGGCGCTGGCCGTGCCGATCGGCTATCTGTCGGTACGGCTGCGCGGCATCTACTTCGCCATGGTCACCCTGGCCTTCGCGCAGATGATCTATTTCGTTGTCAACCAGTGGCGGGACCTGACCGGCGGGGAGAACGGGCTGCAGGGTGTGCCCCGCGAGCTGTTCGGGGTGGACCTGTCCGACCCGTTCATCTTCTACTACGCAGGCCTGCCCCTGGTGCTGGCCGGCCTGTTCGCCGTCTGGCGGATCGTACGGTCGCCATTCGGCCGGGTGCTGGTCTCGATCAGGGACAACCCCGCACGGGCGCAGTCGCTGGGATACCCGGTCGACCGCTACAAGCTCCTGGCGTTCGTGCTGTCGGCCGGTTTGTCGGGACTCGCCGGAGGACTGTATTCGATCAGCCACGGGTTCGCCTCGCAGCAGGATGTCTACTGGACCACCTCCGGGCAGGTCGTGATGATGGTGGTGCTCGGCGGCATAGGCACGCTGTGGGGTGGTGCGCTCGGCGCGGCCCTGGTGGTGGAGCTCAACGACTATCTGGCGACCGCCGGCTTCCAGGAGATCGGCATCGTCACCGGCGGCATCTTCGTGGTCATCGTGCTGGTCTTCCGCCGTGGCATCTGGGGCACGGCCCGTGACCTGCTGGAGGCCCACGCAGCCCGGCACCGACCCGCGCCGTCCGCCGTCGCACCGGCGGCCGACGGCGCGCCCGGGCGACTGAGCTCACCCGCATAGGAACAGGAGCACTGCTGTGGTTTCAACGAGCGTTACCGCGCAGCCGTTGATCAACCTGGATCTGACAGGCCGCCGGGCACTGGTCACCGGCGGGGCGAGCGGGATCGGCCGGGCCTGCGCGGGGCGGCTGGCCGTGGCGGGTGCCGAGGTGACCATCGTCGACGTCCGGGCGGACGTGGCGCGGACCGTGGCCGAGGAGATCGGCGGCGCCTTCGTGGTCGCCGACCTCTCCGACATGGCGGTGGTCGACACGCTGGACTGCGATGTCGACATCGTGGTGAACAACGCCGGTTTCCAGCACGTGGCGCCGGTGACCGAGTTCCCGCCGGAGACCTTCGCGGAGATCCTGCGGATCATGGTGGAGACCCCGTTCCGGCTCAGCCGCCGTGCGCTGCCCGGCATGTACGAGCGCGGCTGGGGCCGGATCGTCAACCTCTCCTCGGTGCACGGGCTGCGCGCCTCGCCGTACAAGGCGGCGTACGTGACCGCCAAGCACGCGCTGGAGGGGCTCTCCAAAGTGATCGCACTGGAGGGCGCGGCGCACGGGGTGACCTCCAACTGCGTCAACCCGGCCTACGTCCGGACACCGCTGGTGGAGGACCAGATCGCCGACCAGGCCAAGGCGCACGGGCTGGAGCCGGACGAGGTGCTCGACCGGATCATGCTGGCGAAGGCGGCGATCCGGCGGCTCATCGAACCCGACGAGGTCGCTGAGCTGGTCGCCTACCTCTGTACGCCGCAGGCCTCGATGATCACCGGCAGCTCCCTGTCGGTCGACGGCGGCTGGACAGCGCACTGACAATGGGGCCTATGACCTGCGCCGTCTTTCTCGAGCTGCTCGCCCGCGAGGCCTCCCCGGTCGAGTTCGAGGCTCCGTTGCTCGAGGCCCGGGCCGCGGCCGTCCCGGCGGAGGTGCTGGAGGAGCTCGAACGCACCAAACTGGCCGCCCTGCGGGTGCGTACGCTGCTGGAGCGCCGCGCCCGCAGGGAGGCCGAGCTGTCCGCGCTCTTCGACACGGCCAGTGACCTGGCCGCGCTGCGTGACGTCGACGCGGTGCTGGAGGCCATCGTGCGCCGGGCCCGCCGGCTGCTGCACGCCGACATCTCGTACATGACGCTGAACGACGACGAGCGCGGCGATACCTACATGCGGATCACCGACGGGTCGGTCTCGGCGGCGTTCCGTGCTCTACGGCTGCCGATGGGAGCCGGGCTCGGTGGCCTGGTCGCCCAGACGGCGACCCCGTACACCAGCGCGAGCTATCCCGCCGACGGTCGTTTCCGGCATACGACCGACATCGACACCGCGGTCAACGAGGAGGGCCTGGTCGCGATTCTGGGCGTTCCCATGCGGCTGGGCACCCGGGTGATCGGCGTGCTCATGGCGGCCAACCGCAGTGCCCGCCCGTTCGCCCAGGAGGAGGTCACGCTGCTGGCCTCGCTCGCCGCGCACGCCGCGATCGCGCTCGACAACGCCCGGCTGCTGGAGGAGACCAGGACCGCGCTGGACGAGCTGAGCGCGGCCAACGAGCTGATCCAGGCCCGCAGCGCCGGCGTGGAACGAGCGGCGCAGGCGCACGACCGCATGACCGCCCTGGTCGTCCGGGGCGGGGGAGTGGAGGACGTGGCGGCCGTCGTGATCGACGTCCTGGGCGGCGGGCTGGCCGTGCTCGACGCCGACGGCCGGCGGCTGGCCGCCGTCGGCCCGGTCGGGGAGCTGGACGAGGCCGAGGTGGCCATCGCGGCCGGCGCCTCCCGTTCGCTGGGGCGTACGGTTCAGCGCGGCGAGCTCTGGGTGACCTCCATGGCGGCCGGCGCGGAGACGCTCGGCATCCTGGTGCTGCGGCCCCCCGGCGAGGTCTCCGCCACCGACCAGCGGATCCTGGAACGCGCCGCCCTGGTCACCGCGCTGCTGCTGTTGTTCCGGCGCAGCGTCGCCGAGGCGGAGGGCCGGGTGCGGGGCGAGCTGCTCGACGACCTGCTCACCGGCAGGGTCACCGACCCCGAGGCCCTAAGCAGCCGGGCCCGGCTGGTCGGCGTCGACCTCGCGTCCCCGCACGTGCTCGTCGTCGCCCGGCACAGTGGTGACCGGCAGCGTGCCGCGTTCTGGGCGGCCTCGCACGCGGCGGTGGAGCACGGCCTGGTGGCCGCCCGTGGCGGTGAGACCATCCTCCTGCTTCCGGGCGGCGACCCCGGTACTACCGCGCGGCGGGTGGCCAAGGAACTAGGCGCCTCACTCGGCACGGCGACGACCGTCGGTGCCGCCGGGCCGGTGGTGGACACGGCCGCGGTGGCGGACGCCTACCGGGAGGCCCAGCGGTGCGCGGAGGCACTGCTTTCGCTGGGGCGCTGCGGTGACGGGGCCAGCTCGGACGAGCTGGGCTTCGTCGGCCTGCTCATCGGCGACAGCCGAGACGTCGCGGGCTTCCTCTCCGGTGTCCTGGGCGCGGTGCTCGACTACGACGAACGCCGTGGCACCGCACTGGTGCAGACGCTGGAGACCTACTTCGGCGCGGGCGGCAGCCTGTCGAAGGCCGCCGAACGGCTGCACATCCACGTCAACACCGTCACGCAGCGGCTGGACCGGGTGAGCCAGCTGCTGGGCGGCGATTGGCAGTCCCCCGAACGTGCCCTGGAACTCCAGCTGGCCCTCCGCCTCAACCGTCTCCGCACCGCCACCGGAGACTGAGGACCGCGCCACGGCGTGGTCGACCGCGTTCTGCCCGCCTCCAGCAGGTGGTCCGGCGGTCCGGTGGTCCGGCGGGGAATCGCGAAAGGGGGGGCGTTCCCGGTGGGAACGCCCCCCCTTTTCAGGGTGGTGCTGGACGGGTCAGGATTCGCCGCCCGCGCTGCTCTCCGCGGTCTGGACTCCGCCGGCGAACACGTCGCTGATGGAGTCCTGCAGACGGTACTTATCGATGGCCCGCTGAAGCGTCTCCGGCTTGATCTCGCCGCGCTTGGCCAGCCGGGTGAGCACCGCCAGGGTGATCGAGGCGGCGTCCACGTGGAAGAACCGCCGGCCCGCCGCCCGGGTGTCGGAGAAGCCGAACCCGTCGGTGCCGAGCGAGGAGTAGTCACCCGGCACCCACGAGGCGATCTGGTCCGGGACCGCGCGCATGAAGTCGGAGACCGCGACGACCGGCCCCGGTGCGTTCTCCAGCACCTGGGTGACGTACGGTACCTGCTGCTCCCCGTCGGGGTGCAGCAGGTTCCACGAGTCGCAGGCCAGAGCCTCGCGGCGCAGCTCGGTCCACGAGGTGGCCGACCAGACGTCCGCCGACACGCCCCAGTCCTCGGCCAGCAGCCGCTGAGCCTCCAGCGCCCAGCGGCCCGCCACCCCGGAGGACAGGATGTGCGCCCGAGGCGAGTCCGCGGCCACCGTGGGGGCGTCCGCGTAGTGGTAGAGCCCCTTGAGCAGCCCCGCCACGTCCAGCTTCTCCGGCTGGGCCGGCTGCTGGTAGGGCTCGTTGTAGATCGTCAGGTAGTAGAAGATGCTCTCGCCCTCGGGATGCTCCTCGGACGAGCCGTACATCCGCCGCAGTGCGTCCTGCACGATGTAGGAGATCTCGAAGGTCCAGGACGGGTCGTAGTAGACGCACGCCGGGTTGGTCGAGGCCAGCAGCGGTGAGTGCCCGTCGTTGTGCTGCAGGCCCTCGCCGGTCAGCGTGGTCCGGCCGGCGGTGGCGCCGAGCAGGAAACCACGGCCCATCTGGTCGGCCAGCGCCCACATCTGGTCGCCGGTCCGCTGGAACCCGAACATCGAATAGAAGATGTAGATCGGGATCATGTGCTCGCCATGCGTGGCGTACGAGGACCCGGCGGCGATCATCGAGCCCATCGCGCCGGCCTCGGTGATGCCCT
Source organism: Streptosporangiaceae bacterium (assembly GCA_025964695.1). Classification (GTDB taxonomy): domain Bacteria; phylum Actinomycetota; class Actinomycetes; order Streptosporangiales; family Streptosporangiaceae; genus Actinomadura_E. The sequence continues at coordinate 70,814 of JAOPYK010000219.1, read as the reverse complement.
CGTGCAGGATCTGGCCCTGCTCCGACTCCTTGTAGGAGAGCATCAGCTTGCGGTCCGCGGCCTCGTACGTCTGCCCGTGCGGCGAGTAGATCTTCGCCGTCGGGAACATGGCGTCCATACCGAAGGTCCGGGCCTCGTCTGGGACGATCGGCACGAACCGGTGCCCGATCGCCTTGTCCTTCATGAGGTCCTTGAGCAGCCGGACGAAGCCCATCGTCGTGGCCACGGCCTGCTTGCCCGAGCCCTGCTTGAGCTCCGCGTACGCCTTGTCGCCCGGCAGTTGCAGCGGTTTGGCGCGGTTCACGCGTTTGGGCAGGTAACCGCCCAGGGCGGCCCTGCGCTCGCGCATGTACTGGATCTCCTCGGACTCCTCGCCCGGGTGATAGTACGGCGGCAGGTCCGCCTCCAACGCCGAGTCGGGGATGTCCAGGAAGAGGCGGTCGCGGAACTCCTTGAGCTCGCTCTTGGTGAGCTTCTTCATCTGGTGCGTGGACATCCGGGCCTCGAAGTCCGGTCCGAGGGTCCAGCCCTTGATGGTGTGGGTGAGGATCACCGTCGGCTGGCCCACGTGCTCACGGGCGGACTTGAAGGCCGCGTAGAGCTTGCGGTAGTCGTGCCCGCCCCGGGAGAGCTTGCTCACCTCGTCGTCGTTCAGATGCTCGACGATCTTGCGCAGCCGGGGGTCGTCGCCGAAGAACCGCTCGCGGGTGTACGAGCCGGGCTCCACCGAGAAGGTCTGGAACTGGCCGTCCGGAGTCGTGTTCATCTTGTTGACCAGAACGCCGTCGACGTCCTTGGCCAGCAGCGGATCCCAGTCCCGGCCCCAGATGACCTTGATCACATTCCAGCCGGCGCCCCGGAAGTAGGACTCCAGCTCTTGGATGATCTTGCCGTTGCCCCGGACCGGGCCGTCGAGCCGCTGCAGGTTGCAGTTGACGATGAACGTGAGGTTGTCGAGCTCCTCGCGGGCGGCCAGGCCGATCGCGCCGAGCGACTCCGGCTCGTCCATCTCACCGTCGCCCAGGAACGCCCACACGTGCGAGCGCGAGGTGTCCTTGATCTCCCGGGCCAGCAGATAGCGGTTGAAGCGGGCCTGGTAGATGGAGTCGAGCGCGCCGAGGCCCATGGAGACCGTGGGGAACTCCCAGAAGTCCGGCATCAGCCGCGGGTGCGGGTAGGACGGCAGGCCGCCGCCGGGATGTGAGTGTTCCTGCCGGAACCCGTCCAGCTGATTTTCGCTCAGCCGGCCCTCGAGAAAGGCCCGGGCGTAGATGCCCGGCGCGGCGTGACCCTGGATGAAGACCTGATCGCCGGATTCACCGTGATCTTTGCCACGGAAGAAGTGGTTGAAGCCGACCTCGTAGAGCGAGGCCGCCGAGGCGTACGTTGCCATATGGCCGCCCACGGATAGTTCCGGGCGGTTCGCTCGGGACACCATGATCGCGGCATTCCACCGGATGTACGCGCGCACCCGGCGCTCGATGTGCTCGTCGCCCGGGAACCAGGGTTCCCGCTCGGGCGGGATGGTGTTGATGTAGTCGGTGCTGCGCAGGCTGGGAACGCCAACCTGCTGTTCACGGGCACGCTCCAGGAGACGGAGCATGACGTAGCGGGCTCGGGTGCGCCCCTCCGTCTTGATGACCGTGTCAAGCGATTCCAGCCACTCTCGGGTTTCATCGGGGTTGATGTCCGGGAGTTGGCTCGGCAGCCCGTCGCTGATGATCGAAAAGCGTTGGCGTCCGGAAGCCACGGGGTCCCCTCTGTGCTTCTGTATACGACTGTCGCCGTCTTGATGATGACCATCGTGGTACGTATGTGCGGCTAACGCATCTCTACTGGCCAGTAACTATTTGTGCTGGTCAACAGGTATATCCGGCCCCGCTTGGTGGGCACTCTTGGAGTAAGGAGTCAACACGTACGGAGGTTAGTTCATGCAGGCGACAGTAGGTGACCGGCTGCACGTCCACGGGAACACCGTCGGGGAGCCGGATCACAGCGGAGAGATCATCGAAGTGCACGGGGATGACGGCGGCCCGCCCTATGTCGTCCGTTTCGAAGATGGCCACACCCGGACGGTGTGCCCAGGACCCGATGCGGTCGTCGAGCCTCGTTCGGTCAAGGGCGGGATGTCAGGGTAGACAGGTACCCATGAAGACCACAGTGATCCGTGTGTCGACCGGCGGACGCGAGGTGGTGCACGACATCACGGCCGAATGCCGGGAGTTCGCCCATGAGGCCGGCGGGGACGGGCTGCTGCACGTTTTCGTGCCGCACGCCACCGCGGGAGTGGCCCTGATAGAACTCGGCGCGGGCAGCGATCAAGATCTGCTGGCCGCGCTGCGGGACTTGCTCCCGGCGGATGATCGGTGGCGGCACGCCCACGGATCCCGCGGGCATGGGCGTTCTCACGTTTTGCCGGCGCTGGTCCCGCCGTACGCCACTATTCCTGTCATCGCCGGGCGAATGGCCCTCGGAACCTGGCAGTCTGTATCGATCGTGGACCTCAATGTCGACAATCCGGACCGACAGGTGCGACTCTCGTTCCTTACGGGGAGCTGAGGGAAGTGGCCTGCTTCATTCAGAACCTGCTTAGACACTTGCGCAAGGGCAGGTCACTTGTGTGAACTGTCCGGCAAACACCGCTGCGGCGGAGGCGAGCCCCACTAGGGGGGCCGAAGATCGAAATTGGAGGACGTTCGTGAGCGCGACCGCGGGTCAGGCGCAGACAGAGCGCGGCCTGGCCGAACGGCTCGGCTTCAGGGCGAGCCAGGTGGTGCAGGAGATCGGCTGGGACGACGACTGCGACGACGAGCTGCGTAGCTCGATCGAGATCGTCACGGGAGCCGAGCTGGTCGATGAGGACTACGAGGAGGTGGTCGATGTCGTGCTGCTGTGGTGGCGCGAGGAGGACGGCGACCTCGTCGACGGGCTCGTCGACGCACGCACGTCGCTGGCGGACGGTGGCCACATCTGGCTGCTGACGCCGAAGGCTGGCCGTGACGGCCACGTCGAACCCAGCGACATCGACGAGGCCTCGCCCACGGCGGGGCTGTCCCAGACGAGCAGCGTGAGTGCCGCCAAGGACTGGTCCGGCACCCGGCTGGTCGCCCCTAAGGCGCGCCGCTGAATCAACGGCACTTCCGTGGGACGGCCTCGCCGGGCGCGGGGCCCGGCGCGCCTCCGGCATGACGTATCGGCCTGCCGGAGGCGTGATAGGGCTGTTCCCCCTCGGCGACTCGGGTGCCAGGGCGGGCTGGCAGACTGAGGTCTGGACTATCCGCCCAGTTCAACGAAGGGACGTCACATGACGGTTGAGGTCGGTGGCAGCGCACCGGATTTCGAACTGAAGGACCAGCACGGGACACCGGTGAAGCTGTCGGACTTCCGCGGGAAGAAAGACGTCGTGCTCGTGTTCCACCCGCTGGCGTTCAGCGGCATCTGCACCGGCGAGTTGTGCACCATCCGGGACGAGCTGCCCACCCTGGGCGGCGACGACGTCCAGGTCATCGCGGTCTCCGTGGACTCGGTGTTCACGCACCGTGCCTGGAGCGAGCAGGAGAACTACCAGTTCCCGCTGCTGTCGGACTTCTGGCCACACGGCGCGGTCGCGGACTCGTACGGTGTCTTCGACGCGGAGAAGGGGCTGGCCACCCGCGGCACCTTCATCATCGACAAGCAGGGTGTCGTGCGTTGGAAGGTCGAGAACGCGATCCCCGACGCTCGTGACATCAGCGAGTACCGCAAGGCGCTCGCCGAGTTTTCCTGATCCGGGACCGGCCCGCTCTCGCGAGGGAGCGGGCCGGGAGCCGGGATCGAGAGCGGGCCCTGAACCAGGGCCGGCTGGACACCGGAGGGGCCATGCCCTGCTTCCGATGCGGTACCCGGCAGAGTGACCCGGTCCGCGGCGCGAGCCAGTGGAAGCGCGGTGTCCGCGCGGACCGGCAGATACTCGTCTGCCCGGTCTGCCAGGCCGCCGCGGACTGGGCGGCCGAGCTTGACGGTTGTGCCGGTTGTGGGTCGATCGACCTGGTCTGTCGGCTGGGTGAGGTCGAGTGCCGCGACTGCGGTCACGTGCGGAGCGCGGAGCGCCCGCAGGAGGAGTCCGAGGCGCTGAACCCCGAACTTTCCGAAGAGGTGGCGGCCGCGCTCAGCCGGGTGCTGAAACGCGGGTTCTGACACTCTGGTTCCTGACGGCTTGTCCCGGTACGTTCCGCGTCCCCTGACCGCCACTTTCCCGTTACCAGCCGTACGGTTCATGTCGTCAAGCTCGTAGCACACATGAACCGATTCAATAACAAGATCAAAGATCTTCCGCGCCGGCTGGAGCGCGACTTGGCGCTGCGGCGCGTATGGGCGGCGCTGACCGCTCTCCTCCTGCTCGGAGCGGCAGGGTGCATGGGGTCCGGCGGCGACCGGTCGCCGGCCGGGACGCTGAGGGTGCTGGCCGGAAGCGAGCTGGCGGATCTCAAGCCGATCCTCGACCAGGCCAGGAAGGACACCGGGGTCAGCGTCAAGCTCGACCATGTCGGCACGCTGGACGGGGTCCAGCAGGTCATCGACGGCAAGGCCGACGGCCGCTACGACGCCATCTGGTTCTCCTCGAACCGCTACCTCAACCTCCATCCCGAGGCCGAGTCGAAGATCAGGGACTCGGCCGAGACGATGGCCTCCCCGGTCATACTCGGCCTGAGGGCCTCGGTCGCCACCAGGCTCGGCTGGGACCGGACCCCGCCGACCTGGGCGGAGATCGCGGCGGCCGCGGGGAACGGGAAGTTCAGCTACGGGATGACCAGCCCGGCCGCGTCCAACTCCGGGTTCTCCGCGCTCGTGGCCGTCGCCTCGGCGCTGGCCGGTGGCAGGTCCGGGCTGAACGTCGCCGGCATCGAAAGGGCGGCCCCCCGGCTGAAGAGCTTCTTCGCCGGTCAGACCCTTACCGCGGGCTCTTCCGGCTGGCTGTCGGACTCCTACGTCAGGCGGGTCGGCCAGGACGGGGAGAGCCCGCTCGACGGCCTGGTGAACTACGAGTCCGTGCTGCTGGCGCTCAACGCCTCCGGGCGGTTGCCGGAGCCGCTGACCCTCATCTATCCCCACGACGGAGTGATCACCGCGGATTATCCGCTGACGCTCCTGGGCTCGGCCCCCGCCGGCGCCAAGGAGGGTTTCCGCAAGCTGACGGACTATCTGCGGCGCCCGGAGGTCCAGCGCCGGATCATGGCCCAGGTGTACCGGCGCCCGGTGGTGCCCGGTGTCCGGCCGGATGCCACCCGGTTCCCGGGCGTACCCGCCGAGCTGCCGTTCCCGGACCGGCTGGACGTGGCGGACGCGCTGATCGGAGCCTTCTACGACCGGTTGCGCCGCCCGGCCCGCACGATCTACGTCCTGGACGTGTCCGGATCCATGCAGGGCGACCGGATCGACGGGCTGCGGAATGCCTTGATCGGGCTGACCGGCGCCGACGGCAGCCTCGCCGGCCGCTTCCAGCGGTTCCACAACCGCGAGTCGGTGACGCTGATCCCGTTCAGCTCCCGGCCCAAGACGGCGGAGTCGTACGCCGTGCCGGAGGTGCGGCCCGAAGCCGAGCTGGGCAGGATCAGGTCCTTCGCGCGTTCGCTGTCCAGCGGTGGCGGCACCGCGATCTACGACAGCCTGGGGCAGGCCTTGGACCTGGTGAAGAAGGAGGCCGCCCAGAACGAAGGCCGGTTCACCTCGATCGTCCTGATGACCGATGGGCAGAACACCTCCGGAACGGACTTCGCCGCCTTCCGCGCCCGTTACCCAGGCGTGCTGCAGGGAGTGCCGGTCTTCACGATCTTGTTCGGCGAGGGCAGGGCCGATGAGATGAACCAGCTGGCCCAGCTCACCGGCGGCCGTACCTTCGACGCCCGCAGCCAGTCCCTCACCTCGGTCTTCCGCGACATCCGCGGCTACCAGTGACCGTCACGGCATGGCGGCTCACATCACGAAGGTGACGGTGAGGCGGTGCGGAGCGGGAGGACGGCGCGGACGGCCGTGCCCTCGTCGGGGCGGCTGGTCACCGTGGTCCGGCCGCCGAGGAGTTCGGCGCGTTCGGCCATACCGCGCAGCCCGTACGAGTCCGGTCGCCGGCCGGGTGCGAAGACGTCCGCGATGGAGAAGCCCGCCCCGTCGTCGATCACGGTGAGGACGACCCGGTCGCGTTCGTGTTCCAGCACGATGTCCAGGCAGCCGGCCTCCGCATGCCGCAGGCAGTTGCCGACCGCCTCCTGGGCGATGCGGTAGAGCGCGGTCTGCAGATGTCCGGGCAGTGGCGCTTCCAGCTCACCGCTGACCGCCACGGTGACGTCGAGGGACTTCTGCCGGGTGCCGGCCTCCCTGGCCAGCGTGGCCAGCGCGGCGGACAGCCCGAGATCGTCCAGCACCGGTGGCCGTAGCCCGCCGATCGCCGCGCGGGTCTCCGCCGCGGCCAGTTCGCACAGCTCCCGGGCCAGGACGATCTGGTCGTGGGCCTCCTCGTGGTGCCGGGGGAGCAGCCGGGCGGCGGCGGACAGGTGGAAGCCGAGGCTGGCCAGCCGCTGGGCCAGCCCGTCATGGATCTCCCCGGCCAGCCGGGCGCGCTCGGCCTCCTGGACCTGCACGGCCTGCTCGGCGAAGCGTTCGGCCGAGTGCTCCCGCTCCCGCGCCGTCCGCAGCCGCCGGCAGGAGCACAGCACCGGGGCGAACAGCGCGGCCAGCGCCTCGGCCAGCTCGAGGTCCTGGCGGAGGCAGGGCCGGCCGGCCCGTACGTCGATCACCGCGATGGTGCCGCCGTCGGGGACTCGTACGGGCAGGGTGGCGCCACGCAGGTCGTCATGCCTGCGGGGCCGTCCGTGCGCCGCCACCCAGCCCACCATGCCCTCCCCCAGCGCGACCGGGGGCCGTCCGCCGCATTCGAGGGTCCGGCCCTCCTCGTCGAGGACGTAGACGTCACAGAAGGTCAGGCCGGAGGCCGAGCGGAGCACCAGCGACGCCAGATCGTCGGCGAGGCCCGGCAGATCGCGGTCCGAGCACGCCACCGAGATGATCCGGGTGAGCAGGTCCGGGCTGCGCTTGGGCAGCAGGTCCAGCGGACTCATCGCGGTACCGCCCCGCGCCGGCCCCGCGCCCCGCCGCATCCGGCCGATCGCGACCGCCGCTCCCCGGCCCGGCCGGTACGCCGTCGCCCCGGCCGGGTCAACGGAACAGCCCCTCGCGGAGCGCGAACGCCGTCGCCGCCGACCGGTCGGAGACCTCGAGTTTTCGGTAGAGCGCCCGAAGATGGCTCTTCACGGTCTCCTCGCTCAGCACCAGCCGGCCGGCGATGGCCCGGTTGGAGAGCCCGGCGACCAGCAGTGACAGCACCTCGCTCTCCCGCTGGGTGAGCCCGCGGTCGGCGCCCGGCCAGAACTCGCCCCGGTTGAGCCGGGCAGCGCTGGCGGCCATCCGGCCGGCCAGCGTCGGTTCGATGACCGTCTCGCCACGGACCACGTCCTCGAGCCGGCGGACCAGTTCCAGGCCGTCGACCCGCTTGAGCAGATACCCGCTGGCACCGGCGCGCAGGGCCTCGAAGACGTACTGCTCGTCGTCGTACACCGACAGGAACACCACCCGTGACTCCGAGGCGGAGGCGGTCAGGCTCCGGCAGAGATCCAGACCGCTGTCGGGCCCGAGCCGTACGTCCAGCAGCACGACGTCCGGCCGCAGCGTGGTCACCAGCCGGGTGGCGTCGCGCGCGGTTCCCGCCTGTCCCACCACGCGCACCCGGCCGGTGAAACCCGCGAGCATCGCCTGCAATCCGGCCAGGATCATTTCGTGGTCATCGACGAGTACAAGCCTTACTGGTGCGCCCATTCCGGCAACATAACAATCAAAGCTACTGACGAGTAGATCTTGGAACGCGACACAATATGAGGCCCGACTCACCCCCTTTCCCCCCGGTTTTCCCCCAACGGGGGGAGGGTGCCGATTACGGCCGGATCTAGCGTCTTGAGTGACAACAGAATCCGCTCGGCTGGAGGTCCTAGGTGTCCCATCGGATCGTGCATATGCTCCGGGCGCGCGGATCGGGCCGGCGCCCCGTCATGCTCGCCATCGCCGGGGACAGCGCGGCGGGCAAAACGACGCTCACCAGGGGGCTGGTGCAGTGTCTCGGTGCCGACCGGATGACCGCGGTCTGCGTCGACGACTACCACCGGTACGACCGCCGGGAGCGCAAGGACAAGCCGTTCACCGCCCTGCACCCGGACTGCAACCACATCGACGTCATGGAACAGCACCTTCAACTGCTGGCCATGGGCGAGCCGATCCTCAAACCGGTCTACGACCACGCCAGCGGTGAGCTGGTCCGGCCGCAGCTGGTGGAGCCGCGCGACTTCGTCATCGTCGAGGGGCTGCTGCCCATGCACACCCGCCTGGCCCGGGCCTGCTTCGACATCACGGTCTACCTCGACCCGCCGGAGCCGCTGCGCCACGAGTGGAAGATCGAGCGGGACTGCGCCAAACGCGGCTACCGGCCCGACCAGGTGCGCGCGGAGCTGGCCCGCCGCGAGCCCGACAGCGCTGCCTTCATCCGCCCGCAGCGGCGGTTCGCCGACATCGTGGTGCGGTTCGCGCCGGTCGCCGGGCGCACCGATCCGCCCGAGACACCGCTGTCGGCGGAACTACTGCTCCGGCCGACCATCGACCATCCCGAGCTGACCGGCGTGCTTGACGACGCCGAGCACCGCGGCATGCACCTGCGGCTGCACCGCGACACCGACGGCCGGCCGGTGGACGCCCTGCACGTCCACGGATACGTCTCGCCGGAAGAGTCGGAGATCGTCAAGAAGGCGATCTGGGAGCGGCTCGAGGTCTCCTCGGGCATCCCGCGCTCGCTGGGGCGTCTCACCGACGGCGCCGCCAGCGACCCGCTCGCCATCACGCAGCTCCTGCTGCTCTACCACCTGCTCAACGCCGACCGCCGCCAGGCCGCCTAGCGCGGCCCGGGCCCCCGTGATCTCGTGGTCAGGGCCAGGCCGGCCGCGAGATCACGACGTGGTCAGTCCTTCCGCAGGACCCGGAAGGTGATGCCGGCCTTCTGGAGGCGGTCGATGAGCCGGTTGCCCATGGCGACGGCGGTGGTCACCTGGCCGGAGGTCTCCGGCAGGTCGTCGTGCACCAGGCACAGGGCCGACTCGGCCAGCATCTTCGCGGTCTCGCCGTACCCGGGGTCGCCGCCGGCCACCTCGGTGACTACGCGCCTGCCGCCGCCCTCCCCGACGAAGCGGACGTTGAACCAGCTCTTGGCGCGCTTGTCCGGGCCCGGCCCGTCGCCCGGGCTCTTGAGCCGCAGCAGCAGATTGCGGGTCGGCGGCAGCTGGGCGAGGGCCAACACCGCGCCGACACCGGCGACCGCTCCGGCCGCGCTCGCCAGATGCTTGACCGCCAGGAAGTGGCCGTAGGAGAAGTCCGGGCCGTACCGGCCGAGGGCGCGGGCGGAGCGCGTCACCACCATCGGGTCGATGGTGGGCATCGGCAGCGTCCAGGCACCGGATGACGGGGCGAAGCGCGACAGGCCCTTGACGACGCGGACCCGCCGTCCGGCCGGGACCGGCTCGACCCGGCGCCGGGCCAGCGCCGCCTGGGCGCTCTGCCGGGCCCTGGACATGGCGGTGATCGCGGAGTGCGCCGTGCCGCCGGAGGCCGTGCCGCTGGCCCGGACGAAACCCTCGATCCGGATCGGTACGTCCTCGGGCAGCTGCTGAACGGTGAAGTAGGCACCGAGGTCGTGCGGGATCGAGTCGAACCCGCAGGCGTGCACGATCCGCGCCCCGGTGGCCCGCGCCTGCTCGTGGTGGCGGACGTACATCAGGTCGACGAACTCCGGCTCGCCGGTGAGGTCCAGGTAGTCGGTGCCCACCGCGGCGCAGGCGGCGACCAGCGGCTCACCGTAGGAGATGTACGGGCCGACGGTGGTGACGACCACGCGGGTGCTCTCGGCGACCGCCCGGATCGACGCGGGGTCGGCGACGTCCGCCTGCAGCAGCGGCAGGTGCTTGCAGGCGGGGTCGATCGCGGCGAGCCGCTCGCGCAGCGCCTCGAGCTTGGCCAGGTTCCGTCCGGCCACGGCCCAGCGGGTCCCTTGCGGCGCGTGCGCGGCGAGGTACTCGGCGGTCAGCCCGCCGGTGAAGCCGGTCGCGCCGAACAGAACGATGTCGTACGAGCGGTCGGCGGTCATAGAGGCTCTCTCGTTCGCTGGGATACCGAACATGATTTTGCTACCTCTATTGGATGCCATGTCAACCTGAGCGGCCGGTGTGTCGCCCAGATCACCCCGCAGGGCGTAGGGCTGGCGGCGCCGGAGTCAACGCGGGGCTCTCCAGCCGGGCGCGGCGAGCAGATGGTCGACGAAGAGCCGGGTGGTGGCGGTGGGGGCGGGACCGGCGACGGCATGCCACGGCCGGCGCATCGGGGTGCCCGGCGCCTCGATGACCACGAGCCGGCCCGCGCCGAGTTCGGCCCGCACCGCGTCGCGGGAGACCAGAGCCGCGCCCAGCCCGGCGGCGGCCCCCGCGATCACCGCGCCGTTGGAGCCGAGCACCAGCCTGGGTGGCGCGGCGTCGTGCTCGGCCAGGTAGGCCTCCGCCGTGGCGCGGGTGCCGGAGCCGGGTTCGCGCAGCACCCAGGGCGTGGTGTGCAGATCGAATGCCAGCTCCGGCGCGGCGACCACGACCAGGTCGTTGGCCCGGGTGGCGAGCACGGTCGCGGCCACGCCGGCCGGTGGCCGGCCACCGAGCACCAGATCCGCCTCGTGCTCGGCCAGCCGGGCCCAGATCCGGCGGCTGGGCCCGACCTCCAGGGCCAGGTCCACCTCTGGCCGGCGGGCCCGGAAGGCCGCCAGCAGGTCGGGCAGCACCTGGTCGGCCGCGGTGGTGACGGCGGCCAGCCGTAGCCGCCCCCGGCCCGGGTCGTCCTCGCCGCGGGCCGCCGCACGGCCCTGCTCCAGCAGCCCGAGCACCTGCCGGGCGTACCCGGCGTACACCGTCCCGGCCGGTGTCAGGCGTACCCCACGTCCGGCCCGTTCCACCAGCGCGACCCCGACCTCACGGGCCAATGCGGTCACCGCCGCGGAGACGGCCGACTCGGTGACGACGAGGCGTTCGGCCGCCGCCCGCACCGATCCGGCGTCCGCCAGCGCCACGAACGTCCGCAGGCGCGCCTCCGTCATGCGGGCCCCCTTTCCCTCCCGCTACCCAGCTCGTTGAAGTAATCGGTTAAGGATAAGCCCGGAACACTTGATGGACATGGCAAGTGTTCGTGCCGCAGGCTTCGGAACGTCGGCCCGGAACGGGGCCGCCCGAAGGGTGGAGGAGTCGCTGCCGATGTCGAGCAATGGAAGCGGGGGCCGCTGGTCGGCGGGTGTGATCCCGTACGCGGAGATGGGGTACTGGCGGCCGGACTACCAGCCCAAGGACAGTGATGTGCTGGCGGCCTTCCGGATCACGCCCCAGCCGGGCGTGCCGCCGGAGGAGGCCGGTGCCGCCGTGGCGGGGGAGTCCTCGACCGCGACCTGGACCGTGGTGTGGACCGACCGGCTCACCAGCTACGAGAACTACCAGGCCAAGTGCTATCGGATGGAGCCGGTCCCCGGGCAGGAGGGCCAGTTCATCGCGTACATCGCCTATGACCTGGACCTGTTCGAGGAGGGCTCGATCGCCAACCTGACCAGTTCGATCATCGGCAACGTCTTCGGCTTCAAGGCGCTCAAGGCCCTGCGCCTGGAGGACATGCGGATCCCTACCCACTACGTGAAGACGTTCCAGGGCCCGGCGCACGGCATCGTCATGGAGCGCGAGTACCTTGCCAAGTTCGGCAGGCCGCTGCTCGGCGCGACCGTCAAGCCCAAGCTGGGCCTGAGCGCGCGCAACTACGGCCGGGTGGTCTACGAGGCGCTCAAGGGCGGCCTGGACTTCACCAAGGACGACGAGAACATCAACTCCCAGCCGTTCATGCGCTGGCGGGACCGGTTCCTGTACTGCATGGAGGGCGTCACCAAGGCGCAGGCGGCCGGTGGCGAGATCAAGGGCCACTACCTGAACGTCACCGCCGCGACGATGGAGGACACGTACGAGCGGGCGCAGTTCGCCAAGGAGCTCGGCAGCGTCGTCGTCATGATCGACCTGACCATCGGCTACACCGCGATCCAGTCCATGGCCAAGTGGTGCCGGGCCAACGGGGTGCTGCTGCACCTGCACCGTGCCGGGCACTCCACCTACACCCGGCAGAAGAGCCACGGCGTCAGCTTCCGGGTGATCGCCAAGTGGATGCGGCTGGCCGGAGTCGACCACATCCACGCCGGCACCGTGGTCGGCAAGCTCGAGGGCGACCCCAACAGCGTCGCGGGCTTCTACGACACGCTGCGCCTGGACAAGGTGCAGGCCGACCCGGTGAAGGGCCTGTACTTCGACCAGGACTGGGCCTCGATGCCAGGCACCATGCCGGTCGCGTCCGGCGGCATCCACGCCGGGCAGATGCACCAGCTGCTGCACTACCTGGGCGAGGACGTCATCCTCCAGTTCGGTGGCGGCACCATCGGCCACCCCATGGGCATCGCGGCCGGCGCCACCGCCAACCGGGTCGCGCTCGAGGCGATGATCAAGGCTCGCAACGAGGGCCGGGACTTCATGCAGGAGGGGCCGGACATCCTGCGCGTCGCCGCCAAGCGCAGCCGCGAGCTGGATGTCGCCCTGTCCACCTGGGGTGACATCACCTTCACCTACGAGTCCACCGACACCCCGGACGTCGTCGAGACGCCGACGAGCGTGTGAGGTCAGAAAACATGCGCATCACCCAAGGCACCTTCTCCTACCTTCCCGATCTCAGCGACGACGAGATCAGTGCGCAGATCGCCTACGCGATCGGCAACGGCTGGCCATGTTCGGTGGAGTTCACCGACGACCCGCACCCCCGGAATTCCTACTGGGAGATGTGGGGCCTGCCGATGTTCGACCTGACCGACCCGGCGGGGGCGCTGTTCGAGGTCAACGAGTGCCGGCGCGCCTACCCGAACCACTACATCCGGGTGACCGCCTACGACGCCGGTTACGGCCGGCAGACGACGGCCCTGTCGTTCATCGTGCAGCGGCCCGCGCAGGAGCCCGGGTTCCGGCTGGACCGTGAGGAGGTGGGCGACCGCCAGGTCCGCTACCGGATCCACCCGTACGCCCTCGACCGCCCCGAGGGCGCGAGGTACAGCACGTGAGAGCCGTGTCGGTCCGCTCGTCGATCCGTGGCGCGTCCCGCTCCGGCCGGGCCGCGTGCGCGGGATCTGCCCCGGCTCGGCGGCGGGGGACCCGGTGACCGATCGCGCCGGGTTCGGTATGCGGCCGGCCGTGCCGACGGCCGGGCCGAACGGCTCCCCGGCGGGAGGTCCTCACCCAGAGGTCGCCGGGGAGCCGGTTCGCCCGCTCGACCCGGGCGACCGCGTCGACGTGGGCAAGGAGCGGGCCGGCGCGCAGGCCGACGAGGTGCTGGACGCGCTCGACACCGAGCTCATCGGCCTCACCCCGGTCAAGACCCGCATCCGGGAGGTCGCCGCGCTCCTGCTGGTCGACCGGGTACGGGCCCGGTTCGGCATCGACACGGCCCGGCCGAACCTGCACATGTGCTTCACCGGCAGTCCCGGCACCGGCAAGACCACCGTCGCCGTTCGACTGGCCGCACTGCTGCACCGGCTCGGATACGTCCGCAAGGGCCAGCTCGTCAGCGTCACCCGGGACGACCTGGTCGGGCAGTACGTCGGGCACACCGCGCCGAAGACCAAGGAGGTCCTCAAACGCGCGATGGGCGGCGTGCTCTTCATCGACGAGGCCTACTACCTGTACAAGGCCGAGAACGAGCGCGACTACGGCCAGGAGGCCATCGAGATCCTGCTCCAGGTGATGGAGAACCAGCGGGACGACCTGGTCGTGGTGCTGGCCGGTTACAAGGACCGGATGGACGCCTTCTTCGCGTCCAATCCCGGGATGAGCTCACGGATCGCCCACCACATCGACTTCCCCGACTACACCGCGGACGAGCTGGAAGCGATCGGGCGCCTCATGCTGGCGCGCGAGGGGTACGGGCTCGCACCCGAGACCGAGCAGGTCTTCCGCGACTATCTGGGCCGGCGCCGCCAGCAGCCCCGCTTCGCCAACGCGCGCTCGGTCCGGAACGCCATCGAGCGGGCCCGGCTGCGTCATGCCAGCCGGCTGATGACCGAGGGCGGTGAGGTCGGCATCACCGAGCTCACCACCCTCGCCCCCGCGGACTTCCTGGTCAGCCGGGTCTTCTTCGATTCACCCCCGCCCGCTTGACCCGGTGCCCCCTCCCTCCCTCCTGATCGTGCGGTCCTGCCGCACAGGCTGCACGATCAGGAGGGAGGCGAGCGGTCCTCAGGCGGGAGCGGTGGTCTCCCGCTCGGCCGACGCCCTGGGGCCGGGGACGGTCTCCTTGCCCTCGGCGCCGGCCGCAGCCGTTTCGGTGGCCGGTGTCTCGGCGGCCGGTGTGCCGGCGGCCGAGGGGCCGCCGGCGGGTGAGCCCGCTTCGGAGGCACCTGCCTCCCCGGCCGCCGGGGCGGTCTTGGCGAAGGAGAAGGCCAGGAAGATCAGCCCGGCGAGGAGATAGCCGAGAGAGACCTGGCCGTTGGCGTTCCACTCGACCTTCACGCCGTGGATGAGGCCGATGAACGACAGCGCCGCACCGAGGAGACAGTAGCCCGCGGCCCACACGAACGACCGGTCGATGACGAACGCGACGATCGAGCCGAGCACCAGCCCGGCGAGCACCGCGCCGCCGCCCAGCAGCGCCGTGCCCTTGTAGACCGTGCCGGCCGCCGCGATGTTGTCGTAGCCGACCTTGGCCGCGGAGGTGCCCGCGGCCGCCAGTGCGTTGTCCATGTAGCCCTGGGCCCACGCCGCGATGTTGGGGATGATCGCCATGACGACCGCCACCGCGTGCGCCTTCGGCACGGCCTGGAACGCCTGCGCGCCGATGAGCAGCCCGATGTAGAGCAGGATCGGCACGATCGCCGGAGCCGGCAGCACCGCTCCGAGCAGCGCGAACATGCCCAGGAAGCAGAACAGCGCGATGACCACGCCGCTGGCCAGCGAGTAGCTGGTCCGGCCCCCCGCCGACTTCCAGCCCGGGTGGCCGATGTAGACGGCGGGCGGGAAGGGCGACCCGAGGGCCGAGCCGACCACCGCGCCGATGCCGTCGGCGAGCAGCACGGAGCGCAGGTTGTAGGAGTCGCCCGCCGCGGCCGCGCTCTCCACGTTGCTCATGCCCTCGGTGAAGTTGTAGATGCCCAGTGGGATGGCCGTCGCCAGCAGCGGCGAGACTTCCTTGAGCCCGTCGATCAGCCTGCCGAGGTTCAGTGTGGGCAGGCTGATCGTGATGTCCTTGGCGGCCGCCGTGACGTCGGCGGGGTGCATGTAGCCGCCGATCCAGCCGATCGCGGTGCCGACCAGCAGCGCGGCGAGCCCGACCGGGATGTTGCCGGGCAGCTTCAGATCGGTGAAGAAGCCGATCAGGATGATTGCCAGTACCGGGAGCGCGATCCAGGCCGCCTCCCACATCTGCGCGGCGGGCCGCATGGAGATGAACGCGATCGAGATGCCCGCGAGGGTGCCGAGCATGGCCGCCCGCGGGGTGAACCGCCTGATGTAGGGGCCGACGAACGCGCCGATCAGCACGATGACCCCGATGATGAAGCACCAGGCCAGCCCTGCGGCCCAGGCCTTCAGCGGGTCCTTGGTCGCGAGGTAGGTGGGCAGCATGATGACGAAGGTCACGATGAACATGTGCGGCACGCTCGGGCCGTAGGGCATCGCGCAGACGTCGAGGCGGTTCTCGCGACGGGCCAGCCGCCGGGCCAGGTAGGTGTAGTAGACGTTGCCGATGAGCAGCTGGATGCCCATCGCCGGCAGGATGACGCCGAAGACGTCGGATCCGGGCAGGTGCACCACGCCCAGGCAGAGCCCGCTCAGCACCAGCACGTTGACCATCACGTTGAAGCCGAGCCCGAAGAAGGCGTTGGTGTCGCCTGCCACCCACCACGGTGGCTTGAGGGTTTCGGAGGGTCCGGGAGCCGGAGCCTCGGGGGCGGTCACGGTCATGTCGATCAACTCCCTGCGAGGGGCTTGAGGTAGTTCTCCGAGGGGGCGACCCAGCCGAAGATCCCGCCCTGGGCCTTGATCATTTCGAGCCCGTACTGCTGGAACTCCGCGAAGTAGGAGCCCACGCAGTCGGACAGGACCAGGCATTCGTAGCCCCGGTCGTTGGCCTCGCGGACGGTGGTGTGCACGCACACCTCGGTGGTGACGCCGGTGACGATCAGGCTGGTGATGCCCTTGCCCCGCAGCAGCTCGTGCAGCCCGGTCGCGTAGAACGAGCCCTTGCCGGGCTTGTCGACGACCAGTTCGCCCTCGACCGGAGCGAGTTCGTCGCAGATGTCGTGGCCGTACTCGCCACGGATGAGGATGCGGCCCTTCGGCCCCGGGTCGCCGATGCGCAGGGAAGGCGCACCCCGGTTGAGCTTGGCCGGAGGGCAGTCGGACAGGTCGGGCAGATGCCCCTCGCGGGTGTGGATGACGGTCATCCCGGCGGACCGGGTGGCGGCCAGCACCTCCCGCAGGGGCGGGATCACCTTGCGGAGCATGCCGACGTCGTTGCCCAGGGTCTCCCCGAAGCCCCCGGGCTCGACGAAGTCGCGTTGCATGTCGATGACGATCAATGCCGTGTGTTCGGGGTCGAAGCCGTAGACGTACGGCTCGGCTTCGACGTGCAGGGGGTCAGGCACGGTCGGCTCCGTCCTATCGAGCCTCTATCGAGAGGGTTGGACTACCCATGCCGTCGATTGTCGACAGAATTGTGTCTGTGGGCGCCCTCGCCTGTTACAGGCGTGTAAGACCGCGGTGGGTCAGGGGGTGGGTCAGGGGGGGTCAGGTGATGTAGGTGCGGGCGCCGTGTGCGGCGAGCATCCTCAGCGCGGTCTCCGGATCCCCGGTCGCGATGGCCTCGAAGAGCCGCTGGTGCCGCAGCACCCCCTGGTCGGGGGTCCGCTCCTCGGCCTCCCGGCGGATGTTGGTGGCCATGTAGAGCTGGAGCTTCAAGATCACGGGCTCGTACACCAGCATCAGCTGACGGTGCCCGGCCAGCGCCACCACCTCGATGTGGAAGCGGCGGTGGGCGGCGTTCTCGGTCGGCAGGTCGCGGGTCGTGGCCGCCTTCCGCATGGTCTCCAGCGCCTGTGCGAGAAGGTCCAGGGAACGGTCGCCGGACAGCGGGAGGGCCGTCTGGACGGCGTGGCGCTCCAGCACATCCCGCAGCGTGAACAGCTCGTCCACGTCACGGCGGGACAGCTCGGCCACCCGTACTCCGCGGCGGGGCAGATGCTCGACCAGTCCCTGCTGGCCGAGCAGTCGCAGCGCCTCCCGCACCGGCGCGCGGCTGATCCCGAAGCGCCGGGTCAGCTGCTCCTCGATCAGCCGTTCACCTGGGACCAGGGTCCCGCTGAGGATCTCGTCGCGCAGCCGCCGGACCGAGAGTTCGACCAGGCTCGAGGACTCCAGCGCTCCGTGCGGTCCCACCGGCTCGGACATCCGTCTCACCTCCCCGCGATCTCCCAATGTGGGGTCAACTCTGTCAGAGGCCGCCGGGGTTTCCGCGCGGCACCCATGCCCGGCGCCCACTCCGCTGGTCCGGATATCTGTGAACATTTCTATTCGCAGAGCGGCTCACCACCGCTGGATGTCGCCCGCGGCGGCGTACGGAGCGTACGACTGGGGCACGCACTCGTGGCCCTACTGGCAGCAGGAGCTGCACACCTCCTGGCCGCTGCTCATGGGGGCGCTGCGGAGTCAGGAGACCTTGCTAGGAGACCTTGGGCGTGGCCCGGGCCCCGTGGTGCACGTAGGGGGAGCCGTCGGGCAACGAGGAGAAGACCACGCTGCTCCACTCCGGCTCGTGCGGGCGGCGGCCGACGAACGTGGTGGCGTCGACGGGGACGAGATCCATCTCCACGGGGTCGGCGAGGTCCGCGTACGGTGTGGAGTCCGTCATCCGCAGGTGCAGCACGCCACTGCGCACGGAGAAGGCCAGCCGGCCGCCGGTCCGTTCGTACACCCCGGTGAAACGCTCCACGTCGACCTGCGGCGGCTCCGGCGGCGGCGCGAGCGGCGCGGGCACCCGCACTCCATATAGCTCCGCGAACAGCTCCGTGGCCACCGCCCGCTGGAGACCGGCCGAGGGGCCGTGATCGGCGTTGCACAGCAGCGCGGCCACGGCGTTCAGCTCCGGCACCACCCACAGGATCGCCGACTGGCCGAGGGTGTTGCCCGGATGCAGGAGCACCCGGTGGCCGTCCCAGGAGGTCAGCACCCAGCTCAGGCCCCAGTGACCGCCATAGGTGTACGGGTTGGGAACCTCGATCTGGGGCTCGTGCATCACGGGAAAGTGGAAGGCGCCGCCGGCCAGGTGTTCCCGGCCGAACGCCACCACGTCGGCTGCGGAGGCGCAGACCAGGCTGGTGGGCCCGAAGGAGCGCATCATTCCCCACACCGGGGTGGTCCGCGGGCCGGCGCCCGGGGCGCTGAGATGACCGGTGGCGGACCTGAACCGCAGCACGTCCTCCGGCAGCGTCCAGGTGCGGGTCAGGCCCAGCGGTTCGATGATCTGCTCGCGGAGCGCGTTGTCCCAGACCTTGCCGGTGAGCCGTTCGATGACCCTGCCGAGGATGATGAACCCGGCGTTGCAGTACGCGTGCGTGGTGCCGGGCGGAGCCACCTGCGGGAGCTCGGCGCAGGCGGCGACGTACCGCTCGATGCAGTCGTCCCCGCGGCCGGTGTCCAGGAGCAGGTCGCCGTCGAGGCCGGAGGCGTGCGACAGCAGCTGGCGGACGGTCACGCTGCGGGAGACGTCCGCGTCGGCCACCTTGAACTCGGGCAGCACCTCGGCCACCCGGGTGTCGAGAGCGAGCCTGCCCTCCCCGATCAGCAGCATGAGCTGGGTCGCGGTCCAGACCTTGGTGACCGAGCCGATCTGGAACAGCGAGCCGGGCGTCGCCTCGACTCCGGTATCCAGGTTGAGCACCCCGGCCGCGTACTCGTGGATCTCGCCCTCGTGGAGGAACGCGAGCGCCGCACCCGGCACTCGGTAACGGTGTATCAGGAGATTCAGCCGGTCGCGCCAGCCCCCGGGATCGCGTGTAGCCATGGGGGCACGCTACGTGCCACATTCTGGCCTTTCATTGGCGAATTGCACTAAACCGCTTGCGGACGGTCCGGCGCTAGTGGGGGCGAGGCCGAGAGCCCGGGTCACCGTGGTGCGGATGGCGGCCCGGATCGCCTCGGCGTCGTCGAGGTAACTGCCGACCGTCAGGCCGTCACGCAACACCACGAGCAGGTCGGCGGTGCGCTCGGCGTCGGGGTGCCGGGCGTCGGTCAGCAGCTCGCACAGCAGGTCCCGGAACCAGCGCCGGTGCGCGGAGATGACCACGCGCACGGGGTGGCCGGGGTCGGCGTACTCTGCTGCCGCGTTGAGGAAGGCGCACCCCCGGAAACCAGGCCCGCACCCCATCTCGCCGATGACCTCGAAGACGGTGAAGATCTTGTCCAGCGGGGCCGCGTCGCTCGCCCTGAGCCCCTGTGCGGCCGCGCGCTGCAGTTCGCTCTGCTCGGTGAGGTAGGCGCAGACGAGCGCCTCCTTGGCGGGGAAGTGATGGTAGAAGGTCGCCTTCGCCACCCCCGCCTCGGCGATGATCCGGTCGATGCCCACGGTGTGGATGCCCTCGGCATAGAACAACCGCGCCGCGGTGTCGAGTACGCGACGGCGGGCCGGGCTACGGGAGGCGGTGGTCATACTTTGACAATATCAGACAGATCTGTCTATGATGAGGTCGATCGGACAGACAAGTCTGTCTACATTGAGGAGCAGGAATGAGCACTCTGTACACCGCGATCGCCACCGCGTCCGGCCGGGACGGCGTGGCCGTCTCCTCCGACGGCAAGCTGGAGGTCACCCTGGCGCCGCCCAAGGAACTCGGCGGAACCGGCGCCGGCACCAACCCCGAGCAGCTCTTCGCCGCCGGCTATGCCGCCTGCTTCGCCAGCGCCCTGAACCTCGTGGCCGGCCGCATGAAGGTCGATGTCTCGGACGCTTCGGTGACCGCGGAGGTCGGCCTTGGCTCGAACGGGGACGGCGGCTTCGCGCTGTCCGTCGTGCTCCGGGCCGAGTTGCCCGACCACATCTCCGCCGAGGACGGCGAGGCACTGCTGGAGGCCACCCACCAAGTGTGCCCGTACTCCAACGCCACCCGCGGCAACATCCCCGTCGACCTCGTCCGCGAATGACCTTCCCTTCGTGATCATGCAATCGATCCGCGGACGATTGCGTGATCACGGAGTGACGGTTTCGGACACGTGGCATTGGGAGTTGACGTCGGCGATTGCCGCTGGTCAACGCGATCTTGTCGCCTGAAACGCCTTGTAGGCGGACTGAACAGCCCCTGATACTGCCGGAATGGGACTATTCGACAAGGTGCGCAAGGGCTTCAGCGAGATGACGGGCGGAGTCGACAGCGAACTCTTCCAGATCGGCCAGCCGGGTCGTGCGGTGATCGTGAACGTGCAGATGAGCGGCACCACGGTGCAGATGGGCGGCGGCCTGGTGGAACGGGTGTGCACCTTCGTCATCGAGGTGACGCTGAACGACGTGCCCCCGTACCAGGCGCAGGTGCGCCAGCGGGTGCCGGAGATGTGGCTGGCGCAGATCCAGCCCGGCGCCACCGTGGTGACCGCTCGCGTCCACCCCCAGGACCGGACGCGGGTGGCGCTCGACTTCAACGCGCCGCCGCCGACCGTACGGCTCGCCTCCACCGGGGACCCGACCTCGAGCGCGGCCTGGATCCTGGCCAACGGGACACCCGGCCGGGCGGTGATCGTGCAGAACCAGCCGCTCGGCATGACCAACCCCGAGGGTGTGCCGATGCACGCCTTCGTGCTGACCATCAGCCCGCAGGAGGGCATGCCGTACCAGATCCAGGTCGGCAACCCGGTGCCGCCCGAGGCGCTGCCGCTGCTGTACCCGGGGTCGAAGGTCCCCGTGAAGGTGGCGCCCGGCAACCCAAACGCCGCCGTCATCGACTGGGCCGCGGCGCTCGGCGACTGAGTCCCGTTCCCCGTCATTTGCCGTGACCACCCGTACGCGGCCGGCCGCGTACGGGTGGTCACGGCAAATTGCTTTGCCAGAGTGCCGGGGCGATTGCCTATCCTTGACGGGCAATGACATCTCCCTTCGCTGACCTGCAGGCCCGCCTGCCAGAACTCACGCTGCGCGATCAGCAGCGGCTGGGCCGTCGGCTCGACGGCGTACGCGGGCTCCGCGACCCGGCCGCCAGGCGGTCGGTCACCGCCGAGATCGCCGCGGAGGTCGAGGCCGCCGAGCTGCGCGTGGCGGGCCGGCGGGCCGCGATGCCCGCGGTGACCTATCCCCAGGCGCTGCCGGTCAGCCAGAAGAAGGACGAGATCCTCGCCGCGATCCGTGACCACCAGGTCGTGATCGTCGCGGGAGAGACCGGGTCCGGTAAGACCACTCAGCTGCCGAAGATCTGCCTGGAGCTGGGTCGGGGTGTGCTCGGGCAGATCGGGCATACCCAGCCACGGCGGCTGGCGGCCCGTACCGTGGCGGACCGGATCGCCGAGGAGCTGAACACCCCGCTGGGCGAGGCGGTCGGCTACAAGGTGCGCTTCACTGACAAGTCGGGCGATGACACGCTGGTCAAGCTGATGACCGACGGCATCCTGCTGGCCGAGATCCAGCAGGACCGGCAGCTGCTGCGCTACGACACACTGATCATCGACGAGGCCCACGAACGCAGCCTCAACATCGACTTCATCCTCGGCTACGTCCGGCAGCTGCTGCCCCGACGGCCCGACCTCAAAGTGATCATCACGTCGGCGACCATCGACCCGGAGCGGTTCTCCCGGCACTTCGCCGACGCGCCGATCGTCGAGGTCTCCGGGCGCACCTTCCCGGTGGAGATCCGCTACCGGCCGCTGGTCCGCGACACCGGCACGGAGGACGAGGACGACGCCGAGGAGCGCGACCAGATCCAGGCGATCTGTGACGCCGTCGACGAGCTGGGCACCGAGAGCCGCGGCGACATCCTGGTCTTCCTCAGCGGTGAGCGGGAGATCCGCGACACCGCGGACGCGCTGCAGAAACAGAACCTGCGCGGCACCGAGATCCTGCCCTTGTACGCGCGGCTATCGACGGCCGACCAGCACAAGGTGTTCCAGCAGCACTCCGGGCGCCGGATCGTGTTGGCCACCAACGTCGCCGAGACCTCGCTGACCGTGCCCGGCATCAAGTACGTGGTCGACCCCGGGACCGCCCGGATCTCCCGCTACAGTCACCGGACCAAGGTGCAGCGGCTGCCCATCGAGGCGGTCTCCCAGGCCTCGGCCAACCAGCGCAAGGGCCGTTGCGGGCGGGTGTCGGAGGGCATCTGCGTCCGGCTCTACTCCGAGGAGGACTTCCTCGGCCGCCCGGAGTTCACCGACCCGGAGATCCTGCGCACCAACCTCGCCTCGGTCATCCTGCAGATGACCGCCGCGGGTCTGGGCGACGTCGCCGCGTTCCCCTTCATCGACCCGCCGGACCGCCGCAACATCAAGGACGGCATCGATCTGCTGCACGAGTTGGGCGCACTCGACTCCGCCGAGCGGGAGGCGCGCGGTCCCGGTCAGGGCGCCGGCCGGACGCGGCTCACCCCGCTGGGGCGGAAACTGGCGCAGCTGCCCGTCGACCCACGGCTGGCCCGTATGGTGCTGGAGGCCGACCGCAACGGCTGCGTCCGCGAGGTCATGGTCATCGTGGCCGCGCTGTCCATCCAGGACCCGCGAGAGCGGCCGGTGGACAAGCA
Source organism: Streptosporangiaceae bacterium (assembly GCA_025964695.1). Classification (GTDB taxonomy): domain Bacteria; phylum Actinomycetota; class Actinomycetes; order Streptosporangiales; family Streptosporangiaceae; genus Actinomadura_E. The sequence continues at coordinate 47,881 of JAOPYK010000219.1, read as the reverse complement.
GCAGGCCGCCGACGAGAAGCACGCGCGTTTCCGGGACCCCGGCTCGGACTTCCTGACCTACCTCAACCTCTGGGAGTACCTCCGGGAGCAGCAGCAGGAGCTCTCCTCTGGCCAGTTCCGCCGCCAGTGCAAGGCCGAGTTCCTCAACTACCTGCGGCTCCGCGAGTGGCAGGACATCAACAGCCAGCTGCGGCAGGTGGCCCGGAGCCTCGGCATCACCCTCAACAGCACCCCCGCCGACCCGCAGAAGATCCACACCTCGCTGCTGGTCGGGCTGCTGTCGCACATCGGGCTCATGGAACCCGACAAGAAGCGGGAGTACGCAGGAGCCCGGGGCACGCGCTTCGCCGTCTTCCCCGGGTCGGCGCTGTTCAAGAAGCCGCCCCGCTGGGTCATGTCGGCCGAGCTGGTGGAGACCTCCCGGCTGTGGGGCCGGATCAACGCCCGGATCGAGCCGGAGTGGATCGAGCCACTCGCCCAGCACCTGGTCAAGCGCAGTTACAGCGAACCGCACTGGGAGAAGAACCAGGGCGCGGTGATGGCGCTGGAGAAGGTGACTTTGTACGGCGTGCCGATCGTCGCCTCCCGCAAGGTCAACTACGGCCGTATCGACCCCGAGCTGTCCCGGGAGCTGTTCATCCGGCACGCCCTGGTGGAGGGCGACTGGGAGACCCACCACGAGTTCTTCGACGACAACCGCAAGCTCCTGGAAGAGGTCGAGGAGCTCGAGCACCGGGCCCGCCGCCGCGACATCATGGTGGACGACGAGACCCTGTTCGACTTCTACGACCAGCGCATCGCCGCCGAGGTCGTCTCCGGACGGCACTTCGACAGCTGGTGGAAGAAGACCCGTCGGGAACAGCCGGACCTGCTCGGCTTCGAGAAGTCGATGCTGATCAACGAGTCGGCCGGGGACGTCAGCGAGCGGGACTTCCCGGACCGGTGGAAACAGGGCGAGCTGATGCTCGACCTGACCTACCAGTTCGAGCCGGGAGCCGACGCCGACGGGGTCACGGTGCACATCCCGCTGCCGGTGCTCAACCAGGTGAGCCCCGATGGCTTCGACTGGCAGATCCCGGGTCTGCGTCAGGAACTGGTGACCGCGCTCATCCGGGCGCTGCCCAAGAACCTCCGCCGCAACTTCGTGCCCGCTCCCGACTGGGCCAGGGCCTTGCTGGCCAGGGTGCGGGCACGGACGACGCCGCTGCTGGAGGCGCTGGAGGGCGAGCTGCGCCGGCTGACCGGGGTGAGCGTGTCCCGCGACAGCTGGCAGCTGGACCAAGTGCCCGACCATCTCAAGGTCACCTTCCGGGTGGTGGGGCCGAAGAACCGCGTCCTGGCCGAGGACAAGGACCTGGCGGCGCTCAAGCGGCGGCTGGCACCACAGCAGCGGGCCACCCTGGTCAAGGCCACCGGTGATCTGGAACGCGCGGGGCTGCGTACGTGGGACTTCGGCACGCTCCCGCAGACCGTCGCGCAGGGCAGGCTCAAGGGCTATCCGGCGCTCGCGGACGAGGGCGGCAGCGTCGCGATCCGGATGTACGGCACGGAGGCCGAACAACGTCAGGCCATGTGGCTGGGCACCCGCAGGCTGGTGCTGCTCAACGCCCCCTCGCCGGTCAAGCAGATCCAGGGCCGCCTCACCAACCACGCCAAGCTGGCGCTCAGCCACAACCCGCACGGCAGTGTCGCCGCGCTGTTCGACGACTGCGTCGCCTGCGCCGCCGACAAGCTGATCGCCGAGAACAGCGGCCCCGTCTGGGACCAGGACGCCTTCGCCAAGCTGTACGACACCGTGCGCGCCGAACTGCACGACACCACCGCCGCCATCGTCGGCCGGGTCGAGCGCATCCTGAAGACGTCGCACGTCATCGAGCTGCGGGTGAAGAGCACCGCCAGCCCGTCGCTGATCCCGGCGCTGACCGACATCCGCGCCCAGCTGTCCCGCCTGATCCATCCCGGTTTCGTCACCGTCACCGGCTGGCGGCGGCTGCCGGACCTGGTCCGCTATCTGACGGCGATCGAACGCCGGCTGGACAAGCTGCCCGACGACCCGCACCGTGACCGCGAGCGGATGCTGCAGGTCCAGCAGCTGTGGACGGCCTACGAACAGCTCACCGGAACGGTTCGGCCGGGGGAGGCCCTGGAGCAGGTTCGCTGGATGCTGGAGGAACTGCGGGTCAGCTATTTCGCGCAGGCGCTCGGCACTCCGTACCCGGTGTCCGACAAGCGCATCGTCAAGGCCATGGACCAGCTGCGCCCGTAATACCCGGCCGCCCTTCTGTGGCCGGCGTTACCTCCGTGACCCATCGCTACCAGGGCGATTTGTCGAGCTTCGGGTGACTAATAATGATTTAAGGGTCTATGGTGCTTCCCGATTTGGTAAACCATGGGAGGCGTCATGTCCGGGAGGCGCAGGGGAGGCATCGTCCTCGCCCTGGGCGCCGCCGCGATCCTGGTCGCGGGCGGTGCGGTCACGGTCCAGCAATTGACCTCGGACGGCGGCACCACCGCCTCGGTGCGGCCGAGCGCGCCCGAGCAGGGCGGGACTCCCGCCCCGGCCGCCACCGACACCCCGGCCGCCGAGGCCACGCCTCCGCAGGCTTCCGTCCCTCGTCCGGTCGGGCCGCCGAAGACCACCCCCAAGACCACCGCCAAGGCCTCCGCACCGGCCAAGGGCAGGAAGAAGACGACCTCGACCACGCCGGTGACGGGCCGGATGAGCGCGCTGGAACACCGGGTCGTGGTGCTGACCAACGCCGAGCGCGCCAAGCACGGTTGCGGGGCCCTGCGCGGTGACTCCCGGCTGGCCAACGCGGCCCGCGCGCATTCCACCGACATGGCCGTGCACAAGTACTTCGACCACAACTCGCAGGACGGCACCACACCCTGGACCCGGATCAAGCGAGCGGGCTACGTGCAGCCCGGCGCGGAGAACATCGCCATGGGCTATCCGACCGCGGCGGCCGTGATGCAGGGCTGGATGAACAGCCCAGGCCACCGGGCCAACATCCTGAACTGCAAGCTGCGAGCGCTCGGCGTCGGTGTCCATTCCGGCGGCTCCGGTGGTCCCTGGTGGACGCAGGACTTCGGCTGGACCTGAGCCTTCCCGGGGCCGTCGCCCGTCCCGTGCCACGCCGGTAGCGCGTGTATCCGCAGCTCACCTCTGGCCGTGGGAGAGTTCGGATGGTCTGGTCGAGCAGATGGCCGACCTACTGGTCGATCTGTTGGCCGAACAGGTCGTCGAAGGCCCCACGAGAACCCGCCGACATTGACGTCAATGGAAGTTGCGGGCCTTGACCTTGCCGGGGACGGGAAGGCGACGGAGCCGGGTGGCGCGGACATTGGTCACATTGTCGACCCGTTCCAGACGTCCGCTGATGAGCAGGGCCTGGGCGTCGAGGGCGATGCCCCGGTGGCGCTCCCAGACGACGGGCGGGCAGACCACATTGATGATGCCGGTCTCGTCCTCGAGGCTGAGGAAGACGATGCCGCCCGCGGTGGGCGGCCGCTGCCGGTGGGTGACCAGACCGGCGACCACCACGTTGGTCTCGCCGGGGATCCCCGCCAGTCCGGCCGCCGGCACGGTGCCGTACTCCTCGAGCAGTGGCCGGACGTGCGCGACCGGATGGATGCGCGAGATCCCGGTTGCCCACAGGTCGGCGAGGGTCTCCTCGATCACCGTCATGGCGGGCAACTCGGGTGCCACGGTGCCGGGGGTGATCCCGGGGAGCTGCCCGGGCCCGGTGCCCGCCAGCGCGCCCGCCGCCCACAGCGCGGACCGCCTGGACTGCCCGAAACAGTCGAACGCCCCGGCGGTGGCGAGGGCCTCGAAGGCGGCCGCCGACAGGGGGACCCGGCGGGCCAGGTCCTCCATATCGCGGTAGGGGCGACCGGCGGCGATCGTCTCGGCGACGTCCGTGCCGAGGTTGCGGATGCCGGAGAGCCCGAGACGGATCGCCGGCTGCGGCGTGCCAGGGGCATGAGGGTGCCGGGAGTCCACCGCTACGTGTTCTTCCAGGCTGGGAAGCACGTCGCTCGCGTTGAGATCCACGCCCCGGACCGCGACGCCGTGTCGGCGGGCGTCCGACAGCAGGGACTGCGGGCTGTAGAAGCCCATGGGCTGGTTGCGGACCAGCGCCGCGGTGAAGGCGGCGGGATGGTGCCGCTTCAGCCAGGCGCTGACATAGACCAGATGCGCGAAGCTCTGCGCGTGTGACTCGGGGAACCCGAAGCTGGAGAAGCCGAGGATCTTCTCGTACGTCTCCTCCGCCACCTCCGGGGGGATGCCGTTGGCGGCCATGCCGTCGAGGAGGCGCCGTCGCAGCTGCTCGATCCGTTCCGGGGCGCGCTTGGAACTCATGGCCTGACGCAGCTGGTCGGACTCGTCCGGGGTGAAGCCGGCGCAATCCACCGCCAGCTGCATCATCTGCTCCTGGAAGAGCGGCACCCCCAGCGTCCGCTCCAGCGCGTTCTTCATCAGCGGATGTGGGATCACCGCCTCCTCGGGGCGCTTACGGCGACGCAGGTAGGGATGGACCGAACCGCCCTGGATCGGGCCCGGCCGGATCAGCGCGACCTCCACGACCAGGTCATAGAAGCTCTCCGGCCGCAGCCGGGGCAGGGTGGCCATTTGTGCACGCGACTCGATCTGGAAGACGCCGACGGTGTCGGCATCGCAGATCATGGCGTAGACCTCGGCGTCGTCGGGCGGGATGGAATGCAGGTCGTACCGCTTGCCGTGATGCTCGGCGACCAGGTCGAACGTGTCGTGCAGGGCCGCCAGCATGCCCAGCCCCAGCAGGTCGAACTTCACCAGGCCCGCGGTGGCGCAGTCGTCCTTGTCCCACTGCAGAACACTGCGGTCGGCCTTGCGTGCCCATTCGATCGGGCACACCTCCCCGACCGGCCGGTCGCAGATCACCATCCCGCCGGAATGGATGCCCAGATGCCGGGGCAGCCGCTGCATTCTGTTCGCCAGCTCGGTGACGGCCTCGGGAACGTCGGCCTCGCTCCCCACCGGGTCGCGGGGGTCGACCTGTCGTGACCAGGCGTCCTGCTGACCGGGGGAGTAGCCCAGCGCCTTGGCGGAGTCCCGCACGGCCATCCGGGGACGGTAGGAGATGACATTGGCGACCTGGGCCGTCCGGTCGCGTCCGTACTTCCGGTAGACGTACTGGATGGCCTCCTCGCGGCGGCGGTGCTCGATGTCCAGATCGATGTCGGGTGGTCCGTCCCGGCCGGGGGACAGAAACCGTTCGAAGAGCAGCTCGTGGCGGACCGCGTCGACTCCGGTGATGCCGAGGGCGTAGCAGACCGCCGAGTTGGCCGCTGAACCGCGCCCCTGGCACAGGATGTTCTCGCGCTCGCAGAAGGCCACGATGTCGTGCACGATCAGGAAGTAGCCGGGGAAGCCGAGCTGCTCGATCACCTCCAGCTCCCGGGCGATCTGCGCGTACGCCCCCGTGGTCCGCTCGGCGTCCGGCGGCCCGTACCGCGTCAGCGCCCCTTCGGCGGTCAGCCTTCGCAACCAGCTGGCCTCGTTGTGGCCCTTCGGCACCGGCCAGTCCGGCAGTTTGGGTGCCACGACCTCGAAGCCGAACCGGCAGTCCCGGCCCAGCTCGACGGTGCGCTCCCGTACGCCGGGGAAGCGGGCCAGCCGGGCCGCCATCTCCTCACCCGAACGCAGATGGGCGGTGCCCGTGGCGGGCAGCCAGCCGACCATCTCGTCCAAGCTGCGCCGGGATCGTACGGAGGCCAGCGCCTGTGCCAGCCGGGCCGGCTCACCGGGGGCGGCGTAGTGCACGTTGTTGGAGGCGACCACGCCCAGCCCGGCCCGTCCGGCCAGCTCGAAGAGCCGGTCGTTGCGGGCGTCGTCGCCCGGCTGGCCATGGTCGATCAGCTCGACATGGACGTTGTCACGGCCGAACAGCTCGGTGAGCCGCCGCAGCTCGCTTTCCGGGTCGCCGCCGTCCAGGGCCGCCGGCACCAGCCCCTTGCGGCAGCCGGTCAGGATCGCCCAGTGCCCGTCGTGCGCGTCGGCCAACGCCTCCAGATCGTAGACCGGACGACCCTTCTCCCCGCCGGTCAGCTGGGCCGACGTGATCGCCGAGCACAGCCGGCCATATCCCTGGGCGTCACGGGCCAGTACCAGCAGATGCCGTCCGTACGGGTCGGGCTCGCCGTTCTGCGGGCGGGGCAGCTCCAGGCTGAGCTCGGCACCGAAGATCGTGCCGATCCCCGCCTCCTTCGCCGCCCGGTGGAACTGCACCGCACCGTACATCCCGTCGTGGTCGGTGATCGCCAGCGTCTCCACCCCCAGCCGCACCGCCTCCTTCACCAGCTCCTCGGGGTGGCTGGCGCCGTCCAGGAAGCTGAACGACGAGTGGCAGTGCAGCTCCGCCCACGGCAACGCGTCCGCCCGCGGTGCCGGCCGGTCCGGCCCCCGCCGCTCCGGTACGGGGGACGGCCCCCGCTCGGACGGCCCTTCCGGAACTACGGGCGTCTCGGCCGCTCCCGCGCGAGCACGGTCCTTCCACGAGAGCCGCCGCTCGAACTCCCTCCACGGGATCGGCCGGTTATCCCAGCCCATCGCCGTATCCCAGCCCATCGCCGTATCCCAGCTCGTGGCCGTATGCCGGCCGACGCCCACACTGAAGCCCCGGACAGTCCGCCCGGAGGTGCCGGTCAGTCATAGACGGCCTCCGCATACCAGTGGCCGCCCTCGACCATGAGGAGATAAGCGCGGTCGTCCCCGGTGACGACCTGGAAACGGGCCCGGCGGCGAGTGTGCTCGGGATCCCACCACCGTTCGCTCGCCGGCCACGGTCCCGTCCAGGCGGTGACGGGCTCGGCGGGCCGTCCGGCCACCGCGACCCGCGCGGGCGGCCCGGACACCGCACACCGGGCGCTGACGCTCACCACGGCACCACCCGCGTCGGTGACGCTCGCCGGCAACGGCGTGGGCGGTACGGCGGCGGGCGCGGGTGCGGGAACCCGGCCCGGCCAGGGCCCATCGCCGATCTGGCCGGGCGGGAGGTCGCCGATGGGCACCCGGATGACCTGCTCACCCGGCCCGCGCGCGCCGGTCAGCACCGGACGGGTGATCGCCTGATGGCCGAGCATGGCCTGGATCCGGTCGGCCGCGCGGGCGATCCGGTCGGTCACGTTCGTCTGGCCCCACAGGGCCTGCTGGCTGCCCTCGTCCGGAACCAGCTGATCCGGGACCAGGGCGAGCGCGCAGACCCCGCCCTCGGTGCCGGACTCCGCGGCCCCCCCTGGGTCTCCGTCCGAGGTGATCTCGGGCCGCCAGGCCGACAGCTGCCAGCGGACCCGCTCGGCGACGGCTAGCGCGGACAGCCCCCCGTCGTGCCGCCACAGCCGCTCCTGAACCCTGCCATCGGTGAAGGTGACCTCGACCGCGAGCCGGACACAGGTCAGCCCCGCACCCGCCAGGCCGTCGTGCAGCCGGTCGGCGAGCCGTTTGGCCGCGAAGACGACCTGGTCGGCCCGGGCCGCGGGCGGATCGAAGCCGGTCTGTGCGGACAGGTCGGCGGTCGCCGTCCGCGGCGCGACCGCGCGCGGTTCCAGTCCCCTGGCCAGCCGGTGCGCCAGCGCTCCGGCCGCGCCGAACCGTCCGGCGACGTGCCCGGCGGGCAACGCGGCGAACTCTCCCAGCGTCCGGATGCCCAGGCGTACCAGCAGATCGGCGAGCTCCGGGCGCTCCAGCACCGTCAGCGGATAACCGGCGAGGAACTTCGCCGATCCGCCCGGCGGCACGATGACCCCGCCGTCCGTCGTACGGGCGGCCAGCTCGGCGGTGAACAGCCCGTCCGCGACACCCACTCCGCCGTCATGCCCCGACTCCACGACGGCGTCCTGGATGAGGATCCGCAGCGCCTCCTCGCCGCCGTAGAAACGGGCCGGACCCCGTGCGGGAATGGCGCACGCCCCGGGTCGTACCACCTCCACCCGCGGGGTGAGCGCGGCCACGGCCGCGGCGACCCCCTCGAACAGCCGGCCCTCCGCGCCGAGGTCACGCTCCCGGACCACCAGGTCGGGGCACCGACGCTGCGCGTCCCGCAGCCGCTGACCCCGCTGCACCCCCGCCGCCCGCGCAGCCGCCGAGCAGGCCGCGACCCGCTCCTTCTCCAGCGCGATCCCCGGGGTCACCGCGTCGATCCCCACCGCCGTCACCGGCCAATCCGGACACCACGCCACCAGAGTCCTGCTCATGCTCATGCTCATGCTCATGCTCATGCTCATGCTCATGGCCTCGCTTCGCTCGGCGGTTCGCAGGCGTTTTGACGCGCCGTCTTCCCTCGTCGCGTGCTCGCTCGTTCCTCGCTGTGCGCGCTCCTCAGTCCAGACGACGCGCGCCCGCTCACGTGCCTATGGCGTTCGCTCATGCGACTACCTCGAGGTGGGTGTGTCTGGTGGATGGGGGTGTGGCGGGAGTGACCAGGCCGTCGGGGCCGGGGAGCCAGATCCAGGTCTCCCGGCCTTGGGCGGCGGCGCCGCGGCCTTCGGCGATGACGCGAGCCCGGCGGCCCGTGAGCTGGCCGTGGCCGTCTCCCAGGCCGGTCCATTCGGTGGTGTCCACCCGCAGCCGCAGCTGGGCGCCGGCCCAGTCGCCGGCGACCGCCAGCACACAGCCGTGTTTGCGGGCCAGCGCGGTGAGCCGGCGTGCCACCCCCGGTGCGAGCCGCTCGGGCAGCCGCACCAGAACGAGACCGACCGCCTCGAACAGCGTGGCCAGCACGTCGGGCCAGCGATCGCCCGGGTCGTCGACCAGCAGCAGCCGGGCCGGGTCCGCGCCCATCCCGGCCGCCGCCAGCACGCCGAACTCGGGCAGCCCGACGGCGGCGCACCAGCCGCCGCCCGGAGACGACGGATCCTGGCAGGCCCCCGCGATGAGCGCCAGCCCCAGCGACCCCGCCCCCGGCCCGTCCACGCACACCACGGACCCCGGACGCAGGCCGCCGCCGGGCAGCACGGGACGCAACGCGGGCAGCACCGGCACGAGATCCTCCTCGGCCGGTGCGGTCAGCGGTCCCACCCGGTCCATCAGCGCGCCCACACGCACAGCGTCGAACATGAGTTCGACCTCTGTCAAGTCCTGCCTGGTAGTGGCGCGATTTGCCGGAAAAGCAAAGACCCCGAGCAAGCGGCTCGGGGTCTCGTCGACGCGTCGGTCAGGACGCGTCTGTCAGGTGGCCGGTGGCCGCCAGGAGTGCACGAGATCGTCCAGGGTTCTGCCGTCGTACTGGACTCCCCGTTCAGTGAGTTCCCGCCCGACGGCATCACGGTCACCGTGGTGCTTGGAGAGCAGCCGGAAGACGGCGTAGGGGAACCAGTGGTTCTCCCGGGCCTTGCGCACCTCGGCCTCGTCGATGGCGTAACCCTCGGCCGCTAGATCGTCGCAGGTCGCGGTGACGTCGCCGTTGTGCCGGCCGAGGGTCTTCATGATGATCTGGCGCATGGTCTCGGGGTTGGGCTGCGGCCGGGGTTCCGGCTCGGGGTCGTCGGGCCACAGCGAGGTGGAGTCTCCGCCGGAGGCATGCCCGTTGACGCCGCCGCGGGCCGTGGCCGACTGCAGCCGTTCGGCGGCCGCGTGCTTTCCGTTGGCCGGCCAGGAGATGGTCGAGGCGACCGGGCTGTGCCCGGCGGTCATGGTGACGCCCGAGGGGGTCGGCTCCTGCTCGGCCGCGGTCAGCGGACGTGGCTGGGCCGCCGCGGGCTGCGGCTGGCCGACGAGGCGCAGCGGCATCACCGTGATGTGCTGGAGGGTGACCGGCGCGATGGCGCGCTGCTCGGCGACATCGGTCTCCGATTCGGCGTCCGCGGCGGCCTGGTCGGCCGCCTGGGTCGCCACATAGCGATGCAACGTCCGTAGCAGCACGAAGAGCCCGAGCATCGACACGATGGGCGGGACGGCGGCCGTCGCCTGGTAGGAGAACTCCCGTTGGACGACGTGCCCGACGTTGAAGATGAGGCTCGCCGTCCACCCCGCCAGGGCGATGAACAGGGGCAGGCAGAAGTCCAGCCAGCTCATCAGCTGCCGGCGGTGCAGGACGAAGGCGTCGAGCGCCAGCAGGAACAGCCCCAGTTCGCCGACGATGATGAACAGGTCGACCAGAAGGGGGAAGGATTCGGCCTTCCATCCGTGCAGGCCGTGCTCGAGAGCCCAGTGATACAGTCCCGCGTACGATTGGGCGAAACCGCCTCCGGTCGCCGTCAGGACCGCGGCGGCCATCAAGCTCACCGCTCCCCACCGGGTGAGGGCTCGCGCCTTGCTGGCGGCGGTCATATGGCGTGCTCCCGTTGCTTTTTCCGCTGCAGAACTCGTGCAGAGTATCCCCTCCGTACGGGTTCCGGAGGAGATTCGTCCAAGATCGTACGTGGTACGTGCGGTATGTGCCCGGGCCATGCGGTAGAGGGAGTCGACCATGAACGAGCAGCCGATTCGTACCGAGCGCCGGGGCCCGGTCGTCACGATCGTCCTGTCGCGGCCCGACGTCCGCAACGCGGTGGACGGACCCACCGCGACGGCGCTCGCCGACGCTTTCCGCGCCTTCGACGCCGACCCGGAGGCGTCGGTGGCCGTGCTCTGGGGAGAGGGCGGCACCTTCTGCGCCGGCGCCGACCTCAAGGCGATCGGCACCGAGCGCGGCAACCAGGTGACCGAGGACGGCGACGGGCCCATGGGCCCCAGCCGGATGCGGCTGTCGAAGCCGGTGATCGCCGCGATCAGCGGGCATGCGGTGGCGGGCGGGCTGGAGCTGGCGCTCTGGTGCGACCTGCGGGTCGCCGAGTCCGACGCGGTCTTCGGCGTGTTCTGCCGCCGCTGGGGTGTGCCGCTGATCGACGGCGGCACCGTACGCCTGCCGCGTCTCATCGGCGAGAGCCGCGCCATGGACCTCATCCTCACCGGACGTCCGGTGCCGGCGCCGGAGGCCTACGACATCGGCCTGGCCAACCGGCTCGTCGCCCCAGGCGAGGCGCGGGCCGAGGCGGAGCGGCTGGCCGCCGAGATCGCCCGGTTCCCGCAGACCTGCCTGCGGACGGACCGCATGTCGATGCTGGAACAGGCCGGGCTGCCGGAGGACGAGGCGATGGCCAACGAACTGGGGCACGGGACGACGGCGCTCGGCGAGGTCTCCACCGGAGCCGCCCGGTTCGCGAACGGCGCGGGCAGACACGGCGACTTCTCCCAGCTCTGATCCCAAATCTGTTCTGATCTTGAGACCTGGGAGCTAGGTCTCTGGAGTGAGACTCCATCTGGCTCCGCAGCGTGGCGTCAGGAGTGGCCCGCACCACATACGTTCAGGACACGCACCCGCCCTGAAGTGGAGGAACCGTATGCCGGAAACCCTGGCCGCGCCCCGAAAAGGTCCGGCCGGCAGTGATTTCACGCCGTTGGCCCAGCAGGTGAGGGCCAGCGGGCTGCTGGATCGCCGCAACGGCTACTACGCCTGCGCCATCGCCGTCAATGTGCTCGCCACCGCGGCGATCTGGGTCGGCCTGGCGGTGTTCGACTCCTGGTGGGCGCTGCTGCTGGCCATTCCGGCTGCCGCGATCTCGGCGCGTACCGGCTTTCTGGGCCACGACGCGGGTCACCGGCAGATCTCGGACTCGGCCCGGACGAGCCGGTGGCTGGGATACCTGCTCGGCAACCTGATGATCGGCATGAGCTACGGGTGGTGGAACGACAAGCACAACCGGCACCACGGCAACCCCAACCACCTGGGCAAGGACCCCGACGTGGGCACCGGCGCCCTGGTCTTCTCCGCGAGCGAGGCCGTGGGGCGGAAAGGCGTGCTCCACTGGCTGACCCGCCACCAGTCCGTGCTGTTCTTCCCGATGCTGCTGCTCGAAGGGATCAGCCTGCAGGTCAGCAGCATTCAGGGACTGAAGGACCGTGGGCGCAAGGAGCGGGCGATCGAGGCGGCCCTGCTCGCTGTGCACGCCGCCGGCTATCTCGCCCTGGCCTTCACGCTGATGAGCCCGGGTAAGGCCGTGGTGTTCATCCTCCTCCACCAGGGGCTGTTCGGCCTGCATCTGGGGATGGCCTTCGCACCCAACCACAAGGGCATGCCGATGCCCGGACCGGGTGAGCGCTGGGATCATCTGCGCAGGCAGGTGCTCACCTCGCGGAACGTGCGCGGCGGCCCCGTGACGGACTGGTTCCTGGGCGGCCTCAACTACCAGGTCGAGCACCACCTGTTTCCGAGCATCCCGCGCCCGAACCTGCGAAAGGTCCAGCCGCTGGTGCGCGAGCACTGCGTCAAGGTGGGCCTGCCGTACGTCGAGACCGGCCTGGTGGAGTCCTATCAGCTGGTGCTGCGTCATCTGCACGACGTGGCCGCTCCACTTCGGGTCGAATAGTGGCATAACGGACTATTGCCGTCCTCCAAGGCTCGATCCTGATCTGATCCGGGCCTGATCGAGGAGGCCGGATGGGCCGGATGGGCGCCGCCGAGTTCGAGCGGATGACCATGGCCGAACGCCACGAACTGCTCCGTTACGGGCTGACCCGACGGGGTTTCCTGCGGACCGCCGCGGTGGGCGCCGCCACGCTTGCGGCGGGCCCGATGCTGCTCACCCGCACTGCCGCGGCGGCGACGCCGGATCACCGCCCGCTGGCCGGCGATGAGCGCCGACCCGTCCCGGCAGATGCGGGTGAGCTGGCAGGTCGCCCGGCCTCGGGTACGCCTCGGCACCGACACCGGCTACGGCAAGGTCGTCGAGGCCGAGCCGGCCCCGTTGCGGACCCGCCTGCCCGGCGGCACGACGGGCGACCAGTTCTACGTCCACGCCGCACTGGACGGTCTGCGGCCGGGCAGGGCTAGACGGCGCCGCCCCGGGAGATCGCCTGCCTTGTGCTGCGCGCCGGGCGGATGTCATCCTCCACTTTTGGCCCCAGTCCGAAGCCACAATCCCCGGCCCCAGTCCCGAAGCCCCAGTCACGAGCCCCAGTCCCGAAGCCCCAGTCCCGAAGCCCCAGTCCCGAAGCCCCAGTCCCGAAGGGAAGGCGTGCGCACCGTGAGCCGCAGCTCGCCGGTGGTCATCGGCGTCGCACTGGTGCTGACGATCGCCACCGACCTCGTCGTGCTCACCCGCCCCGGGCGGCCCGGTCCTCCGGCCGAGCCCGCCGCCGCGCCCGCCGGGCTCTCCGTGCCGGTGGCCGCCCAGGTGGCGCCGCTGGGCAGGCGGTTCACGCCGAGCCTGCTGGTGGCCGCGGGGGCCACTCTGCCCACCGCCGCGGTCGCGCGTGTCAGGCGGGCCAGGGGAGTGGTCGCGGTCGAGGTCGTCGACGCGGCCCGCACCCTGGTGGCCGGACGGCCGGTCGGAGTGCTCGGTGTCGACCCGTCGACCTTCCGGGCCCTCACCCCGCAGCCGGTGGCCGAGTCCGACCCGCTGTGGCACAACGTGGCCGCGGGTGACCTGGTCGTCTCGCCGTCGGTCGGGCAGGACGGCACGGCCGGGCTGGGCAGTATGGTCTCGGCGGGCAGCCCGTCACGGTCGGCCAGTGCCCGCATCGGGGCCTACGCGGCGATGGGGATCACCGATGTCGACGCGGTCGTCTCGCACGCCCAGGCCCGCAGCCTCGGACTGCCGGACGGCAACGCGCTCATCGTCAGCGCGCCCACGACCGACCTCACGAAGCTGCGCAGAACCCTGCAGCGGCTGATGCCGCGCGAAGCCAAGATCGCACCCCTCGGCCCCGGCAAGCCGAAGGCCGCGCCGGCCGCGCCCGTACAGCCGTTGCGCGTCGCCACCGCCAGGTCACCGGTGATCGGGGACAACGTCACCGATCCCATGCGGGCCCTGCGGGTGGAGATCGACGCCCGGTTGGGCCCCTTCCCGGTGATCGGCTGCTTCCGTCCCGGCGATCCGCAGGACCACGGCACGGGCCGGGCCTGCGACTTCATGGAGAGCACCGGCGGGCGGATGCCGAGCCCGGACCGCCAGGCGAACGGCGATCAGGTCGCCGCCTACGCGACGGCCAACGCGGCCCGGCTCGGCATCAAGTACGTGATCTGGCGGCAGCGGATCTGGAACCCGGGCGGCAGCGGCTGGCGGCCGATGGGGGACCGGGGCAGCATCACGCAGAACCACTACGACCACGTGCACATCTCGGTCTACTGACGGGGGGCTATTCGCTCCACGTGATCATAAAGGGGACGGCCGGCCGGCAGGCCCGCGGCGGCGGCTGGGATCGGCTGTGCCGGTCGCGTCCCAGCCAGGTGGCGACCCGTAGCGCGTCCTCGCAGCTCCGCGCCGAGCATGAGTTCCCGCAGGTACAGTGGATTTCCCGGCCGGCAAGGCAGAACCCGGCCAGGGTGAAGAGACACCGGCCTGGCCACCTGAGCACGTCCTGCTTCAGGGCGTCCGCTCCCGGCCGGTAGAGACCGGCGAGATCGATCCGCAGGGCCCGGCCGCCGGACCACGACGCCCCGAGCACATCCGGCACTGGATCGCCGGTCCGCAGCGTGGCCACCAGGAACGCCGCTCCCGCACCTACGAGCTGGGTGAGCTGGGTGAGCTGGGTGAGTGAGAAGGACGAGTGACAGGGAATCGAGCGACCGCAGATCATAGACGAAGAGCAGCAGCCGGTCCTCTACGGCCAGTTCTCGCACGATGCGGAGCGTAGCGACAATGGGAGATCGCCGGGAGGCCTGAACGGGGTCCCGGCCACGCTGTGCTTCATGGCATAGTGCCGATGAGCAAAAGATCAAACCAGGAGGAATTGTGCACAACCGCCCCAAGCTGCTACGGCGCCTAGTGATCTCGGCTGGCCTCACGGCTCTGGCGTTGTCGGCCACCGCCTGTGGCGGCGGCTCGAAGGGAGTCACCGTACAGGGCGCCAAGCTGGTGCAGAAGGGCGCGCTCACCACCTGCACGCACCTGCCGTACCCGCCGTTCCAGTCGGAGCAGGGCGGCAAGGTCGTCGGCTTTGACGTCGATGTGATCGATCTGGTGGCCAAGAAGCTCGGCGTCACTCAGAAGATCATTGACACTCCGTTCGAGACCATCAAGACCGGATCCGCACTGAACGCGGGCAAGTGCGACGTCGCCGCGGCCGGTATGACGATCAAGCCGGACCGTGCCAAGTTCATCGACTTCTCCCAGCCGTACTTCAACGCGACCCAGGCGCTGATGGCGAAGAAGGGCCTGGGCGTCACCTCGCTCGACGACGTCAAGGCCAAGAAGCTCAAGCTCGGTTCGCAGGCCTCGACGACCGGTGAGGACTACGTGCACGGCAAGGGTCTGGACTCCACCTCGTTCAAGGACTCGGGCTCCGAGCTCAACGGCCTGCGCAGCGGCCAGGCCGACGTGATCGTCGCGGACTATCCGGTGGTGCAGGGGTGGCTGAAGGACCCGGCCAACGCGAAGTTCGAGCTGGCCGCCAGCCTCAACACCGGTGAGCAGTACGGCTTCGCCGTGCGCAAGGGCAATAACCCCAAGCTCATCCAACTGATCAACCAGGTGATCGACGAGTCCAAGAAGGACGGCGCCTACAAGGCGATCTACGAAAAGTGGATCGGCCCGATGCCGGCCGGCGGATGATCGTGGCAGACGCACAGGTGGCGGTGCCGCGCACACGTCTGACCCGGCGGCGCCGCCGGCAACTGGCCCTGGGCGCCCAGTACGCCCTGTTCGTCATCGCCGTGGTGGCGCTCGCGGCGCTGGCGGACTGGGGCTCGCTGAAGCAGAACTTCGCCAACCTCGACGTCGCCAAGGGCCTGTTCCCGGACATCATCACCATCGGCCTGCGCAACACGCTCGTCTTCACGCTGAGCGGATTCGCCGCCGGGTTCGTGCTGGGTCTGATCATCGCGCTGATGCGGTTGTCGTCGGTGCCGCCGTACCGCTGGCTGGCGACGGCCTACATCGAGGTCTTCCGAGGGCTGCCCGCCGTACTGATCTTCATCTTCGTCGGGGTCGGCGTACCGCTCGCGTTCGGCGGGTCGGTCCTGCCCGGCGGGGTGTACGGACAGGTGACCCTCGCCCTCGGGCTGGTCTCGGCCGCGTACATGGCGGAAACGATCAGGGCCGGGATCCAGGCGGTGCCGAAGGGGCAGATGGAGGCCGCCCGTTCGCTCGGCATGTCGTACGGCAGGTCGATGCGTTCGATCATCATCCCGCAGGCGTTCCGGATCGTGATCCCGCCACTGACCAACGAGCTGGTCCTGCTGTTCAAGGACTCCTCGCTGGCGCTGTTCATCGGCATCTCGCTCCAGCAGCGGGATCTCGCCAAGTTCGGGCAGGATCTCGCCGGCGAGAAGGGGAACTCGACTCCGATCATCGTGGCCGGGTTGTGCTACCTGCTGATCACCATCCCGCTCGGCTACGCGGCCCGGCGGCTCGAGGCTCGGCAAGGGAGAGCACAGCGGTGAGCATGATCGAGATCCGCGACCTGCACAAGTCGTTCGGCTCACTGGAGGTCCTGCGCGGCATCAACTTCCACGTCGAACCCGGTGAGGTCGTGTGCGTCATCGGGCCGTCGGGATCGGGCAAGTCGACCCTGCTGCGCTGTGTGAACCTGCTGGAGGAGCCGACCTCTGGATCGGTGTCGGTGGCGGGAGCCGAGCTGACCGATCCCGAGTGCGACATCGACGCAGTACGGCGCGGCATCGGCATGGTCTTCCAGCAGTTCAACCTCTTCCCGCATCTGACCGCCCTCGGCAACGTCACGATCGCGCAGCGCAAGGTGCTGCGCCGGTCCGGTGCGGAGGCCGAGAAGATCGCGCGGGAGAACCTCCAGCGGGTCGGCCTGGCCGACAAGGTCGAGGCCTATCCGGCCCAGCTGTCCGGCGGGCAGCAGCAGCGCGTGGCCATCGCCCGCGCCCTCGCGCTGGGACCGCAGGTCATGCTCTTCGACGAGCCGACTTCGGCGCTCGACCCCGAACTGGTCGGGGACGTGCTGGGGGTGATGCGCTCGCTCGCGCTCGAGGGGATGACCATGCTGGTCGTCACCCACGAGATGAGCTTCGCCCGTGAGGTGGCGGACCGGGTCGTGTTCATGGACGGGGGCGTCGTCATCGAGGACGGGCCGCCGTCCCAGGTCATCAGCGCCCCCCAGCACGAGCGCACCCGTGCGTTCCTGTCCCGGGTGCTCGATCCGGCCGCGGCGGGCCTGGAGAAGTCCGACGACCGCTGATCCCGCTCACCCGGCCCGGCCCCGGCTACCGTGGGGATATGCGCGCCTGGAGTGTCCTGCGGCCCGGGCCGATGGCGAGCGGGCCGCTCGGGCTGATCGAACGCGAGGTCCCCGACCCGGGCTGGGGCGAGTTGTTGCTGCGCGTCCGGGCCTGCGGCGTGTGCCGGACGGACCTGCACGTCGCGGAGGGTGATCTCCCGGTGCACCTGCCCGGGGTGACGCCTGGCCACGAGATCGTCGGTGAGGTGGTCGCGGCCGGGCCCGGCTGCCGACACACCCCGGCGGACCGGGTCGGGGTGGCCTGGCTGCGGAGCACCTGCGGGGCCTGTACGTACTGCCGTCGCGGTGCCGAGAACCTATGCCCGGAGTCGGCGTACACCGGCTGGGACGCGCACGGAGGGTATGCCGAATACGCCCTCGCACCGGACGCCTACGTCTACGACCTTCCCCCCAACCGGGACGACGTGGAGGTCGCGCCGCTGTTGTGCGCCGGGATCATCGGATACCGGGCGCTTCGGCGGGCCGCGCTGCCGCCGGGCGGCCGGCTCGGCATCTGGGGGTTCGGCGGCTCGGCCCACCTGGCGGCACAGATCGCGATGACCGAGGGCGCCACCGTGCACGTCTTCACCCGATCGGCGGCGGCCCGATCGCTGGCGATGGAGCTCGGCGCCGCGTCGGCGGGCGACTCGTTCGATCCAGCACCGGAACCTCTCGACTCGGCCATCGTGTTCGCACCCGCCGGGGAACTCGTGCCCGCCGCGCTGGAGCGGCTCGACCGAGGCGGCACCCTGGCCATCGCCGGGATCCATCTGTCGGACGTGCCGGTGCTGGACTACCAGCGGCACCTCTTCCAGGAGCGGCAGGTCCGGTCCGTGACCGCGAACACCCGCGCGGACGGGGAGGAGTTCCTCCGGCTGGCCGGCCGGCTGCCGCTCGCGGTCGCCACCATGCCGTACGACTTCGCCGACGCCGACCGGGCGCTCACCGACCTGGCCGCCGACCGGGTCAACGGCGCCGCCGTCCTCGTGATGGGCTGAAGACCCGTCGGTCCGGCGGCGCGGGGCATGGCGGAACCACAGGGGCTGGGCGCCCGTGTCAGTCGCTGTCGTGCGTCGTGACCTGGGCGGCGATCAGCACGTCATGTGCCAGCCGGGCGGCCCTGGAACCACCGTCGCCGCGCGGACCGTCCATGGGCGTCCCCTCGAGTCCCCCGGCCAGTATCAGGATCGCCTCGGCCATCGCGTTCACCTTGGACTCCAGGATGTGGATCCGTTCCTCGAGCGCCGGCCCGGAGGGAATGCCGTATCCGGCGGCGATCTGCCTCGTCATCGTGAACTCCCTGGTCCATCGGAGTATCCGGTGTTTCCGGATGGTGTCTCCAGAGTTCGTGCCGGGCAGCCGGGCCCGTAGGGCCTTTGGTCACGAGGTTCCGGCCGTCCGGCCCTAAAACGGGCCACGGTCGATCACGTCGCCTTACCGGCCGGGGCCACTGCGGGGGCCGGGGCATCGAGCAGGGCCCGGACGGAGGTCGGCAGCTGGCCGAACGCCCGGTCGACCGCGCCCTCGGAGGTGTGACGCCGTACACATCGGGTCACCGCTCGCAGCGGGGTCAGGGCGTCGGTGTCGTGCAGGTTGGCCTCGTGGGCGAAACGCTCCAGGTACTCGTCCGGGTCGTATTTGACCGGTACCCGGCTCGGCATCCATCCGTCGTAGAAGACACCGCGCAGCAACTCGGGCAACTGCGCGGCGAAGTGGGCGGCGACCTCTACGGTCAGGCGGTCGCGAAGCGTGTGCAGCCATCCGCGGAGAGCCTGATAGGCCACCCGCCGGTCGGTCGCTCCGAGCTCTCTCGCGAGGTCGCTCAGCCACCTGTTGGTCGTCTCGATGCTGTGGTCAAGGCTGTCGACGCGGGTGCAGGTCATGATCGTCTCCTCGGTCGTCTCGTCATGGCCGGTCGGCCGGCCAGTGCTCACTCTTAGGCGGGCGTGTGATGGCGGTCGGGCGCGGGATTGATGCGGCGGCCGGTGATGTGGCGGCAGGGAATCCGGATGAAGTGGTCCCGTGGGGCGGGGGTCCACGGCTGGAGGGGCAGCCGGGCGAGGCGGGCCGTCTCGACGGGATCGTGCACGACGTGGGCGTGCCCGACGATGGTGACCGACCAGCCGGTGCGGCGGGCGGTGTCGAAGTCGTCGGCCTCGAAGGCGACGACGGTCTCGTGGGTCGCGGCGGCGAGCGTGGAGCCGAGGGAGGTGTGCAGGATGACGTCGTCGCCGTCCAGGACGAAGGTGACGGGCTGGATGGCCGGTAGCGCGCGGTCGGTGAACACGATCCGGCCCAGTGGTACGGAGGCGAGCAGGCTGAGGCACTGTCGGCGATCGAGGACTTCGAGTCCGTGCGCGTCGAACTTCATGTGTAAAGCGTCGTCGTGATTTGGTGGAGTGGTCAGGGGCGTGGGTCCTCGGCGGGATGGACTTTCGCCCCTGCCCAGGCGCTATTCCGGGCCGCGCCGGCCGGGCCCGGCCTCGGCGGCCCTCAGATTGGCCACGAACGCGGCGGCCTGGGTGCGGCGGCTCATGCCCAGCTTGGTGAACAGGTTCGAGACATAGTTCTTGACCGTCTTCTCCGCCAGGAACATCCGCTCGCCGATCTGCCGGTTGGTGAGCCCCTGGCCGATCAGCTCGAGGATCTGCCGTTCCTGGCCGGACAGGGCCGCCAGCGGGTCCTCGCGGCTCTCCCGTTCACGCAGCCGCCGCAGCATCTGCGCGGTGCTGCGCGGATCGAGCAGGGACTGACCGGAGGCGACCGTGCGGACCGCGCTGACCAGGTCCGAGCCATGGATCTGTTTGAGGACGTAACCCGCCGCGCCCGCCATCACCGCGTCGAAGAGGGCCTCCTCGTCGGAGAACGAGGTCAGCATCAGGCAGGCCGTCCGCGGCAGGCGGGACCGGATCTCCCGGCACACGGTCACGCCGTCGCCGTCGGGCAGGCGGACATCGAGCACCGCGACATCGGGCTCCGCGGCCGGTATCCGGGCGATGGCCTGCTCGGCCGAGCTCGCCTCGCCGACGATCTCGATGTCTCCCTCGGACTCGAGAAGCGCCGCGACACCCCGCCGGACGACCTCGTGGTCATCCAGGAGGAAGACCCGGATGGGGTGCGCGACGCTGCCGCCCATAGGCAGACGGTATCCGGTGACTCCCTGTGACGAAAGTCCCGATGTCCTGCGAAGACAGGATCAAAGTCCCGATTTGGGGAAAACGGAACGTGACCTTGCCCGGACCATACTCTCGATCGGGCACTGCGCGCGGCCGCTGGGTAGGGGTGGTGGTGAGGGCTGGTGGTCACGTCGAGTGAGGAAGTCTGGCCGGGTGGGGACGGGCGAACGACCGGGGGAGAACCGCGCACGGCTCGTGCTGCCGCAGATGCGGCTCGATGACCTGCTCGACGAGCTGCGGACCCGGCTGGAGACCGTGCTGGCCACCCGGGACCGGGTTCACACGCTGCTCGAGACGGTCGTGTCGATCGGCAGCGACCTGGACCTGGAGACCGTGCTCTTCCGGATCACCGAGGCGGGCACGACCCTCGCCGACGCGCGCTACGGCACGCTCGCAGTGATCAGTGACGATGGCGAGCACCTGGTGCGGTTGGTCACGGTGGGCGCGACCGAGGAGGAGATCGCGGCCATCGGGCACTGGCCGCAGGGCCTCGGGATCCTGGGCCTGCTGGTCAAGGACCCCTGCGCGGTACGGCTCGGAGACCTCTCCGCCCACGTGGACTCTCATGGGCTGCCCGCCGACCACCCGCCGATGCGCCGTTTCCTCGGGGTGCCCATCCGGGTGCGCGACAAGCATTTCGGCAATCTGTACCTGACCGAGAAGACCGACGGCGGCGAGTTCGACGAGGAGGACGAGGTCGTCATCGCCGCGCTGGCCACGGCCGCCGGCGTCGCGATCGAGAACGCCCGGCTGTATCAGGAGGCATGCCGCAGGGAACGCTGGCTGCAGGCGTCCGCGGAGATCTCCACGGCACTGCTGTCGGGCACCTCCCCGGAGGACGTCGTGGGCCTGGTCGCCCGCCGGGCCCGGGAGATCTGCGACGCCGACCTGGCCACGGTGGCCCTGGTGCGACCGGGGACCCGGGAGCTCAGGCTGTCCGCGGCGGACGGGGCGCACGCCGGGGCCTTGCGGGGTCTGTGCCTGTCCATCGACGACGCGGCCTCCGCGTCGGTGTACCGCACCGGAACGCCGCTGCTGCTGGAGGACGGACGGGAGGCGGCCTCGAACGCCGGCATACCCGGCGACGTGCCGGTGGGCCCGACCCTGATCGTCTCGCTGGGGCACGGGGGCACCGCCCGTGGGGTGCTGGCCGTGGTGAACGAACCCGGCCGCCCGGTCTTCGACGATGCCACGCTGGGGCTGCTGGAGCCGTTCGCCGCCCAGGCGGCCGTGGCGCTGGAACTCGCCGAGCGGCGGGCGGACACCGAACGGCTCGCGCTGCTGGAAGACCGCGACCGGATCGCCAAGGACCTGCACGACACGGTGATCCAGCGGCTGTTCGCGACCGCCATGACCCTGATGAGCGCCGTCGAGGTCACCGACAAGCCCGACGTGGCCCGGCGGATCCAGCGCTCCGTCGACGATCTGGACGCCACCATCAGGCAGATCCGCTCGACGATCTTCGCCTTGCAGGCGGACCCGGAAGACGAGAGCCTGCGCAGCCGGCTGTACTCGATCGTGGACGCGGCGACGGCCGGTCTCGGGTTCGCGCCTTCAGTCCGGCTGGACGGACTGCTCGACACCGCGGTGTGCGCGGACGCCGCAGACCATCTGCTGGCCGTGCTACGGGAGGCGCTCTCCAACATCGGGCGGCACGCCAAGGCCCATCAGGTGAGGGTGTCCGTGGACGTCGGCGACCAGCTGGTGCTCCGGGTGGAGGACGACGGCATCGGCATCCCGGCGACCGGCCGCCGGAGCGGTCTCCGAAACATCGGCGAGCGGGCGGAGAGCCTCGGCGGATCCTTCGCCGCCGACGCCGGTGACGAGGGCGGCACGGTGCTCGTCTGGCGGATCCCGCTTCGGTGATCACGCCCGTGCGCCCGCTCAGCGCCCGGCACGCGGTGATCGTGCAGCCCACCGGGACCGAGGTCCCGCGGACGGGTGACCTCCGGCCCTGACCGCCGTGGCACCCCCGGCCGAAGCTGGTGGACAGGACATCTCACCCACGAGGGGAGGGGTCGCGATGCCGAACGGGGTGACGGCCCGCAGCGACCTGGGTCGCCGGGTCGCTCATAGGCGCGGGAAGCTGGGGCTCACCATCGGTCAGGTGGCCGCTCGCGCGCGGATGTCGCCCGGCTACCTGGACTACCTGGAGAATCACTCGGCGAACATCAGTCCGGACGCGCTGCGGCGGCTCGCGAGGGCGCTGGAGGTCCCCGCCGCGGAGCTGCTCGGCGGGCACGCCGACGTGCCGCCGGGCAGTGGTGTGCCCAGCCGGCTGCCGGCACTGGACGAACTCGGTGAGGGCGAATGCCGTCGGCTGATCGCCCCTGGCGGGGTCGGGCGGGTGGTGTTCCCCACTGAGGCCGGCCCGGCCGCGATCCCGGTGAACTACGCCGTCGTCGACGGCGCGATCGTGTTCCGCACCACGAGCGGTGGCGAACTGGACGATCTGATCGGCGAGAACGTCGGTTTCGAGGTCGATCGGGTGGACGAGGCCTTCAGCAGGGGCTGGAGCGTCCTGGTCTCCGGCGAGGCCACCGGGGTCGGGGACCCCGGCGAGGTAGGGCGTCTCCACGAGATCGTCAAGCCCTGGGCAGGCGGGAACCGCGGATCGTGCGTCCGGATCGAGCCGCGCCGGATCACCGGCAGGCGGATTCACACCAACTGACGGGGCCGGGTGAGATCGCCGCCACCGCTCGACCGCAAGGGGAAGAAGCATGGAGAACGGACACCGCCCGGATGTGCTCGTCGGCTACGACGGGTCCGACGGGGGAGAACGGGCGCTGCGATGGGGCGTGGGGGAGGCCCGGTTGCGCCGGCGCCCACTCACCATCTGTCACGCCTGGGACTGGCCCTATCCGGAACCGCCCCTCGACGCCGCGATGATCGAGATCGCACGGAGGATGGCCGAGCACGTGCTGGACAAGGGCGTCCGCAGTGCCCTGCGGCAGGCACCCGGGCTGGAAGTGCGCAAGTGCCTGGTCAAGGGGCCGGTCGCCGCCGCGCTCCTGTACGAGGCGCGCGACACCGAGCTCATCGTGATCGGCTCGCACGGGACGGGCGGATCAGCCGAGTCGTCGGTGGGCTCCGCCGCGTTCCAGGTGCCCGCCCATGCGGTCTGCCCGGTCATCGTCCACCGCGAGACGGAGCCCGGTCGGCGGCTGGTGGCCATCGGGGTGGACGGATCGCCGTCCAGCGACGCGGCGCTGGCCTTCGGTTTCGAGGAGGCGGCACTGCGCGGCTGGGAGGTGCAGGCGGTCTACGGCGCCCGGGAGCCCGAAGCGGGGGACGAGACCGACGCCTTGTACGGAGACGTGGAGAGCCTGAAGAGGTCCGCCGGCGCCCGGCTGGAGCGGGTCGTCTCCCCGTGGCGGGAGAAGTTCGACCAGGTGCCCGCCACCACCCGGCTCGTGCTGGAGCCGCCTCGTCAGGCGCTGCTGGCGGCCGCGGAACAGGCGGCCCTGCTGGTGGTGGGCGACCGCGGTAGGGGCGGCATGCCGGGTCTGCGGCTCGGCTCGGTCACCTTGGCGATGCTGCAGTACGCCGCGTGCTCGGTCGCGGTCACGCACGCCTGGCGCGACGACTGAGGATCTCAGCGCCGCTTGGCCGCGCAACGGATGCAGGTCGTCGCCGCCGGACGGGCGGCGAGACGCTCGGGGGCGATCGGACGTTTGCAGCCCTCGCATACGCCGTAGGAGCCCTCCTCGAGCCGTTCCAGTGCCCGCTCCAGGTCCACGAGATGGCCGCGCGCACGGAGGAGCAGGCCGTCGACCTGGGCTCGCTCGAACGCGATCGTCGCTCCCTCGGGGTCGTGCTCGTCGTCGATGGCCACTCCCATCGACGACTCGACGATGCTGTCCCAGTCGCGGGCGAGTCCGGCGATCTGAGCCATTGTGCCCTCGTGCTCAGCGATCAGGACATCCTGGACGGCGGCCTTCTCGGCCGGGGACAGTCCCCCCGCGGAAGCTCGTTCGGTCACCACCATGCCAACGACCTGCCGGTACGCCGCATTCCGGCCGTCCGGCCCGGCCGTCCGGCCCGGCGGCCGTCAACGGCCGCCGCGAGCCCGGCCGCCGCGAGCCCGGGCGGCGGTGACCTCGTCCGGCTACTTGGTCGGGGTCGGGGTCGGGGTGGGGGAGGCCGGTTGCAGTGGCTTGCCCTGGAGGTCGGTGTTGGTCTGCACGCCGGTGGATTCCAGCTTGGGCACCGCGTTGGCGAGCCACACGCCGTTCTCCTTCGCCAAGCCGAACTGCAGGGTCGCCCCGACGGAGTTCTGGATGCCCTGTGAGGTGATCAGCTTGTTGTTCACGACCACGATGACCGAGGCCTTGTTCCCGGAGATGTCGCCCACGTAGACCTGCTCGATCTGGGCCGTGGAGACGTACTTCCCGGTCTCGAACAGGGTGGTCAGCGTCGCCCAGTTCGGCCGGACGGCGGCGGCGGCCGACTTGGTCATGACGGCGGCCTGTTTCTGCAGGTAGCCCTTGGCGTCGTGGTAGTCGTAGGTGAAGAGAGTGCCGACGATCTCACCGGCCCGCTCGGCGACCTTCTGACGTGCGACCTGCGGCGAGGACCCGCTGCCGTACTCCCGCCATTGCATGAACGCGAAGGTGCTCACCGCCGCCAGCGCCGTGGCAAGCGCGACGCTCAAGATGGTCAGCACCCGGATCCGGCGGGCGGCCGGGTCACCGCCGACCCCCGCCGAGCCGGAGCGGTCCTCGGCGTCCTCACCTTCGGTGTCCACCCCGGCCTTGGCGCTCGGCCTGCTTTTCGCGCCGGCCCCGGTCCTCGCCTCTGGCCGGGCCTTCGACTCGGCCTTCGACTCGGCCGTGGTCTTCGCTTCGGTCTTCGCGTCCGGCTCGGACTCGGGCCCGGACCCGGCCGTCGGCCGGGCCTCCGGGTCCGGGTCGGCGTCCGGCTTGTTGTTCGTGTTCGGGTCGGTCTCGTTCGCCGCCTCGGCGTCCACGTCGGAGGCCGATTCCGAGGCCGATTCCGAGGCCGCGTCCGCTGCGGCGTCGCTGTCGGCCGGGGCGGGTCTGTGCCGAGGCCGGCCCCGCCGCCGCGCCAGCCGCTCGACCAACTCCAGCAGATCGTCCTCGTACGCGGAGTCGTACTCCTCGTCGGTGACTGCGGCCTCGGCGTTGTCGTCGCCGCCGGATCCCTTGGTCGTCTTAGTGGCCATGTCACTCTCCTCGGTTCGTACGGTTGCGTATGTCCCGGAGGCGGGACCCGATGCGGGGCCGAAGCAACGGGATCGCCCTGCTCATGACCTTGATCAGGATGGCGAGCGCGATCAGCGGGGGAATCCAGATCAGCCAGTCCATCGCGCCGGCCGGGCTCTGCCTGGAGGCGTTCCGCACGCCGACGGACGACGGCGACGGCGCCGGAGCAGGTCCGGCGGCGGCCCGTGCGCCGCCGGCCGCCGGGTTGGCGGCGGTGCGGGTCGCCAGTGACGGTACCGAGATCCCGGGGCACGAGGGGATGGCCCCGACGGTCGGCAACGGCAGCGGGCTCGGGTACTCCAGGGCCGGCTTGGGCTTCTGCAGGGTGATCACGAAGTCGATGTTCAGGTTGGACTTGCCGTTCACCTTTGGGGAGATCTCATTGAGGATCTTGACCAGTTGCGGCGCGGTCCTGGTCTCGTATTCCAGGGAGTCCAGTGCGGGGCCGGACAGGATGACCGGCAGGGCGGTGCTCAGTGACCGCAGCGTGCACTGGTTCGCCGGCGCGGTCGCCGCGAGGATCTGGTTGAAGCGGGCGAGGAGATCGGGGGCCTGCTTGCGCAACTGAGCGATCTTGTCGGTGTTGCGGGCGAGGGTGTCGGTGAAGGTCGCGAGATTGTCCAGCCCGGAGGCGAGCTGCCCGTTGTGCGCGGCGAGGGTGTTGCTGACCTGGGTGAGCTCCGAGACGAGGCTGTCGAGCATCTCGGTGTTCTGGGCGAACGTGGAGGTGATCTGCTCGCTGCTGTCGAGGATCTGCGCCAGGGACTGGGAGCGGCCGTTCCAGCCGGCCGCGAGTTCGCGGGTGAGGGTGTGCAGATCGGTGGCGTTGAGCCCCTGCACCGCCCTGTTGGCGGCCGCGAACAGATCGCCGTAGGAGATGGCCACGCTGGTACGGGACAGGGGGATCACCGTGCCGGGTCTCATCGGCGGACCCCCGGCGGCCGAGGGGGGAAGCGAGAGGTCCACGTACGGTTCGCCGATCGCGGACTTGCGACCGGCGGCCGCCGTCACGTTACCGGGGATCTGGACGCCTTTGTCGATGTCGAGGTTTGCCACGACCTTGTGGTCGCCCAGGCGCACGGACCTGATCTTCCCGACCTTCACCCCCAGATAGGCGACGTCGAAGTTCGGCTGCAGACCCGGCGACGACTGGAACTCGGCGCTGATGTGGTACGGCTGGGTGACGGCGTCGAACTTGATGACGTTCCGCAGCGCCCAGACGGTCATGACCACGCCGAGGACCGAGAACACCACCAGGTTGATCAGGATCCGTCTGGTCATCGCGGGGCCGCCATCATCTTGGTGAGGGCCGCCATCAGGTTGTCGGCGGTCTTGTTCGAGGTCTGCCCTGCCTGCAGATCCAAGATCGGGTACAGCAGCAGCTGGCCGTTGTAGATGGCTCTGGGCACCTTGTTCACGAAGTCCCGCATGTTGGTGATCAGGGCTCCCAGGTTGGTCTGGTCGCTGGCCAGAGTGCCGATCACCGGGCCGAGCTGGGTGATCATCTGCCGAAGCTGCCTCGTGCGGCCCACCAGGACGGTGTTGTTGGTGGCTTCGGCCAGCTGGGTGATCTTCGAGATCGTGTCGAGCAGCTGGTAGCGTTCGTCGGCGATCACCTTGGTGACCTTCGCCAGGCTGACCGGCAGCCTGCCTAGCTCGTCGTGGCCCTTGGCCAGATCCCGCCCGAGCTTGGCCAGATCGGTGACCGCGCTGTCCAGCTGGGCCCGCTGGCCGGCGAACAGCGCCACCAGTGAGTCCGTCTGCTTGATCATCTTCGCCAGTTCCGGGCCCTTGCCGGCGAACGCGGCCGATCCGGCGTCCACGATCGTCGCGATGTCGTTGCCCGACAGGGCGCTCAGCAGCGGTCCCGCTTTGCCCACCACCTGTTCGAAGGCCGGCACGACGCTGGTCGAGCCGATCTGGGCGTGGTCGGCCATGAAGGGCCCGGTGTTCAGACCGGCAGGCGGCGGGGTGAGCGCCACGTAGTTCTCACCCAGCAGGGAGGTGATGGACAGCTGCGCCGTCGTGCCGACCGGGACCCGGATCCCCTTCTTGATCGACATGGTCACCCGGGCGCGGTAGTTCGCCCGCGAGCCGACCACCTTGACCGAGGTGATCGTGCCGACCCGTACGTTCGCGATCTGGACGGCGTGCCCGACCACCAGATTCTGGATGTCGGTGAAGTCCGCGGTGAGGGTGGCGCCGCCCTGCGGCGATCCCACGGTCTGGTAGGAGCACCCCGACAGGGCCGCGGCGAGGGCGAGCACCACGACGACGGACAGGCGTCTCATCACTTCTCCCACGGGCAGTTGGAGTAGGGCTTGGGCAGGCACTTCACCTTCGGGTTGACGGTGGGCTGCTTGAGCGCGGCGGCCAGGTACTCGCGGTAGACGTTGTTCAGTGCCAGGCGGAGCGTGAGGGCGTGGTCCTTGTGATTGGTCCCGTTGCTGAGCATGTAGTTCAGCGGGGTGAGGGCCTTGAAAAACGCGGCGAGCTGCTGGGCGTTGCCTTTGACGACCAGGGTGATCTGGGCGATCCGGCCGAGGTCCTGGATGAGCTGGCCCTGGTAGGACTTGATCAGGACATCGCCGTGCTGCACCAGGGAGGCGAGTGCCACGAGGAAGGTCTCGACGTTCTGGCGCTCCCCGGCCAGGTCGGCGCTGGCTTGGGAGAAGTCGCTGATCAGGGTGCCCAGCGCCTTCTGCCGTCCGGCCACGACGCCGGCGATCCGGTGCAGGTTCCGCGCGACCTCCAGCAGTTGCTGGTCCTGCCCGGCGATGTTGGCGGTGAGATCGGCGCTCTGCTGAAGCGCCGCGTTGAACGCCGCGCCGTTGCCCTGGAAGGACTGCGAGCCCTTGCGCAGGATCGTGTTGGCGGCGGACGGGTTGAAGGCCTGCAACAGGGTGGTGAACGCCTGCAGTGCCTGGTCGACCTCCACCGGCACCTGCGAGCGGTCGGTGTGCAGCACCGTTCCGTCGGCGAGTTTGGCGGCGCCCGGCTTCCAGGACGGGGAGAAGGTCAGGGTGCGTTCCCCGATCAGGCTCAGCGGCACGATGGCCGCGCGCGCGTTCGCCGGCAGCGGCACGCCGCGGTCGATGGACGCCACCACTTTGACCTGGCCGTTCACCGGGGTGACCGAGTCGACGGTGCCGATGGGGACGCCCATGACCTGGACCTGGGACTTGGGATAGAAGGCCACCGCCTTGGTGAAGTACACGGTGACGTGGTACTTCGAGGCCGAGGAGCCGCCAAGTGCCGACGGCAGCAGCGAGCAGCCGCCCAGCACCCCGCCCAGCGTCCCGAAGAGCACAAGGGCCATGACGGCGGCGAATACCGGACGGATCCGCCTGCTCGGCAGGGGGCTCACTTGCGTCCTCCGCTCGGAGTCGGCATCACGGTCGGGACGCCCGGATAGGGATAGTTCGGCGGCAGGAAGCTGGGTTCCGGCCCCAGCAGCTGCGGTCCGATGGGTCCCAGACCGGCGAGACCGCCCTCCATCCACCGCCCGTTGCCGGTGTCCTGCGACAGCTGGGTGAAGGTCGGGCCGAGCCAGGCCATCGAGATGTTCAGCGCCGGCAGGTTCTTGCCGGTCAGCGCCTGGGTGAGGATGTGCAAGTCGCTGAGCACGGTGTTCAGCTCGGTCTGGTGCTGCGTGATCACTTGGTTCAGGGTGTTCACCACCTGGCTGCCGTTGCCGAGGGTGCCGCGCAGGTCGTCGCGGCGCTGGCGCAACGTGGTCAGCAGGGTCTGGCCGTAGGTGAGCAGCTGGCTGAGCTGCTCGTCCTTGGCGGCGAGGGTTCCAGTCAGCTTCTTGCTGTTGGCGATGATGGCCTGGATCTCAGGGGCCCGCTGGTTGAGCGTGGTGGTGAGCTTGTCCAGGTTGGCCAGCATCTGGCTCAGCTGCCGACGGTCCGGGGGGTCGATACCGGCCGCCTCGGTGAGGACCTTGTTGACCGACGCGGTGTCGAGCCTGGTCGCCAGATTGGTGGCCGAGTCGATGGACTGGTTGAGCGTGCTGGGGATGCTGGTCCGCGACGCCGGGATCTGCCGCTGGCGCTGGGAGAGCGAGCGGAGATAGGGCCGTGCCACCGGTCCCGACAGCTTGATGTACTGCCCGCCCAGCAGATTGGCCGCCTCGATGTCGGCGTGGGTCTGGGAGCCGAGGTCGATGCCGTCGTCGACCCGCCAGGTGATGACGACGTCGCCGCGCGAGAAATCGGGGTTGACGCTTTTGACCTCTCCCACCCTGACGCCGGCGACCTGGACGTCGTCCCCGGACTTGAGCCCGCCGGTCCCGGCGAACCTGCCGCTCACCGTGTAGCCGCCCTTACCTAGCCCGAGGGTGCCGAAGGCGTACGCGAAGATCACGGCCACGGCGAGCACGGCGGTACCGATGATCGCGATGAGGTGCGGGTTGTGGCCCCGGTAGGTCGTCACCGGCATCACTGACCTCCGTTCGTGACACTGCTCATCAGCAGCAGCGACGCGAGCCTGCTGAAGGTGGCCTGGTCGGCCGGGCTGACCTGCGGGCGCGCCGACGAGGAAGACGAGGAACCGGAGGCGGGCGGTGGCGGCAGCACCTCCGTGAACGGGCACTTGGCGGTCAGCTTGACGTTCAGGCAGACGAGCGAGGTCCGCGCGAAGTGGCCGCCGGACTGCGTGGTCAGAAGTGCCTGCAGAGCGGTCGGCAGGCCGCTGACGATGCCGCTCAGCACGGTGACGCGACTGTGCGCGATCTCCATCAGGTCGCGGGTGGTGGTGATCACCGCGCCGATCTGCTTGGTGTTGCCGCTGGTCACCGAGTTCAGGTTGCCGGTGAAGCGGTTGAGCTGGACCAGCGCGTCGGACAGCGTTCCGTTGCTGGCCGCGAAGGCCTGGGTGAGCGTCTGCAGATTCTGCACGGTCTGCGCGATCTCCACATCCCGCTGGCCGATCGTGTCGGTGACGGTCTTGTAGTCCTTGATCATCTGATCGATGGTGGCGCTGCGGTCGCCGAACGTGCTGAGCAGCAGGCTCAGGTTGCTGGTGATCTGGTTGATGTTGCCCTGGTTGCCGTTCAGCGCGACCGCGAAGGTGTCCAGGATCTGGTTGATCTCTTTCGGGTCGAGGCTGCCGGTCAGCGGGCCGAGGCTGTTGATGACTGCGCCGAGGTCGACCGTGGATTGGGTACGGGTGATCCGTCCCCCGTCGCGCAGGATGTCGCCGCCCTGGCCGGGCTGCAGATACACCTCCCGCTTGCCGATCAGGTTGCGCCAGCGAATGACGGCCTCGGAGTCGGCCGGCATCTGGATGTCCTTGCTGACCGACATACGGACCTCGGCCTTGCCGAGGACCACCTTGACGCTGTCGACGCGCCCGACCGGGGCGCCGGCCACCTTCACCAGATCGCCGGACTGCAGCCCGGCGACGTTGTCGAAGTTGGCGACCAGGCGGTAGCTACTGCCGAAACCGGTGCCGACGATCTTGAAGGCCATAAAGACGGTGAGGCAGACCGTCACGATGCCGAAGGCCAGGAACTTGAGTGCGG
Source organism: Streptosporangiaceae bacterium (assembly GCA_025964695.1). Classification (GTDB taxonomy): domain Bacteria; phylum Actinomycetota; class Actinomycetes; order Streptosporangiales; family Streptosporangiaceae; genus Actinomadura_E. Next base: position 16,747 of record JAOPYK010000219.1, on the reverse strand, counting down.
CCTTGCGTGCCGGTCCGCGCCGCGCGCGGGTGCGGGCCCGGGTCACTTCCTGCCCCCGATCTTCGGATACGGCAGCGGCTTGGGGTAGGGGCCGCAAAGCCCCAGGACGAAGGTGCAGACCGGGTTGGTGAGGTCGACATGGATGGTCTCAGTCCCCAGCAGGGTGCCGTGCGGGCCGTCCACCTGCAGGATCCCGGCGGACTGGTTGAAGAATCCGCCCACTCCGCTGATCAGGGACGGGGTGTTGGCCCTGCCCCGGTAGGAGATGTCCAAGGCCGGCAGTAGCCGGTCGATGATCGTGCCGGGCCCCTGGGGGTCGGAGGCCAGGATCGCGGTCACCTGCTGCGAGACCTGGCCGCCCTGGGTCAGCAGGGCGCTGAGCCGGGCGGGATCATCCGACAGCACCGGGGCCAGGGTGTTGACGTTGTGGGCCAGGTTCACGATCTCGCCGCCACGCCCCGCGAAGGTGGCGCTGAGCGTCCTGCCGTTCGCAATCAGGGTCTTCAGGTTCCCGCTGTTGCGTGCGGACAAATCGAGCAGCTTGGCGGCGTTGTCGATGGTGTTCGACAGCTGCGGGCCCCGGCCGTTGAGGCCGCCGGAGAAGGTCTGCAGGAGGGTGGCGAGATCCTGCGGATCGACCGCGCTCAGCAGGTTGTACGTGGGCGCGGCGATGTCGGTCAGTTCCTGGGGGTCCTGGGTCCGGCCGATGGTCGCGCCATCGGCCAGGTAGGGGCCGACGTTCTCACCGCTGCCGGGCTCGAGGTTCACGAACTTCGGGCCGAACACCGACAACGGCTCGATGGCTGCCACCGTGCTTCGCGGTGCCCGGATCCCGTGGTTCAGGCGGACCTTGACCTGGACTCTGCCCTCCTTGGTCAGCTTCACCGAGGACACGTTGCCCACGTTGATGCCGCGGATCTTCACATCCGACTGGCTGTCCAGTCCCTGGCCGGCCCGCCCGAAGGTGGCGATCAGGTAGGTGGATCCCGGATGCCCGGCCCGCACCCCGAGATAGGAGGCCACGACCGCCGCGGCCACCGCACCGGCCCCGATGAGCCGGAACAGCCGGCGCGACCTCGGTGACAAATCTGAGTTCATCATCCGGTCAGACTCACCGTCCCGCCATGTCCCCAGAAGATGTACGACAGCAGCAGGTTCACCATGATGATCGTCACCATCGACTCGCGGATGGCCCTGCCGGTCGCGACCCCGACGCCCACCGGTCCACCGACGGCGTAAAAACCCCGGTAGCAGTGGATGATCATGATGATGAAGGAGAACACGATCACCTTGACGACGCTGTAGAAGACGTCGATGGGCGGCAGATAGAGGTTGAAGTAGTAGTCATAGATGCCGGGGGAGACCCCGAAGAACTGCACCGAGATCAGCCGGGTGGCGAAGAAGCTGGAGAACAGCGCGATCAGATAGAGCGGGATCAACGCGATCAGCGTCGCCACCACCCGCGTGCACACCAGATAGGACAGCGAGTTGATGCCCATGACCTCGAGGGCGTCGATCTCCTCGGAGATCCGCATCGCGCCGATCTCGGCGGTGAAGGCGGCGCCCAGCTGGAAGATCAGTGCCACCCCCGCGATGATCGGCGTGATCTCGCGGACGTTGGCGTAGCTGGCGATGAGACCGGCCAGCGACTGGACGCCCAGGCGCTGCAGCCCGGGCACCGCCTGCAGGCCGACAGTCGTGCCGGTGAAGAAGGACATGAAGAAGATCACGAAGACCATGCCGAGGCCGACCACGACCGCGCCGACGCCGGCCACGATGTCGCTGACCTGCCGTAGCACCGTCTTCAGGTACTTCCCGCGCAGGATGTCGGTGAACAGGTGGTAGAACACCCGTCCCGCGAAGATCAGGAATTCAGACGTCCCCGTACCATAGGTGGCGCGGCTGCGAACCGCGCGGCCGATCCTGCGGACGGGTGAGATGGCGACCATCAGATCCTCCTCTCAGATCCGGGGAGGAAAGAGGGCGTAGTCCAGCGTCGAGATCACATAGTTGGCGGCGAAGACCAGCATGGCCGCGATCACCGCCGCCTGGTTCACCGCTTTGCCGACCCCGCTCGGCCCGTAATCACAGTTCATACCCTTCCAGCAGGCCACCGCCGCCGCGATGAAACCGAAGATCCAGGCCTTGAACAAGGTGGCCAGCAGATCGTGCAGGCGCAGCAGCGAGGTGGCGCCGTCGAAGTACGAGCCCGGAGTGACCCCCTGCTGCACCACGTTGAAGAAGTAGCCGCCCACCACGCCGGACAAGATGATCAGCGAGCAGAGCAGCACCCCGATGGTGCTGGCGGCCCAGAGCCGGGGGGTGACCAGCCGGTGCACCGAGTTGATGCCCAGCACCTCCATCGCGTCCAGCTCGTCGCGGATGCGCCGCGAGCCCATGTCCGAGGCCATCGCCGACCCGCCGGCACCGGAGATCAGCAATGCCGCGGCCACCGGTGCCACCTGGGTCACCATCGCCTGCACCACCGTGGCGCCAGTGCCGGACTGGGCGCCGATCTGCCGTACGATCTGGCCCACCTGCAGTGAGATCGTCCCGCCCAGGGGCAGTGCGATGAGCATCACCGGCAGGGCGGTGACTCCGGCCAGGAAGGCGCACTGCTCGACATACTCGCCCCACCAACGGCGGACGTTCCAGGACTTGCGGAAGCCCTCGATCCCGGTGATGAACAGCGTGCCGGTCTGATAGGTCAGCGACCCGGCCCGCTGCCGCACGAAATCAGCGCCCGCCGACACCCCCCGGGCCGCGTTCACCGCCATCGGGGGCACCCCGCTCTGGGGGGCAGAGGGTCTGGCCATCCGGACCTCCTACTCGCGGATCCGCGCGCCCGTCGGGGTGGGTCCGGGCGCCTCGGTCATGCGGGGGCCGCCGCAGCCTGCGCGACCTACGCATGATCGGAGCACTGTATTGGAACAGACCCTGTCAGGGGAATGTTCTGGCCAAAAAACAATCAAGCGCTAGGTAGTTTCTGCGGAGGCCCGCTCTCGCCCGGATCCGCCGTGAGCGGCCCGAAGACGGTTTCCGGGCGGCTCCGCTCACGTCGGCACGAGGCCGCCCCCGTCGCCCCCCGGGGCCTGGGCGTCCCTCCGGACGTTCCGGTGACGCGTACCGCCGGCATCCCGGGTGAACGCTACGGACGGTGACGGCCAATCTTATATGAACAACGGTATTCGTTACCCAAAGCTCAACTTCCAATTACGCTTGTCAACTCTATATAGTCCGGCCCGACGTTAATGTTGCATCTCCTCGACAGATAAAAGGATTTCGCTCCGATAGCGTCTACCAGTGGTCCGGTCAATGGGGAGCACAAGTGCCGCGGTCGGCCAGGGGGGCCGCCGTGAGCAGGGAAGATAGCGGAGAGAGATGCTGCGGAGTTCACTATTGCGGGCCGTGAGCGGCCTTGCGGGCGCGGCGATGATGTCCGTGCTGCTGTTCCTGGCGCCACCGGCCGCCGGTGCCGCGCTGTTCGCGGCGGACGACGGGGCGAAGATCGTCGCGGAGAAGCAACTGGACGACCGGACCTTCGATCTGACCGTTTCCTCACCCGCTCTGGCCGAGAACGTGCAGCTCCGGGTGCTGGTGCCGAGAGGTTGGTCGCAGACTGCCCTGCGGACCTGGCCGGTGGTCTACGCCTACCACGGTGGCCGGGACACCTATGTGTCCTGGACCCGCAGTACCGACATCGAGCAGGTCTCCGGCCACTACGACGTCATGGTCGTGATGCCTGAGGGTGACAACGGCTCGTACACCGACTGGTGGAACTACGGTAAGGGCGGCACCCCGAAATGGGAGACCTTCCATACTCAGGAGGTTCTCCAGCTCATGGAGCGGAACTACCGGGCCGGCACGACCGGTAAAAGGCGTGCCGTGATGGGCATCTCCTCCGGTGCCTCGGGTGCCATGACCTACGCGGCCCGGCATCCCGGCATGTTCGGCTACGTGGTCTCCTCCAGCGGCATCCTTCATCTGACCCAGCCCGGAATTCCGGCCATGACCATGTTCGTCAACGCCTTCTTCGGTGACGGTGGTGACCCCTACCGCATCTGGGGCGTTCCGGGCGTCGACGCCGCGAACTGGAAGGCGCACGACCCGTACGAGCTCGCGAAGAACCTGCGCGGCACCCACCTGTACATCTCGAGCGGCACCACCGGCCTGCCGGGACCGTACGACAGCCCGGAGCCCGGACACGAGAAGTCCGTGCAATTCCAGGAGGTGCTCTGCGGCTCGACGACGATCTCCTTCATCGCGCGGCTCAAGGAACTGGGCATCCCCGCCACCACGCACGTCTACACCGACGGCTGGCACAACTGGCAGGCCTGGCAGCCCGAGATGCACCGATACTGGCCGGCGATGATGAAGACGATCGGCGCCAAGCAGCTCGCCTGAGCCTGCCCCATCGCTCCTGCGCTGGTCGTCGAGGAGCTCTCGCGCGGGTGGATGAGCCTGTCGGGCAGCTCTCACGCCGGGCGGACCAGCCCGGTCTGGTAGGCGAGGACGACGGCCTGGACGCGGTCGCGCAGCCCCAGTTTGGGCAGGATGCGGCTGACGTGCGTCTTGATGGTGGCCTCGGACAGCCCGAGGGTGCCGGCGATCTCCGCGTTGGAGCATCCGCGGGCCATCTCGATGAGGACCTGGCGTTCACGGTCGGTCAGCCTGTCCAGGCGGGGATCGGCCGTCGTCCCCGACCGGTCGGGCAGCCGATGGGCGAACGCCTCGATGAGCCGCCGGGTCATCCGCGGGGCGACCACCCCGTCGCCTTCGGCGATGGTACGGATGCCGGCCACGAGTTCGGCGGGCTGGGCGTTCTTGAGCAGGAAGCCGGCCGCCCCCGCCCGGAGCGCGGCGAAGGCGTAGTCGTCGAGGTCGAAGGTGGTCAGGATGAGCACCCGCGATCCGCCATGCCGTTCCGCGATGTACTGGGTGGCCTCGATGCCGTCCATCCCCGGCATCCGTACATCCATCAGCACCACGTCGGGAGAGTGCTCGGCCACCAGTTGAAGGGCCTCGAGGCCGTCACCCGCCTCACCCACCACGGTCAGGCCGGGCTGTGCCTCCAGCACCAGGCGGAAGCCCATCCTCAGCAGCGGCTGGTCGTCGACGAGCAGCACCCGCACGTTCACGCGGCGCCCACCCGGACGGCCGGGCCGAACCGGGCGCGAACCCGCCAGCCGGCCGTGGGCAGCGGGCCGGCCTGGACCTCCCCGCCGTAAAGGGCCGCGCGCTCCCGCATCCCGGTGATGCCGTGCCCGTCCGGCTGCGGTCCGGGCCGGCCGCGCCCGTCGTCAGTGATCTCCACGTCGATCGCCCGCTCGCCGTAGCTCAGGCACACCCGTGCGGTGGTGCCGGGGCCGCCGTGCTTGCGGGTGTTGGTGAGGGCCTCCTGCACGACCCGGTAGATGGCGAGCTGGGCACCGGGCTGCAGCGGCGGCGGCTCCCCGACGACCTTGAGCTCGGTGGGCAGGCCCGCGGCCCGCACCTGGGTGAGCAGGTCGTCGAGCTGGCGCAGGCCCGGCTGGGGGTGGCGTTCGGCGGCGCCGTTCGCCGTCAGGTCGTCGGCGAGCTCGGGCGCCGTCTCGCTCACCTCGCCGCGCAGCACGCCGAGCAGCCGCTGCATCTCTCCCAGCGCCTGCCGGCCGACGTGGGAGGCCTTCCCGATCGCGTCCGCCGCCTGCTCCGGGGAGGCCGGGATCGCGTACGAGGCGCCGTCGGCGAGCGCGACCATCACCGACAGGCTGTGGGTGACGATGTCGTGCATCTCCCTGGCGATACGTGCACGCTCGGCCGCGACGGCGATCTGAGCCTGTTGGTCCCGCTCGCGCTCCAGCCGCGCGGCCCGGTCCTCCAGCGAGGCCAGCCGGTCACGGCGGTTGCGGACGTTCAGCCCCATGACGGCGGCGGCCGTGGTCATCCCCGACAGCAGCACGAACATCCTGATCTGGTCTCCGGGCGGGGCCCACTGCCCGGTGGCCAGCGCCACTCCGACCTCCACCACCGCGGCGGCCTGCAGCATGTGGCGGAGCGAGGCCTGTGCCGCCACCGTGTAGAGCGCGATCAGCAGCGCGAAGTCCCCGGCCGGCACCAGCACCCCGGTCAGCCACTGGGCGAAGGCGACCCCGACGACGAGCGCGAAGACGGCCAGGGCCGCGCGGCGGCGCCACACCAGCGGCAGGAACAGCCCGATCTGCAAGGCCCACACCAGCACCGGGTGATGTGGATGCTCGCGCAGCAGGTGCACCGCGGCGAAGGCCAGCAGCCCCGCCGCGAAACAGGCGTCCACCGCGATCGAATGGCCGGCCACCCACTTGCGCAGGGCGCCCAGCGGGCCCGGCACGCAGGGTCGGCCCGGCACGTCGGAACCCCGGTGCGCCGGCAGCGCATCGGGATCCGGCGTGCGCGTGATCAGCACCGGCCTCAGGCGTCCCTGCGCCTGAGCATGACCGCCGCGCCGGCCAGCGCCACGAGGGCGTACAGGCAGAACAGCCCGAAGCCCGTCCAGGGCGCCATGCCTCCGGGATCCGGGTGCACGTTGAGCAGCGCCTGCCCGGCGTTGCTCGGCAGGTACGGCGTGACGTGCTTGCCCCAGGACGAGGGGAGCACCTCACCGAGCACGGGCAGGACCAGCAGCAATCCGAACACGGCGGCGATGGCCCCGGCGGTGTTGCGGATGAGCGCACCGAGCGCGACCCCCAGCAGCCCGACCACCGTCAGGTAGAGCGCCACGCCCGTGACGATGCGCAGCGCGCCGGGCGCCGACAACGTGGTCTGCAGGTGCTGTGAGCGCAGGAACAGCTGACCGCCGAAGAACGCCGCGAAGGACGAGACCAGCATCAGCGTCAGTGTCACCGCCGCGAACACCGCGGCCTTGGCCCACAGCACCGGCAGGCGCCGGGGCACCGCCGACAGGGTCGCCCGGATCATGCCGGTGGAGTACTCACCACTGATCACGAGCACGCCGAGCACTCCGACGGCCAGCTGTGCCAGGAAGTATCCGCGCAACGGCACGGTGACGGCGCTGAAGTCGGCCTTGCGCTGCGGCTCCATGGTCGTCCACTGACTGGCGAACACGTAGCAGAACAGCATTCCGAGACCCACCATCGCGATGACCGCGAACAGCAGGGTGAAGAACGTCGAACGCAGTGTCCGGAGCTTGATCCACTCAGAGTGGACCACCCGGACCTGGGTCACCGCGCCGGCCATGACGGGGGGAGCGGGTGTCATGACGGCGGTCATACCGCGGTCCTCTCTTCCGGTCGGGCCGGTGCGCGGTACTCCACGGAGTCACTGGTGAGCTCCATGAAGGCCTCCTCCAGGGACGCCTGCCGGGGCGCGAGCTCGTACAAGGTCACCCCGTGGTCGGCGGCCGTCTGGCCGATCTGATCGCTGGACAGGCCGGTGACCTCGAGTGTCCCGGCCTCGCTGCTCACCACGGCCACGTCGGGGCCGAGGAGCAGGTCGCGCAGCTCGGTGGCCTGCGGTGACCGGACTCTGACGGTGTTGCTGGACGCGCGCTGGATGAACTCCTCCACCGTGGTGTCGGCGATCAGCCGTCCCCGGCCGATGACGATGAGGTGCTCGGCGGTCTGCGCCATCTCACTCATCAGGTGGGAGGACACGAAGACGGTCCGCCCTTCGCCGGCCAGCTCCTTGAGGAGGTTACGGATCCACAGGATCCCCTCGGGGTCCAGTCCGTTGACCGGCTCGTCCAGCAGCAACGTCTTCGGGTCGCCCAGCAATGCCGAGGCGATGCCCAGGCGCTGCCCCATGCCCAGCGAGAAGCCGCCGGCCCGCTTGCGCGCGACGCCCCGGAGACCGACCAGGTCGATGACCTCCTCGACCCGGGTGCGCGGGATGCCGGTGGTGGCCGCCAGCGCGAGCAGATGGTTGTGCGCGGTACGGCCGGTGTGGATCGCCTTGGCCTCCAGCAGCGCGCCCACCTGGTGCAGGGGCGCGGAGTGGTCGGCGTAGCGGTGACCGTTGACCGTGACCGCGCCGGCCGACGGCCGGTCCAGGCCGAGGATCATGCGCATGGTGGTGGATTTCCCGGCGCCGTTCGGCCCCAGAAAGCCGGTAACGATGCCGGGCCGGACGGTGAACGAGAGATCGTCCACCGCGGTCTTGTCGCCGTAGCGCTTGGTCAGGCCACGCGCTTCGATCATATGGGTTCCTCCAGAGGTCGGCGGGGATCCCCCGATGCCGACAACGCTAGGGCGCCACCGCGCCGCGATCGTCGTCCAGCAGGCGGAACTTGCCCGCCCGTGTCGTTGAACCGTTCGATGTAGGCATCTACATCCCGAGGATGAACGGGCCGGTGCCGGCTCACCGCCCATGTCTACATACGCGTAGGAATACTACGCTCGCGTAGACATGGTTTCGGGAGTTAGGTTAGCCTCAGCTCGCACTGCTAGCTGGGGAAGAGGAAACTGCCGTGTCGGGTGAGAAGATCGCTCTGCTGGGAGCGATCGCGGGCTTCACGATCTACCTGGGTCTGCCGATCGGGCGGTTGCGCACGCCGCGTCCGCGGCTCAAGGCACTGTTGAACGCCACCGCGATCGGCATCCTGATCTTCCTGCTGTGGGACGTGCTGGCGCACGCCTGGGAGCCCATCGACGCGGCACTCGGCAAGCACCGGATCGCCTCGGCGACCGGGAACGGGCTCGTGCTGGCCGCGGGGGTGGGGCTGGGGCTGGTCGGCCTGGTTTACTTCGACCGCTGGATCGCCCGCCGGGCCGGGGCACCCGGCGAGGAGGCGGAGCCGGGCTCTTCCGCGGGGCTGTGGCGGAGTGCCCCCGGGCGGCTCGCCCTGCTGATCGCCGCCGGCATCGGGCTGCACAACTTCGCCGAGGGACTCGCCATCGGCAACTCCGCCGGCAACGGCGAGCTCAACTTGGCGGTGCTGCTGGTCGTCGGTTTCGGGACGCACAACGCCACCGAGGGGTTCGGCATCGTCGCCCCGCTCGCGGCGTCCGGCCGCCGTCCGTCCTGGGGCCAGCTCGGGCTGCTCGGGCTCATCGGCGGTGGCCCGACGGTGGTGGGCACGCTGGCCGGGCAGAGCCTGCTCGACGCCACACTCAGCATCGGGTTCCTCGCCCTGGCGGCCGGATCCATCCTGTACGTCGTCATAGAGCTGCTCGCGGTGGCCCGGGCCACGACCTTGAAGACCATCTCCACCTGGGGAATCTTCGCCGGGCTCTTCCTCGGCTTCGTCACCGATGCGATCATCACCCTCGCCGGCGCCTGACGGCCGTGCCTGAGTGTGCCTTACGTCAGACGGCAGACAGCCGAACGTGAATTGCGTGAATCTGCCGTAGCATTGCGTTGTGACCCGTCAACCTGCTGAAGTTGCCAAGACCCGCCGACTTGCCGAAGTGGCCAAGAAGGTCGGCGTCAGCGAGGCGACGGTCAGCCGGGTTCTCAACGGCAAGCCGGGAGTCTCCGACGCCACCCGCGCCGCGGTGCTGACGGCACTGGACGTGCTGGGCTACGAGCGGCCCACGCAGCTGCGCGGTGAGCGGGCCCGGCTGGTGGGCCTGGTGCTTCCCGAGCTCGGCAACCCCATCTTCCCCGCGCTGGCCGAGGTCATCGGCGGGGCGCTCGCCCAGCGCGGCTTCACCCCGGTGCTGTGCGTCGGCACCGCCGGCGGCCTGTCCGAGGCCGACTACGTGGAGATGCTGGTGGACCAGCAGGTCTCGGGGGTGGTGTTCGCCGGCGGCCACTACGCCGAGGCCTACTCACCGCACGAGCACTACTTCCGGCTGCTGGAGCTGAGGCTTCCGGTCGTCCTGGTCAACGCGGCGTGCGAGGACCTCGAGTTCCCGAGGGTATCCACCGACGACGAGGTCGCGGTGGAACAGGCCTTCGGGCACCTGGTCTCCCTCGGTCATGAGCGGATCGGCCTGGTGCTGGGCCCGGAGGACCACATGCCCTCCCGCCGCAAGCTGGTCGCCTTCACCGCCGCGGCGGAGCGAGCGGGACTCGAGATCGCTCCGAAGGCGGTCGAACACGCCCTCTTCTCGCCCGAGGGAGGGCAGTCGGTCACCACCCGGCTGATCGCCAACGGCATCACCGGGATCATCTGCGCCAGCGACCCGCTCGCGCTCGGCGCCATCCGCGCGGTCCGCCGGGCGGGCATGTCGGTCCCCGAGGACGTCTCCGTCGTGGGCTTCGACGATTCGGCGTTCATCAACTGCACCCACCCGCCGCTGACCACCGTCCGCCAGCCGATCGAGGCCATGGGCCGGGCCGCGGTGACCCTGCTGGTCAACCAGGTCGACCGCGCACCCGTCATGGCCGAGGAACTGCTGTACGAGCCGGAGCTCGTGGTGCGCGGCTCCACCGCTCCGGTCCGGGTGCACACGCCCTCGTAGTCATCGGCTGCACGGCCGGCCGGGCCGAGCCGCACTTCGCCCTGGCGCGGCTGCTGAGATCGTCTCGCCGCCGGGCGGGCGGGCGGCTTCTGGGCCGCAAGAAGTAGGGCACCTATCACACGGTCTCGACATGGTTGTCACGATTCCATTACGGCAGCCGGCCCCTTCGCGCCCTTCGTGATCACTCTTGCGGCCTGCCGGGCTGCCTGCCCGGTTTGAGTCTCCGCAGGTAAAGAGGGTTCGACGAGGCCGAAGAAGCCCTCCCTGAAGATCTCTTGAGGGCTTCTGTCAATATTTTTCGTGCTTATGACGGTCTATTGCTATGTGATGCGCGTCTCTGTATGTTTCACGCAACCACGAAGCACGCACGTTACCGGGACGTAACAGTCAAGACGTCGGGGGCCCCAAGCAACCGTCCCGGCCACGGTTTTCGCGATGCCACTTCAGGAAGGAACTCGTTTGATGAGACGCCGTAGCCTCGCGATCCTGTGCGCCACAGCCGTCGCACTGACGACCACCGCCGCCTGCGGCAGTAGCAGCAGCGGCAAGAGCGGTGACACCGGCGGCAAGAGTGGCGGTGGCGCCGCAGCCGCCCTCGACCCGAACACCAAGGTGTCGATCACGGTCGGCTGTCAGCCACCCAAGAGCTCGGCGGTCTTGCGCACCGAGTGGAACAACGACGTCATCGCATTCCAGAAGCTGCACCCGAACATCACGATCGTCAGCAAGGACGCGTTCCCCTGCGACGTCCCCGCGACGTTCACCGCCAAGCTGGCCGGCGGCCAGATGGAGAACGCGTTCTACGTGTACCTCACGGACGCCAAGAACGTCATCGCCAACGGGCAGGCGGCCGACATCACCAAGTACGTCGGTCTCCTGAAGAACTACGCGAACATTCAGCCTCAGCTGATGAACGTCTTCAAGGACGGCGACAAGGTCTACGGCCTGCCCAGGACCAACTACTCGATGGGTCTGCTCTACAGCCGCAAGCTCTTCCAGCAGGCCGGTCTCGACCCGGCGAAGCCGCCCACGACCTGGCAAGAGGTGCAGGCGGACGCGAAGAAGATCGCCGCTCTGGGCAACGGCATCGTCGGTTACGCCGACTACAGCGCGAGCAACCAGGGTGGCTGGCACTTCACCACCGAGATGTACTCCCAGGGTGGTGACGTGGTCTCCCCGGACGGGAAGAAGGCGGCCTTCAATAGCCCGCAGGGCAAGGCCGTGCTGCAGAACCTCCAGCAGATGCGCTGGACCGACAACAGCATGGGCACCAAGCAACTGCTGCAGATCTCCGACGTCCAGCCGATGATGGCCACCGGCAAGCTCGGCATGTACGTCTCCGCCCCGGACAACGTCCCCACCATCGTCAGCCAGTTCCAGGGCAAGTACCCCGACTACGGGCTGGCTCCGTTGCCGGGCCAGCAGGGCACGCTCATCGGCGGTGACGGCTACATGTTCAACCCCAAGTCCACCCCCGACCAGATCAAGGCCGGCATCATGTGGCTGGAGTTCGAGAACCTGACGCCGGGCAAGGGCCAGTTCGACTGGGCCCAGAAGAAGATCGACAAGCAGCCGGTCGGGCTGCCGCAGCCCAACATCTTCACCGGCGCGCCCGCGGCCGAGGAACTCCAGATCCGCACCGCGAACGCCAACATGCCCGTGGCGAACTACAAGCCCTTCGCCGACGGTGACCCGTCGCTGAAGTACCGGCTGGAGCCGCCGCAGGCCCAGCAGATCTACGCGGTCATGGACGGGGTGGTGTCCGCGGTGCTCACCAACAAGAACGCCAACATCGACACCCTCCTGTCCCAGGCCGAGACCAAGGTCAACGGGATTCTCGCCAACGCGAACTAACGCGGTTCCGGGGTGCCGACCATAGGGGGCCGGCACCCCGGGACACTGTGCGGACGCAGCGCTGAGAATGGGATTAAGAACCATGGACATGATTTCGATGGGTGGGCGGGGCCGGTCGGCCTTGCGCCGGCGCCGCGATGTACAGCGCAACCTCTCCGCATACGGGTTCCTGTGTGCGGCGCTGGTGTGCTTCGCGTTCTTCTCCTGGTATCCGATCGTGCGCGAGGTCCTGCTCAGCTTCCAGAAGACCAACTTCGTCGGGACGAAGTGGGTGGGGACGCGCAACTTCGAGCGGGTGATGGCCGATCCGGCGTTCGGCGCCGCCTGGCGGAACACGGCGATCTTCACCGTGCTGGCGCTGGTGTGCGGATACGTGATCCCCTTCATGACGGCCGTTGTGCTGAACGAGCTGCGGCACGCCCGCGGCTATCTGCGGTTCGTGGTGTATCTGCCGGTCATGCTGCCACCCGCGGTCTCAGTGCTGCTCTTCAAGTGGTTCTACGACCCGGGGCCCGGGCTGTTCAACGAAATCCTGCGCTTCACCCACCTGCCGGCGCTCAGCTGGCTGGACTCCACCAGTACGGCGCTGATCTCGCTGGTCATCGTCTCCACCTGGATGAACATGGGCAGCGGCACCTTGATCTACCTGGCCGCTCTGCAGACCGTTCCGGGTGAGCTGTACGAGGCCGCGGAGCTCGACGGAGCCGGGATCTTCAAGCGGCTCTGGCATGTCACGATCCCGCAGACCCGCCTGATCCTGCTGGTCATGCTGCTGCTGCAGATCATCGCGACCATGCAGGTGTTCATCGAACCGTACCTGCTGACCGGCGGCGGCCCGGAGAACTCGACGGTCAGCGTGGTCTACCTGATGTACCAGTACGCGTTCAACTTCAACAACTTCGGCGGAGGAGGAGCCCTCGGGGTGATGCTGATGGTGGTCCTGATCGTCTTCTCCGCGATCTACCTGCGCCTCTCCCGCGACGACCAGGACGGCCGGCGCGTCCGGGTCCGAGGCTAGGAGCATTCGATGTCGAACGTCCTCGATAAGCCCGTCCGCCCAGCGAGCGTCCCTTACCGTCCCCGCATTCGCAGGGTCGGCAGGCCCCGGCGGGAGCCGACCGCGGTGCAGCGCACCCTGGTCTCGCCGCACCAGATGCAAGGCCGACGGGGTCGTCTCGTTTACTGGTCCGTACTGACCTTCATGGTCGTCCTGTTCACCCTGGTCTTCGTTTTCCCGCTGTACTGGATGGTCACCGGCGCGCTGAAGTCCTCCGGCGAACTAGCCCAGTCGCCGCCGACGCTCTTTCCCTCGCACCCGAAGGCCTCGGTGTATCAAACGGCCTGGAACCAGATGGACCTGGGCCGCTACATCCTCAACAGCGTGATCTACGCACTGGGTGCCTGGCTCTTCCAGCTCGCGGTCGATGTCGGCGCCGCCTACGCGCTTTCCAAGCTCAGGCCGATGTTCGGCAAACTGATCCTCGGCGGCATGCTGCTCACCTTGATGATCCCGCCCACGGTGCTGCTGCTGCCCGCCTACCTGACCGTACAGAATCTGCCTATCTTCCATGTGAACCTGCTGAACACTCCATGGGCGATCTGGCTGCCGGCCGCAGCCAACGGGTTCAACATCTTCCTGCTCAAGCGCTTCTTCGACTCGATCCCCTCAGAGCTGCTCGAAGCGGCCTCCATCGACGGCGCGTCGCCGGTGCGCATCCTCTGGTCGATCGTCCTCCCGATCTCCCGGCCGATCATCGGCGTGGTGTCCATCTTCGCCGTGGTCAACGTCTGGAAGGACTTCGTCTGGCCGCTGCTGGTGCTGCCCGACACCAACAAGATGCCGGTGAGCGTGGCGATCTCCCAGCTGTCCCAGCAGATGCCGCAGAACGTCCTGATCGCAGCCCTGGTGATCGCGAGCCTGCCGGCGATCGTGGTGTTCTTCATCTTCCAGCGCAACATCATGGCCGGTCTCACCGCGGGCAGCCTCAAAGGCTGATCCGCCCGAACGACACGAGTGCGTCCCTCGTGGAATCCGGCTTTATCGCGGACCATCGTCCGCGCTTACTTCGATGTGAAGGAGATATCTCAGCATGCATGAAACGTGGTGGCGGGGAGCCGCGATCTACCAGGTCTACCTGCGCAGCTTCGCCGACGGCAACGGGGACGGATTCGGCGACCTGGCGGGACTCCGCAGCCGACTCGGGTACCTGGCCGACCTCGGAATCAATGCCATCTGGCTCAACCCGTGGTACCCGTCGCCGATGTCGGACGGCGGATACGACGTGGCCGACTACCGCGATATCGAGCCGACCTTCGGCACCCTCGCGGAGGCGGAGAAGTTCATCCAGGACGCGCACGACCTCAATATCAAGATCATTATTGATGTGGTGCCCAACCATTCCTCCGACCAGAGTGTGTGGTTCCAGGAGGCGTTGTCGGGCGGTCCGGGTTCACCGGCCCGGGACCGCTTCTGGTTCCGCCCCGGCATCGGCGACGGCCCGCCCAACGACTGGCAGTCCATCTTCGGCGGTCCGGCCTGGACCCAGGTGCCCGACGGTGAGTGGTACCTGCACCTGTTCGCTCCTGAGCAGCCGGACTTCAACTGGAACAGCAAAGCGGTCCAGGACGAGTTCCTCGACGTCCTGCGGTTCTGGTTCGACCGGGGTGCCGACGGCATACGGATCGACTCGGCCGCAGTGCTGATCAAGGACCCCGACGCCGAACCGGACGGCCTCGACCCGTACACCGACAGGGACGGCGTCCACGAGATCTACCGCAACTGGCGGAAGGTGTCCGATGAGTACTCGGAACGCATTCTGATCGGCGAGGTCTGGCTGCCGGACCACGAGCGCTTCGTCAGGTACCTGCGCCCCGACGAACTGCATACGGCGTTCAACTTCGACTTCCTGGCCTGCCCGTGGAACGCTCCCGCTCTCCGCAAGGTGATCGACACGACACTGGTGACCCACGCCCCGCACGGGGCCCCGCCCACCTGGGTACTCTCCAACCATGACGTGACCCGCCCGGTGACGCGCTATGGGCGGGCGGACACGGCCTTCGACCACGGTGACCGACGGCACGGGATGCCTTCGGACCTGGCGCTGGGCACCCGGCGGGCGCGGGCCGCCGCCCTGCTCGCCCTGGCGTTGCCGGGGGGTGCCTATATCTACCAGGGAGAGGAACTCGGCCTGCCCGAGGTCGAAGACCTCCCCGACGAGCTGCTGGAGGACCCGATCTGGTCCCGTTCTGGGCACACCGATCGTGGCCGCGACGGCTGCCGGGTGCCGCTGCCCTGGTCCGGTGACCGGCCGCCCTACGGCTACAGCAGCGGTACGCCCTGGCTGCCGCAGCCGGCGGACTGGCAGGCGCTCACGATCGAGGCGCAGAGGCCGGTGGCGTCCTCGATGCTCAGCCTCTACCGGGAGGCTTTGCGCATCCGTGGCGACCGCCTCGGGGACGGCACTCTCACCTGGCTTCCCCAGGGAGATGACGATGTTCTTGCCTTCCTCCGGGACAGCGGGCTCACCTGCGTGGTCAACCTCGGACCGGAGCCCGTGCGGCTCCCGCCGCACGAGACGGTGCTGCTGTCCAGCGGCCCGCTGGCGGGGGACACCCTGCCGGCGGACACCGCCGCCTGGCTGCTCTGACCTGGCGAGCGGCCGCACGGGGTCGGCGGCCGTCCGGGCATCGCCCGGCTTCCATGCTCCGGAAGCCGGGCGGTGTCACCCGGCGCCTTGCACGTCACATCCCGCTGAGAGGCACCGGGCGGTGTCTCCCGGTGCCTCTCAGCGGGATGTGACGTGCCGGAGGAATTGCGGACGACGGCAATTCGTGAGGATCGCCGACGCACTCTCCGCCCGATCAGGCGTCGCGGTACTCAAGAACCCTTCGGACACCGGCCATGAGGATGAGCTGCTGGCCGGCTTCCCGGACGCGCAGATCATCATCTCCCGCCGGAGGGCGGCCGGGATCACGGCCAGCAGCTACCGGGCGATGGATCGGTACATCACCACGAGCGCGTACGGGGGGGCGTTGCGAGGCGACGACTTCTGGATCCGCCTCCTGGCCAGGGGACTGCGCAACAGGCTGCTCGCGAGCCTGGTCCGCTTCGGCACCCGGTGGGGTCTGCGCGCCCGACTGACCGGCTACCTGCGTACGTTCTCCCGGCTCCCGGCGGACAGGGTCGCGTTCCTGAGCTACGACGAACTCGTCGAGGATCCGGACGACGGCGCGCGGTGGGCCGCGCACCTGCTGGACGCGGGCCGGCTGAGCAAGGAGTTCCGCGCGGCGCTCTCGGCCGACCCCCGCACGCGTCCGCCGGAGTCGTCGTGGGTCGACCGCGAGCTGGACCGCCGCTGGGCCAGGGTCTGGGAGCGCAAGCGCGGGGAGCAGCTGCGCCTCGGCGTGCTCTCTCATCCCACCGACGACCAGCACGCCGGCAGCGCCTCGATCCCGTAACGCGTCCCGCGGGCGCGCCTTCCGAACCCGGACTCATGGGCGCCGGGATCGCC
>JAOPYK010000155.1 GCA_025964695.1 Streptosporangiaceae bacterium | reverse complement strand
GCTCTGTCCGACCCCACCCGGATGACCATCGTGCAGACACTGCGCGCCGATCCCGAACGAGCCTGCGGCACCTTCCCGGTCGACGTCGCGCCGTCCACACTCACCCACCACTTCCGGGTGCTTCGTGAGGCCGGCGTGATCCGCCAGCGCGAGGATGGCAACCGCCGCTGGACAACGCTTCGCCTCCAAGATCTCGATGCCCGCTTTCCCGGCCTCCTCGACGCCATCGTCAGCGCGTATGACCGCCAGACCGATCCGGCCTCCGTGAACTAGTCCTACGGACTGCTTGGGGTGTTCACATGAGACGACGCTCGATCATCGCCACCGCGACCGGCGTGATGCTGTTGGCCGCCGGCTGTTCGCCGTCCGGATCCACCAGCGGTGCGCGGACACCGGATCCGCTGCCCAGTACGACCGCGCGGCCCGGCACGACCGCGCAGACCGGCACCGCCCGGCTCGGGCAGCCGAGGGAACTGGCCACCGGGCTCCAGGTGCCGTGGGCGGTGGCGTTCCTGCCGGGCGGAGACGCGCTGGTCACCGAGCGCGACAGTGCCCGGCTGCTGCGGGTGACTCCGCAGGGCGCGGTCCGCTCGCTCGGCACCGTGCCCGGGGTGGCGGCCGGCGGCGAAGGCGGCCTGCTCGGGGTCGCGGTGTCGCCCACGTTCACCGCCGACCACTACGTCTATCTCTACTTCACCAGCGGCTCGGACAACCGGATCGTCCGCTTCGCCTACACCGGCACGGGCGTCGGACGGCTGGAGAACCTGGTCACCGGCATCCCGCACGGCGGCATCCACAACGGCGGGCGGCTGGCGTTCGGTCCGGACAACATGCTCTACGCCGGGACGGGCGAGACCGGCGAACGCGGGTTGGCCCAGGACCGCGGCTCGCCGGCCGGCAAGATCCTGCGGATGACCCCGGATGGCAAGCCCGCGCCCGGCAACCCGTTCGGCTCACGCGTCTGGAGCTACGGCCACCGCAACGTGCAGGGCCTGGCCTGGGACGACCAGGGGCGGATGTACGCCACCGAGTTCGGCCAGAACCGCTTCGACGAGATCAACCGGATCGAGCGGGGCCACAACTACGGCTGGCCCGAGGTGGAGGGCGTCGGCGGCAACAGCACGTACACCGACCCGCTGCTGACCTGGGCCACGTCGGAGGCGTCACCGTCCGGGCTGGCGTACGCGGGCGGTTCGCTGTGGGCCGCGGCGCTGCGTGGAGAACGCCTGTGGCAGGTGCCGCTCGGCCTGGACGGCAGGGCCGGCCGGCCGGTCGCCCACTACCAGGGCACGTACGGGCGGTTGCGCGCGGCCGTCCGGGCCCCGGACGGATCCCTGTGGATCACCACCAGCAACCGTGACGGCCGAGGCTCGCCGCGGCCGCGCGACGACAAGATCCTCGTCGTCCCGCCGAGCTGAACGCGGTCACATCGTTTCGGAGCCGAATGGCCGCGCGGGTGGGGGATCCGATCCGCGGTCGGCAACCTGCTGACGGTCAGTAAAGGCCGGTACTTTCGTGGCCGTGACCTGCGCGTGTCCCGGCTCGGTTCGGCCTACGCCTTCCATGCGTCGACCGACGCCGGCTGGGCATCTCCTTGAACGTTTCGATGTACGCCCGCACGGCTGCCCAGAAGCGGTTCACGGGGTTCTCGTACCGGAGCCGCTTCGGCCAGGGCCGCCTGCTACCAGAGCACAGATCCAGCTCCATGCGTTCGTGAACACGATCAGGGAAGCCAGGGCTGGAGTACGACGCGCGGCGCCGTCGGATCCTCTGCCGTGGACGGCGGCTGGTCGAGCTGCCGTTCCGCTACTTGGGAGCCGACGACCACGCCGGCCCGAACTACACCGGCCGGCCGGCGGTCACCTCGTATTACGCACCTTGAGACTCGGCCTTCACGACGCCTTCCGCATCGAGTCATCGAGGAGGCGGATCGCTCTGCTGGACGGCGACGATGAGGGCACCGGCAGGGCCCGCGACCACACGTCTGCGGCGAGCGAGTAGGATCTAGGCCGCCGAGCGGCGTCCACGGGCTAGGTTGACGAGGACGGCATCGTGGGTCCGAATGGCCAAAACCCAGTCGTTACTGGCCCTGTGATCTCGATATGCTCAGGTGACGGGCCGTTAGCTCAATGGCAGAGCTCCGGACTTTTAATCCGTTGGTTCTGGGTTCGAGTCCCAGGCGGCCCACCCTGTTCGGCTCGGCCAACGCGCCTGAGCCGGCTGTTCCAGGCCACCCGGCCCGGGACCGGCCCGTGGCTGGTGGCCTGCGCGGGAGCGTGGATCGACGAGTGCCGCATCAGCGCCTTGATGAGCTTCATGTCCGCATCGCCGGCAAGCATCAGGGTGGCCCCCCGTGCCGCAGATCATGAAGCCGGCTCGGAGGCAGTTCCGCCTCGAACGGAATTCCACCCCTGACATCTGCCGGCGGCAGCCTTGATGAACTCGCGGCCGGTGGTGTGTGAATGTGGTGTGTGAATGCGTCACCTGGCCGGGACGGCTCAGGCGAAGGGCGGTGGCCCGCTCCCGACCAGCGAGATGACGTCAGACCAGCCGGCCGAACCGCCGAGCGTGACCTGTGCCTCGCGCCCGTCCGGAAGCCGCAGCGTCCGGTCGCGCAGATCGGTGGCGTCCAAGTCGCCGATGGTCGCGGTCCCAGACCACTCCCGCTGCTTGCTGCGCAGGTCGACGTGAACCTCGACCTCGGCTCCATCGCTGCTGATCAGGGTGGCCGACCCCCGGTAGCGGCTCATGCCAGGGTCGTCTCATCATGACTGGTGTGGTGTGTGTTCATGAAACGCACAGTAACGGTGAGGTAGGACATTTATCGCCGCTCGGCCGAAGAAACCGAACACCAGGCCGGCCGAACACCGGCACAAGGTGGAGATCTTCCATGAGGTGCTGGAACTGCTGGTTCCTGTCGGAGGCGGCCGGCCGCGACATCGGCACGACCGGCGCGGGCGCGGTCGTCGATCCGACGACCACGCCCGTCTCTCGCCGGCGAGGCTCATTCCAGGGCAGCGGACCCGCCATCGTGCGGCTACGCGGTCACGGTCCGGGCCGTGTCACCCGTTGCCTCCTCGCCGGCCGGAGCGGTGGCCGGAGCCGGGGCCGTGACCGGGATCTGGCGGAGGTAGACGGTGGCGGCGACCGCGGTCACGAGCAGCACGATGGCGCCGGTCAGACCGGTGAGGTTCATCCCCTGGGTGAAGGCCTCGCGTGCAGTGTCCAGGAGCACCGCGCCCGCCTGCCTTGGGAGTTGCGCGGCCACCGAGGAGGCGCTGCCCAGGGTGTCCTGGGCGGCCTGCTGTGCTTGCGGCGAGATCCCGGCCGGCGCCACGCCCGCCATCTGGTGGTGGTAGACGGCGGTGCCGACGCTGCCCAGCAGGGCGAATCCCAGGGCGCCGCCGAGTTCGCTGCCCGTCTCGGAGACAGCCGACGCCGAACCGGCTCGCTCCGGCGGCGCGGCGGTCAGAATCATGTCGGCGGTCAGGGTCGTGGCCACCAGCATTCCGGCGGCCAGCAGCCCGGCGCCGACCATCACGACGATCAGTGACTGGTGGACGTGCGCCTGGGTCATCACGGTGAGCCCAGCGGCGGAGATCAGCAGACCGGTACCGATGATGTAGGCGGGACGTACCGTTTTGGCCGCGATGCCCGCCGCCGCCATCGCTGCCATGATCGCCGGCATCACCGACAGGGACCACAGGGACGCGGTGAAGGGGCTCATGCCCTGCACCACCTGGAGGTACTGCATGGTGTACAGGCTGAATCCGAGCAGGGCGAAGCTGGTCACCATGTTCACGCTCACCGCGGCGCTGAACGTGCGGTAGCGGAACAGGCGCAGGTCGATCAGTGGGTCGGGCAGTGTCTGCTGGCGGCGGACGAACGCGATGGCCATCGCCAGACCGGCCACGATGGCCACGACCGGGAGCACGGCGAACCCGTCGACGGCCAACTGCTTGATCCCGTAGATGATCGGCAGCACGGTGGCCAGGGACAGACCGGCGGAGAGCAGATCGAACCGGCCGGGCTTCGGGTCACGGTATTCCGGCAGCAGCATCGGCCCGAGGATCAGCAGCAGCACCATGGCCGGCAGATTGATCAGGAACACCGAGCCCCACCAGAAGTGGTCCAGCAGGAACCCGCCCACGATCGGACCGACGGTGACGCCGCCGGTCATCCCACCGGTCCATACCGCGACGGCCGTCTTGCGCTGCCCGGCGTCGTGGAACATGTTGCGGACCAGCGCCAGCGTGGACGGCATCAGCGTCGCCCCCGCCAGCCCCAGAACCGCTCGAGTGAGGATCAGCATCTCCGCGCTGGAGGAGTACGCCGCGCACACCGACGCGAGGCCGAACGCCGCCGCGCCGAACATCAGCAGTTTGCGGCGGCCGATCCGGTCGCCCAGTGCGCCCATGGTGACCAGCATCCCGGCCAGTACGAATCCGTACATGTCCATGATCCACAACTGCTGGGTCGCCGACGGCGCCAGATCCGCGCTCAGGAACGGCAGCGCGAACAGCAGCACGCTCATGTCCATGGAGATGAGCAGGCAGGGCAGCACGAGTACGGCGAGGCCGATCCACTCTTTCCGGCCGGCTTTGGCTTCTATGTTGTTCATGCCCGGAGCATCGACGAAGGCGCTGACCATCCGCGCACCAACCGCTGACCGTCCCGTCACGACAACGACAGCGTCCGTGCGACAGAGAATCAGGGTGATCGAGTCTCCGAACGCCACCCATCTGAGGTTCCGGGTCGTCAAATAGCGTCCTCGGGCGCGACGGCCGAGGCACTCGCCGCGGACCGAGCACCCCAGCGCCCCGGTTCGCTTTCCTCAGGTCGCCGTTACCAGCACGACGAACTCCTCCAGGGAGATGAGGCCATCCTGATTGATGTCGGCCTTGGCGAAGATCTCCGCGAGCTGCTGTTCCGAGATCGGATCGCCGAGGCGCTTCCACAAATGCTGAAGCTCCGCCGGTGTGATCATCCCGTCGTGGTCCAGGTCGACCACGGTGAACGCTTCCTGCGCCTCTGACTTTGTGAAACCTGCGGACACGGATGCCTGCCTCTCATGGATGACGGGTCAAGGCAAAGGTAGCGGGGATGGGCTCGGTCCAAGACTCGTTGGCCGAGGCCGTCCGGCCCGCCGAGTTCCGAAGGCTCAGCCGGGCATCGGGCGCTGGGACTCCGCCAACAGCCAGCCGGTGTACTTGCCGATTCGCTGGAGGCGGTCTCGGTCACGTTCGGTCAGCAGGAGCGGACCGGTTTCGCCCCCTCGCCCCGCGCTGTTCAGCAGCTGAAGTTCGAACTCCACCACGTTCGGAACGGAGTGCCGCACCTCTCGGCGGAAGCCCGCACCGAGTTCCGTGCCGAACTCCCCCGCCGAGAGCAGGTCAGCGAACCCCTGTGACCACTCGTCGGCCGTCTTCTGATCGGCACCGACCCGGACCAGTGCGGGCCGTACCCTGGCGACGACGCGACGGGCGATCTCCACGGACCAGGCGATATCGGAACGTGCTAGATAGCCGTAGACCGTGTGGCGGTCATGGCCGCGACGAAATCCGTTGACGACATAGAGGGTCAGGTATTCGACGAGCCTTTCCGCGGGCCCGGAGAAACCCGAATCGGCGGGGAGCCGGCGGCCGGTACCGCTCAGGTCGGTGATCTCCCGGAGCCGATCGGTGACGTGCCCGGCTGAGGCGGGCCGATGGGAGGCGTCTTTCGCCAGCAACTCCAGTACCAGCTCATCGAGTTCTTCGGGGGTATCGGGCCGCAGCGACCTGGGCCCGTCCGGAACGGTGTTGAGGTGGTGGTACATGTGCTCGGCGACGCTCACGTCGGATGGGAACGGAGGGCGGCCGGTGAGCATTACGTAGAGCACACATCCCAGCGCGTAAAGGTCGGTGCGTCCATCGATGGTCCCTCCGTTGAACTGCTCTGGGGCCATGTACGCGGGTGTACCGAGCAGCCCGTGGGTCAATCCGGCGGTCGATTCCGCGAGCCGCGCGATCCCGAAGTCGCAAATCTTGACCTTGCCGTCGCGCAGCCGGACCAGATTGGCGGGCTTGATGTCACGGTGCACCACGCCCCGGGAATGCGCGGTGGCGAGTCCGTCGGACACCTGGGTGGTCAGCGCGAGGGTCTCGTCGATGGGCAGGCCGAGCGGCTCCCGGTCCATCACCTTGCGGAGATCCTCGCCGTCCAGCATTTCCATGATCAGGAAAAGGAGGTCCTGGCCGGCGTCGGCCCGGTGCTCGTCCATGTCATAGAGCGCCGTGATGGTCGGATGCTGGAATGCCGCGGTGATCTCGGCCTCCCGCCGGAACCGTGCCGCTCCGGCGGGGTCGGAGTCCGCGTGCAGGGGCAGCAGTTTGACGGCGACCGTTCGCCGCAGTCGCAGATCGGTGCCTCGCCACACCTCGCCCATGCCGCCGCGGCCCAGTTTCTCATTCAGCCGATAGCGGCCCGCAAGTTCCAGCCCGTCGTA
Organism: Streptosporangiaceae bacterium; assembly: GCA_025964695.1. Taxonomy (GTDB): domain Bacteria; phylum Actinomycetota; class Actinomycetes; order Streptosporangiales; family Streptosporangiaceae; genus Actinomadura_E. The sequence continues at coordinate 117,297 of JAOPYK010000155.1, read as the reverse complement.
CACGAGGTACCTCCACGCTCGGCGTCATGCACACCTTGCGCGTCGGAACGCCGGAATGCTACCCGAGTGGTCGACGGGATTCCGTACCGGCCTTGTCACCGGCTTTGTCCAAGGAGGCACTCGGCTCTCCCAGGGCGAGTTCTGGTGCCCCGATCCGCGTTTGAGGCGTACCACCGGGTCCGTGGTGATCGGGGTCTTCCCTCAGGGGTTGCTGACCGCCTTGAAAGTGGTCTGGGGGATCTTCGCAGCCGGTTCCTTGGCCTTGCGGGGGTCGTTGCTCTCGTAGGCCTCGATGACCTGAGCGGGGATACGGCCGCGGTCGTTGACGGTGATGCCGTGCTGCTTGGCCCACGACCGGATGTCCGATGACCGCTCCCGGCTATTGACCGTGCGGGGAGCACCGGCCTTGCGACCGGGCTTGGCGGTTCCTGCCTTGCGCGCCTTCTGGACGTATCGGGAAAAGTTCGTGCGGAGCTTGCTCGCGTTGGCCTTGCTGAGATCGATCTCGTAGGTGACGCCATCGATCGAGAACGAGACCGTCTCGTCCGCCTGCTTCCCATCGATGTCGTCGATGAGTTCGACGACCGTTCTTTGTGCCATGGGTTTCTCCTGATGCTGGTTATCGGTTAGTCACGAGGCCTGGCGTCCGGGTGGGCCGCTATGAATTTCTCGTAGACCTCATCGGCGATCTTGCCGCGGGCACTGACGTCCACGCCTTCCTGGCTGGCCCAGGCGCGAACGTCGGTGTTGGTGTAGCCCTGCAGACGAGTGGTTGCGTCAGTGGCGCTCTTGCGGGCACGGCCGGCCTGTTTGACCTCGGCGGCCTTCTCCAGATAGGGGGCCAGCGCGTCCAGCAACTCCTGAAGCTTCTTGAAGTTCCCGTCGCCGAGGTCGATGGCGAACCTGGTGTCGCCGACCTCGAACTCGCGCTTGGCCACGTCCTGTCCGTCGTAGCCATCGATGTCATCGACAGTGATGACCTTCGTCGCCACTATTACCCCTCCGTGTTTCCCATTGGCAAGAGTGAGGGCCCGGCCGGAACAAATTTTCGGCACTCCGACGGGTGCTCAATCTTATTCTGCTCGGGCATTCGTCTGTAACATTCTTAGTTGGGTCAAAAAAGTTATGACACTAATCTACAACTGCTGTGGACGGTCGCTTGCAGGGTCGGCCGCATGGCCGTTTCGTCATCGTTGACGGCCGCGGCCGGCTCGTGCTCCCACACTCGCGCGCGGCCTCGGTCGAATTCCGCCCGACCAGCGAGGCGGGACATCCGGCGGCCGTCATGAGCGACTGTGCTCGATTATGGCCCATACGCGCAGCCGACAGTCAATCCCGATGGCCGGTCCTGGAGCTTATCTGTCCGGGCTCGCCGATTGGCGGAGATCCAGCAACCACGCTGTGAGCGTCGCGTGATACATCGCCTGGGCGGCCACCAGCCTGTCCCGATCGGTGTCCCGGAGCGGCATCCCGGCGGTCACCTTCCGTAGCTCGTCTCGCGCGGTCTCCCAGGCCTGACGGGCCTGGTCCGGGGTATCGTCGCTCACGTTCGGTAACGTTACTGAGCCACGGTCGGTGCCGCCATCGCCTTGGCGCGATATGGAATCCCGGTACGCGGCGCGGAAATCTAGCCTGCGAGCCGGCGGCGTTCGGCGGCGGGCTCCTCGATGGCCGCTTTGAAGGTCATCACGATCTCGTGCACGGCCTGCAGGAACAGTGGCCGGGAACCGCGGGCGTCGGTCTCGGGCCATAGCGCGGCGAGGATGTTCTCTTCGGCCGCCTCGGGGCCGCCCTCATGCCGGGCCAGGTAGCTGATCAGCTCCTGAGCCTTCGGGCTCAGGCTGTCCTGGAGGTCGATGCCCATGGTGGCCCTTCCGGTGACATGAGGTCTCGTGACCTCGTGTCCCCGACCTGCCGCCCTACGGATCCCTCATCCAGGCATAGACCCGGTAAATCAGCGCGTGATCGTGGCACCGGGTGTCGGTACAACGATCACGGCTGGTGTTCTTCTACCGCGTGGGGACGGCCGGAAGGACCGGTCGTGGTTCACGACCTCGCGCTCGCCGAGGAGCCGCCGACGGGGCCGTCCGGGTCAGAGGCGGTCGGTGGCCCAGGTGAGCAGCTTGGGCAATGCGGGGTTCCAGGCCGCGAAGGTGTGCCGGGCCCGGGCAATCATCACCAGCTGTGTCTGCTCGTGTCGGTTGAGCACTGACTGGAAGGTCCGGGCGCTGTCCACGTCGCCCCGGTCCGAGGCCCCGGCCATCAGCCAGAAGCCGGGCACCTGCTCGTACGGTGTGATCCTGGAGGCCAGCCACAGCGGGTCGTTGGCCAGCCTGAGCTGGGCGTCTCCGAGGAAGGGGTCGGCACCGTGCTCGGGCAGCGGCTGGAAGTAGCCACTCATCGACCCGGCGAGCCCGTATGTCCGTGGGTGCCGGAGTGCGAGGTTCGCGGCGCAGAAACCGCCTTCGGAGAATCCGGCGACGCCCCAGTGCGGCCCGATGGGGTCGGCCCGGAAGCGCTGCACGATATCGGACGGAACGTCCTTGGAGAGATAAGTGTCGTCCTGCGGACCCTTGGGCAGGTCGAGGCACTGCGAGCCGGTCCGGCCCCCTTGGGAGCCGTTGATGTCGGGCAGGACCAGGAGCGCCGGCCTGGCCTGATGCCGGGTGAGGAGCCGCTGATAGGTCTCGGTCAGGTGCAGCCCCGTCTGCCAGTCGGAAGGATGACCGGGGGAGCCGTGCAGCAGTTCGAGGACGGGAAAGGTCGTTTTCGCGAACTGCGGCTGGAAGTACTGCGGCGGCAGATAGACCAGGCCATTGCGGATGATGGCGCTCTGCGCCCCGCCCAGCTGGGTGTCGACGAGCAGCCCGTTCCTGGCCCGGTCACTTCCCGCGCTGAGCAGCCTGCCGCCTTCGGGCGGCAGGGCGACGACCCCCGGCTGCTGACCGGCGACATCGTTGAACAGGTCGGTCCACGACTGGTAGTAGCCGTAGAACCGGTTGACGCAGGCGGTCCCGAACACCGCGGCGACCACGAACGACAGAACACCGGCTCCGATACGCAGCGTAAGCATCCCCGGCCGGGCCAGTACGTAGGCCAGTCCGGCGAATCCAGTCACCAGCAGCACGAGAAGCAGGATGCTTTGCGGACCGAACACGGACACACTCCTCCATTTGGGCATGATCAGCAGCCAAGCGTTACACAGGCATACGTATGCGTCATCCACACTGAGAGGGAACCCGCTTCCCTTTCCTACGTACCAGGTTCGGCCGGGGAACGGTGGCGGAGTGCTTACAATGCGTCCTCTACCCGTGTCTTCGCGGACGCGGTTATCCGGACATCGCCGATAAGTTAGGTCGCCACCCATGCGCTGGTCCCAGCTGTACGCGCCCACGCTCCGCGAGAACCCCGCGGAGGCCGATGCGGTCAGCCACCGGCTGCTGCTGCGCGCCGGATTCATCCGCCAGCTGATGGCCGGCCATTACTCTCTGCTTCCGCTCGCGGTACGGGTACGCGCCAAGGTCATCGAGGTGATCCGCGAGGAGATGACCTTGATCGGCGGCCAGGAGTTCGTGCTGCCGACGATGCACCCGGCCGAGATTTGGCGCAAGAGCGGCCGCTGGGACGTCATGGGCGAGGAGATGTTCCGTCTCCAGGACCGCAAGGGCGCCGACCTCGCGCTCGGCATGACGCATGAGGAGATCTTCACCACGCTGGCGCAGGAGCTGAGCTCCTACCGGCGGCTGCCGCAGGTCTGGTACCAGTTCCAGACCAAGTTCCGCGACGAGCCGCGCCCCAAGAGCGGGCTGCTGCGGGTGCGGGAGTTCACCATGAAGGACTCCTACAGCTTCGATTTGGACGCCGCCGGGCTCGACGCGGCGTTCGACCGCCATCACGAGGCCTATGAGCGGATCTTCGCCCGGCTCGGCATCCCCGCGATCCCGGTGCAGGCCTCCAGCGGAAGCATGGGCGGCAGCACGTCGGTCGAGTTCATGTGCCCGTCCGACTCGGGGGAGGACCTGGTCGTACGATGCGTGGCCTGCGGGTACGCCGCCAACGTCGAGAAGGCGACGTCGGGGCTGCCGCCGGTGCGTGACGGCGAGGGGCTGCCCGCACCCGAGCGGTTCGACACCCCGGACGCCCGCACCATCGACGAACTGACCCGGCAGCACGGCGTACCGGCCGACGCCCAGATCAAGTCCCTGCTGTACGTGGTCGATGACGCCGTCACGCTGGTGCTGATGCGCGGCGACCACGCCCTGGCCGAGCAGAAGCTCCTCGACGTCACCGGTGCGGCGATGCTGCGGCCCGCCCATCCGGAGGAGATCGTCGAGGCGCTCGGGGCCTCGGCCGGCAGCCTGGGCGCGGTCGGCGTCACGGACCTGCCGATCATCGCCGACGAGGCGCTGCGCGGCAGGCGGGCGATGACCACCGGGGCCAACACCGACGCGGTGCACCTGCGCGGCGTGGACGTCGGCCGCGACATCGCCGTCGGCACCTGGGCGGACCTGCGGGAGGTCAGCGCCGGTGAGGCGTGCGTACGGTGCGGCAAGCCGCTGGAGGTGATCCGGACGATCGAGGTCGGGCACATCTTCAAGCTCGGACGCAAGTACACCGAGGCCCTCGGGGTGAACGTCCTCGGCCCCTCCGGCGAGCGGGTGACACCGATCATGGGCTCGTACGGCATCGGGGTGGAGCGGGCGATGGCCGCCATCGTCGAGACCCACCACGATGACGCCGGGATCGTCTGGCCGCTCCGGGTCGCCCCGTTCGAGGTGGCCGTGGTGCTGCTCAACGGCGATGACGAGCGGTCCCGGACCGTCGCCGAGGAGATTTACGGCAGGCTCACCGCGGACCGGGTCGAGGTCATCCTCGACGACCGTGACGAACGCCCCGGGGCCAAGTTCAAGGACGTCGAGCTGGTCGGCATCCCGTACCGGATCACCGTCGGCTCCCGCGGGCTGGCCGGCGGCACCGTGGAGGTCACCACCCGGGCGACCCGCGAGACCGTGACCGTCCCGGTGAGCGAGGCCGCCGAGCATGTACGCGGGCTGGTGACGGCGGCCACCGGCTCTCCGGCGATACCCTCCGGGTGACCGCGGGCCCGGCGGTCAGCTCTGCTTGTTGGGCAGATGCGGGCCGATGTAGCCGACGTGGATGCGGGTGGTCGGCCCGGCGGTGTCGTCGTAGAAGTGCATGCGCGGTGCGGTCCGCCCGGTGGAGTCGAGTTTGACGTGCGCCCACATGTGCAGCCGCCCCTCCGGATTCACCTTGGTGGGGACGGTGAACTGCCGGGCCGCGGCGAATCTCCGGTTGCCTCTGGTGTCGTCGCTCTCGGTCATCGCCACCACGTTGGCGGAGATGCCGGTGCGTCCCGGTGGCGGCTGCTGGCAGTAGGCGTAGAAGTCCCGGTCGAACTCGCGGTTGGCACGGGCCTCGGCATAGTCGTCCAGTGCCCGTAGCGCACGCCAGGCCTTGGCGGCCCAGGTGGCGGCCTTGAAGCTCTCGTCGAGCCGCTCGGCGACCTCCCAGTCGACGGCCACGCTCACCCGGCGCAGCCGCCGCACATGGTGGCGCAGCTCGCCCACCGACAGCAGCTGCGGCGTGCGCTGATCGGACGGTACGGGAGCGTACGCGCGCTCGACCAGCCCCGAGCCGAGCAGCTCCGACTGGAGCCACCGCACCTGATCGAGCGCGGAGTCCAGCTCGGTGCGGGTGGCGTCATGGTCGAGGATCTCCTTTTCCGCCTGCCGCTCCGCCTCGTACGCCTGGTCCTCCGCGACCCGGCGGCGCGCGTTGGCCTCGCGTACCTGCTGCTCGTAGTGCCCGATCCGGTTGAGCGCCTCCTGCAGCGCCGCCGACAGCCGCAGCGTCAGGCCCTCGGCGGCCGGGTCGGCGTGGGCGACCACCGCCGGCTCGCGGAGGAGCCGCGCGACGTCGGTCTTGGTCCCGCTCTCGAAGCCGCCCGCGTCGATGCGCCGCAGCGCCTCGGGCAGCGGGCGGGTTCGGGCCTGCTGCCACGGAAGCATGGTCAGTAGCATCTTGGCCCGGCCCGGGCTCTCCACGATCCGCGCCTGCGGGAGCACCCGGTGCCGGGAGGCGTCCGACGGGCTGGCCGGGTCGACACCGGGCAGGTAGGTGCGGACCGCGCCGCCGTAGACCTTGTGGTCCTCGAACGCCGCCATGCCGTCGAGCAGGTCGGTGGCCTCCCGGTCCAGGATGTAGACCGCCGCCGTGCCGGTCAGGTTGGCGGTCAGGTCGCGGGCGGTCTCCGTCCACTCGGCGGTGTTGCGCCAGGGATGCGTGCTGGCCACCACCACCGGCACCTGGTGCTCGTCATCGCAGAGCACGTCGATCAGCACGTCCAGCCCGGTCGCGGTGACCCGCTGCGGCTCCTCGGTCAGCACGGCGAGGCCGTCGTACCCGTCGACGCATTGCAGGATGCCCCGGATCAGGCCGGGCGGGCGAAGCTTGAGCGGCTCGACGTTGGTCGCCGACGCCTCGTACTCCTGCTCCAGCCAGAGCCACGCCGCCCCGCCCGGCTCGCAGTGCGCGGTCAGCGTGGTCATCAGCCGCACCGGATAGCCCGAGTTGCGAAGCCGGAACCGTGCGGTGTCAGGGCCTTCCGCGACCGCCAGCTCGACGCCCTCGGCGAGGGTCCGGCGGCCGGGGGAGAGGTCCACCTCCTGGTTGCCCAGCTCCTCCAGCCAGCCGGCGAACTGTTCGCGCGCGACGTCGGCCGGGTTCGCGTCGCGAACCTGGAATACCGAGCGATAGTGCAGCGGCACGCGGGCGGCCTTCCTGGAAGAGTCCTCCCAGAATACGAATCTCCTCCGTAAAGACCCTGTTAAGCGGCGAATCAGCGCCTCACGTAGACCCGGGTTCCCATGCTGGCGAGCGGATAGACGAGGTCACCGGTGTGCACCGGGATCCGCACGCAGCCGTGCGAGGCCGGGTACAGCGGGACGCTGCCCTCGCCGTGCACCGCGACGCCCCCGGAGAAGTAGACCGGGTTGTAGAGCAGGCCCAGCGCCGAGCGGTGCCAGCCCTTGATCCGGCGGAAGATCTTGAAGTTCCCGGTCGGCGTGGTGGCCGTGTGCCACTTGCCCTGCGAGTAGTAGCGCTTGCCGGACCCGGACGAGATGTGGCTGATCAGCCTGATCTTGCCGCTCTTGTAGAAGACCAGCAGCTGCGTCCTCAGATTGATCTCGATCCGGCTCGCCGCGCCGCCGCGGATGAGCGCCTTGGGGGTCTTGGGCCTGGCCAGCGCCTTCCAGGTGCCGGCGCCGACCGTGCTGCTCGGCTTGAGGCCGTTGACCTTCTGGAAGGCCCAGACCGCGTAGACGGTGTTGGTGCCGTATTTCCCGTCGAGCGCACCCGGGTCATAGTGCAACGCCTTCAGCCGGCTCTGCAGATAGCTGACATCGGGGCCCTTCGCGCCCTTGTTCAGCGTGGGCCGCCCGGCCGCGGCCGATGCGGAGGCGGGGACGAATGCCGTCGCGGTCGCCGGGACCGTCGCGGCCGTCGCGGTCGACGCCAGGGAGACGGTGGCGAGCGGAGTCCCCACCAGCACGGCGGCGAGCCCCAGCGCGGCGGTTTTCGTCTTCATCCTCATCGTGCCCTTCCAACCTCAGATCGCTCATCAGAAACAGGACCTTAGTGGGGTCAAGTAAAGGAAACGCATCAGTAAGAGGTGTCAGGTGAATACGCCGCCCGACGGGGAACCGGGCAGGCATGCCGGCCCCCGGAACGGGCCCGGCATACTGGACATGATCATGGGGCGGCGAGCCGCCGGGCGGTGACGAGGGGGAGCGTGGAGATCGTACGGCGGCGGAGCGAGTGAGCGCTCTGCCTGGTGGCCGTGGTGCGACGGGCCGGCGACCGCGGCCCGGCCGGAAACGCCCGTCGCCGGGTGCGGTCGAATCGACCGCACCCGGCGACGGGTGACGCATAAGTGGAGCGGGGACACCCTGGCCTTCCCGCTGTGGGTCAGTGCGTCCCCGCGCCAAGGGACCGGTCAGGCCCCGGGGCGGACGGCTCCGGCGAACTGCTGCCGGAAATAGCGGTTGAGCTTGACCCGTTTGACCTTCTGCCCGGTGTGCGGAGCGTGGATCATGTACCCGTTGCCGACATAGATGCCGACGTGACCAAGGCGATAGAAGAACACCAGATCACCGGGGCGAAGGTTGCTCCAGCGCACCTTCGTGTGAACGCCCCGGAAGATCGCGTTGGTCACCCGGGGCAGCTTGACGCCGCCGTACTTCCAGGCGCCGCCGGCGAGACCGGAGCAGTCCCACCGGTGGGGGCCGATGCCGCCGTAGCGGTACCAGTCACCGATGTGCGCGTACGCGAACTTGACCGCGCGTGCCGCCTTCTGCTTCTGGGTGAGCTTGACCGTCTTCTTCGCGGGTGCTGCCTGGACGACCGTGGCGACCTGGGTGGTACCGGCCGATGCGGCCGGAGCCGCCACGATGCCGAGCGAGGTCATCGCGCCCAGCGCGGTTCCCGCGACGGACAGCTTCAACGCACGAGTCGAGAGGATGTTCTGGGGGGTATACAGGACAGTTCCTAACGTCGTTACCGACGCCTACCGGGGCAGCACGACACCTTGGAAAAATGCGAATCCCCCGGCGCTCACTGTCAATTCACCCTGGCCCGGAAACACATCGGGCTTCCTGGGTTCCCCGGCTCCATGCTCCTGACCGCATGGACGCGGCACGCCAACCGCGATCCCCTCGGACGGCAGGGCTGAGTGCCGTCGAATCACGATGACGCGATGTTCTGTTTTGCGAGCGACCCCGTTGCCGCTCGGGCCATAACCTAGCCACGTCGGTCAAGAATCAGCAAACTATGGCAAGCCTGAGAGTTACCTCTCAATGCCATGAAAACGGGATGTAACTCTTGACATGCCTGCTGGAAGCGTTGCCGGCCGGGCGAAAGTGAAGTAGGTCACATTTGTGGCCCGTCAGGCAGCCGTGACTGAGGTGACGTGCTGTGCGTCAGAGGGTGACGAACACCAGACCCCGGCTCTTCAGCTTGGGCAGGACCGTCTTCAGTGACTTCAGGGTCTGTGAGCGGTCGCCGCCGCCGTCGTGACAGAGCAGGATGTCGCCGGCCTTGCCTCTCAGCAGTTCCCGGGTGACGTGCGGGACACCCGGTCGCGACCAGTCCCGCGGATCGATGTCCCAGTCGATCGGGAACATGCCATGGCGGGCCACGGCCTTGAAGACGGTGGGGGACCAGTTGCCGCCGGGGGCGCGGAACAGCCGGGGGGTGGTGCCGGTGACCTCGACGATGACCTGCCGGGTCTTGACGATCTCGTTTTCCACCCGGCCGGCGGGCAGCCGGTTGATGTTGATCGGATGCCGCCAGGTGTGGTTGGCCACTTCGTGACCCGCCTCGACCATCAGCTGGACCAGCTTGTAGTTGTCCCGCACCTGCTCGCCGATCAGGCAGAAAGTCGCCTTGACCTCATGCTTGGCGAGCAGTTCGAGCACCCTGGGCGTCCACTCGGGGTGCGGGCCGTCGTCGATGGTGAGCGCGACCGCGTTCTTGGGGGCGTCCGGCCGGACATCGTGGACGGAGCGGGCGGGCTTGCGCCAGGCGGCCACCGGCCCGGTCGCCCCGACCGGGTGTGCAGGAGTCGGCGTCGCCTTCTGGGCGGGAAGGTGCGCCGGCGGCGGGCCCTTGGCCCGGGTGCGCACGGCCCGGTACCGGGGAACCGGACCCGAGTCGCCGACCAGAAGCCCCGAACCCAGGCTGACCCCGAGTGCGCCGAGCACGCTGAGCCCCAGCGCCTCGCGGCGCCCGATCTCGTGCGCCCCGAGAACGTGCGGCTCGAGGTCGTGCGCGTCCATGGCCGACACAGTAGTGCTGAGGTCCGAAACATTTGCCCTCTTTGAGGGGGCGGATTCCTGATCAATACAAGGCAATTGGAGAGGTGGGCGAGGGTGCTCCGGCGGCGTGAGATCGAACCACTCCCCACCTCCCTCATGGTCGGGGGACAAGACGGTCCCCGCACCCCGAAAGTGGATCTCCAGGACGCGCGGACCGAGGTGCCGGTCACCGGCTGAGGCCGGTCCGGGAACGAAGAGTTTTGTGTGGGTGGACACACTCCTACCGGATGGGTGGGTAGGTCTGGGCGTGACGTTCCCGTTAAAGTGACGCGTGAGTAACATCACCCGAACCGCATTCGGTTCTCTCCAGTAAGGTGCTCTTCATGGACCTGAATGGTGTTTCCGCCGTCGTGTCAGGCGGTGCGAGCGGTCTCGGCGAGGCCACCGCCCGTGACCTGGCCGCCCACGGCGCAAAAGTAGTCGTCGCCGACCTCAACGAGGACAAGGGCAAGGCTCTGGCCGACGAGCTCGGTGGCGTGTTCGTCAAGACCGACGTCTCCGACGAGACTCAGGTGGCGGCCGCCGTCCAGGCCGCCGTCGACACCGGTGCCCCGCTCCGGGTGATCATCAACAGTGCCGGCATCGGCTGGGCCTCGCGCACCGTCGGCCGTGACGGCACGCCGCACGACCTGGCCTCGTTCGAGCGGGTCATCAGGATCAACCTGATCGGCACCTTCAACCTCATGCGCATCGGCGCGGCCGCCATCGCCAAGACGGAGCCGTCCGACACCGACGGGCTGCGTGGTGTCGTCATCAACACCGCGTCGGTCGCGGCCCTCGAGGGCCAGACCGGTCAGATCGCCTACTCCGCCTCCAAGGGCGGCATCGTCGGCATGACCCTGCCGGCCGCGCGTGACCTGGCCGCCATCGGCGTCCGCGTCAACACGATCTGCCCCGGCATCATCGACACCCCCATCTACGGTGAGGGCGAGGCCGCCGAGGCGTTCAAGGCGACGCTGTCCAAGCCGGTACCCTTCCCCAAGCGCATGGGCAAGGCGTCGGAGTTCGCGCACCTGGTGCGGGCCCTCGTCGAGAACGACTACATGAACGGCGAGACCGTCCGTTTCGACGGTGGCATCCGTTTCCAGCCCAAGTAAACGGAGCACACATGTCTGACGCGGTTCTCACCGAAGAAGATGGCGGCGTTCTCGTCATCACGATCAACCGGCCCGAGGCCAGGAACGCCGTCAACGCGGCCGTGGCCCAGGGCATCGCGGCGGCGCTTGAGGAGCTGGACTCCCGCAAGGATCTGGCGGTGGGCATTCTCACCGGCGCCGGCGGTACCTTCTGCGCCGGCATGGACCTCAAGGGGTTTCTGAAGGGCGAGAACACGTTCGTCGAGGGCCGTGGTTTCGCGGGCATCGCGCAGCAGCCCCCGGCGACTCCGCTCATCGCCGCGGTCGAGGGATACGCCCTGGCGGGCGGCTGTGAGATCGCGCTGTGCTGCGACATGATCGTCGCTTCCCGGGAGGCCAAGTTCGGGCTGCCCGAGCCCAAGCGCGGTCTGGTCGCGGGCGCGGGCGGCCTGTTGCGCCTTCCGCAGCGCATCCCGTTCCACATCGCGATGGAGATCGCCCTCACCGGCGATCACTACTCCGCGGAGCGGATGGCGGAGCTGGGCTTCATCAACCGGCTCGCCGAGCCGGGATCGGCGCTCACGGCGGCGAAGGAACTCGCCTCCAAGATCGCCGAGAACGCTCCGCTGGCCCTTGCGGCGACCAAGAAGATCATTGTCGGATCGACCGAGTGGCCGGCCGACGAGGCCTGGGACCGGCAGAACGCCATCATGGGCCCCGTCTTCGTCTCGAAGGACGCGCAGGAGGGCCCCGCCGCCTTCGCGCAGAAGCGCAAGCCGGTCTGGACCGGCGAGTAACCCTGCACTCCCGTGGTGATCTCGTGGTCCGGGCCGGTCCCGCACTGCGAGATCACCACGAGCGGGCACGTTGAGCAGGGTTGAAGCAAGCATTCAGCTGACTTTCAGCTCGGGGCCCCAGGCTGAGGGCCATGCATCAGACGTTGCCCGGCAACCCCATGCGCCGTGCCGCCGTGGTGCCGCCCAAAGCCGCCGCCTGGGGCAGGTACGCCGTGGTCGGCGTTCTGCTGCTCGGCCAGGCTGCCGTCATCTGGCTGTGGTGGCATAACACCCCGTCGCTGACCCCGAGCCTGGCGGATCAATTCACCGCCATCGGCCGGCTCACCGGGCTGAGCGGCGCCTATCTGATCCTGGTCCAGCTGCTGCTGATGAGCAGGCTGCGCTGGCTCGATCACACGATCGGGGCGCAGGACCTCAGCTCCTGGCACCGCGACCTCGGCGCTCTCACCGTCCTGATGCTGACGGCGCACACACTCTTCATCACGCTCGGGTACGCGGACCGCCGCGGCCCCATCGCCGAGACCTGGGCGCTGCTCCGCGAGTACCCCGACGTGCTCATGGCCTACGTGGGCCTGATCCTGTTCCTCGGGATCGGCGTGATCTCCATCCGGGCCATCCGCACCCGCCTCGCCTATGAGACCTGGTACTACCTGCACCTCTATGTGTACCTGGGGCTGGGCCTCGGGTTCGCCCACCAGTTCGCGGACGGCCAGGAGTTCGCCGCCAGCCTGCCCGCCCGGGTCTTCTGGAGCATCCTGCACGTCGCCGTGATCGCCGCCCTGCTCCACGGCCGTGTCTGGGCGCCGCTCCGGCTCAACCTCACGCACCGCTTGCGGGTGACGCATGTCGTACGCGAAGGGCCCGGGGTGGTCTCGGTGTACGTCTCCGGGCGCCGGCTGGCCGAACTGAACGCCAGGCCGGGCCAGTTCTTCCGCTGGCGATTCCTGACCCGGGACGGCTGGTGGCAGGCCCATCCCTTCTCGCTGTCCGCCGCGCCCGACGCGACGACGATGCGGATCACCGTCAAGGCGCTCGGCGACCACACCGCCGATCTGCGGCGGTTGCGGCCCGGGATCGGGGTGCTGGCCGAGGGCCCGTACGGCACCTTCACCGCGGACCGCCGGCACCACGACGACGTGCTCCTCATCGCCGGCGGGATCGGCATCGCGCCCATCCGGGCGCTGCTCGACGATCTTCCCTTCGGCCGTGCGGTCGTCCTGTACCGCGCTCGCCGCCCAAAGGATCTGGTGCTCAAAGGCGAACTGGACGCCATCGCCGCCCAGACCGGCACCCGGGTGGTCTATCTGCCCGGCGGGGCCAACCGGCAGGCGCTGTCCGCCCGGGGCCTGGCCTCCCTCGTTCCCGATGCCGGCCGCCGTGACGTCTACGTCTGCGGTCCGCCCGGCATGGTCGAGTCGGTGCTCGGCTCGCTGCGGAAGCTGAAGGTGCCCAAACGGCAGATTCACGTCGACCCCTTCCAGATCTGAGAGGAGACTCCATGCGCAGAGTGGGCCTCGCGCTCGTTTCCACCGTGGCGGTGCTGGTGCTGCTGCTCGGCTACAAGACGACGTCCCGGCAGATCGGCACCCCGGCCGCCGCCCAGAGCGCCCCGCGGAGCACCGCCGCGAGTTCCGGAACGTCCGGCGGTTCGGGCACTTCCGGGGCACAGAAGGTCACCGGCCCGGTCGTGCAGACCCGGTGGGGGCCGGTCCAGGTACGGGTCAGCATGCGGAACGGGCGGCTCACCGACGTCGAGGCCGTGCAGTTCCCGAACGGCAACCCCCGTGACCAGGAGATCAACTCGGTGGCGCTGCCCCTCCTGCGCAGCGCCGCCCTCAACGCGCAGAGCGCGCAGATCGACATGGTGTCCGGCGCGACCGTGACCAGTGAGGGGTACCTTCAGTCCCTGCAGGCGGCCCTGGACCAGGCCCATGTCTCCTGAGCCGGCAGCCGTCCCGACCGGCGGCACCGATTTCGCCGTCGTCCGTCCCCGCACGTACGCTCGCGGAGACCATCGGATCACCATGCAGGGGGCCGGGACCGGCACCACGACGACGGCCGGCACCACGGCCGCAGAGCGGGGGAGGAGAACGATGGCTGAGGACACCATCCCGGAGGCCCGGCTGCTGGTGGTCGAGGACGAGCCGAACATCCTGGAACTACTGGCAGGCAGCCTGCGCTTCGCCGGTTTCGAGGTGGTCGTCTCCACCAACGGCAACGACGCCGTACAGGCGGCCCAGCGGCACCGCCCCGATCTGATCGTGCTCGACGTGATGCTGCCCGACATCGACGGCTTCGACGTGGTGCGCCGGCTGCGGTCGGGGGGGACGCACACGCCGGTGGTGTTCCTCACCGCCAGGGACGCCGTCGAGGACCGGATCCGGGGACTCACCCTCGGCGGCGACGACTACGTCACCAAGCCGTTCAGCCTGGAGGAGCTGGTCGCCCGGATCAGGGCGGTCCGGCGGCGGGCCGGGGGGCCCTCGGCAGAGCCGCCGCCACGGCTGGCCTTCGCCGATATCGAGCTGGACGAGGACAGCCACGAGGTCTGGCGCGACGGCACCTACATCCAGCTGTCGCCCACCGAGTTCAAGCTGCTGCGTTACTTCATGGCCAACTCGGGGCGGGTCCTGTCGAAGGCCCAGATCCTCGATCACGTGTGGAACTACGACTTCCGGGGCGACGTCGGAATCGTCGAGTCCTACATCTCCGCACTCCGCCGCAAGATCGACAACACCGAGCCGCGGCTCATCCACACGCTGCGCGGGGTGGGTTACGTGCTGCGGCTGCCGCCCGGCTGATGGCCGGGCTCACCCCATTTCGCCGGCTGCGGGAGTGCTCGGACCGGACACCGCTGCGGATCAAGCTCATCGCCGCGGTGCTGCTCCTCGTCGTGCTGGCCCTGGCCGTGATCAGCGTGGCCACCGTGTACGTCATGCGCAGCTATCTGGTGACCCGCGCCGACGCCCAGCTGGGCGACGCGGCTCGCCAGCTCGTCCAGCAGGTCGAAGGGGGCCGGGCGCCGCGCGGACCGGACGGAAAGATCATTCTGGCCCCGCCGTACGGAGTCGTCGTCCAGCTCCGCGACGCCCGGGGCACCTTGCTCCAGAGCGTCCTTTCCATGGATCGATCAGCCGGCGACACCGCCGGCCCGGCGCTGACCGGCGATGTGTCCCAGCGGGCCGGCCGGCCCTTCAGCACGTCCGCGGCCAATGGTGACGGAGATCGATGGCGCGTGCTCGTGCTCGACCTCTCCGGCGGCGGCACCGTCACGCTCGCCCTCAACCTCAAGGAGGTCGACCGGACCGTCCACCGGCTGACGACGGTGGATCTGCTGGTCGGCGGCATGGTCGTGCTCGTGCTGGCCGCCGCGGGGGTCTGGATCGTCCGGACCAGCCTGCGGCCGCTCGACGAGATCGAGGACACCGCCGAGGCCATCGCAGAGGGCGACCTGTCCCGCCGGGTCCCCGAACGGCACCCGCGCACCGAGGTGGGCCGGCTGGGCCGCTCGCTCAACGGCATGCTGGGCCAGATCGAGACCGCCTTCCGGTCCCGGGCCGAGTCGGAGGAGGCGGCCCGCCGGTCCGAGGCGGCCGCCCGCAGTTCCGAGGAGAGCGCCCGGAACTCGGAGGAGCGGATGCGGCGCTTCGTCGCGGACGCCAGCCACGAACTGCGAACCCCGCTGACCGCGATCCGCGGATTCGCCGAGTTCTACCGCCAGGGCGCGGCCCGCTCTCCGGCCGAGACCGACCGGCTGCTTCGCCGGATCGAGGACTCGGCCTCCCGGATGGGCCTGCTGGTCGAGGATCTGCTGCTGCTCGCCCGGATGGATCGCCAGCGCTCTTTGGAGCGGCGGCCGGTGGACCTGCTCGCGCTGGCCGCCGACGCCGTACAGGAGGCCCGGGTGATGGCGCCCGGCCGGAACGTGGAGTTGTCGGTGCGCGGCGGCGTGGCCTACCAGGTGCTCGGTGACGAGCCACGGCTGCGCCAGGTGCTCGGCAACCTGCTCACCAACGCGATCACCCATACCCCAGACGGAACACCGGTCGAGGTACGGCTCGCCACCGGGACTCTTCCCGCCTCGGGTGTACCGCTTCCAGGCGCTTCCGCCGAGACCCCGGTGGTCGTTTCCGAGGGCGTACCGGCGTCCCGGGCAGGCGCCCAGGGCGTACCGGGTCCCAGCGTCACCGCCGAGGACATACCAGGGCCGGACGCCGCAGGGGTCGGCTCCGCGGAGATCCCAGCGGTGATCTGCGAGGTCGCCGATCAAGGCCCCGGGCTTTCCCCGGACGAGGTCGGCCGGATCTTCGAGCGGTTCTACCGGGCCGACGCCGCACGCTCAGAAGGCGGCACCGGGCTGGGGCTGGCCATCGTCGCGGCACTGGTCGCCGCGCACGGCGGCACCGTCGAGGTCGACACCGAACCCGGTCGGGGAGCGACCTTCCGGATCGCGCTTCCGCTCGCCCCCGATTAGAAGCCTGCCGCTGCCACCTGCGGCAACGTGTGAAGGGCGGTGGTCCGGCGAGCCAGGGTGCCCACAGCACATTTCAAGACAACTTTTAGGTTCGAATTATGGACATGGCAGACGCGGAGGGCTTGAGTAGTGAATCCAGGGTGCCCTCTGTGGCCGCTGCGGCGGGCCGGGGAAGCGCGCCCTGGCCAACGTGAGTGCCGCCCGGGACGGATCGCCAGATCCCCCGGGCGCACTTTTTTCCCCGCCGGCCGGCTGCCCAGCGCCTCGGCTTCGCGCTGCGCTGACGCTCGAAATATCGGTGAACCGGTGGCGGTACGGGGCGTTCAGGGAACTTGGAGGTCGGCTACAGGGACGGTGCAGGGCCGTTGCCGAAGCTGATGGTGTCAACAAAAGGGGGACACCATGAACGCCGAGGATCCCGCCGGTCCGATGTGGCCGGTCGACCCGAACCGCACCGCCCACGTGCCGCACGACTCCGTCGAGCCGGCCCCGTCAGAGCATTCGTCACCGGACGTAGTCGCCGACCCGACGGGCGACCCGCGCCACCCGCCGGTCTGGTGGACCGTGCGGCGCAAGGTGACGGCCGTCAGCGCGGCAGTGGTCGTGGCGGCCGCCGCCGGCGGGGCCGGAGCGGCCGGGGCGATGGCTCTGGCGGGGCCGACCACGGTCTTCGCCAGCCCGACCTCGGTGTCCGCGGTCTCCAGCGGTTCGGGCCAGAGCAGCACCGCGCAGGTGGCGGCGGCCGTGCAGCCCACCGTGGTGTCCATCACCGCCACCTCCTCCTACGCGCAGAGCACGGGTTCCGGCGTGATCCTGCGCTCCGATGGTGTGATCATGACCAATGCCCACGTGGTGAGCGGTGCCGACCAGGTTCGAGTGAAGTTCAGCGATGGCAGGACCGCCCCGGCCAAGGTGCTCGGCAGCGACAGCTCGAAGGACATCGCCGTGATCAAGGCCTCCGGAGTGTCCGGACTCAAGCCCGCCACGCTGGGCGACAGCGGCCGGCTGGCGGTGGGCGACACGGTGCTGGCGGTCGGCAGTCCACTTGGACTGGACGGTTCGGTGACGTCCGGCATCGTGAGCGCACTCGGCCGTACGATCGAGGAGGGGAGCGGCGACCCGAACGCCGATCCGTTCAGCGGGCGGTCCGCACCGCAGCGGAGCACGTCGATCGCCAACGCCATCCAGACCGACGCCTCGATCAACCCCGGCAACTCCGGTGGCGCGCTGGTCAATGGAACGGGCCAGGTCATCGGCATCAACACCGCCATCGCCACGACCAGCGGCGGTTCGGGCAGCATCGGCGTCGGATTCGCGATTTCGATCAACGACGCCAAGAAGGCCGCCGACGACATCATCAACCGCGTCGGCAGCACCGGGGCCGCCTGACCAGACCAGCCGGGGGACTCATCGGGGGCTAGGGGAGGCCGATGAGCCTCCGGCTCCGCACGGCGGGCCGGTCGCTCTACCTTGGGGGGTGGGGGCGACCGGCCTGTCGCTTTCCCGCGCCCTTCCCGCGTCGGCCGGGCGCCGTCAGGTCGTCGAGGGTACGGAGCCCCGGGCGGGGGGTTGTTCCGTTCGGCCAGGATCCGGCGCGTCGCGCTGAGGTGTTGGCGGGGCACCGGAAAATGGGGGCGACATGATCCGCGAAGCCTGGGATAATCGGAAGTATGTCCTCTCCGGTGCACGTCCGCGGCTCGATCACCATCCCGGTGACCGAGCTTCAGTGGCGTTTCACCCGGGCTTCGGGGCCGGGCGGGCAGAACGTCAACAAGGTCTCCACCGCGGTCGAGCTCTCCTTCGACCTAGCCGCCTCCACGGCGATCCCCGAGCCGCTCAAACTGCGCGCCCTGGAGCGGCTGTCCAGCCGGCTGATCGACGGCGTGGTCACCATCCGGGCGGAGGAGCACCGGTCCCAGTGGCGCAACCGGCAGGCCGCACTGGCCCGGCTGGCCGACCTCATGCGTGCCGCCACCGGTCCGCTCCCCAAGAGCCGGCGCCCCACCAAGCCCAGCCGCGGCATGAACGAACGCAGGCTGGACAGCAAACGCCGCCGCTCCACGACCAAGCAGATGCGCTCCCGCCCTGACGTCTGATTTTCAGGGCCGGTCGATCGGCAATTTCGGTCAGGATGAATCCTGTCCGGTCTAGGTGCTGACAAGGGATTCACCGGCTGAAGCTTCTCCGGACCCGTGGTCGCGCCCGTGGGTGTGTCCCGGCTACGTCGACGGCGCCGCTCCCCGAGGACGAATGCGGGGGGAGCGACGCCGTTGACATGTTCAGAGCCGCGGGTGAATGAACGCCCTTCCGCCGGGCCCTGACCCTCAGGCGGCCTTGCGGCCTACGAGGGAATGCCGGGATCGGCCGGCCTGGGGGCCGGGGTGTGCATCTGCCGGGTGGATTCGTTTTCCGAGATGGCGGGTGCCTTCGGCTCAGAGGGCTCCGCCGGGGTGGCGGGCTTGGCGGTGGCGGACTCCGAGCCGGTCGCGTCATGCGAGGCGAACGGCGCGGATACAGCCGGCTTGGGGATCTGCTGGGCAGGGGCGACAGGGGCGGGCTTGGCCATGGGAGCAGGCTTGGCCACCGGGGCCGGGGCCTGAGCCGCGTGCGCAGGCGACTTGACCGGGGCGCCGGTGGGGGCGGCGTGCTTGCGCGGCACCTGCTTGGCGACCGCGTCGTCGATCATCTTCTCCAGCGGGCCGGCGTCCGCCTCACCCTTCAGCAGGGTGTTGAGCGTGTCACTGATCTCGGTGAGCCGCTGCAACGCCTGCGTGTGGTTCTTGGTGAGGAAGGCCAGTCGCTGTGTCGCGCCTTCGTTGATGACGCTTGCGCGGCGCTCGGCCGCCGTGAGCGTGCGCTCGGCTTCGAGCCGGGCGCTCGTCACGGTCTGCTCGGCCTCCTGCTTGGCCAGCGTCAGGACGCTGTCGGACTCCTTCTTGGCCGCGCCGAGAACTTGATTGGCCTTCTCCTGCGCGGTCGCGACGTCATGGTCGGCGTGGCTGCGGGCGTCATCGACGATCCGCTTGGCCTCGGTGTCGGCTTCCTTGCGGATCTGGATGCCACGGTCCTCGGCTTCGGCCAGCTTGTCTTTGGCCTCGTCCTCGGCAAGGTTGATGATCTGACGCAGTCGGTCACTAAGGTCGTCGCCCGTGGGCTTGCGCGCCTCACGGACCTCGGCCATCTCGCGGCGGGTCCGTTCGACGTCATCGAGGGCGCGGGCGAGCCGGGTCTCGAGGTCGCGGATCTGGGTCTGGGTGCGGGCGAGGGCGTCGTCGACCTGACGGCGGTTGTAGCCGCGCATCACGATCTCGAAGGACTCGTCCCGGAGGAGGTTCGGGAGGATCTCAGTTTCGTTGCTCATGAGCCTAAGGGGGTCGGAGGGTCGTCAAGAATCGACTCTCGTCCGATCCACCCCATTCGCGCAACCGGAACGCTTGTACCTGGTGCGATTCTGTGACCTAACACTGGCCCACGCGTTGCGTCATATCACGAAATATCCGTTCCATTGCTCCCACGAGCGGGCATGCGGTGAGACCGAAAGCAGGCCCGGAGCGCCCGGCCTCGGCGGCGCCGCCGAACATCTTCGCAGGCAGCGACTTCGCCATAGCACCGTACGGCCAGTCGCCGCCACTTCGCCCGGCCGCAGGTCACCGGTGGTCTCGGGCCCCCGTCTTCTGGCCGCCCTTCGCGCAGGGCACCATGGTGTGCATGAGCTACGTGGGTGTGCTGGGCACGGACAGGCCGACGATCCATCCGGACGCGTGGATAGCGCCGGGGGCGGTGGTGGTCGGCAAGGTGACGCTGGGCCGCCACTCCAGCGTCTGGTACGGCTCGGTGCTGCGAGCCGACGACGAAGAGGTCGTGGTCGGCGACGAGGTGAACATCCAGGACATGTGCTGCCTGCACTGCGACCCCGGCCAGCCGACGATCCTCGAGGACCGGGTGAGCCTGGGCCACAAGGCGATGGTGCACGGAGCGCATGTCGAGACCGGCTCCCTCATCGGGATCGGCGCGATCGTGCTCGGCGGGGCCAGGATCGGCGCGGGCACGCTCGTCGCGGCCGGCGCCCTGGTGCCCCCGGGAAAGAAGATCCCCTCCGGAGTGCTCGTCGCGGGAGTGCCGGGCAAGGTGGTCCGCGAGCTGACCGACGACGACCGCGCCGTACTCGCGTACACCTCGAAGACCTATGTGGAGAAGGCACAGCGTCACCGCACGGCCGAGTGGAACTCCTGACCGCGGGGCCGTAGGAGCAGTTTTCGCTTTCGCGACAACGAGCTACGAACTAACCACAAATGGTCGGTACGGCATTTTCGCGAGCCAACGTCACGCGGTGGGCCGTTAGCATGAGCTTCGTGGCATGGGGAGTTGGCAGCGGCGGCGGTTATGGCGCCATGCCGCAGCAGCCCGCGCTGGATCCGTTCACCGCGGCGGAGCACGACACCAGGGCGATGGTGTCCGCGGCCTGGTGGCCGGCGGCTCCCCCTCAGCAGCGCCAGCACGCGGTGGCCGGGCGTGTTCTCGCACTTCCCGACGGCACCTGGTGGATCTTCGGCGCCTGGGCGCGCTGGTATCGCTGGCATCCCTCCGACGGCCAGTGGTACCTCTGCCCGCCGCCGCAGTCGGTGGCCACCCGGCAGTCCGCGCGCCCGGTCCAGCAAGGTCAGGGCGTCCCCGCACTGCCGCCGCACGTGGTGCCCGCCGGGCCCGACTTCGACTACGACATCCCCGAACCGCTGCCGTTCGTCGGCCAGGACCTCTCGCCGGAGCTGTCCGCCCGGGTCCGGGCCACCGTCGAGTCGGCCGCGGCGCTGCCCGCACAGGACTATCCGCACTGGTGGGCGCTGTTCTCCTCTTCGGCGCCGAGCACCGTGGCCGTCTCCTGGGGCGTCATGCTGTGGTGTGCCGCCGCGCCGGTCTTCGACTCCCGGCTGGACGACGACATGCTCGGCATCTGGACGCCGTACCGGGCCAAGCCGCTGCCCGTGGTCGACGGGCCGCGCTGGCTTACCGCGCCTCCGCTGGAGGCCCTCGTCGGGCTGTACGCGGAGCGGCTGCGCGCCGGCCGCGTCGACGCCGCCGTGGTCGTGCTGCGCACCATGTGGGCTGTCGCCAGCGCGCTGCGCGAGGACGTTCGGTTCCGTGCCCGCGCCGACGCACTGATCGCGGTCGTGGGCGCGACCCTCAGCAATCCCACCGTCGACTACGGCGCGCTGCCGTACGGCGACCAGGCGCTGGTGCAGCAGTGGGTCACCAGGGTCCCGCCCAACCTGGCGCCGGCGATGCGGATCGAGAGCTCGCCCGGCGACAACTTCCGGCACGCCTACTACGACCTGGCCAAGGCCGTCACCCCGGTCATGGGCGATCCGGCCGAGCCGTCCTATCTGGAGCCACGCCTGGTGGCGGCCGCGCTCGTCGCCGCGGACCTGGCCGTCACCAAGCGCGACAAGGTCGAGCAGGTCGTCCCCTGGCTGGACCCGGAGATCCGTTACACGGTGCAGGCGGTCCTCAGCCAGAACGGACACCCGCTGCGCAGGCTCTGGCCGGTGGACAACCGGCTGCCGGAACAGCTGCGGGCCGCACTCGGGGATCGCACCGAGTCCCTGCTCGCCGCCGTCTACGACGTCGATCTGGCCTGGTGCCGGCTCGCCGGAGGGATGCCCGCCCGGCCCCGCGGCTTTCCGGTGCCCACCGCCATCATCACCGAGCTCATCGGGGTGGACCGGGCTCGCGCCGCGGCCGCGGCCGCGCCGATCACGTCCCCGCCGGGGGTCGCGCCGCTGGCCCAGCAGTACCCTCCCGGCGGCGCGCAGCAGGGTGCCCCCGCCCAGCCCGGCTGGGGCGCGGGCGCCTTCGCACCCTCCCCGGTGGGCTCACCCGGCCAGACGCCCGGTCAGCCGCCCGCCGCTGAACTACCGCAGACCCCTGCGGATCCGGCCGCGCAGCAGTGGGGAGCGGGTTTCGGACTTCCGGGTGGCCTGCCGCCGATCCAGCCCCCGCTCGACGTGCCGGGCATGCCGTGGGGCGCCCAGTCGCCCGCACAGCCCGGTGGCCAACCCATGCAGCCCGGCGGCCGGCAGCCGATGCAACCCGGGATGCAACCCGGGGACGGGCCGGATGCCCAGCCCGGCGGCCAGTGGGGCGATCCCGCACGGCCGGCCGCGTTCGGGATGCCCGGTCAGGAACCCGGCCGGTACGGCCAGGACCCGGCCGATCCGGGCCCGACACAGCCACCGGTGCCCGGCCCCACCGGTGCGCAGCCGGAGCGCAAGGACGACTTCGCGGTGCCCTACGCCGCGCTCGGTTTCGGCCCCGGCCAGGGCCGGCCGGCTCCCGGCGGCACGCAAGGCCCGGGTGCGCCCCAAGACCCGTACGGACCCCAGGACCCGTTCGCGCCGCCGCAGGGCCCGGCCGGCCCGCTCTACGGGCCGCCCGAGGCGGAGTCTCGCGGGCAGTTCGCGGGCCAAGCCCCGGACCAGGGCCCCCAGCAGGCTCCGGATCAGCAATGGTCGCCGCCACCGATGTCCAGCGACGATCCCATGGCGACCCGGATGGACGGCCCCGGAGTTCCCGGCGCCGGGCGGCCGGCGGTGCCCGGTGCTGAGGGGCCGCCTCATACGCGGGTGCTGGGCGCGGAACAGACCTCGCCCGACCCCGCGGGCAGGTACGGGCACGGACCGGGGCCGGTACCGGGGCCGGTACCGCCCCGGCCCGGTGCGGCCGGTGACAACCCGGGCACCCGGGTCATGTCCGAGACCATGGTCGGCGACATCCTGGACTACGCTCCGCTGCCCGACCAGCGGGTCGAGGACATCGAGCCGCCGGTGGAGGAGGAGCCGCGCCCGATCACTGAGCGATTCGGCGTCCGTTTCGTCTCCCGGGTGGGGGAGGAGCCGGAGGGGGAGCGGGACCCCGCCGTACTGCTCGACGAACTCCACAGCGGGGCGGGCTGGGCGCAGGGCATTGTGGAGCCCGCAGCGCAGAGCAGGGCGGTGCCGCCCAGCGTGCTGCTCATCGGTGAGGCGCACACCGGTCAGCGGCGGCTGGCCCGGATGATCGCGCTCACCCTGGCCGACGCGGGCGCGGGCGACGGTGCGGTCCGCATCGCCGACGCCGACGACGTGCGAGGTGTCCCGCCCGAGCGGATCCAGTCCGTGTTCGAACCCGGCGGCGGAGCCGGCGCGGCCATGCTGTTCGAGCGGCTGGATGCGGCGATCATGGAGTCGCCGGACCCGGCGGCGATGGCCGAAGCCGTACGGACGGCGCGGGCGGACCGGCCCACGCGGACGGCGTTGGTCGCCACCTGCAACCCGCGTGCCCACCGCCGGCTGGCCCAGGACTTCCCGGAGCTGCTGGCGGCCTTCCGGGTGTTCCGGCTGCCCGATCTCAGCGATCTGGCGACCCGGCTGGCGGTCCTGCACGTGCTGGCCGACGAACGCAGGGCCACGGTCGACTCCGCCGCCCTCGACGTGGTAAGCGAGGATCTGTCCCGATTGCGGGGCCCGGGCGAGCTGGTCAACTCGCGGCTGGTGGAGGCGTATCTGGAACGGGCCTGTCAGCGGCACGTCGGACGTGCGGGTGGGTCACGGGACCGCCTGGTGCTCACCCCGGAGGACTTCACCGGGGTCGCCGCGGAGATCGAGCCCTCGCTCCGCCCGCCCGGTGACGTCGACGGTTTCCTGCGCCGGCTCGATCAGATGATCGGCCTCGACCACGTGAAGGAGACGGTGCACGGGCTGGCCGAGGAGGCCCGCGGCGGCGCGGGGACCATCCGAAATCTGATCTTCGTGGGCCGTCCCGGCACCGGGAAGATGACCGTGGCCGGGCTGGTCGGAGGCATCTACGCCGCGCTGGGGCTGCTCGACTCGGGTCACATCGTCGCCTGCCGCCCGGTCCATCTGGCCGGTCGCGACCTCATCGACACCGAGAACCGGGTGTACGCCATGGTCGAGCAGGCCCTGGGCGGGGTGCTCCTCATCCAGGAGGCCTACCGGCTGGAACGCTCGCCCGACGTGGTGACCGAGCTGCTGCGTTACATGGAGGAGCGGCGCGGCCGGTTCATCGTCATCTGTACGAGCTCGGCCCCGGAGATGGACGGCTTCCTGGCGAACAGCCCGGCCTTCCGGGAACTGTTCGGGGAGGTCGTGGAGTTCGCCGACTTCACCGACCGGGAGCTCGTCCAGCTGTTCCAGCGGTTCGCCGAACGGGACCTCTACATGCTCGACGAGGAGCTTCGGGTCGAGCTGATGGCACGCTTCGCCCGGACCCGTGACGACGAGAGTTTCGCCAACGGCCGGACGGTCCGGGAGATCTTCGAGCAGTCGGTGGCCCGGCAGGCGGCACGGCTGGCCGGGCAGGAAGTGACCGCCGCGACCGTCGCCCGGCTCAGCGCCCGTGACCTGCCCGAGTCCGCGCTGGAGCGGATGCTCGGCGATCTGCATCAGAACAATCCAGGCTGATCCCACGGACCCGTCCGGACCTGCTCTTACCCGCCGGCCACGCCCGAGAGGCCTGGTCAGGTGCCCGTGCCGCGCGCCTTGTGTCCGTATGGACGGTGGTGAGGATGGCCTTCGAATGGCCCTCTTGGGTCATACGCCCCGAGGGGTGCGGCGCGTAGCCTGTTCACGGGTGTGGGATGAACGGAGGTGGACGCGATGCTGCGCCAGCAGGAAGTCGATCTGCGCGTTCACGACCGTGTTGCACTGGACGAGATCGAGCTCTATTCCGAGATCCTGAGTGCCGTGGCGACGACCGATCGGTCGCTGACCACGGCGGAGATCGACATTGTGCTCGGGGTACGTTCCGCAACTAGTCGTCGCGAATGTGTGCCACAGGAATAGTCATCGCTGGGGAGCGGTTCGGGACGGAACCGCTCCCCACCGGCGTCCTCAGCCGCTGAACAGATGGATGAGCCCGTACACGACCGCGGCGACCAGGCCGGCCATCGGAATCGTGAAGATCCAGGCCAGCACGATGTTGCCGGCCACCCCCCAGCGCACCGCCGAGAGCCGCTTGGTCGAACCCACGCCCATGACGGACGCGGTGATGACATGGGTCGTGGAGATCGGCGCCTTCCAGATGTAGGCGGCCGCGTAGAGGATCGCGGAGGCCGTGGCCTCGGCCGCGAAACCCTTGGGCGGATCGAGTTCGATCACCTTGCGGCCCAGCGTGCGCATGATCCGCCAGCCGCCGGCGTAGGTGCCCAGGGAAAGGATCCCGGCGCAGGAGATGACCACCCAGACCGGGATCGACTTGCCGTCCGAGTGCCCGGTGGCGACCAGGGCCAGGACGATGATGCCCATGGTCTTCTGCGCGTCCTGCAGACCGTGGCCGAGCGCCATCGAGGCGGCGGACAGCGTCTGCGCGATCCGGAAGCCGCGGCCCACCCGCGCGGGGTTCGCCCGGCGGAAGATCCACAGAATGGCGACCATCACCAGGTAGGCGACGAAGAAACCGACGAGCGGTGAGACCACCATCGGGATGACGACCTTGTCGACCACCGTGCTCCAGTTGACCGTCACCGAGGCGGCGAGACCGGCGCCGACCGTGCCTCCGATGAGCGCGTGCGAAGACGAGGACGGCAGCCCGAAATACCAGGTGATGAGGTTCCAGCTGATCGCTCCGAGCACTCCGGCCGCCACCACCATCAGCCCGGCCACCCCGGAAGGGGGAGTGATCACGCTGCTGATGGTCTTGGCCACCTGCTGGCCGAGGAACGCGCCCAGCAGGTTCATGGCGGCGGCCATCAGCAGAGCGGCACGGGGCGTCAGCGCCCGGGTGGAGACCGAGGTGGCGATCGCGTTGGCCGCGTCGTGAAAGCCGTTGGTGTACTCGAAGGCGAGCGCCACCAAGATGACCAGGATGAGCACCGTCGACTCGGAGCCGGTGCGTCGGCCGATCAGCGCCGCCAGGGAGACCAGCACCACGCCGGTCAGCAGGATGAGCGCGGCCCTGCCGTGCCCTCGGGAAGTGGGGGCCTCGCCCTGCGGGGCCGGGGACTTGGCGAGCGTACTACTCATGGCGTCTCCTCACCCGATGGGACGGAGACGTCTTCACGGTCGCGCGGTGCAGCGTGATTCGCCCGGTTCCGCGCCTGGCGGCTCGTCACCTGCTCAGGACTCCTTGACCGCGATGGTCTCGATGGTGTTGGCCACGTGCTCGAAGGCGTCGGCGGCCTCCTCCAGACAGTCGATCACCTGCTTGAGCTTCATCACGGTCAGCGCATCGTAGTCGCCGCCGAAAAGCTTGGCCAGCAGCCGCCGGTAGACCTGGTCGCCCTGGTTCTCCAGCCGGTTGATCTCGATCCAGTACTCATTGAGCTCCTTCATCGACCGCAGCCGGGGCATGGCGTCGGCTGTCAGCTCAGCGGCACGTTCCAAAACCTCGACCTGGCCGACGATGTCCTTGGGAAGCTCATCGATCTTGTAGAGGACGACCAGGTCGGCCGCCTCCTCCATGTAGTCCATGACGTCGTCGAGCAGCGAGGCGAGCCGGTAGATGTCCTCCCGGTCGAACGGGGTGATGAAGCTTTCGTTCAGCCGGCGCATGATCGCATGAGTCAGCTCGTCGCCCGCGTGTTCACAGGCGCGGAGCTTTTCCGCGGCGGCTTCCCTATCGGTGCCGTCGGCGATGAGTTCCACGAGCAATCTGGCACCGGTGACCAGGTTGTTCGCGGAGTCCGTGAACAGGTCGTAGAAACTGTCCTCACGCGGCGTGAGACGCAATCGCACGGCGTACTCCTGAAGAGCGGGAAACGATCCGCAGAGGATGGTAGGCGTAACCGGAGTGAAAAAGAACCTTCGCTCCGACTTTGGAAGAGGTCCACCATCCTCTCACCTCCACGTTGCCCCTGGCCCGGGCGCCACTCGCCGTGGAAACGCCGGTCACCGCTGCGCGACGGCGGCCACATCCGACTCGCTTGCCGGATCCCCGCTCCCACAGTCGATTCGGGGGACGCCGATGCCGTACGGTCGATCGGCAGGGCTAGGCCGCGGCGGCGGTCAGCGGAGTGTTGAGTGACAATCACCACAGGAGAAGCACATGACCGAGGTCCGCTACAGCGTGCCCGCGATCAGCTGTGACCACTGCGTGAACGCGATCACCGGTGAGGTCCGCCAGGTGCCCGGGGTGGCAGAGGTGGCGGTCGACGTCACCGCCAAGGTGGTCACGGTCCGGGGCGAGGACCTGTACGACCCGGCTCTGCGCGCGGCCATCGACCAGGCGGGTTACGACATCCAGGACTGAAGAACCATGTGGTGATCTCGCGGTTCGGGGTCGGCACGAACCGCGATATCACCACAGGGGTGAGTGCCGGGCTGGCGAGGATCAGCCGAAGCGGCCGGTGATGTAGTCCTCGGTCGCCTTCTCGGTGGGGTTGGTGAAGATCTTGCTGGTGTCGTCGATCTCCACCAGCCGGCCGGGCTTGCCGGCCCCCGCGATATTGAAAAAGGCCGTACGGTCGCTCACCCGGGCGGCCTGTTGCATGTTGTGGGTGACGATGACGATGGTGTACTGCGTCTTGAGCTGGGACACCAGATCCTCGATCGCCAGCGTCGAGATCGGGTCGAGAGCCGAGCACGGCTCGTCCATCAGCAGCACCTGCGGCTCCACCGCGATGGCCCGGGCGATGCAGAGCCGCTGCTGCTGACCACCGGACAGGCCGGCGCCCGGCTTGGCGAGCCGGTCCTTGACCTCGTTCCACAGGTTCGAGTGCTTCAGGGACCGCTCGACGATCTCATCGAGCTGGGCCTTGCGCCGCACCCCGTTGAGTTTGAGCCCCGCAGCCACGTTGTCGTAGATGGACATGGTCGGGAACGGGTTGGGGCGCTGGAAGACCATGCCGACGACCCGCCGGACCGCCACCGGGTCGACCGACGGAGCGTAGAGGTCCTCGTCGTCGAGGAACACCTTGCCTTCGACCCGCGTGCCCGGGATCACCTCGTGCATCCGGTTGAGGGTGCGCAGGAGGGTCGACTTGCCACAGCCGGACGGGCCGATGAAGGCCGTGACCGAGCGCGGCTCAACGGTCATCGAGACGTCCTCGATGGCGTGGACCTGACCGTAGTAGGCGTTGAGTCCGGAGACTTCGATCCGCTTGGCCATGGGATGGGACTCCTTAGCGGGTAGCAGGCTTACGCAGCCAGGCGATCAGCCGAGCCACCAGGTTGAGCAGCATGATGATAAGGATCAGCAAGAGGGCGCCGGCCCAGGCTCGGTCGACCGCATTGTGGTTCGGGTCGGTCGACTGGTCCCAGATGAAGGTCGGCAGCGAGCCCTGCGGTCCGTTGAACGGATCGGTGTTGATCGCTTTGGTGACGAAGATGGTGAGCAGCAGCGGGGCCGTCTCACCCATGACCCGGGCCACCGCGAGCATGACACCGGACAGGATGCCGGTGAGCGCGGTCGGCAGCACGACGAACATGATGGTCCGCCAGCGCGGTACGCCCAGCGCGAAGGAGGCCTCGCGCAGGTCGTTCGGGACCAGTTTGAGCATCTCCTCGGTGGTACGCACCACTGTGGGGGTCATCAGGATCGCCAGCGCCATCGCCCCGGCGAAGCCGGAGAAGTCGAAACCCAGCCCGAGCAGCCAGAAGGCCAGCACGAACAGGCCCGCGACGATCGACGGGACACCGGTCATGACGTCCACGAAGAAGCTGACCGTCTTGGAGAGCCGACCGTTCCTGGAGTACTCCACCAGGTAGATGGCGGTGAACAGGCCGAGAGGTACGGCGATCAGGGCTGCCAGGCCGACCTGCTCCAGCGTGCCGACGATTGCGTGATAGGCGCCGCCCCCGGGGTCCTTGCCGGACACCGCGTTCATGGAGTGGGTGAGGAAGGTGGCGTCCAGCCGGCCAATGCCGTTGCTGACCACGGTCCACAGCACAGACACCAGCGGGATCAGCGCCAATATGAAGGACAGGTAGACCAGTCCCTGGACGACCCGGTCCTTGATCTTGCGGACGGGTGAGACCTGGGTCAGCGACGGGATCTGCCTGGAAGTGATGGCGCTCACACGAACTCCTTGCGCCTGGCGACGACCCACCGGGCGCCCATGTTGACCAGCAGGGTGATGACGAAGAGCACGAGACCGGAGGCGATGAGGGCGTTCTTCCCGACCGGGGCGGCCATTCCGAAGGTGTTGGCGATGTTGGCGGCGAAGGTGTTGCCGCCGTCCTGCAGGATGTGCCAGTTGATCCCCGGGGTGACCGACAGCACCATCGCGACGGCGATCGTCTCGCCCATCGCCCGGCCCAGGCCGAGCATCGCGGCGCTGATCACACCGGAGCGGCCGAACGGCAGGACGGCCATCCGGATCATCTCCCAGCGGGTCGCGCCCAGTGCCAGCGCGGCCTCCACGTTGGTCCGTGGCACCTGCAGGAAGACCTCACGGGAAATGGCGGAGATGATCGGCAGGATCATGATGGCCAGCACGACGGAGGCGGTGAAGATCGACCTGCCTCCGGGGTTGCCGCCGCCGAAGAGCGGGATCCAGCCGAAGTAGTCGTTGAGGAAGCCCGAGATCGAGGTCATCCTCGTCACGAGGAAGTTCAGGCCCCACAGGCCGTACACGATGCTGGGCACGGCCGCCAGGAGGTCGACGACGTAGCCGAGCCCGCTCGCGAGCCGCTTGGGCGCGTAGAACGAGATGAACAGCGCGATGCCGATCGCCACCGGCGTCGCGATGATCAGTGCCAGGAACGATGACAGCACCGTGCCGAAGGCCAGCTGCGCGATGCCGAAGCTGGCAGGGGTGCCGTCCGGATTCCATTCCTGGGCGGTCAGGAAGTTCGACTTGTCGGCCTGGAGGGCGGGGATCGCCTTCCAGATCAGGAACGCGGCGATCGCCGCCATGATGGCCAGGATCGTGATCCCGGAACCACGGGCGGCACCCGCGAAGAGCCGGTCGCCCAGCCGTCCGGTGCTCATCCTGCGGCCGCCACGGTGCTGAGCTCCAGTCGCGACCGCCTGGTCGACGCGCGTCTCGCTGGTCACGGGGTTGCCTCCCTCAAAGTCCGGGGGACCGGGGACGGCGCGGGGGGTCGGCCCCGAACCCTCCCCAGGGACAGAACGTGCCCCGCCACCGAGATCCTCGGTGGCGGGGCGGTTGTTCTTCCTGGTCAGGACAGCGCCTTCACAGCGGTCTGAACCTTGGTGAGAACACTGTCGGGAAGCGGGGCGTAGCCGAGCTTGGTGAGCGCGGACTGTCCTGCGGAGCCCGAGGTGTAGGTCAGGAAGGCCTTGACGAAGTTGGCCTGCTCGGTCGGGAGGCCCTTCTCACAGACGATCTCGTACGTGACCAGGACGATCGGGTAGGCACCCGCGGCGGTGGTCTTGTAGTCGATCTTCAGTGCCAGGTCGTTGCCGGTGCCGACAGGGGCGGCGCTGGCGACGGACTTGCCGGCGTTCTCGGGGGTCAGGTCGACGTACTCACCGGCGCCGTTCTTGACCTTGGCGGTCGAGAGGCTGTTGTTGGTCGCGAACGACATCTCGACGTAGCCGACGGATCCGTCGGTCTGCTTCAGTGCGGTGGAGACACCGTCCGAGCCCTTGAGGCCCTGACCGCCCGGAGCGGTCCACTTCTTGCCGCCGGCGAACTTCCAGATGTCGGGGGCGGTGGCGGTGAGGTACTTGGTGAAGTTGTCCGTCGTACCCGAGTCGTCTGAGCGGTGCAGCGTCTTGATCGGCGTGGACGGCAGCGTGGCGCTTGGGTTGTCCTTCTTGATCGCGGGGTCGTTCCAGGTCTTGATGGTCCCGGCGAAGATGCCCGCGGTGGTGGCCGGCGAGAGCTGGAGGCCGGTGACGCCCTTGAGGTTGTAGGCGACCGCGATCGGGCCGACGACCATGGGCAGGTCGATGGCCTTGCCGGTCTTGCAGCGCGCGTCGGCCGGGGCGTGTTCCTCGGGCTTCAGCGCCGAGTCCGAGCCCGCGAAGGCGACCTGGCCGGCCGTGAAGGCCTGCACGCCGGCGCCAGAGCCGCTCGGGTTGTAGTTGAGGGTGGCACCGGCGCAACCTGCGCTGTAACCCTTCGACCACTCCTCGATCGCGTTCTTCTGGGCGCTGGAGCCGGCGGCGTTGACGGTGCCCTTGGCGCAGTCGCTCGAGGACGCGGCGGGAGCGGAACTCGTCGAGCCGCTGGTGTTGTTGTCAGACCCGCACGCAGAGAGTGCGAGCGCACCCGCAACGACTACGCCGCCGAGCGCGGCGAACCGAGTGCCGTTCTTCACGGGGAATTCTCCTCCTGAGTTGGTGGGCGGTGGTATCCCCGTGTTTGTCCAGGCAGTGGGGCCACCGTCAGGCATGAACCTAGGCAGGAGAGGTGTCCAAGCACCCTGATCCAGGTGAACGGAAGGTGAACTGGATTGGGCGGCGCCAGGAAGAATGTCTCGATTTGATATTGACGCCAGGTGAACAGGTTCCCAGGTGATGGTCAAGGCGCGGCGGTCCTTCGGGCGTTGCCGTACATCACATCGGTGTTCCAGCGGGTGAATCCCAGGGACTCGTACAGTCGCACGGCGGCGGCGTTGTCCTCGTCGACGTACAGCATGACGTGCGACAGGCCCAGCGAGCGCAGATGGTGCAGCCCGGTCAGGGTCAGCGCCCGGCCGAGCCCGGTGCCCTGCTCGCCGGGGTCAACGCCCACCACGTAGACCTCCCCGATGGGCGGGTCCCCCGGGTGGACCTTGGTCCAGTGGAACCCGGCGAGCCGGCCGTCCCGTTCGGCCAGGAAGAAGCCTGCCGGGTCGAACCAGGACTCGGCCGCCCGGTCCTGCAGGTCATCGACGGTCCAGGAGCCCTGCTCGGGATGGTGCGAGAAGGCCCGTGCGTTGACGCCGATCCAGGCCTGCTCGTCCTGCCCCGGCTGGAACGTCCGGATCCGTACGCCCGGGGGCATTCTCACCTCGGGCAGCGGCTCGGCCAGCGGGCGCCGCAGTTGCAGCAGCGCGCGCATCCTGGCGAAGCCGAGCGAATCCGCCAGCGCCCCGGCGGCGGGCAGGTCGCCATGTGCCCACACCCGCAGGCTCCCGGCCTGGGCCAGCAGGGCTTCGGCCAGGGCCCGGCCGTGCCCGTTCCGCCGATGGTCCGGATGGACGACCAGTTCCGCCGCGGCGGACTCGGTCTCGGTGGGCGGATCGAGATGGCCGTAGCCGACCACGGACCCCGCCGCCAGCATCAGCAGGCTCAGTGACCGCCCCTTGCCGCCGTGACGCAGCGCCAGCAGCGAGTGCTCGGAGAGCGGTCGTACGCCGTCGCGCACGGTGGCGTCCTCGGCCAGCCGCAGAACCTGGTCGATCTCTTGCCCGGTCGGCCGCTCTCGTACGACCACATCCCGCTCAGCCATGATCGTCAGCCTATGCCGGGACGACCGGTACCCGCCACGCGGGCCGTGTCCGTCCCGTCGGCCCGGGGGGCGGCGGTGACCTCCGGGTCAACGAAACAGAGCGTTCCAATTTCAGGTGCCGACGGCCACCATCGCTTCGTTGTCACCCGGACGGTGATCCGGGACGAACCGGTAGCCCACGTTACGCACCGTGCCGATGAGCGACTCGTACTCCGCGCCGAGCTTGGCCCGCAGCCGTCGTACGTGCACGTCCACGGTCCGCGTGCCGCCGAAGTAGTCGTACCCCCACACCTCCTGCAGCAGCTGGGCGCGGGTGAAGACCCGGCCCGGATGCTGTGCGAGGTACTTGAGGAGTTCGAACTCCTTGAACGTCAGATCCAGCACCCGCCCGCGCAGCCGCGCCGTGTAGGTCGCCTCGTCGATCGTGAGATCACCGCTGCGAATCTCGCCCGGCACGTCGTCGGGCTCCCCGATGGACACCCGGCCGACCGCCAGCCGCAATCGCGCCTCCACCTCGGCAGGCCCGGAGCCCTGCAGCAGGACGTCGTCGAGACCCCATTCGGGGCTCAACGCGGCCAGGCCGCCCTCCGTCACGATCGCCAGCAGCGGACAGTCCAGGCCGGTCGTCCGCAGCAGCCGGCACAGGCTCTTGGCCTGTACGAGGTCACGGCGGGCGTCGACGAGGATCACGTCGGCGGGTGGTGCGTCGATCAGCGCGGAAGCCTCCGCGGGTGCGACGCGAATCGAATGCAACAGCAACCCCAGCGCGGGGAGCACCTCATCGGACGGCTCTAGCGCGTTGGTGAGCAACAGCAAGCTGCTCAAATGCCGCCTCCTCGTCTCCGACCAGCCCCTAAAAGACGTCAAGGACCCGGAGGCCTCATCGCCCGGATCCCTGGTTCGAGGATATCCGACCACGACTTCCCGGCAATGGGCGGCTACGGACGGATTGCCGACGTTGCGCGAATGAGACCATGACGAGATGGGCAAAGGCGTGATCAGATACTGGGCCGCGGCGCGGTCCGCCGCCGGCGTCGACGAGGAGCCATTCGACGCCGCGACGCTGGCGCAGGCCCTCGAAACCGCCCGGGGGACAAGGGATGCGGAGTTCTCCAGGGTCGTCGCGCGTAGTTCGTTCCTGATCGACGGTGACCCGGTCGGCACCCGGCCGCACGACACCGTGAGGTTGCCCGAAGGTGCCACGGTAGAGGTGCTGCCGCCATTCGCGGGCGGCTGACCATGTGTCAGAGGTCACACTCGACCGGCCGCCATAGCCCTCTCGAATGACCCCCTCTCCCGGATCTCACCATGGGGAGTGACTGCCCCGACGGGCCGCCATCGCTAATGTAAGGCCGCCCGACGCCCTCGGTACGGGGGGTCGCCCCCTGGATGGCACTGCGCCCGAGGAGAGAAATGCGGAAGGTACTACTCGTATTGGTGATCCTTCTGGTCGGAGGCGTCATCGCGGCCGACCGGATCGGCGTCCGCGTCGCCCAGAACGAGATCGCCAAGCAGATCGCGGCCCAGTACAACCTCCCCCGCAAGCCCACGGTGAACATTCACGGCTTTCCGTTCCTCACCCAGGCGATCGGCGGGCAGTACGACCAGATCGACGTGAACATCGGGAACTGGACCCAGCAGGACATCACGGTCAGCGATCTGAAGATCCAGCTCTCCGGGCTGAAGGCACCGCTGATGGACGTCCTGAACGGCGACAACTCGCGCATGGCCGCCCGTACCGCCACCGCCTCGGCGATCGTCCCTTACGACGTCATCAAGAAGCGAGCACCGCAGGGCGTCAAGGAGATCTCCGCCCAGGGGAAGGATCTCCGGCTCCGGGGGACCTTCGCCTTCCTCGGCTTCAACACCGATGTGACCATGGTCGTCGCGGTCAAGGCCACCCGGCAGGGCATCGCGATCACGCCGGACTCCGTGCAGACGGGGGGAGCCGCGATCCCGATCTCGATCCTGCAGCAGCGGCTGACTTTCACCGTCCCGGTGCAGAACCTGCCGATCGGGTCCCGGATCAGCAAGGTCGAGGTCACTCCGAACGGCCTCCTGGTCGCGGCCACCGCGGACAACGTGAAGTTCAACGACCTGCCGAAAGCCTGATTTCACGCCGTCAGTGACGTCGACCCCGAATTGACGCAGGCTTGTGAACCGCGGGGCGGTGGCGTACGTGTCGTAAGTGTGGGGCCTACCGCTGATGAGCAGCTACTGCGCGCGATGTACACCGACCACGGTGGACCGCTGCTCGGCTACGCCCTCCGGCTGACCGGGGGCGATCGCCAGCAGGCCGAGGACATCGTCCAGGAGACGCTGCTGCGCGCCTGGCGGCACCCGGAGGCGCTGACCGGCCGCCCGGTCCGGCCGTGGCTGTTCACGGTGGCCCGCAATCTGGTCGTCGACGCGCACCGGGCTCGCCAGGCACGGCCCGCCGAAGCCGGTGATTCCTCACTGGCGGCGATGCCCGCCGCCGACGACATCGACCGGGCTCTTGAGTCGTGGACCGTCGCCGAGGCCATGGCGGATCTCAGCCCCCAGCACCGCGCGGTGATCATCGAGACCTACTACCGGGGCTGCTCGGTGGCCGAGGCCGCGGCCATGCTCGGCATTCCGCCGGGCACGGTCAAGTCCAGGACCTACTACGCGCTCCGGGCGCTCAAACTGGCATTGGAGGAACGGGGGTTGGCGCCGTGAACTCGTCCATCATGGGTCCCTGCCCGCAGGTGCGGGCGGCTCTGGGCGTCTATGTGCTCGGCGCGATCGAGCCGGCCGAGCGGAGCCAGGTCGACGCTCATCTGAGCATGTGCCCGAGCTGTCGCGACGAGCTGGCCGGGCTCGCCGGGCTCCCCGCGCTGCTCGGCCGGGTCAGTGAACCTCAGATAGAGCACGTCGCGGGACCGCCGGTGGAACTGCTCGACTCCCTGCTCGTCAAGGCCGCGACCCAGCGCCGATCCGAACGGGACCAGGCGGAGCGGGCCGAACAGGAGCTGGTCGAGCTGCGCACACGACGGGCGCGCCGGCGGCGCTGGCCGACGTTCGCCGTCGCCGCGGCGGTCGTGCTGATGGCCGGGATGCTCCTCGGCGGCCTCCTGATCGGCGGTGGCGATGGTCCTTCCCGCGGCGTCGCCGCCCCGCCCGCCACCTCCGCCGCGCCGCAGCCGACCGCCGTGCCCGCCGCAGACCAGGTCACTTGGACCGATCCACGCACCCACGTACGGGCCCGGATCGGGCTGGCCACCAAGGAATGGGGCACCGCGCTGACGGTACGGATCGAGGGCGCTCCGCCGGGGACCCGCTGCCATCTGTACGCCGTGGCCAAGAACGGGCACCGCGACGTCGCGGCCGGTTGGCGGATCGAGGCCGAGGGATACGGGGACTTCTACGGCTCCACGATGATCCCGCGCCACCAGCTCAAGTCGTTCGAGGTGGACACCGTCGACGGCCGCACCCTCGTCAAGGTCCCGGTCGGCGCGTAGCGGCCGCGCGGGAATCACCGGGCGGTCCCGTAGGTTGGGACGGACATGGTCGGTGTGGTCGTCGCAGCCGTGGTGCTGCTCGTTGCAACGGTGTTCGGCCTGGTGAGGCGGCGCCGGGACGGTGTGCTGCGCCCGGTCTCAGCGGACACGGCGGGAGACGGCATGATGCGGGGGCAAGAAGGCGGTGCGTCCGCGGCCGGGGGCGAAGCGGCCCTGGACGGCGCCGAGCTGGGAGTCGAGCTCGGCCCCCGGGCCACGCTCGTGCAGTTCTCCACCGCCTTCTGTGCTCCCTGCAGGGCGACCAAGCGGATCCTCGGCGAGGTCACCGACATGGTCGACGGAGTGGCCCACGTGGAGATCGACGCCGAGACCCACCTCGATCTGGTCCGCCGGCTGGGCATCGTCCGCACCCCCACGGTGCTGGTCCTGGACGGCACCGGCCGGGTAGTGCGCAAGGCCATCGGCCAGCCGCGCAAGGCCGACGTGATAGCGGCGCTGGGCCATGCGATCCCCTGACGGTCCGGGTTTCGGACCGGTCCAACCGGCCCCCACGGTGGAAAGAAACCCGCTGACCTGCGTGGAGATAGTTGTCACCGTCTCGCAAGGCGAGACAGATGTGACAACGGCCCGGTCCGCGCCTAGCATCGTGTCCGTGCGTTACTGGACAGAGCAGCTTCTGACGAAGCGTCGCGCGGTCGACTTCTGCCGCGTCTCCACCGCGCTCTGTCGCGTGGCCTGAGGCAACGAGCCCTTCTCTGACCGCTTGTGGAGGCCACGCCCCCACAACCCCGAGCCTTCTCGGCTCGCACGCACTCTGCTCTCCGATTCAGGAGCTCCCACCATGCAGGTCGATCCTCGAGGGCAGCGCTTCGGTGCGGCCCTGACCACGGCCGTCCTCATCGTGGTCCTCGTGACGGGAAGCTGGGTGTTGCTCGCCGCTCAGGCCGTGGTCTTCGCCCTCGGCACCATTCTCGGGCTGCGCTACGCACCGTACGGACTGGTCTTCAAGACGTTCGTACGGCCCCGCATCGGTCCGCCCCAGGAACTCGAAGCTGAGGGGCCGCCCCGGTTCGCCCAGGGGGTGGGCCTAGCGTTCGCCCTGGTGGGAGTGGTCGGGTACGCATTCGGGAACAGTTGGGGAATCACCTGGCTCGGTATCCTCGCCACCGCTTTCGCACTGGGAGCCGCATTCCTGAACGCCGCGTTCGGATTCTGCCTCGGTTGTGAAATGTATCTGCTGATCCAGCGTCTACTCGGGGGGCTCCGCCCCCCGGACAAGTCCAAAGCAAACTCCGACAGGGAGGTTCCCGCATGAGCCGTTCCGACGTTCTGGTGGAATCCGCATGGGTCGAGGAACACCTCGATGACCCGGGTCTCGTTCTCGTCGAGGTCGACGAAGACGTCTCCGCCTACGACAAGGGCCACATCCGTGGCGCCGTGAAGATCGACTGGAAGACCGAGCTGCAGGACCCGGTCCGCCGCGACTTCGTGGACAAGACCGGTTTCGAGCAGCTGCTCTCCAGCAAGGGCATCGCCAACGACGACCTGGTGATCCTCTACGGCGGCAACAACAACTGGTTCGCGGCCTACGCCTACTGGTACTTCAAGCTGTACGGCCACGGCAACGTCAAGCTTCTCGACGGTGGCCGCAAGAAGTGGGAGCTGGACTCCCGCGAGCTGGTGACCGACGTCCCGACCCGTCCCACCACGGACTACAAGGCCCAGGACCAGGACCAGGCCATCCGTGCCTTCCGTGACGAGACCGTCGAGGCCATCGGCACCAAGGGCCTCATCGACGTGCGCTCGCCGGACGAGTTCAGCGGCAAGCTGCTCGCCCCGGCGCACCTTCCACAGGAGCAGGCGCAGCGCGCCGGTCACGTGCCGACCGCGCGCAACATCCCCTGGTCCAAGGCCGCCAACGACGATGGCACCTTCAGGTCCGACGACGAGCTTCGGGAGATCTACACCGAGGCCGGCGTCGACCTGAGCAAGCCGATCATCGCCTACTGCCGCATCGGTGAGCGTTCGTCACACACGTGGTTCGCGCTCCGCGAGCTGCTCGACCTGCCGGACGTGAAGAACTACGACGGCTCCTGGACGGAGTACGGCTCGCTCGTCGGGGTCCCGATCGAGCTCGGCGCCGCGAAGTAACGAACACCGCCCGCCGGCGGATCTGTCCGCCGTCCACGGAGATTGGAGAGCACCACATGACTCAGGGCTGCGCAGCGCCCGCGCAGACGGCGCACATCCCGGCGACCGTCGACCTGGCCAACGAGGCTGTCATCCAGGGCACCGTCACTCGTGACGGTAACCCGGTGTCCAGCGCCTATGCCCGCCTACTCGACTCGACCGGTGAGTTCACCGGCGAGGTCGTGACCGGTGACGAGGGTATCTTCCGGTTCTTCGCCGCTCCCGGCGACTGGACCATCCGCGTGCTCGCCGCCGGTGGGGTGAGCGTCGACCACACGGTGACCGCCGCACTCGGTGAGGTCGCCGCCCTCGAGGTCTCGATCTGACCTGAGACACCCCAGAGCCCGCCCGCGGAACGTCCGCGGGCGGGCTCTCACGTTGGGCTCTCGCGTCCCCCTGGGGATACCGGTGATCTGGAAAGTGATCGGGTGAATCCCGATACCATCTCCTCGATGCCCGGAATGTCGCTGTCGCCGCTCACTCTCCCGTGGGCGACCCTCAAGCTGACCGCGCGTTTCGCCGTGCCCCTCACGCTGTGGTACACCCTGGGCCAGTTGCTGCGCTTCGTGATCATGTGGGGCGGTTACAAGCTAGGTCTGCACAACAGCGCGATTCCGGTCGCTACGCTCAGCCTGCTCGTCATGGTGTCGCTGGGCGTCTCCCTGGCGATGATGCACAGCGTCCGCGACGGTCTGTCGGCCATCAAGGCGCGCGACGAAGGCGGCGCGCTGGCCTCCTGGTCGGTGGCCGAGGACGAGAGGGTCTACGACGCGCTGGGCCGGGCCCTGCTGCCCTTCATGATCTTCTACCTGGCATGGGGGTGGTACTCCCGGGACGCCCGCGCCTTCGTCGACGCCGCGGAAGGACGGGGCTTCGCCGAGGGCGGGCTCGAAGGGCAGCTCAGGGGCCAGCGGATGCTCATCGACCTGCAGCAGCATCTCTACATCGCCATCGGGCTGACCGTCGTCTTCTTCATCGCCAAGTTCATCTGCGAGCGGTATCTCCAGCCCCGGGTGCCCCGGTCCGGCAGCCTGCTCAACGCCCTGCTGGAGGTGAACTGGACCCTGTACGGCGTCTTCACGATCGACGTGCTGCGCGGGAAGGCCAGCGACTGGATCGTCGGCAGGGAGTTCTGGGGCTGGATCGGCGGAAGCCTGGGGCCCGCTCTGCACTACTGGCCGCTGTTCAAGGACGCGGTGCTGGGCTCTCTGGTCTGGCTGGTGATCGCCGGCGTGATCCTCGGTGTGGACGCGGCCGATGAGCATGCCGCCTTCGGCGAGGGCCGGGCCGCACGCGGACTGGTCCGGGCCAGCGGCATCGACCGCGAGCACACTCCGCACGAGGTGATGACCCGGGAGCTCCGCGAGAAGTGGCTGCCCACCTGGTTCGGCATGCGGCTGGTCAAGCGCGCCGGGCTGGTGCTGTTCGGGACCTTCTGCGCACTGTTCGTGGGGCTCGACGTGGCGGAGGACCTCACCCGCCGCGGGGTCTACTACCTGATCGGCCCGCATCCGATCGCCTGGTGGAGCACCCGGCTGAACTTCGTCGAGTTCGGGACGGGGCTGGTCTTCCAGATGCTGCGGATCTGCCTGCTCGCCGCCGCGTTCAACCTGGTGGTGGCACGGGTCAGTGGGCGAAGCGCAGCACCGGAACAGTCATCCCCGGCTTCACCTCAACCGTCGTGGGAAGCAGCTCGAGCACTACCGAGGTGACCTTCTCGGTGGGCACGATGGCCGACACCTTGACCTGAACGGGCCGCCCCGCACTCAGGCCCTCGGGCACCTCTGCCGCGCCGGTCCACACGTGGCCCTCCCGGTCCCGGATCCGGTAGGCCAGCCCGCTCCCCGAGGCGTCCTTGACCCCCTGTGCGTCGAGCGGGCGCATCTCCAGCGTCAGCACCAGCATCTCGGCGCCCGGAGTCGTGCTCCGCAGGCGCCCGGTGCCGCCCTGCTGTCTCCCGATCATCCGCCAGGTCGCGTGCCCCAGCGTGGCCGAGGCACCGCGCGCCACCGTGGTGACGTGTTCGTCGCGGCGTAGCTGATGTCCCAGCGTGTGGTCGTCGTCGTACCAGTGCAGCCCGAGCGTGACCGGCAGCAGTATCAGCAGGGCGCCGGCCTCGACCAGGCGGCGTGCCGCGGGGCTCAGCCGCCGGCGGCGTTCGCCGGGTGCCGCCTGTCCCGTGTCCGGTGGCTCGCCGGCGGGCGGGCCGGCCGGCTGCGGCTCCTGTTCCCGGGGCGGCTGATCCAGCTGCCGCTCCCACGGAGGTGGCGGTTCCGCGCCCGGCCGGCCGTACGGCTGCCGGGCGGGCGCGGGCGGCCCGTACGGGCCCTGCGGGGCCTGCGGACCCGGCGGACCGTACCGACCGGGCCGCGGTGGCGCGGGCGGCGCAGGCGCCGGCGCGGGCATGGGCGGCGGCAGCCCGGGGGGCGGTCCGGGGGGAGGCAGCGAGGAGGGTCCCGATGGGCGGTGCCCCGGGGGATAGGGGTTCTGCGGCGGGCCGTACGGCCCCGGCGGTCGATGGTACGGCCCGTACGGCCCGGGCGGGGGCCCGCTGCCCTGGTGGCCGCCGTGCGGCGGGTGGCGGCCGGTCATCCCGTGCTGCCGGGATCGTAACCGTCCACCGCGTGCGCGATCATGTCAGCGGCTTTGCCCGGAGTGATGAGGAGATCCACCGCGGTCTCGGCGCTGAGCTGGGTGAGCAGCCCGCCCTGACCGACCACCAGCCGTGCTCCGGCGAGGCGGTTCCTGGGAATCTCGAAACCCGCCACGGCCTTGCGCCAGATCATCGGCTCGTAGGTCCCGTCGGCCGTGCTGAGGGAGTAGCTGCGGCCGTTGTCGGTGAAGGTGTATTCGCCGCTCTCCAGCCGGACATGGTCCATCTGGTACGGCTTCTGGGCGGCCTTGGCCTGGATATGGACGATGACGAAGACACCGTCGGTGGTGACGTTCGCCCGACCGGCCGACGCGCCGCTCGCCTTGAGGGAACGGGCGAGCTCCACCCCATCGACCCGGAGGGAGAAGGCGCTGTTGGAGATTGACTGGCCGATCCGGCCGGAGTTCCGCAACGGCTGGGTGTCATGGCTGTGTGCCTGCGGCTCGATCTGCTTCAGCCACATCGCCGCGGCCAGCAGCGCGGTACCGACGACGATGACCCCGATCCGGCGGATCATTGAGGATTCACCGCCAGCGTGACCTTGGCGGAGGCCCGGGTGTACTTCTTGTCGACCTTCCAGTTGAACTGCGGATCGGTGAAGCCGGCGGAGTGGTCCCACTGCCAGAGTGCGACGGTCATCTTTCCGGGGCTCACGTCGGCGGCCAGCGGCCACGTCAGCTCCGCCTCGACCGGCAGGCCCGGCTGGACCATCGTGGTCTCGCTGCCGTTGGCATAACCGATGACGTTGTCCGGCGCGACGTACTTGCCGGGTTTCGGTTCCCCGGCCACCCCGTCGGCGAGGTCGGTGCTCAGCGAGGTGGTCTCCTTGCTGTTGTTGGTCACCTTCACCCGTACGATCAGGGAGCGCTTGAGGCCCAGGCCGAACTGGCCCTTGGCCATGCCGATCCGCGCGGACACGAAGGTGACGGTGAACCGGCCCTGGTCCACCGTGGCACCGGCGGCGAGCACCTTCGGTCCGCTGGGCGTGGCGTTGAAGCCGCCGAACGCCCAGACCGCCGCCATGGCGAGCGCGCACACACCCAGTACGGCGAGGGACGTCCGCCGGCGGCGCGGTGTTTCCTCTCCTCCGGACACGGGCTCTTCCACGGCCCAGATCGTAGCGGTTCACGACTTCTGCCACCTTTAGACGCTCAGCGGCCGTTCCACTATGGTCTGGAGCGTGCTGTCGGGAACCAGGAGACCAGCCGGTGCCGTGACCGGAAAGTGGACCATGGGCCTGGCCGGTGCGGGCGGAAGTCTCCTCCTGGCCTCCGCGGTGCTGCTTCCTCCCGCCCTCGCGGCTCCCGGTGCCGCGCCGACCACCAAGCCGACCAAGTCCGCCAAGCCGACCACGGGATCCGGCAAGACGGTGACCGCCAAGGTCACGGTGACCCAGAAGCCGCCGAAGCCGACCCCCACGGTGTCGTGTCAGCTGCAGTATGCGGGCAGCCCGGCATCGGAGATCAAGGTGGAGCCGTGGCCGCAGCGGCAACTCGGGTTCACCGACGTGTGGCCGCTGACGCGCGGCGCCGGCGTCACGGTGGGGGTCGTGGACAGCGGCGTGGACGTCTCGCATCGCCAACTGCAAGGCCGCGTGCAGTCTCTGGACGTCACCCGCACGACCACGCGGGACTGCCTCGGGCACGGCACGATGGCGGCCGGCATCATCGGCGCGCAGGATCTCCGCGCCCAGCAGATACCGTTTGTGGGGGTGGCACCAGCGGCCCGCATCCTTTCCGTCAAGGAGGCGACCGCCGAGAAGAGTGACGCCCGCTTCCTCGCCGACGCGATCCGGGAGGCCGCGAAAAGAGGGGCCAAGGTCATCAACGTGTCGTCGCGGGCCCCGGACAGCCGTTTGCTCAAGTCGGCGGTGACCTTCGCGCAGAGCAAGGACGCGCTGATCGTGGCCGCGGCCGGCAACGTGGACGGTGCCGACGCCTCCACGGCCGCGCCGGCGTACCCGGCGAACTATCCGGGAGTCGTCGCCGTGGGAGCCATCGGCAGCGACGGGCAGCTCTGGGAACACTCCAACATCCAGACCCGGGTCACCGTGGTGGCGCCCGGCAAGGACGTCGTCTCCACCTGGGCGGACGGGTTGTACCGCCAAGACAGCGGCACCAGCTTCTCGGCTCCCTTCGTGGCGGGTGTCGCGGCGCTCGTCCGCTCCTACTACCCGAAGCTCACCTACCAGCAGGTGGCGCACCGGATCGAGGCCACCGCGGACGGCGGAACGGTCGCCGGTACCGGCGCCGGGGTCGTCAACCCCCTGCAGGCGGTCACCGCGGTGCTGCCCGAGGAGAACGGTGCCGTGCCGAGTTCGGCCCGGCCGCCGGCGGTGGCCATCGTGCGGCCGGGCCCCACCGACACCTTCACCCGGACGCTCGGGCTGTCGCTGGCGGGCGGGGCCCTCGTCGTCGCCGGCGCGCTCGCTCTCGGCGGTGCCATCGTGCCGGCCGCCCGCCGCCGTCACTGGCGCTCCGGCCGCCGGACGTCGTGAGTTTCCAGACGTCGTGAGTTTCCGGACGTCGTGAGTTTCCGGACAAGGCGTATCGCCCAGAGCGCCGCGAGTGGGATCATGACGGAGTCGCCCGCGAAACGGAGCCGCCGATGAGTGACAGCAGAACGCGCATCGATGCCCTGCTCAATCCCGCCGGTACGGTTGCGGCGCGGAGCGGTCCGGTGAACGGATCGGCGCCTGACGTGACGGTCTACGTCGATGGGCGGCAGGTGACGCCGGACGCGAACGGCTCGACCGCCGTCGAGATCACCCCGACCGGCTTCACCCCGGCCACCGTCCCCGGTACGGCGGGTAACGGCGCCCCCACCGGCACGTCGCAGGGAGCAGGCCCCACCATCCCGGCGCACCGGCCACCGGTCCATCAGGGTTCCGGCTTCCAGCCCGCGCAACAGCCGGCGCACAAGCCTCCCGCCCATCAGGGTTCCGGCTTCCAGCCCGCGCACAATGCCCCTGTCGAGGACGTCAAGGGACTCGGTAAGAACGCCGCCCAGGCCGACATCACCGATCCCGGCGGCAAGCAGCACGTGCCGTACACGGTGCACAAGAACCAGGACGGCAGCCTCGACATCACTGTGCCCAAGGGCCCCGGCCACCCGCACGACACCCGCATCCACGTCGCGGCCGGCAAACACGTACAGCTGGACCTCTCCCAGGACAAGAGCGGCCACGTCAAGGTCCACGCGCTTCCGGCCCCGCCGCAGGGCGGAGCCGGCCCTGACACCCCGGGGAAGGACGCACCGGCCGTTCCCAAGGCCGTCAA
The DNA here is from genome assembly GCA_025964695.1 of Streptosporangiaceae bacterium. Lineage (GTDB taxonomy): Bacteria > Actinomycetota > Actinomycetes > Streptosporangiales > Streptosporangiaceae > Actinomadura_E. Next base: position 73,115 of record JAOPYK010000155.1, on the reverse strand, counting down.
GCCGCCGAAAACCGCCGGCGGTGGCCCCGCCGGAGCTTCCCCTCCCCCCGGCGGCGGCGGAGGCTCCCCGTCCGGGGGAGGCGGCCCGCCCTCGGGCGGTGGCGGTGGTGGAATGCCGTCCGGCTTCCCGCCGTCTCCGAACAACCCGGCGCAGGGATCCGGTGGCGACAACCAGACCAAGAACGCCGATCAGACCGCGATGAAGCAACTGGGCGACAAGCTGGCCAGCCAGCCCGGAGCGCAGATGACCGACGCCGCCTCGAAGACCTCGCAGATCCATGTGGGCTTCCCGAGCTTCGGCGTGCTCGGCCTGCCGTTGAACGCGACGCACGACACGGTCCGCCAGTCGGCCGTGAGATACCTCGCCGACGGCCACGATCAGCTCAGGAAATGGAAGTCGGCGCTCTACGGGAACGCGGCGAACTGGAACGGCGCCGAGAACAACAGCACGCTGCCGACGGCGTGAACCAGGCCTGACACCGGCCGGCCAGGAACAGGGAGCGCGAGATGGATGTGCGGGACACCGGCGAGTTCATGGGATGGGCCGCGCTGGCCGAGGCGGTCTTCGCCTCGTGCGTCATTCCCGGGACCCTGATGGTCGTCATCGAGATCGGCATCATCATTTCCAACCCGGGTGCGATGGCCGGTGCCGCCGGTGACTGGAAACAGGTGGCCTCGCAGGTGGAGGCGCTGAAGAACGAGATGGAGAACCTGGCGAACGGGGTGCCTCCGGACAAGTGGCAGGGCCACGACCGCGCCGCATTCGATGACGCCGTGCAGCGGTACAAGCAGGAATTGACCAAGGCGCATCAGTACCACGGCAGCGTCGGCGACATGCTGGACGTCGTGTCCTGGGTCTTCTTCGCCCTCGCGGCGATGGCTTTCGTCGTGGCGACGATCATGGCCGTCCAGGCGGCCATCATCCTCGCTGCGGCGGCGACCGTCGTGGGAGCACTCGCGGTGCCGAGCCTCGAGGGTGAGGCGAACGGCGTCGCCGCCTGGATCGCCTCGATGCTCTCCACCGTGCAGGGCAGCGTCCGGGTGATGCTCGGGGCGGTGATGGCCATTCTCACCGCCGGAGAAATGACCGGTACATCGCAGATGATGGTGACCCCGGACGGCGGACCGCCCATGTTCAAGCAGGTCGAGCTGATGATGGGCACGCCGAAGATCCCCACACTGGGCGCGGGGGCCTGAGCGGGCTAGAGACCGAGGCGCTTACGGATCTGTTCGAGTTCTCCCATGGCGTCGGTCATCACCCGGTCGAAGGCGTCCTTGGCCTCCTGCGCCTTGGCGATGGCGGCGTCCTTGTCCAGCGCGGACTCGTGGTCGGGGAAGACCTCCCGCATGACCGCGCGCATCTGGGCCTGCAGGTCGGCACTGGCCTCCTGGATGACCTGTTTGATGGTCTTGGCCAGTTCCTGAGAGCCGGGGGCGAGCGCACGCGGCTTGATCTCGAGGTCGGCGAGCCCTTCGGCGGCCGTGAACGTGGCGGTGACCAGCCCGGATTCGTCCGACGCCCGGCCGACCAGCTCCGCGATCCGCTCCTGCATCTGCTGAATGCGGGCCTGCTGGCCCTGAGCCTCGCGCAGGACCTTGTCCACATCGATGTTCGCGAAGTCACCGAACCCGTTCACAAGGAATCCTCACGTTCCGTTCGGCCGAGACGTGCCCACTTTAGGGGATTCGGCAGCTTGTTCCGAGACATTGCCGGATGTCCTGTGCGGAGCGGAAAGTCCAGAAGTCCGCTCGACATCTCGTGACACAGGTCGCGTCATCGAGGCCGCGATTCTCTCAGCCGAGCAGTGAGATCAGCCAGACGAGCAGCGGGACCGGGAAGGCGGACATCGCGACGACCGCGCCGGTGACCTGCACTCGCCTGGCCCAGCGGGACCCGTCGGCGGTGCCGATGAGGGCTATGGAGCAGCCCAGCAGGAACAGGAAGAAGCCGAGCCGGATCAGCCAGTCATTGCCGCCCGGCCGGTAGGCCGTGTGGGACGCGCTGGGAAGCCATACCCGGCGGATTCCCCCGGGGGCCCAGGGACCCACCCGATCCAGGTTCAGCCGTACACCGGGCACCGGGCTTCCGCCATGATCGGGGGTGAAGGTGCCGGTGCAGGACATCGTCGGCGGATCCCCGCCGCCTCCCTTGTAGGTCCGGCACCGCGTGAGGGTGAGCGTACCGGGGCTTCCCGGTCGTCCCCACGGCCCGTCCAGAGTGTGCACCGTGGTGTACGCGAGCCAGCCCGCGAGGACGAGCAAAACCGCGCCGCCGAGCAACACGGCGGGACGGCGAAGGGTCAACGGGGGATCCCAGGTATCTGGGCGGGATGCCCCACCGGTCCCTTTTTCGGGTTCTTGAGCACCCGGGTTCCGTGAAAGATGACCTTCTGGGCCTCCTGGTTCAGGGTCGGCAGGACGGATTTGTCGCCGCCCATGAACAGGTTGGCGTATTCGTTGTTCACGATGGTGTAGACGTTGGAGGCGCCCATTCGCTTGGTGAAGCCGCCGAACCGCGGATGTGCGCCCCAGAAGCCCGCCCACTTGCCGCCGCCGGCCTTCTGGAGAGCGCCGATGGGTTCGGCGCTGATGTCGAATGCGGCGTTGGCGACGAAGGTCTGGAGGCCCTGGCTGAGGTTGTCGCCCCATGAATAGGGATCGAACTTGAAAACGTGCTTCATGGTGTCGTTGTAATGGCGCCCGGTGATCATCTCGGCCACCTTGAAGGTGGCGTACTGCCCGAGTTGCGTGACGACCGCGTAGGCCGCGCTGTCGACGAGGGCCTCGATGAGTATCTTGACCAGGACCTGGTAGAGGCGCTTGATGCCCTGAGCTCTCATCCACGAGGCGACTCGCAGCGCGGCGAGCTCGGCATAACCCGTGACCCAGCCCCATGCGATGGTGATCAGCATGTTGATCCAGGTGACCCAGGCGAGGATGAGGTAGGCGAACCGCATGTCGTCCAGGATCTGGGCGTAATTGTCGCAGACGCCGCCGACCCGCTTGCAGTAGGCGGCGACCTCTTCCGGATAGGGGGCGAACTCGTCCGTCCAGAACTTTTTGAACGCGTCGATCCCGTCGCCGGAGTTCTTGGCCCAGACGTCGGCCGCCACCGGCCCGGTGGTCTTGATGTTCGCGTCCAGGTCGGCGGCCAGCTGATTCCAGATCTTCGCCGCGTCCCGGGTCTTACCCGGGTCGCCCTTGGGCATCTCGACCCCGCCGATCCACAGCAGGACGCCCTCGAGGGTCACTTCGGCACCTTGGGAAGCGCCACGATGCTGTTCCAGTTGGCCACATCGATGTTCTTGGCCATCTGCTGAAAGCCGCCCGCGATGTCGTGGTAGCCCTTGATCATCGCGTTGATGTCGGTGGAGGCATTGTCGTACTGGGCGCCGTATCCGGGCTTCCCGTCACCGTTGTAGAACGTGTGACCGGTGTCGTCGTCGCCCCAGAAGCCGCCCAGCCCGTGCAGTGCCTTGAACGCGTTGCCCAGCTTGGTATTGAGATCGTCGCCGGCGGTGTCGAGCTTGCCCGCCTGGGCCTTGAGCTCGGCCGGGTCGACTTTCAATTCGTGCGGCGGTGCCACGCGGCCTCCAGAGTCAGTGGTCGGTCTCGCGGGACTGGGTGAACTCCGCCATCAGCTTCGCCGGATCGAGGTCGGGCATCAGTGCCTGTACGCGCTCGGCCATCTCGGTCCGCAGCAGGTCGGAGGCGCCGTTCACCATCTCCATGATCTGTTCGGCGAGCGTCTCGACATCGAGCCGCTTGACCCGCGGGTCAAGTTCCAGCGATTGCAGGAAACCGGGTGGGCCCACGGTCGCCCGGATCAGTTCGTCCTCGCTCACCGCCTCCACCGCGAGGTTCTGGATCTCCTCTAGGACCCCGTTCGAGGAGCCCAGCTGCGACTCGACATCACGCATGGCCTGCTCGAATAGGTCCTTGGCGAAATCCATGTCGCGATCATACGAGTTCTGTACCTCGTTCAGCCACATGACATCGGGATTTAACCTCACGAATCGCCGTCCAGTAGAGCGGTCTGGATGAGGCGCGTGCCGCTGCGGCGTGAGACGAAATAGCCGCGGCCGACCGGCAGTTTGTGCGGCTTGACATTGCCGAGCAGGACTCCTTCGTCCTTGTTGCCGGACATCACCAGTCCGGGGGACGACATCTCCTTGATGCGCTGGATGACCGGGTCGAACAGAGCCCGGCCGGCCCCGCCCATGGAGCGCGACAGAATGACGTGGATGCCGATGTCACGAGCCTGCGGCAGCAGTTCCACCAGCGGCCTCAGCGGGTTGTCCGAGGTCGCCACCATCTCGTAGTCGTCGATGATGAGGAACAGATCGGCGCCGGTCCACCACGACCGCGACCGCAGCTGGTCGGGCGTGAGATCGGCCGGAGGAAGCCGGGCGACCATCGCCCCATGGATGTCGTTGACCAGCCCGGCCGCCGCCGTCGAGGACGCCGCGAAACCGATCTGATGCTCGGTCGACGCGACGTCCAGCAGCGACCGGCTGTAGTCGATGAAGATGAACCGCGCCTGCGCCGGGGTGTACCGCGAGATCAGCGAGGTGGTGATGTGCCGGAGCAGGTTGGACTTGCCGCACTCGGAGTCGCCGAGCACCAGGAAGTGCGGATCGACGGAGAAGTCCAGCAGGACCGGGGCCAGCGTCTCCTCGTCGATGCCGATCGGTACCCGCGAACCGGTCTCGGAGACCTCGGGCAGGGACGAGGCCGGCAGCAGGTCCGGCAGCATCCGGACGCCGGGAGCGCGAGGTCCCTGCCAGGCGGATCCGATCGCGTCGACGAGCTTGGCGATCCCGTCGGTGAGGGAGTCGGCCGAGGAGTCCCCGTCGATCCGGGGCAGGGCGCCGAGGAAGTGGAACCCGTCGCGGGAGAGCCCGCGCCCGGGGCGGCCCTCCGGCACGTTGACGGCCAGCCGCCGCTCCACCTCGGACTCGTAGGCGTCGCCGAGCCGCAGCTCCAGCTTGGAGCCGAAGAGGTCCTTGATGTTCGACCGGAACTCCGACCACTTGTTGGTCGCCGCCACCAGGTGGATGCCGTACCCGAGGCCGCGGGCCGCGAGCTGGGTGATGCTGCCCTCCAGCGCCTCGTAGTCCTGGCGGAGCGTGAGCCAGTTGTCCACGACGAGGAAGACGTCTCCGAAGCCATCGCCGGGGAAGTCGCCCGCGGCGCGCATCCGCCGGTAGGTCGGCATGGAGTCGATACCGCGCTCGGCGAACATCTGTTCCCGGCTCTCCAGCAGCGTGGTGATCTCCGCCACGGTACGGCGAACCCGGTCGGCGTCCATCCGGGAGGCCACTCCGCCGATGTGCGGGAGATCCCGGATCGCGTTGAGCGTGCCGCCACCGAAGTCCAGGCAGTAGAACTGCACTTCCGCCGGGGTGTGCTGTAGGGCCAGCGACGTGATCACGGTCCGCAGCAGGGTGGACTTGCCGGTCTGCGGCCCGCCCGCGACACCGATGTGGCCGGCCGCCGCGGACAGATCCAGCCAGTACGGCTCGCGCCGCTGGTCGAACGGCCGGTCCACGATGCCGACGACCGCGTGCAGCTTGCCACGCCATTCCCAGCCGGCCGGGGCGAGCCCGAACTCGCCCTCGCTCAGCGGGGGCAGCAGCGTGTCCAGCGTGGGCGGCTCGTCGAGCGGCGGCAGCCAGATCTGGTGCGGTGCCGGTCCCTGCCCGGCCAGCTGCCGGACGACCACGTCGAACAGCGTTTCCGAAGAGCTCTGCTGCTCGGGGGCCGAGGACGTCGAGATGATCTGCGGCGGGATGTACTCGACGCCGTACGGCAGGACCTGCTGCACGATCTGCGCGGTCGTCGCCGCGGGGCGGCCGGCCTCCTCGCCGACCGGTCCGGAGACGTACGCCGCCTTGAAGCGGATCATCGGCTCGGTGGCGAACTTCAAATAGCCGTTGCCGGGCTGCGGCGGCAGTTCGTAGGCGTCCGGCACGCCCAGCACGACCCGGGACTCCATGGCCGAGAAGGTGCGCAGGCCGATGCGGTACGACAGGTGCGTGTCGAGGCCGCGCAGCTTGCCCTCCTCCAGCCGCTGTGAGGCCAGCAGCAGATGTACGCCGAGGGAGCGTCCCAGCCGGCCGATCATCACGAACAGCTCGGCGAAGTCCGGCTTGGCCGACAGCAGCTCAGAGAACTCGTCCAGCACCAGGAACAGGGTCGGCATCGGAGCCAGCGGCGCACCCTCGACGCGGGCCTTCTCGTAGTCGCGCAGCGAGGCGTAGTTGCCCTGGGCGCGCAGATACTCCTGGCGGCGAACCATCTCGCCGTGCAACGCGTCGTACATCCGGTCGACGAGCGGCAGCTCGTCCTCCAGGTTGGTGATGATGGCGGACACGTGCTGCAGCCCCTCCATGCCGAGGAACGTCGCACCGCCCTTGAAGTCGACGAGCACGAAGTTGAGCACCTCGGGCGAGTGCGTCATCGCCAGGCCGAGCACCAGCGTGCGCAGCAGCTCGGACTTGCCGGATCCGGTGGCGCCGATGCACAGCCCGTGCGGGCCCACACCGCCCTGCGCGGACTCCTTGATGTCCAGCTCGATCGGCCGCCCCTCGGAGTCCAGGCCGATCGGTACCCGGAAGCGGTTGCGCTGCGCCCTGGGCCGCCACAGCGCGGACGCGTCGAGGCTGTACGGATCCGGGAGGCCGAGCAGCGAGGTGAGCGTCGTGTTGGCGGCGAGCAGGTCCAGCTCGGGTTCGCCGGCCGAGCTGGACCGGAACGGCGCGACCTGGCGGGCCAGTGCCTCCGCCTGCGCGGCTCCCGCGGCGTCCGGGCGCCCGATCGGGGTGGGCACGTCCTTTCCGGTACGGTCCCGCTGCAACATCTGTACCCGGTCGGCCGTGACGTGCAGGCGCAGCATCGTGGCCGCGGGGGTCGGCGCGACGGTCTGGGTGAGGTCGAGGACACACACCCCGTCGATCCCGTCGGCGGCGATCTGCGATTCGTACGAGGACTGGCCGCCGTCCATGATGACCAGGTGGAACGGCAGGTCCCCGCCGGAGCGGCCGGAGCCGAACCGGGCCCGGTCCTTGATCTCGGGGCCGAGCAGTGACTCGAGCTCGGTCAGTGTCCGGGTCAGCAGCCGCACCTGGCCGGTGGCGTCGTACTCGCCAGGATGCAGGGCGTGCGGCAGCCACTTGATCCACTCCCATTGCGGCATCCGGTCCGGTGAGGCGCACACCGTGATCCGTACGTCGTCGGGGGAATGGAAGGCGGCGACCTGCATGATCATCGCCCGGACCATGCCGTATACGGCCTCCGGGTCACCGCTGGGCACGATCCGAGCGAACGACTTCAGCTGGATCGCGACCGGGAGTTCGGGCACGGTCGAGTGCGCGCGCATGAACCGGCGCAGCGCGCCCGCGCTCATCGGCTCCAGATCCTCCACCGGCTTGGTCTCCGGCGGGATCAGCTGGACGGCCAGCCGCTGCGCACCGGTGGCGATCCGTACCTGGCCGAAGTCGGGATCGGTGGCCCTGCGCTCCCAGATCCGGGCGCTCATGACGATCGACCACAGGCGGTCCGGCCGGGGGTTGTTCCATTCCAGCGCCTCACGCTGCATCGACGCGGCCCTGCGCACCTTCTTGCGGACCTGGCCGAGATACCGCAGGTAGTCGCGCCGGGCTCCGTTGAGCTTGATCTTGCGTTCGCCGCTGCGCTGGCCGACCTGGCTGAACATCATCCCGAACATCGACAGTGCGAACATGCCGCCGGCGACCATCTGCAGCATGTTCGCGTTGGGGTTCATGAACATGAACACCATCGCGCCGGACCCCGCCGCCATCGGCAGGTACATCAGCACGTTCTGGAACGTATTGGAAATGACCTCGGGAAGCTCCGGCGGCGAGTCCATCAGGATCTCCCCGCGTGGCATCTCCGGAGGCTTGCGTCGTTCCGCACGCCGTACCAGAAGTGTGCTCATAGCGCTCGCTCCGCTCGCGCGGCGGCCCGCAGCCGCCTTGATACGACGTCTTCCCTCGTCACGCGTGGTCGCCCGGTTCCCGTTCTCGCGCGCTTCTGTGCGCAAACACCGCACGGCCGCACACTGTTCATTGCGCTTGCTCTGCCCGCGAGGCGCGCAGCCGCCTTGATGCGCCGCTCACTGCTCACGCGACCGGCCCCTTTGCTCGATGCCGAAGCTTCCAACGGTCTATGTTGTAACGGTTTCTCCCGCTATAAGGGAAGTTCTCCCCCCATAAGGGAGGCCGTCAGCCGCAAACTCGACGAGCGAGGAGCCTGGTGAGTTCGACCACTGGAGCGGATCTGTGCCGGGTCACGATCGTCGGCCCGAAACGGCGGGTGGACATCTCGCTGCCGGCCGATGTCTCGTTCGCCCAGCTCTTCCCGGCGATCCTGCACTACTCCGGGGATGATCTGGCCGATGCCGGGCTGGCGCACGGGGGCTGGGTGCTGCAGCGTCTCGACGAGGCGCCGTTCGGCGGTGACACGACACCCGGCCAGGCGAATCTCCGCGACGGGGAGCTGCTCTATCTGCGGCCCGGCATGTCGCAGCTGCCGGAACTGGCCTTCGACGACGTCGCCGACGTGGTGGCGACGGGGATCAACGACCTGCCGGACCGCTGGCGGCCGGAGTGGACCCGGGCGTTCACGCTGAGCACGGCGGCGGGCGCGTCCGTGGTCGCGGCGGCGATCTTGCTGTTGTCGGGGCCCTCGTGGATCCTGCCCGCCATCGTCGCGGGTGTGATCAGTCTCATCCTGGTGCTCACGGGCGTCGGCCTGTCCCGGGCGGCCGGTGACTCGGGGGCCGGCGCGGTCTTCGGTTTCATGGCCCTGCCGCACGCCTTCCTCGCGGGGCTGCTCGCCGCCGGCCGGTCCACGCCGCTCTTCCAGTTCGGCGCGCCGCACCTGCTCGTGGGCTTCGCGGCGGTGGTACTGGTCGGGACGATCGCGGCGATCGCCATCGCCGACGGCCTGCCCATCTTCCTGGGCGCCGTGCTCGCCGCGTTCATGGGCGTGATCGGCGCCGGGGCCTCGGTGCTCGACGGCGTCTCCGCGCCCGCGGTGAGCGGGATCATCGTCGCGGTCACCCTGGCGCTGACCCCGCTGGTCCCCACGATCTCGTTCCGGCTGGCGCGCGTGACACTGCCACCCGTACCGACCAGTGCGGAGGATCTGCGGCGCGACACCCTCACTGTCGACGGCAGGCAGTTGCTGCGCCGTACGGCCCGCGCCGACCGGTTCGTCACCGGCACCGCACTCGCCCTCGGCATCACCGGCTTCGCCGGGCAGATCCCATTGGCGTTCGCCGGCGGCTGGGCGGCACCGACGACCTCCGCCGTCATCGCCCTCGCCCTGCTGCTGCGCTCACGTCTGTTCCGGGGCCGCACGCAGCGGCTGGCGCTGATGGTGCCGGGCATGGCCGGGCTCGCCATGCTCACCCTCGCGCTCTCCCTCGGGGCCTCACAGCCCGCCATGGTCGTGGGATCCCTGCTGCCCCTGATGCTGGGCGCCGGGATCGCGGTGTCGGCCGGGCTCTGGTTGCCCGATCACCGACCCTCGCCGTTCTGGCCGCGCGCGGCCGACATCCTCGACCTGCTGATCGTGTTGAGCCTGATCCCGCTGGCGCTCGGCGTGGCAGGCCTGTACGCCTACATTCGCGGCGCGACGGGCTGAGCCGGTGCAGACCCGCAAAGACCTGCTCCAAGCGCATCGCCTGATGACCCAGCGCGCCGCGCTCGCCCTGGTCCTCGGCGAGCCGGACAATCCCGAGCTGCCGTTGCGCCGGCTCAACGTGGCCGCGTTCTGCGGTGTCATGGTGGCCCTGCTGGTGATGGCGGCGTTCGGCATCTACGGCCTGCTGAACCCAGGCGGCGCGACCGGCCTGCAGCAGGGCGGCATGCTCATCGTGGAGAAGGAGACCGGCGCCCGGTACGTCTGGTGCCAGAACCAGCAGCTGTGCCCGGTCGCCAACTACGTGTCGGCGCGGCTGCTCGCGGGTGCGGACGACGGCCACCGCAAGTCGGTCTCGCGCAACTCACTGACCGCCTTCGACCGCGGACCGGAGGTCGGGATCCCAGGTGCGCCCAACACGCTCCCCGACGCCAAGAAGCTGGTACGCACTCCCTGGTCGGTGTGCGTCCGGACGGTCGACAACGGCGTGACGGGCCGTACCCCGGTGGTCACCCTGGTGGCGGGTCACGGTGTCGGAGGTCAAGGGCTGCGCGACGACCAGGCCGTGGCCGCGGCGGCGGCCGGCCAGACCTGGCTGATCTGGCGCAACCACCGGCTGCGGGTCCCGCACTACGCGGTGTCGACGCTGTCCACGCTTCCGCCGCAGGTGGCGGCCAAGTGGCTCAACGCGCTGCCGGCGGGGCCGGACTACCAGGCGCCGGACATCCCGGGACGCGGCACCGCGGTGACAGGCCCGCGTGGCCCGGCCAAGGTGGGTCAGGTCTTCCAGGTCGACGCCGCGTCCGGTACGGCCTGGTACGTGCTGCTGCGGGACGGGCTGGCTCCGATCAGCGCACTGGAGAAGGAGTTGCTGCGGGCCGATCCGGCTTCCAGCCAGGCGTACGGAAACCAGCCGTTCCAGGCCATCCCGCTCGACCCGGCTTCGGTGAGCGCCTACCGCGCGTCGCCCACGGTGATCTCCCGTCCGGAGTTGGCGGGGCGCCCGCCACAGATGGTGCAGTACGCCGACTCGACCCCGCTCTGCGCCGTCTACGACGACCCCACGGGGAACTCCGCCGGGCACCTGGCGCTGGGCGGGCGGCTTCCGGCCCCGCCCTCGTCGACCGCTCCGACCGGAGTGGACCAGCTGGTGTTCCCGCCGGGCGGGGGCGCGCTGGTCGGTCTGGAGCCGGAGCCGGGCAAGCCGTCCTCGGTGAGCACGTACTTCCTCGTCACCGAGGGGCACCGCTACGCGCTGAAGTCCGCGGACGTGGCCACCAAGCTGGGGTACGCGATCACGGGGGACCAGACGTCCAACGCGTTCCCGATGCCCGCCAGCGTGCTCGGCCTCATCCCCCTCGGCCCGGTGCTCGATCCGGGCGCGGCGGCCAACCCCATTTCCGGAGGCCAGATCACCCCCCAGCCCAGCCCGTGAGCCAGGGCCTGGGGTCGTGCTCGATATAGAAGCCATTCGGCCATGGTTGAAATGTTCGGTGAACCCGACCTGTCTTGGTGTGGCCTGAACGGCATCGGTCTGTCTTCATGAAGTGCGGAGACGCTGAATTCATTTTTAGTTTCAACTAGCTCCTACAGTCGAGGTCCCGCACCGGAGCCGATGAAGGACCTGCCTCGCTGACATCACGCCGGCTGCACAAGTGCGAGCGGTCGCCGTCCCGCGGTCGGAGCCGGCATTCGGCGCCGCCCGGGCGGGCCGGAAACCGGAGTCGCCGGAGCGCTCTCGGACGAGGAGAACACGAGGAGGACAAGGACGCGCTGGTCGCGTCACCACCCGCTGCCGCTCCGCCGCCCGTAGCCGACCCGAATGCCCGTGTCGTACCTATGGCCGGATCTGGCCGTCCGTAACGCTCGATATCCGGCTGACAGTAGGCAGCCGACCGGCTCCGGCGGCGGATCAGCGTCCGCGCGGGAAGGGCCGGACAGGTAGTGGGTGTCCGGAGCGGCGAACCCGCAGGCCAGAAGCCGATAGCCATTCGAGCCATTGACGGTGCGCCATGTTTCGTTTTGATTTCCCACGCTCGGGTGGAACCGGCGACGCACCGTGGTCATCTTATCCGCGTAGACATGCCGCAGTGCTTGACCTTAGAGTTTATTTGCGCTTACGACGTGTTTGCCACAGGTTGTGTCGGTGGGCCATGGTGGTCGCCGCGAAGTAGCTAGGAGGTGCTGTATGGCGGGCGAATCCGCTGTTGACAGGCATGCAATGGCCTTGGCCGCACAGGATATCGATGGCTCCGCGAACATCATCCGAGGCCTGCAGACGCAGCTCGAGGGACACAAGGCCCAGGTGCGCTCCCAGTGGGAGGGCAACGCCTCCATGGCCTTCGAGACGGTCTTCAACCGTTTCAACGACGACTTCCAGAAGGTGCTGAACGCGCTGGACGGCATGCACCAGGCCCTGGTGCACACCAAGATCACGTATGAGGCGAAGGAGCAGGAGGCGCACGAGGCGGTCAACCGCGTGCACCAGCTGCTGAGCGGCGGCTGAGCCCGCCCGCCTGTACATGACCCGGTACGTGACCTGACGGAGGAATCATGAGTGGTGACAGCAGCTACACCAGAGCCAATTTCGGCGGGCTGAGCAACGGCGAGGCCGACTTCAGCCTGGCCGCGCGAACCTTGCTGAGCGAGCTCCACGACCTGGAGACCAAGCTCCGGGCGAAGCTCGCCCAGTGGGACGGCGACGCGCAGGGCGCCTACTGGCAGTTCCAGAAGCAGTGGAACGCGGCCGCCCACGACATGCAGAACGTGGTGGGCCAGCTCGGTGTGGCCATCGGTACGGCAAATGCGAACTACCAGGCGGCCGAGAAGGCCAACACGGGCATCTGGGCCTGACCCGCTCGCCCGGAACGGATGTGTCCCGCGCCGAGCGACCGCCTGGTCCGCTCGGCGCGGTCGCATTCCGGTTGAGGAGTTGAGGAGAACACCCCAATGGCACCCCAGAACCCCCCCACCCCCACGACGACGAGCAGCCCCAGTGGTTACCCCGCGTCCGGGACGAGTACCCCGACACCGACGACGAGCAGCTCCTATCCGGCGCTCATGCCTCACCCGTCAGCCGGAGCGCCGGCGACGCCGCCGCCCGCGTCGACGGAGTACAACCCAAACGGCTCCGGTAAGAACAACGGGTTGAGCCACCAGTCGGGCAAGCAGCCCGACACCGGCAAGTGGCCCCCGATCACGGGCCGCAAAGACCACGTCGAGATCACCCAGAGCCAGTTGGACACTCACGCCAAGGAGCTCGAGGCCGACCTGGCCGAGCTGAAAAAGGCGCTCGACAAGGTTCAGACCAATGGGGCCGCGCCCGGTTACAACGTGGGTGTCCAGGGCGACGCCACAGATCTGTTCCAGGAGGTCCTGTCGGCTCAGCACAAGGCCTTCACGACGTATTTCACCGAGTTGCAGGCCTCCTACCAAGAGGTGGCCAACGGACTGCGGACGGCCCTGGGCAATTACAAGCAGGCCGAGACCAACGCGACTCCCACATATACGTCGCCGCAGACTTACACATGACAACTGTCTCTAAGAAGTAGGTGAGGTTAGGGCATGGCCCCGGAAACCACCACCATAAAGAACGCCTGCATTTCCCCAGGCACCACGCCTTCGTACATGACGTTCGATCAGATTACGGCGGAGTTCAGAGCGATCAGGCCGGTCCCGATCCAGGATGCGGGCGCGGCGTATTCGGCGGCGACTGAGGCGCTGGTCAAGGCGGCCAACAACCTGGTCGGCCATGCGACGAGGCTCTCCGGGCTCTGGGGTGGCGAGGCGGCGGACAAGCATCTGGCGCAGTTCCAGAAGTTGCACGAGACGGTCACGGGCCTGGCGCAGAAGTCATCTGTGGCGGGCAGGGCCCACACCTGGTTCGGCAGTCAGGAAATGCTGGGCTGGTACCGCGACACCGGGGGGAACCTGCAGAAGAGCGGCAATCCCTTCCATGACAACGACGCGACCGCCCGCGAGTTCAGGGACCGTTTCCTGGCCCGGCTCGGCGAGGCCATGAACGGTGGCCCCGACAGTGTCTCGAAGAACCTGCCGGACCGGGGCAATAGTCCCATCAGCGGCTATGGGCCCTCAGGTCCGGGCGGTGGAACGCATACCGGCGGGCCGGGCGGTGGCGGCATGCCCAAGATGCCGAACGACCATGCCGGCGGCCTCCCGAACGGCAAGCTGCCGGGCGGCGGCAACATCCCGACCAACCCCAACGGTCACCTCCCCAACGGGAACCTCCCTGGCGGCGGGAATCTGCCCGGACACGACCCTGGTGGACATCTGCCCAATGGCGGAGGGCTGCCCAACGGTGGCAGCTCCAGCCTCCAGCATCTTCCGCTCGGCGGTGGTGGCGGCGGTCTCGGTAGCGGCGGTGGCCTGGGCTCCGGCGGTCTGGGGAGCGGTGGCCTCGGCAGCGGCGGTGGTCTGGGCAGTGGTGGCCTCGGCGGTGGTCCGGGTGGCCTGTCCGGCAGCGGCCTCAACGGCGCCGGCGGGATGGGCCGCGGAGCGATGGACGAGGCGCTCGCGGCGGAACAAGCCGCACTCCGCGGCGGTGCCGGCGCCAATGGCATGGGCATGCCCATGGGCGCGGGCGGTGGCGGCGGTGGAAATCAGTCGGAGGAGCGTGAGCGCAGCACCTGGCTGATGGAGGACGAGGACATCTGGGGTGGCGACGGCGGCACGGCTCCGCCGGTGATCGGCTGAAAATCCCGCCCGGCGGGACCGATGTAGAGCGGCGATGTGGGCGGCAGGAGTCTTCCGGCCGTCCACATCACCGTGTCGTGGCGATGGTGAGGAGGGTGAGCATGCGGAGGACGGTACGCGCACTGGTGGCCATCGCGGCAACGGCTGCCTGCGGATTTTTCCCGGTCACCGCCGCTCAGGCGGCTCCCGGGCCGCACTCCGAGGAATGGTGGTTTCCGGCCTGGGGGATCCAGACCAGGATCTGGCCGATCACCCGTGGCGGGGGAGTGACCGTCGCGGTCATCGACAGTGGCGTGAACGCCAGCCTGCCGGATCTATCGGGAGTGGTCCTGCCCGGCAAGAACTTCGAGGGCGGGGGCGACGGACGTACGGACTCCGACAGCGAGCCCGGCAGCAAGGGGCACGGTACCTCGATGGCGATCAGCATCGCCGGACAGGGCGGGCGCAACGGGTGGCTCGGCATCGCGCCTGGAGTGAAGATCCTCCCCATCGTCCAGGGCCTTGACCCGGAGGGGTTGGACCGGGCGATTCGTTTCGCGGTGGACCGCGGTGCCAAAGTCATCAACATCTCTCAGGCGGCTCAAGCCGATGTCTATCCGGGTCATTGCCCGGTCCCGGTGCAGGAAGGCATCGCCTACGCGGCCGACCACGATGTCGTCGTCGTTGCCGGTGCCGGCAATGAAGGCCAAGCGGGCAACCCGGTCGAATATCCGGCTTCGTGTGCGGGAGTGCTGGCGGTCGGGGCCACCGGACCGGATTCGAGGCCATGGCCGGGAACGGAACGGCAGTCCTATGTGGCGGTGTCGGCACCCGGTTCCGGAGTGGGGCTGATCGGCCGGGACGGAGTGCTGTACCACAACAGCTGGGGCACGAGCATCTCCTCGGCCTTCACCTCGGGAGCGGTGGCGCTCATCCGGTCGAGTCAGCCGAACCTGCCGGCCCGGGAGGTGGTGCACCGGCTGATCGCGACGGCATTGCCGGTCGGTAGCGCGCCGGACCCCGCCACCGGCTACGGGATCATCCGCATCATCCGGGCGATGACCCAGAATGCTCCGGCCGGTGCGCCGAACCCGGTCTACGACGCACTGGACAAGTGGAAGGCCACCCAGCCTGCCAACCAGCCGACCACCCAGCCGACCACGCAGCAGACCGGCCCCGCGGCCGGCACCGTGCCCGGACATGCCCCGCCGAGCCATGGCGGGTCGATCGCGCCCGTGACGAAGTTCCTGCTGGGTGTCTCCGCCGTGGTGGTCGTGCTCGCCGTCGGTGCGGTCGCGCTCGTACGCCGGAGCCGCAGGCGGCGCCCACCGCCACCGCCCGGCGGGCCCCCGATCACTCCGCCGTCCTTCGGCGGAGGGGCGCCGGATCACGGTGCGCAGCGTACCTTCAGCCGTCCTCCGGGACCTGAGTGACGAGTCACGAAGTGCCGCATCCGCGTGCCTAGGACGTTCGCCCGCACGCCGGTATGGTCGGTGACTGTCAATTTCGCCTCATTAAATCCAGATCGGGGGATCTTCATGGACCAGTCCGGTCTCGGCGTCGGGGACATCGATCGCTTGCTCGAGGACACCCGGCGAGCGCTGAGCCAGATAGGTGCTCGTCCGGCCGGCGAGTCCGATCAGGACGGAATGGCCGACGTCCGGGGTTCGGGTACGGCCGCCGACGATCAGGTACGGGCGTCGGTGGCGACCGGCGGGCGGCTCGAGACGCTGACGGTGGATCCCCGGCTCATGCGGATCGGTTCCGAGGCGTTGTGCGAGCAGATCGTGGTGGCGGTGAACGCCGCGCTGGACGACCTGCGTACCAAGGTCGCCGCGTCGACGCCGGAACTGCCGGACAAGGCCGCGCTGGGGCAGCAGCTGGACGAGATCCGGACCGAGTCGGTACGCCGCATGGAGATGTTCACTCAGGGTGTCGCGGACGCGGTGGCACAGATCACGCAGGCTGCGGAGGGCCGCCATGGCAGATGACGAACTGCTCGCAAAGTCGCCCACCCTGCGCCAGGCGGGGAAGGATCTCAAGACGGCTTCCGACAGTCTGAACACCGAGTGGCAGAGCATGCACTCCGTGGCGAGCGGGGTCACGTTCGGAAGCGACATCGTCTCCTCGTTGATCGGGATCTCGTACCAGACGGCGCACGGGATGGCGCAGAAGACCTACAACTCCGCCGCGCAGGCCTTCTCCGACTTCGGTGCGGCCATCGTGGCGATGGGCGGCGTCTACGACCAGACGGAGCAGGCCAACACCGACAAGGTGCAGCAGATCGGCGGCGCGGTCTGACATGGGACTCCGGCTGCCGGGCAGTGTCGAGTGGCTGCTCAACGAGATGAACTACTTCTGGCCCGAGGTGGACGAGGACAAGCTCTTCCAACTGGGACAGCACTGGATCAGCTACGGCGGAAAGCTCCAGGGCATCAGCTCGGCCGCCCAGATGGCCGCGGCGGAGGTGTGGACCAGCAACCACGGTCCCGCGGTCGAGGCCTTCAAGGCCAAGTGGGAGCACGAGCATTCGCCGGCCGCGGTGCTGAAGGACGGCGCCACGGCGGCGTACGCGATGGGAGCGGTGCTGGCACTGTGCGCGGCGGTGGTGCTGGCCTTGAAGATCAACGTGCTCATTCAGCTGTTCATCTTGCTCGCCGACATCATCGAGGCGATCGCACTGGGGCCGGAGACGTTGGGAGTCTCCCTGCTGCAGATCCCCGTGGTCAAGGAGATCATCGGCCGGATCATCGGCCTTCTCATCAACATGGCCATCGACTCACTTCTCGGCTGAAGGCGGGTGAACGGTCGTGGTGGCCGGTCGAGGGATCATCGTCAAGGTCGTAGAGCGTCTCTTCCGCGAAGTCGCGGGAGACGTGGCCAAGGACGTAGGCAAGGACGCGGCGAAGGCGGCCGCGAAGGACGCCGCGAAGGACGCCGGCAAGAAGTCGCTGCGTTCCGGTCTGAAGGATCTGCGTGGGAAGGCCTGGCAGTTCACCAAGCGGATGGTGACGAAGGACCCGATCGATGTGGCGTCGGGCGAGGTCGTCCTCCACCAGGTGGACGTCGAACTGGCGGGCATTCTGCCACTGGTGCTGGAGCGGACCCACGTTTCGTCCTACCGGGCCGGCGGGCTGTTCGGGATCTCCTGGGCCTCGACGCTGGACCAGCGGCTGGAGGTGGACTCGCAGGGAATCTGTTTCGCCTCCGCCGATGGGATGGTGCTCGCGTACGCGCACCCGGTCGAGCCGGTGTTGCCGGCAGAGGGTCCGCGATGGCCGCTGGCGCGCACCGGCGACGGCGGCTACACGGTCACCGACCCGCAGCTCGGCCGTACGCTCCATTTCCCGCCGCCGCTCGGCGGTCAGGCACTCTGGCTGACCTCGATCAGCGATCGCAACGGGTATCGGATCGACATCGTCCGGGACGAGGCCGGAATTCCGCTGGAGATCCGGCACTCCGGTGGATACCGCATCGCCGTCGATGCGCATTCGGGCCGGGTCAGATCGTTGCGGCTGATCACCAGCGGCCACAACGGGCAGGCGCAGGGCCCGATCCTCGTCCGCTACGGCTACGACGACGCGGGGCATCTGGCCGAGGTGTTCAACTCCTCCGAAAGCGCCCTGTCGTTCGACTACGACGGCGACGGCCGGCTGACCCGCTGGCAGGACCGCAACGGATACTCGTACCGCTACAGCTACGACTCCCAGGGGCGCGGCATCCGCGGCACCGGCTCGGACGGCTTCCTGGACGCGACCCTCGCCTTCGACCCGGCGGCCCGTAGGACGCGGGTGACGGACTCGCTCGGCGCCACGACCACGTACCACTTCAATGAGGCCGGCCAGGTCGTCGCCGAGACCGACCCGCTCGGCCGAACGACCCGGCGGGAATGGGACCGCTACGACCGGCTGCTCTCGAGCACCGACCCGCTCGGCCGTACGACCCGCTACAGCTACGACACCTCCGGCAACCTCACAGAACTCCTCCGGCCGGACGGCGGCCGGATGGTCGCCGGATACAACGGGCTCGATCTTCCGGTGACCGTGGCCGAGGCGGACGGCAGCACCTGGCGGCAGGAGTACGACACTCGCGGCAACCTGACCGCGGTCACCGACCCGCTCGGTTTCGTCACCCGCTACGACTACGACGATCGGGGCGGTCTCGTGGCGGTCGTCGACGCGCTGGGCAACACGGTGCGGGTACGGACCGATCCGGCAGGACTCCCGGTGGCGGTCACCGATCCGATGGGCTCCAGCACCGGCTACACCCGTGACGTCTTCGGACGGGTGGTGGCGGTGACCGACGCGCTAGGTGGAGTGATCCGGCTCACTTGGTCCGTCGAGGGCAAGATGACCTCGCGAACGCTGCCCAGTGGAGCGGTCGAGCGGTGGGTGTACGACGGCGAGGGCAACCTCATCGAGTACAACGACGCCATGGGCCAGACCACCCGTACCGAATACACCCACTTCGATGTCCCGGCCGTGCAGACCACTCCGGACGGGGCCCGGCTGGAGTTCACGCACGACACCGAGCTGCGGTTGCGGGCGGTCACCAACCCGCAGGGTCTGGTGTGGAGGTACGACTACGACCCGGTGGGGAATCTGGTCCAGGAGACCGACTTCAACGACCGGATCCTCATCTACGCTCACGACCACGCCGGCCAGCTGGTCAAGCGCATCAACGGGGCCGGCGAGGCAGTCCACTATCTGCGTGACGTCCTCGGCAACGTGGTCGAAGAACGTGACGCCGATCGGCAGGCCAGCTTCGAGTACGACCTGGACGGCCGTCTCGTCCGGGCCGTCAACGCGGACGCCGACGTGCGCTTCGGCCGAGACGCACTTGGCCGGATCGTCGCCGAGACGTGCAACGGCCGTACCCTCACGAGCACCTACGACCCCCTCGGGCAGCGGATACACCGCCGGACTCCCACCGGGGCCGAGGCCGTCTGGCAGTACGACGGCGCCGGTCGTCCGGTGGCCCTGGAGACCGCGGGTCAGATGCTGCGGTTCGGCTACGACGCGGCCGGCCGGGAGGTTCAGCGCCATCTTGGTGCGGGCGCGATGCTGGCCCAAACCTGGGATGCCGACCACCGACTGAGTTCGCAGGCTCTGTGGGGCGCTCCCGCCGCCGCCCATCTCACAGCTCCTCAGCGGAGACCACTCCAGCAACGTTCCTACTCCTACCGTGCCGACGGAAACGTGGTCGGGATCGACGATCAAATGGATGGCTCCCGGCGCCTCGATGTCGACACGGTCGGCCGGATCACTGTCGTGTCTGCCCAGAGTTGGAGCGAACACTACGCCTATGACTCCGCAGGAAATGTCACTCAGGCGGCCTGGCCGGCATCGCCTGAGGCACTTGGCGCTGCTGAGGGTGATGCGCTCGGCGGGCGGAACTATAACGGAACCCTGATCCGTCGCGCCGGAAACGTCCGCTATGAACATGACGCTCAAGGCCGCCTGGTGCTCCGCAGGCACAAGACCCTTTCCGGTAAACCGCGTGTCTGGAGGTATATCTGGGACGCCGACGACCGCCTCGTTGCCGTCGAGACGCCCGACGGGAAGCGATGGCGTTACCGTTACGACCCTCTTGGCCGGCGTGTGGCCAAAGAGGCACTCACCCCTGACGGCTCCGCGGTCAGGGAGCAGGTGCAGTTCTCCTGGGACGGTCCTGTCCTCGTCGAGCAGACTCATACTGTCTCGTCGCACGTCGGTGCCATAGTCCGGACTATCACGTGGGACTACGAGCCTGACAGCTTCCGCCCGCTTACCCAGATGGATCGCCGATCCCTGAACGACAAATCTCAGCAGTGGTTCGATCAACAGTTTCATGCCATCATCACCGATGTTGTCGGCAGTCCCATCGAACTGGTGGACTCGCTTGGCACGGTCGATTGGAGTTCTCGGGCCACTCTGTGGGGAAAGGAACTATCTGATGGGTCGGCGCGGGTTCACTGTCCTCTGCGCTTTCCTGGTCAATATCATGACTCTGAAACGGGCTTTAGTTATAACAACAATCGCTACTATGATCCGGCCGTTGCACGCTATCTCTCACCTGACCCACTGGGTATCACTCCGCAGCCCAATCCCCATGCCTACGTCCACAACCCGACTGTATGGAGTGATCCACTCGGTCTAGCGCCATATAGCGCAAACATAAACCAAAAATGGGCGGATAAGGCGACTTTTGCAACTAAGCAGCTGCAGAAGAAGTACAGTAAACACGCGGTTGATTTCAAGTTGCCGCCAAATTACAACCCGGCAAATGCAAAGAAGCTCGAAGATGCCATGCGTGCTCATATGCGGGCCCCTGACGTGAGGCGTTATCGGGTAAATTACAAAAATCAGGGTATGGGGATCGCCTTTGTCGATCCCAACAGCGGCCTCATGGTTCTGTTGCACAATACTGGAGAGTTCTGGTCGGGATGGAAGCTCGGGGGCAATCAGCTGGATGATGTCATCAGGAAGGGGTGGCTGTGGTAAGGGATCCTCGAGCTTCGCAAGTGCTTACCGATGCGTTGTTGAGATCTCCGCGCAATTTCCGCTCAGCCTGGCTACGCGAGAACGCGGAGGAGGCCGTGCCCTTCCTGGCCGAATCCGGACTGAATGCCGAGCAGGCGGCGGATATCGCTGCGGGTGCTCGCGCAGTCGGCGAGGATCGGCTCGTCGCCGCCCGTACGGGCCTTGCGTTCGAGGAGGAGTCCCTCCGCTGGATGTCTGCGACCGAATCAAGCATCCTCAGCGAGCTTCCCTGGCAAAATACAGGCGTGGTCATCGCATTGCGCGACCTTACGGGAGCGCTTCTGATGACAACTGATGGCTATGCCATCGCCGCCGGACCTGAGGCCTTTGTCGGGCGCTGCGTACGTGCTGGAACAGATGAGGCGAAGCGGCAATTCGCTCGTTACGCGAATGACATGGTAGATCGACAACCTGATCTGTTCTCCATAGCTCAACAATACGGATGTGCAGGAGATGGAGAGCACAAGGTGCCGGACTGGATGACTTGGTCGAGGGCTTCCCAGGTGTCTCCGGGAAGTGCAGTTGACACACACCTATCACTGATGCGGGAGCTTGTCGCGGGGACGATTGAACCCAGGGATTTCGAGACCGCCTGGTGGCAGACCCGGCGCAGGGATATGGAGGAGGGAGAGAGGGCCTCAGGCCAGCTCTCCGATGCCCTCCGCGCCGCCTCCTCGACTGTGGAGGACTATGTCGCAGATCCGGAGCTCCGAGATCCGGGAGATCTCGATGACGAGGCTCTCGTCGCGGCGATCGCCGAGGTTCTCAAGGGGCTGAAGTAAGAAGTAGAGCTGAGTAATCTCCGGCGCCGGGGAAACGGTCAGTCACCGATGAGGCGTTCCGACGGCTCCTGGCCTGTCCAGCCGCGCAGCGACTCTCGCAAGAGCCCCACGTCGGAGTCGTCCACGTCACCGAGGCGGAGGGGCACGGTGCCGCCGTCGCCGAGATCGCTGACGAGGAACGGCCGGACGGCTCGGTGAAGCTCGGCCGGCAGCGTCGCGGCGGGCCAGCCGATCAATTGGCGGCCACCGCTCGGCCGCCAGACCAGTTCGAACCGCTCAAAGGCCGGCCAGGGCACGGTGGTGCCGCCCGCGAAGACGGGCCCGGCGGCGGAGAGCACGCTGACCGTTTCGCTTCTCGGAGTGAGCCAGAAGACGGTCGCGAGCACCAGCGACAGCACGAAGATCAGTGATCCGGTGCCCGCGAAGAACCATTCGAAGGGGACGTCACCGAGCCCGGCGGGCCGGCTCTCCCGATGCGCGGCGTAGAGGTTGATCCATCCGATCAGGCCGACCGCCAGGCCGAGAAAGGCCACGCCGCCCATGAACATGGGCAGCCGGGAGCGCGCCTGCGCGGATCTGAGCTCCACCTCGCCCACGATTCCGGGGCTCTTACGGGGTATAGGGCGCGGGCTGGGTCTTCTTGGGCTCCAGCCACTGGGAGGGAGGCCTGTAGTTGATGTTCGCCTTGGTGAAGTCGATGGCCGCGTCTCCCGACGGCTTGATGTTGAACAACTGCACCATGCCCTTGGCGCCGGTGATCAGCGTGCCGGCGATGAGGGCCAGGAAGGTACCCAGTTTCTTGGTGATGAAAGCGATGATCGCCGAGGCGAGCGAGCCGAGGAACTCCAGCATCGCCTTCCCATAGGGGGCCAGTGGTGTGAAGAGCATCGCGAAGGCCGCCAGCAGTGCGGTGATGAGCGCGGCGGCGAGCACCCCCAGCTCGAACCAGTAGTCGCGGTAGGCGTCACCGATGTCGTCGAGGCACTTTTCAATCTGCTCGAAGAATTTCCTGGTCGCCTCGGTGTCACCTTGGAAGGCGGTGACGGCGCTGTCGAACGCCTGCCGGTCCTCGGCGATCCACTCCGAGCGCGCCTGCGCGATGGCGTCGTTGAGTGGAAGCTTGACCCCCGCGTCCAGCCTGGCCGCGATGGCCGTCCAGTTCGCCGACGCGTTGCCCATCCCGGGTACGTTCGCGATGGCGGTCGAGGCGATGGCGACACCGAAGGCCAGCATCTTCGAGATCGTCGCGCCGGTCCGCAGCGTGGTCATCGCGCCGGCCGCGATCGTGCCGACCTCCGCCGCACCGGCCCCGAGAGTCAGCCCTGAATAACCTGGCATGGATGTTGCCTCCTATTGGTACACCACGGTGACGCCGGGAGTGCTGTTGTCCTCAGCACTACGCCAGTTGTTCTCGATGGTCTTGAGCGCGGTGTCCCATTTACCGAGCGTGTCCACGGCCTGGGCGATGACGGTCTGCGAGTAAGCCTGGAGTTCGTGGTACTTCCAGCCGAAGAAGAGTTCGCCGAGCAGGCCGAAACCGGGAAGCGCGACGTCGGTGTCGTGGAGATCCGTTTTGGCCTTCTCCAGGACCGGCTTGATCTCGTCCGTCACCTTCTTGCGGACCCTTTCGATCCCTTTCGAGGTCACATAACGCTCTTGTTGCGGCGGGGCCATCGCACCTCCAGATCGACAAGTTCTCTGAAATTGGTACCACCGCGGGTTTCCGCATGCCAGGCGAGTGCGCCACGGTGATCGTTCTTTCGCTGCGACGCAACCTCCAGGACAGGTTGCGTTCAAGTTGCGGTACCCGGGTCCCGGCAGATTCTGACCTGGAACAAGGAGCCGTCGTGTTCGATTTCGATCCGCATAATTTCCAGCTCGAAGATCTGAACCGCATCATCGGTCAAAGCCAGGAGGTCATGCGCAACCTGGAAAAGGTTCAGGACGCGCTGGGTGAGGTCACCGGTGAAGGAGAGGCCGCCGACGGAATGGTGCGGGCGGTCGTGACCGGCACGGGCGGGATCCAGCAGGTCACCCTCGAACCGAGGGCCATGCGGCTCGACAGCCAGAGCCTCGCCGAGAACGTCACGCTCGCCGTACGGGCCGCGCAGACGGACGCGCAGAGCAAGACCACCCAGCTGCTGGGTTCGGCACTCGGCGGCGTCGACCTGGCCGAGGACGCGCTGGATCAGGACAAAGTCCGGGAGCAGCTCCAATCGGTTCAGGACTCGTTCGGCCGGAAGATCGACGAGCGCTCGGAGGAGTTCCTGCGCCGTCAGCAGAGGATGTGACGGCCCCGCGAGCCGGGTCCGCGCCCGTCACCCGGGACGGTGGGCGCTGAGGGTGACGACGGCGCCGGGTCCCGCGACGCGGACCTCGGTGAGTCCGGCCTCGGCCAGCCAGCGGGCGAAGTCCTCGATGGTGCCGGTCGGCCCGAAGACCCCGGCCTGGCGCATCAGCCCGACGATGGCGTCGTAACGCCGGCCCGCCCCCCGTACTACGGTCGTGCCGCGTAGTACGCCGCCCGGCCGCAGTACACGGGCGAACTCGGCCACCGCGCGGGCCGGATCGGGGAAGCAGTGCAGGCCGTTGTAGGTGACGCAGACGTCGAACGATCCGTCCGGAAAGGGCAGTGCGGTCACGTCCGCCTGGACGAACTCGACGCGGTCGAGACCGAGCCGCCGGGCGCGTCCGACAGCTCGCTCGAGCATGACCGGAGACAGGTCGGCGGCGACGTACCGCGGCGATCTGTCCGGCGACAGCGCACGGAAGGCCACGCCGCCGCCGCACGGGACGTCGAGGATGGTCGCGCCCTCCTGTTCCCGGGAGAGCTCGCCGATGCTCGTCCACAGCCTGTTGACGTCCAGCCCCCACAGCGCCCGGCCGGCGGCCCAGGCGACCGGCGCGGTCTGGACGCCCCAGTCGTAGACGGCGGCGCGCAGCCGCTCTGTCTTCCACCCGTCGCGGAGATCGGTCATCCTTCACTCTTGCATACGATCGTATTCATCGAAATTCGCTGAGAGTGGTGATTCTGTGAACATCGACCAGGCGCGTCAGGGGCTGGATGAATGGGCGCAAGGTGGTCGCGATGCCGTCTTTTCAATGGCGGAGGAGTTCGGGGCCGCCCGGGAGGCCGTGGAGGAAGACCCGCTGCGCCTTCTTCCCCTCTGGGAAGATTTCTTGTCCAGTCTTCCTTACGATGACTTCGATGATGACGATTGGTTCTGGTTGCAAAGCCAGATCACGGCGTATGTCGCCTACGTGCTCGTCCGGGTCCACGGGGGCCGATGGGAGGTCGCCGGCGACGAGTCGGATCCTCAAGACGTCAAGTACGTCGTCACCGTGACCGGCTGGGACGGGGTGGATCGCCGGGTCGACGTGTTCGACCTGGCCTATGAGGAGCTCGGTCATCGCCCGCCGGTCCTGATGCGGATGCTGGGCGATGCGGAAGTCCTCGCGGGGGTGACGGTTCCAGAGGATTAGCGGATGTCAGGCCGGCGGGCGGAGATGGCGCATCAGTTGCTCGTAGCGCTGCCAGCCCGCGGCAGACCGTCCGTCGCCCAGCGGATACCACCAGACCTCGCCGATCTGGTAGCCCGGAATGTCCGGTGGGGTGGGAGCGCCCCCGCCGAACTCGCGGGCGGCCGCCAATCCGATCGGGGCCGGGGGACCCAGCCAGCGGGGCTCGACGGTCAGGTCGGACCGGCCCGGGCTCAGCTGGGCCGACAGGGAGAGCAGCCGGTGCTCGGCCGCGACCTCGCCGATCACCGCGGGCAGCGAGGCGATCGGGGGCGGGGTGGCCTCGGGGTAGCCGGCCACCAGGGTCACCGACTCCTCCATCCCCTCCGCGGTCGGCGTGTACAGAACCGTACCGATCACCGCCTCCGGGCCGATCTCGGACTCGCCACCGGTCACCATCACCCAGGTGGGGTAGCCCCAGCGCTGGTGGCACAGTGAGGTGATCTCCGCGGGCGCCCACATGTTCGTCGCCGGTTCCGCGGTCCCCCAGCCCAGCGGTGGCCGGCCTAGCAGCACCCGGTGGATGCGTTCCAGGGCCCCGCCGAGCAGTTCCTGCGGCCCGTAGCGCACCCGGAAGGTGAGGGTGAAATGGGTTCCGATGGGCACGGCGGGGCGGGTGAGATATCCGGGTGCGTAGTCGCGGGCGCCGGGGGCCAGCGTGAACGCTCCGCCGTCCCAGTGCAGCGGCGCGCCGGACAGGCCGTCGTAGTAGCCCTCGTCGGAGGAGCCGACGACCCAGGGGGTCTTCTCCCCGGCCAGCACCAACCGCAGTGGCAGCGACAGCCGGGTCGTGGGCGGCGTGACGATCTGCAGGGAGCGACCCGACTGGTTGCAGTCGCGCAGTGACGAGGCCAGCCATGGGCCGAACGCCACCACGGGGCGATCCTGTACCAGGATGGCCGACCGCGGCGTGACCACGTCGGCGGCCAGGGGAGCGTTCATGCGGGCCACACCATCCCGCCCTGCCACCGTACGAGGTCGTCGGAGAACTTGCGGGCGATCCGTTCGGCCTCCGGGGGCTCGGCGGCCGCCCGTATGTTGACCCACCACGTCGGGACGTTCACCTGCACACCCAGCAGCCGCTCCACCTCACCCGGCACTTGCACGAGCATCGGCGTCTCGATGGAGACGAGCAACCGACCGGCCAGGTCGTGCACATGGACGGCAGCGGGGTGGGTGCGCACCTCGAGCTGTTCGCCCATGGCCATCATGCCGTCGAGCACCGCCGCGGCGTCCGGTTGCTCGCGTACCAGCGCCACCAGGTCGTGGCTCATCCGGTGCCTCCCACCGAGCGCGCGAACACGTCCGCCGCGATCCGCGTCGCCGCCGTACGGGTCGAGGCGCCGATCCGGCCCAGGTCGATGGACGTCCCGGTGGCGAGATGCCGGTCGTACGGCAGATGGATCACCGTCATGCCTCCAGTGCTCAGCATGGCCTGGACCTGATCGAGGTCGGCGTACGCATGCGGGGTGTGCGTGACCAGTGCGATGACCGTGCGGGAGAGCAGGGCGCCGTAGTCGTTGGCGGCGAACCAGTCCAGTGCGCTGCGGGCACTGAGCGCCCCGTCGACGGTGGCCGGCGTGACCAGCACCTGAGCGTGCGCGGTGGCGAGAATGCCCCGCTGCAGGCCGCCCAGGATGCCCGCACCACAGTCGATCACCGAGGCGGAGAAGTATCTGCCGAGCCCGCCGAAGGCCGCCCGGAAGGTCTGCAGGTCGAGCTCCCCGCCGAGCCTGCCGCCCGTGGTGCTGGACAGTACCCACAGCCTGTGGGCGGCCTGGCTGAGGTAGCGCGAGGTCTCCTCCCACGAGCGCGGATGTACGGCGGCGAGTTCGTGCATCGACCTCTCCGCCGTCACGCCGAGCCGCAGGGACAGCGAGCCGAGACCCGGATCGGCGTCCGCCGCGAGCACCCGGTCCTCACGGTGCTCGGCGATCACCGCTCCGAGCAGTGCGGCGAGCGTCGTCTTACCGGCCCCGCCACGTACGCTCACCACCGCGATCTGCCGGCACGTCGAGACCGGCCGGGCCAGCCGCCCGGTGACGTCCGCGAGCTCACGCAGGTCGTTGGCTGCCGTGGCGCCCACGGCCTTGCGGACCCCCTGGCCCATCCGCCGCATGAGCGGATCACCATGCGGATTCCTGCGTACGAGCGAGTCCGCGGTCAGCGCTTCACCGCCCGCGTAGTCCTGGACGACGTACTCCTGGTCCGCGAAGGGCGCCGGCTCCGCGGGATAGGACCCGGCCACTCCGCCCGCGAGCGGAGCCTGCGGAAACGGCGGAGCATCTGGAATCCGCGGGGCTTCCGTGACCTGCGGGGGAGCGTCGGGAGGCGGCTGCTCCGGTGCCCCGATCACGTGCGAGTCCTGGTGCGGAACGTCCGGCCATGGCGTCGACCGGGGTTCCGGTGCCGCCGGCTGCTCTGAGGTTCCGATCACGCTTCCGATCGGAACGGCCTGCGGCCACGACGATGCGCTCGCCGGGGCCGGAGCGGCGGAGTTCGAGTTGGCCGAGGTGGCGGCGGGAGATGAGGTCTGGGGGTCGACCGGCGGCGGAGCCGGAGAGCGCTCGGGAGCAGGCGCCTTCGGCGCCGGTACGGGAGCCGAAAGCGGTTCGGAGGGCTGCGCGCTCCAGGGCCGGCTCGCGACCGTGGCCTCGGATTCGGGTGTGGGCTCGGGTGTGGGTTCGGGTTCGGCTGCCGGTGGTGGACCGGGGGACTCCGCCTCGCTTGTCGCCTGGGCGGGTGTCTGCCCGAAGGTCTTCGGGGGAATGCGGAAGGTCGTGGTGGGGTTGCGCACGACCCGGTCGACCCTGGTGGCATAGGGATCGCCGGAAGGCCCGGCGTCCGAGACGTCCGAGACGTCCAGGTCGTCCGGGTCCGTCGTCGCGGACTGTGCGCTTGGTGGAACGCTCGGCTGCACGGCCGGAGCAGCGTCGTGGATCGTGGGGTCCGGACCCGGGTCGTGGACCGTCACGTTGGGATCGCCGGACGGCATCTGAGTGGACACGGGGCTCGGCCCCTGGCCGAAAGCCGGGGCAACGGCTGGAGCCGAGGCGGGAGCCGGACCCGGGCTCAGGGCCGCAGCGGAGACATGGACGGGAGCGGCGGCAGGGGCCGGGACCGCGGCAGGGCCCAGGTCGCCCGGTGGAGGGGCGGCAGCGGGCGGAGCGGCGGGTGCGGAGGCGGCGGGGGCGGCCGGTCTTTCCGGTCCGGAGCCGTACCGATCAGTGCGGATCGGCTGAGCGGCCGGAGCCGTCATCGGCTGCGGCGAATCGAAGGTGACCAGCCCGGCTCCCGGTGCGCCGATGTCGCGGAGAACCCCGCGCTGCCAGTCCCGATCGGACACCGGTCTCCCCTCCACGTAACAGTTGAAGCGGGTCTCAATCCCCTGATTTCGGCACGAGTGTATCTGTGCCCCTCATGGCGAGAGGCCTTGCGGATCGGTTGTCGGCCGAGTCACCTAACTTGTCCAAGAACGAGCGTGTCTCTCACATCGGTAGAGCGTTGAGTGCGCCCTACGACGGGCACAAACCTAACGAATCCGGCGCACGTGCGGATCGACTCCGGGACCACCACGCCTGAGCGTCGAGCGATCGGCACGTGCTGAGATGTGCGTCGGGCGAAGGCATCTTGAGTTCTGCGACCGCGCTGGTAGGTGGCGCTGTGCTGGCACCCGGTTGTTGCCGCTGGTGGTGTTCGCGGCCGCCGGCGACGCCCGTACCCGGTTCAGTGCGCGCTCCGCTGGATCGAGTCAGGCGCTGAGACCGGTCAGGACGGTGGGCATGAGCACACCGGCGTGGTACGACGACCTCCCGCAGGCCATGAGTGAGGCGGAGTACAGGCACTGCCCGAGGAGGTCGCACGGACCATCGAGGTGGTTCACGGTGATGTCATCAGGTGTCAATCCCCGTCTGACGGACGAATTCGGCCGGGAGTCGGCTGACACGCCGAGGATGCACCGCAGCCCGATGTTCACACTGACTTGACGAATACTGCCCAATGTCGCGATTGTCGTGCTGCATCTGGGACTGCGGGGATTGCTGAGGTGTCATGAGTCGTAGAGCGCGAGAAAGCGACGACGGTCAGGCGAATGTGGAGAGTCGAGAAGACTCCCGGAACGCGAAGAGCGTCGACAAGGCGAATGAAGCGGACGAAAATGACCTTAATGGGACAGAAGGCGTTCAAAGTCTGGTGAGCTCGCCGAGCAAGAAGGACGAAGAGGATCCAGGAGGCACGAAGAACGAGGGGGATCCGGAGACTTCGGAGAGCGAAGCGGATCCGGACGACGAGGGACTGGGGGCGGCCGCGGAGAGCCAGAAGGACCCTCAGAACGGGGAGGTGAGCCCAAAGGCCGTCCCGCGGCGCCGTCGGAGGCGCAGGGTCCTCGCGTGGGTGGGTGGCGTGATGGCGGTGATCCTTCTCGGCACGGCAGGCACGGGGCTGTGGCTGTACTGGAATCTGCAGGGGAACATCCATCACGAGCATGCGGACAGCAGCGAGCTGGGGACCAACCGCCCGGTGAAGCTGAACAAGTCGACCAACATCCTGCTCATCGGCTCCGACAGCAGAGCCGGAGCCAACAGCCGATACGGCGTCGACACTGGCGCACGGTCCGACACCACGATCCTGTTGCATGTGTCACCCAATGGCGACCGGGCGGTGGCGATCAGCTTTCCACGGGACTCGATGGTGCAGATCCCCGCGTGCAAGAAGAAGAAGGGGTCGATGACCCCGCCGCAGTTCGGCATGATCAACGTTGCCTACGCCGAGGCGGGCGCGGTCTGTACCTGGCACACGATCGAGTCGTTGACCGGCGTCCACATCGACCACTTCGTGGAGGTCGACTTCTCCGGATTCAAGCGGGTGGTCGACGCCTTGGGCGGCGTGGAGATCTGCATCCCGCAACCGATCGTCGACCCGAGGGCCGACCTCGCGCTCAAGGCGGGGCGTCAGATCGTCAAGGGCGACCAGGCGCTGGGGTACGTACGCACGCGTTATGTACTGGGCGACGGCTCGGACCTGGATCGGATCAAGCGGCAGCAGAAGTTCCTGGCCTCGGTTGCGAAGAAGGCGCTGGACGGCAACATGCTGGCCGACCCGATGCGTACCTACCGGTTCCTCTCCGCGGCGACCAAATCGATCTCCACCGACGACAAGCTCACGCTGAACGCGATGCGCAAGCTCGCGGGCAGCGTGAAGGGCATGACCACCGGCAAGGTGCGGTTCGTCACCGTACCGACGCACGCGTACCCGAAGGATCCGAACCGGGTCGAGTGGGACATGACTCAGGCCCGCCCACTGTTCGACGCCATTCGCAGTGACAACAACCTTCCCGAGGCGGCTCCGACTCCCACTCCGACTGCGGCTCCATCACAGCCGGTCCAGGCGGCGCTGCCCGTCCCCGGAGACGTGAAGGTCACGGTACTCGCGGCGACCAAGGCCATCGGCCGGCAGTCGGCCGACCGGCTCGCCACGGCCGGTTTCAAGATCGCCAAAGTGAAGGTCCAGAAGGCCGAAACGGCAGAGACCTGGATCTCCTACGGGCCTGGGGCCGACAGGCGGGCCGCCGCGGTCGCCGCGCTGTTGCCCGGGGTGAACCCCGTCCCGCAGAAGGGCGGTGCCAAGGGCATGGTCTACCTCGTCGTCGGGGACAACGGCGTCCAGCTCATCACCCTGCCGCCCGCGGCCATCCCCCCGGTGGCCGGTGGGGTCACGGCGAACCAGAACCTCTGCGGAGCCAATGCCTGAGGGCACCCGGCCGAGCGGAGATCAAAGCCCGGGCCCGGCGCCGTGCAGCACCTCGGCGTTGGGCCGGGGCCGGGTCCGTGCGCCGGCCCACAGCCCCCGGCCCAGTTCGCGGCGCAATGCTGCCCGGTCGGCGGAGCGGGCGTAGGTGCGCGCCCAGCGACGCAGCGTGGAGCCCAGGTAGAGCACGCGCTCGGCCGGCGCCAGGCCGGGGCTGCGGGTGAACAGCCAGACCTTGTTGCGGACCTCGTAGAAGAACCGGGGACCCGGATCGATGTCGGTCGAGCCGAAAATCGTGGTCTTGTGCACGACGATGCTGGAGCGGCACAGCAGGCCGAGCCGCCCGCGCAACAGGCGAGTGGTGAACTCGAAGTCGTCGTTCCACAGGAAGTAGTCGGCGATGGGAAGCCCGCGCTCCCGTACGACCGTCGCGTCGACGAGTACGGAGACGAACGAGGCAGAACGGATGGGTGCGCAGTCGGCGGGCACGTCCGGGCGGGCAGGCCGGGTGCGCGGAGTGTTCATCGGGTGATCCCGCCCATCGGTCCACACCACCCGGCTCGCGACCAGGGCCGGTGCCGGGGCGGCCCGGCTCCGGGCGGTGAGCAGGGCGGCCAGCGCGGAGGGCTCCGGGACGGTGTCATCGTCCATCAGCCAGATCAGGTCGGCGCCACGACCGAGCGCATCGGCGACGCCCGCGGCGAACCCGCCGGCCCCACCGGTATTACGCGAGAGCTCGATCGGATCGACCTCCGGGTAACGTTCTCGCACCATCGAGACGGTGCCGTCGGTGGAGGCGTTGTCCACGACGATCACCGTGTCCACGGGCCGGGTCTGGGCACGTAGCGCGGTGAGGGCTTCGACCAGCAGTTTCTTTCGGTTGTGGGTCACCACGACCGCGATGACGTGATCGTGAATGACCTCACGCATGGTGACTCCACGGGGTTGTCAGTCCGTTAACGAAAAGCCCTAAATCGGCACATTGGTAACTGGAATGTGGCAATCTAGCCTACGCTTTCGCCCTGCACTTCTGACGCAGAGACAACACCGGTCGCCCCGCTGAGATGGACGGATGTCCGAACAGTTCGCGCTCCTGCTCACCGTTTACGGCGGTGACCAGCCCGATCATGTCCGAGCCGCATTTCACAGTGCGGTTCCTCAACAGACCCGGCCGCCCGATCAGGTGATCCTCGTACAGGATGGGCCGGTCCCATCGGAACTGGCAGGCTGCCTGGCGGAGTTGCGGGTGAGCAGTCCGGTCGAGGTGACCTTTATCACGTTGCGCCATAACGGTGGGTTGGGGCCGGCACTGGATGCCGGCTTGACCGCGAGCAGGTACGACGTCGTAGCGCGGATGGACGCCGACGATGTGTCGATGCCGCGGCGTTTCGAAGTTCAGTTGCCGCTGATTGAAAAGGGGGCGGACCTGGTCGGTGCCGGATTGCTGGAGTTCGGTACTGACCTGGACGACATTCGTGGGTGCCGTACGCCGCCGGTGCATCCTTCGGACATCGCCAGATACGCGCGGCTGCACGACCCGTTCAACCATCCGACGGTGATCTATCGCCGCAGCGCCGTTCTCGCCGCCGGCGGATACGGAGACGTGCCGTTGATGGAGGACTACTGGCTGTTCGTACGCATGATCGCTAACGGGGCCAAGGTCGCCAATGTCTCCGAGCCACTCGTCTACTACCGGGTCGGCGAAGGCGCATTCGAACGGCGAGGCGGCCGTGCGCTGCTCCGCTCGGAGCTGCGTCTGCAGCGCAGACTCCTGGGCCATGGGTTCACCTCGCGTGCCCAGTACATACGCAATGTCACCCTTCGGGGCGGCTATCGGCTGGTGCCGACCTGGCTGCGCCGCCCCATCTACCGGCAGTTGGTCGCGCCTCACGGCGCACGGCTCAACCGTGCGGTGACGTCCGATCCGGAGGGGCGGCCGTGAACGCCGATGTCGTGGTGGTCGGAGCAGGCCTGTTCGGGCTGACCGTCGCCGAGCGGTGCGCCGCCGAACTCGGCCTGCGGGTGCTCATACTCGAGCGCCGAGAGCACATCGGCGGGAACGCCTACAGCGAGCTCGAACCCGAAACGGGGATCGAGGTGCATCGCTACGGCGCGCATCTGTTCCACACCTCCAACGAGCGGGTCTGGGAGTACGTCAACCGGTTCACCGCGTTCACCGGCTACCAGCACCGGGTCTTCTCGATCTTCAAGGGCCGGGTCTACCCGATGCCCATCAACCTCGGCACCATGTGCGAGTTTTTCGGCCGCGCGATGTCCCCGGATCAAGCTCGCGCCCTGGTCGAGGATCAGGCCGCGGAGATCGGCGGTGCGCGCAATCTGGAGGAGAAGGCGATCTCCCTGATCGGCCGTCCGCTCTATGCGGCGTTCATCCGTGGTTACACGGCCAAGCAGTGGCAGACCGATCCAAAGGACCTGCCCGCCGAGATCATCAACCGGCTACCAGTGCGCTACACGTTCGACAATCGCTACTTCGATGACCGCTACGAGGGCCTGCCGGCCGACGGTTACGCGGCCTGGCTGGAGCGGATGGCCGACCACCCGAACATCGAGGTACGGCTCGGCACCGACTTCTTCGACGAGCGGGACGAGCTGGTCGGCCAGGTCCCGGTGGTCTACACCGGGCCGCTCGACCGCTACTTCGACTATTCCGAGGGCCGACTGGGCTGGCGAACCCTCGACTTCGAGGTCGAGGTGCTACCTGTCGGCGATTTCCAGGGCACCCCGGTGATGAACTACGCCGACGAGGACGTGCCCTACACCCGGATCCACGAGTTCCGGCACTTCCACCCTGAGCGTGACCACTACCCCGCGGACAAGACCGTGATCATGAGGGAGTTCTCGCGCGCGGCGGTCCGCGGCGACGAGCCGTACTACCCGGTCAACGCCGCACGGGACCGCGACCGGCTGCTCGGCTATCGCAAGCTCGCCGGGGCGGAGAGCGGCGTGCTCTTCGGCGGACGGCTCGGCACGTACCAGTACCTCGACATGCACATGGCCATCGCCAGCGCGCTGAACATGGTCGACAACCGGCTCCGCCCGCACTTCGCCGGAGGAGCCCCGCTCAGCGTAGTCAATGGAGGAATGGCCGAATGACCCAGGCGATCGAGGAACTCCGGATCATCCAGCGGGTCATCATGCCGCTTGAGCGCGATATCGACGTGCTCAGGCTGTACCTCGGCGGAAGCGCTGTCTTCGGGCGGAAGGCGGCCGACGCCGGTACCGCCACGGACCAGGTACTGGCGGAGAAGACCCAGCATGCGCCGCAGCTCGGCGACACCTATCGGCCGGTCTCCTCCACCGACAGCGCCGAGATCGTGGGACGGCGAAGTGTGGTGATTCCCTCTGGCGTCCGGGTCTCGTTCTGCAGTTACTTCAACGCCTTCCCGGCGAGCTACTGGCGGCGCTGGAGTGTCATCGATTCGGTGACGCTGCGGGTGCGGGTGGCGGGCGAGGCCACCCTGCTGATCTACCGGTCTACCGGCAAGGGCCATATCGAGCGCATCCAGGCACTGAACGTCGATTCCGACACCCCGGTCACTGAGGAGGTGGTGCTTCCCCTCACTCCTTTCGTCGACGGCGGATGGTACTGGTTCGACCTTGTGGCGGACGGGCGGACGGCGGTGCTGGAGGAGGCCGAGTGGTGTGCCGCGGCCGGCGATCGGGGGCAGGGCACCGCGACGATAGGCATCACGACGTTCAACCGGCCCAAGTTCTGCGTCCAGCAGTTGCTGACACTCGGGGCGTCGGGTTCCGGTGTCCTTGACTCCGTCGATGAGGTCATCGTGGTCGACCAGGGCACCCAGCGGGTGGTGGACCATCCGGAGTTCGCCGAGGCCGCCGAGGGTATGCGCGGGCGGCTCCGCGTCATCGACCAGGCCAACCTCGGAGGC
The DNA here is from genome assembly GCA_025964695.1 of Streptosporangiaceae bacterium. Lineage (GTDB taxonomy): Bacteria > Actinomycetota > Actinomycetes > Streptosporangiales > Streptosporangiaceae > Actinomadura_E. The sequence goes on along the minus strand of JAOPYK010000155.1, from coordinate 38,276 downwards.
TCCGGCGGGTTCGCGCGGGCCATGAAGGAGGCGCTGCACGCCGACCGTAGCGACTACGTGATGCTGCTCGACGACGACGTCATCCTGGAGCCTGAAGGCATCGCCCGGGCGATCGCCTTCGCTGATCTGGCTCGCACGCCGACGATCGTCGGCGGCCACATGCTGGACCTGTACAACCGCTCTGTCCTGCATGTCTTCGGTGAGACGGTCGAGCGGTACCGCTGGTGGATGACGCCTTCCCCGCACACCCATTTCGGCCACGACCTGGCCGAGCACCCGCTGAAGCACACCCACTGGCTGCACCGTCGGGCCGAGGTGGACTACAACGCGTGGTGGATGTGCCTGATCCCCGTGGAGATCATCCGCAAGATCGGCCTTTCGCTGCCCTTCTTCATCAAGTGGGACGACATCGAGTACGGCCTGCGCGCCAGGAAGGCCGGCTTCCCGACGGTGTCGCTGCCGGGTGCCGCCGTGTGGCACGTGCCGTGGCATTCGAAGGATGTCATGACCGATTGGCAGGCCTACTTCACCGAGCGGAACCGGATCATCACGGCACTCATGTACTCACCGTACGAGCGCGGCGGGAACATGCTGAAGGAGAGCCTGTTCATCACGATCAAGCATGCCCTCGCCATGCAGTACTCCACCGCCGAGTTGATGCTGCTGGCGATCGAGGACTCGCTCAAGGGTCCCGGCGACCTGCATCCGTCGATCATCACCAAACTGGGGGAGTTGCGAGAGCTTCGTGCGGGTTTCATCGATGCCAGGGCAGAGGCGGACCTCGAGGCGTTCCCACCGGTCCGCCGACGGAAGCCGCCACGCCGCGGCAGGGGGGTCGAGGCGCCCCGCGATCGACGGGCCATGGTCAGGACCGCTCTCCTGGGAGCTGCCAGGCAGCTCCGCCCAGTCGGCGCCTTCCCGAGGACCCATCCGCAGGTGACCGTCCCCCATGTCGACCAGAGCTGGTGGCTGCTGACCAAGTTCGACAGTGCTCTCGTCTCCTCCGCTGACGGAACCTCGCTGGCCTGGTACCAGCGGGATCCCAAGCGGTTCTGGTCGTTGGTCCAGCGGGCCACCGCTCTGCACGGACGGCTTATGCGTGAGTGGCCGCGGCTCAGCGCGCAGTACAGGGCGGCGATCCCGTCGCTCGCCTCACCCGAGGAATGGCAGGACACCTTCGACGCCGCCCAGCGGGGCCGGCGATGAGCATGGTTCAACCGCTCACGACGCCGGGTCGTGGTGGGGGCCTGCTGGCCGTGGGGCGACGGGGCTATCTGCTGCGCCTGCTGGTGCGCCGGGAGCTACGCAGTCGCTACCAGGGCTCGTTGCTCGGGCTGGGCTGGTCCTACGTCAGACCGGCCGTCAACTTCGGGATCTACTTCTTCGTCGTCGGCATCTTCCTCAAGGCGAGCAAGTCGATCCCCAACTACGCGATCTTCATCTTCGCTGGACTCGTGCTGATCAGTTTCTTCACGGAAACCATCATCACCAGCACGTGGTCGGTGATCGGCAACGCGCCGCTGGTGCGGAAGATCTATCTGCCGAGAGAGATGTTCCCCGCGGCGTCCGCACTGGTGTCGGGGGTGCAGATGGCGCCCGGGATGGCCATCCTGCTGGTTGGCGCGGGCCTGGCGGGTTGGCGTCCCTCGGTGCTCGCGCTCCTGTCGGCGGTGCTCGCCCTCGCGATCGTCGCAGTGCTCGCCATGGCGTTCGGGCTGCTGTTCGCGGGTATCAACGTGTTCTTCCGCGACTTCGGCCAGGTGGTGGACATCCTCGCACTCGTCATTCCGTGGACCGTCCCGATGATCTATCCATGGACCGCGGTACGTGACGCCACCGGCGGAGGCGGCCTGCTCGATCTCTATCTCGCGAATCCGCTATCGGTCGCGGTGGCCCTCTTTCAGCGGGCTTTCTGGTGGCCGACGGCTGACAGATGGTTCATCGGCCCGGAGCGGATACCCGCTCTGCCCAACGGCCGGCCCGCCTTCCCCGACCATCTGACCCAGCGGGGTCTGATCTCGCTGGCGGCGGCGGCCGTGCTCCTGGCTGTGGCCCAGTTGGTGTTCTCCCGCCTTCAGCGGCGGTTCGCGCAGGAGCTCTGACATGACCGAATCGATTGTCATTGATGCGGCGAGCAAGCACTTCACGCTGCGTCACGCACACTCCATCAAGGAGATGACCGTACGGGCGGCGCGCCGCCAAAGTCTCTCCGAACGTTTCGTCGCCCTGGAGCAGATCTCCGCGACGATCGAGGAGGGGAGTTCGGTCGGGCTGATGGGGCTGAACGGTTCCGGGAAGAGCACTTTGCTCAAACTGATCTCCGGGGTCATGCAGCCTGACCGGGGATCGGTTCGTGTTCGGGGACGGGTCGCGGGATTGATCGAGGTCGGGGCGGGTCTGCATCCGGATCTGACGGGCAGGGAGAACATCTTCCTTAACGCGGCCATCCTTGGCATGAGCAAGGCCGAGACGAGGGCCAAGTTCGACGCCATCATCGACTTCGCGGAGATCGACCAGTTCCTGGACACTCAGGTGAAGTTCTACTCCTCCGGCATGTTCATGCGGCTCGGTTTCTCGGTCGCGGTGCATACGGAGCCGGACATCTTCCTGGTCGACGAGGTTCTCGCGGTCGGTGATGTGCCGTTCCAGAAGAAGTGCCTCAAGCGCATCCGCAGGCTGCGCGCGGAAGGACGCACCCTGGTCATCGTGGCGCATGACCTGGGCACGCTGGAGCGCGTCTGCGATCGCGGCATCGTGCTGCGGAAGGGCCGGGCGGTCTTCGACGGGCATGTCGAAGCCGCAGTGGACTTCCTCAACCCGCCTGAGGACGCCGCGGACCGCGAACGACGCGAGCGCGGCCGGCTGGAGGCGGACCAGGACGAGCGGCGCGAGGTGCTCGAAGAGGAAGTGCTCGGTCTGGCCGCCCAACCCGCACTGTTCGACTGACTGCCGCTTCCCGGATTGGGGGTTCCGTACGTGAGCAAGCCCGGCCCGCGACTCCGCGAACTCGATCTGCTGCGATTCGTCGCGGCACTCGCGGTCATGTTCCATCACCAGGTCGGAGGGATCGCGGGATGGGGGGTCGTCAACCACCACAACCTGCCTGGGCTGGCTGCGGTCACCCACTTCGGCCTTCTCGGCGTCGACCTCTTCTTTCTGGTCAGCGGATTCGTCATCCTGATGAGCGCCTGGGACCGGGGCATCGGGGACTTCGCGGTTTCCCGTGTCGTCCGGATCTTCCCCGCCTACTGGTTCGCCGTCTGCCTGGCGATGGTCGTCTTCGTCACCACCGGGATCGGCCTGGCTCGGGGCCCTGGCAGCGAGTCGATGTTCCGCTCATTCCTGCCCAACCTCACAATGCTCGAAGCGGGGACCGGATCCCCGCCGCTGGAGATCGTCTACTGGACACTCTGGGTCGAGGTGCACTTCTACGCTCTCATCGCCCTCCTCATCTGGCGCGGGATCAGCTATCAGCGGTGCGTGCTCTTCATGGGCGCCTGGCTGCTCTTGGGCGCGTTCGCGCAGGAGGCTCACTTCGACCTGCTCACCAGTTTCCTCTTCCCGCAGTGGGCGCCGTACTTCATCGCGGGGATGGCGTTCTACCTGACCTACCGTTACGGACCCAACCTCGTGCTGGGCCTGTTCATGGGTGTGTGCTGGGCGCTTGCCATCTACTACCGGGTCAGCATCGTCAACAAGGAACTCGTCTGGCCCACGGTCTGGCCCGTGGTCGTCTCCGTTGTCATCACGGTGCTGTTCCTGCTGATGTGGCTGGTCGCCACGCGGCGGCTCTCCTGGGTGAGCTGGCGGGGATCTACCGTCCTGGGCGCGCTGACCTACCCGCTGTACCTGGTGCACGAGACCATACGCCGGCCACTACAGACCTGGCTCGCCCCCCAGCACAGCAGGTGGGCCGTCCTCGCGGCCTCTGTCACCGCTGCTCTCATCGTGGCCTATCTCGTCCACAGGTTCGTGGAACGGCCGGCCCAGCGGTGGTTGAGGCCGCGGCTCAGGCGTGCGGTGGCACAGATCCGCAGCGGCGGCCTCAGCGAAGGCCTTGCGATCACGACTTCGAGCTCACGGCCGCCACGTGGCCAGGAGACGGCCTCGGCGAAGGCACCTGAAGAGGTCCTGGCCGAAGCCGGTGCGTCCTAGCGACTCGGAAGGATCGCTAGGACGCTTGTACTGTCCGTGGAGCCAGATCGATGGAGTCGAGTTCCACTCCGCACGTGTACCGGGCCAAGCGCACCGTGTTGTCTCCCGCGCGCAACCGGATGTCCGCTCCGGTGATGGTCCAATGATCCCAGCCGTACGGCCGGTAACGGATCTCCGCGGCCGCGCCGCCGTTGACGGTCAGCAGCTGGCCGCACCACGTCGGCGTGCCGTCGGCGGCGCGGATGTAGAGCCGGTAGGGCCCGGCGGTGGGCACGCTGACGATGAACTCGTCGGAACTTCCCGAAGCGTCGAGATATCCGACCTTCCCGTTCCCCGACGCGTTGGCGCTCGGCAGCCGCTCGCCGTTGTTGACCACGGAGTGCAGGGGATCTTCAGCCTCCCAGCGCGTGAGCTGGGAGGAGCTGAGGGCCCCGTACCAGCGAGCGGCCATCTTCGAGAATCCCCCGCTGTCAGGATGGACCCCATCGGAGGACAGATCCGCCGCCGTGAGCGCCGAGTGCAGGTCCACCAGATGGACACCGTGGTTCGCGGCGGCCTTCCGTGCTACCACCTCACTGATCGCGGCGTTGTACTGCGTGGCCCGGGCCTCCCGGATCGGATCGGCGAACGGCACGATCGTCGCGACGTACAACCGGACCCCGGGCAGCACCGTGGTGATGCGGTCGACCAGGGCTCCCAGCCGCCTGGGCGCTGTGGCCAGGCGGTAGTTCTGGATGATGTCGTTCGAGCCGATGTGTAGCAGCACGATCTGCGGTCGGTAGCGCAGGAGCCAGCCTCGGACCGTGGCCTTGAGCTGGTCGATCCGCCAACCGGGATGTCCCTCGTGCGCGCGGTCGCCGAGTTGCGCGGGCCCACTGGTACGGGAGCCCACGAAATTCGGGGCGTACCCGTCCGCCGACATGAGCTGCCACAGATCGCTGCGGTAGCCGCCCGCCACCTTCATGCCGTCGGTGATCGAGTCGCCGAGCGGCATCACGGTGACCGATCGGCGTGCAGGCTCCGCGGAGAGGGCTCGTGACGGGGGCGTCGGCGATGCTCTGATGCCGGAGGACGCCTGCGCCGCGCAGGCCGCGGCGGAGCAGACGAATATCGCGGTACCTGTGACCGCGGCGAGTCGTCGGCGGGGCGTCACGGCCGCGTTTCACCTGCTCTCAGGTTTCCGATCGTCAGATGCCTCCATGACCTCATGGCAGTGGCCTCTGCCAGAGCGTCGGCCGCTCGCCGAGGTGGTCGGCGGTGACCCCGGCGGCCACGAGCCGATTCCCCGTGGTGGCGACCGCGCTGAGCCAGTTCTCGGCATTGCCGGAAAGGCCGGTGCCCTGGGGGCGAAGTGAATTCCACGAATGGCCCTCCCGGGACGTCCACAACACCACTGAGGTCCGGCCGACGCGTCCGCTGGAGCCGGCGATGAGCAGCCCCGTCGGGGTCACGGTGAAGGCGGTGACGATGGAACCGGCCGCCGGGGAAGGCAGCCGGACCGGCTGCCAGGATTTCCCGCCATCGTCGGAGACCTCGGCGAAGGCCGCCCATCCGTTCTGGGTGGCGGCCGTCCCCGTGGCCACCACCGTGTTGCCCTTCGCGGCCACCTGGCTGAAGGACGCTTCGACGCAGCCGTCGGGCACCGGCAGTTGCTGCAGTGCCCATGCCTTGCCATCGCCGGAGGTCCAAACGGCCGGACGGCCGGACGGCGCGTTGCGGATCGTGGGGTCGTTGAGCCCGCCGACGGCGACGTAGCCGAACGCTCCGGCTGTGACCGCGTGCATCCAGTGTGAGGCGCCCGCCGCTCCCGTGATGTCCTGCGGACGCACCCCCTTCCCACGCTGCCAGGTCTTCAAATCGGCCGAGTACCAGATCGCGGCGGAGTAGGAATCCTCGCCGACGATGACGTAGCCGGCCGACCCGGCAGCCGCGGCGAAGGGCAACAGCCGGCCGTCGCCGCTCGGTTTGAAGGACGCGTCGCGCTTCCAGGACGACCCGTCCTGGGAGGTCACGACGAGCGGCTGCCCGTTGGGCACGCCGTCATAGCCGACGGCCAGCCATCCGGAAGGTCCCGAGATGATGTTGACGAGCCGGCGCAGACCGGGGCTGGTCAGCCCTTGCGGCCGGGGTGCCCGGCTCCACTGCCTGCCGTCCACGCTGGTCCAGATGGCGGCGTCCCCGTTGCCGCTGCCTACCGCCACCATACGGCCGCCGCCCGTGGCCAGTCCCTGTACGAGCTGGTCAGGCGGTGCTGCGCCCGCGACATGGGCGAGGTCGATGGGAACCTCCTGTCCCTGGGCGTTCCGTACGGCGAGGACCGCGTTGCCGTCGCCGTGGCCGGGCTCCGCACCGACGACGACCGTTGTGCCCGCGGTCGCGGTCGCGTCCAGGAGCTCACGTCCGGACGGCTGAGCGACCTCGCCGGCGCTCGTCCACGAGCGGCCGTCGGTGGACCGGGCGAGAAGGACCTTGTGGTCCGCCGAGACCAAGGCCACCAGACCGCGCTCGGACCCGCCGAACCTCATGAAGGCGGTGTATCCCGGTAGTCGGATCTCTCCGGTCCGGCTCCACTGCCTGCCGTCCGCCGACTGCAGGACGGTCGCGAAGTGTCGGCCGCCGGACACGGTGTTCCTCGCCAGGAGGAATCCGCTCGGCGTCGCGGCCAGGGCGATGCCCAGCGAGGTCGGCGTCTCCTTCGGGGTCGAGGCCTGGTCCCAGTGCCGGCCGCCGTCGGAGGACTGCCAGACCGCGTCCACGGAGCCCGGATGGCCGCCGGTCGTCGCCCCGAACGCATGCACGATCACGGTGTTGCCCTGGGCCGCCAGCTCGATCAGGGACAGGCTGCCGCTGGTGACCGACATCGGTAGTTGCTGGTCCGCCAGTCGTTCCCATCGGCTGCCGTCGCCGGACAGCCACACCACGGGCCTGGCATCGGAATAGTCGCCCTTGGCCGAGGTGTCGCCCACCGCGATGAAGCCCGTCGAGGTCCGGGCGACTCGATGCACTCGGTCCGCCTGGGTGAAGGCCCACCCCGCGGTGTCCGGCTGCCTGATCCAGGCCGTGCCGTCCTTGCTGGTCCACACGGCAGGTCCGCCCTGCCTGGACCCGATGGCGACCCAGGCGCGGCCGGAGCCCGCGACCACCTTGGGCGTGTCGCCGTAGGACGCCTCGTCGCCCTGCGGTGTACGGACCGTACCCAGGCGGAACGTGCTGCCGCCGTCCGTGGAGACGAAGAACTGAGCGCGAGCGCCGAGCGTGTCGGATTCTCCGCCGACCGCGACCACGGTCGACCCGACCGCCGTGACCCCGTTCAGTCTCTGGTCCCTGCCGTCGGTCGTCGCGGCCGGGTCCAGCGCGAAGACCTGCCCGGCGAGCCGGGCGCCCTCCGCGGAAGGGGTGTCCTTCTTCTTGCCGGTGCCGACTCCGGACAGCGCGACGACGCCGCCGGCGATCAACGCGGCGACGGCGACGCCCGCGCCGGCGATCAGGAGGACTCGCGGAGGGGCACCGCGCCGCGGCCTCGACGGCCGCGAGTACACCAAGGCCGCGGGTGCCATGCTGTCGGCCGACGGTGACCATTCGTCGGGGCCGGCCGCAGGTTCGTCCTTGGCCGGAGGTTGCTGTGGGATCTGCGATGCCGCGGTGCGTGGTGCGTAGGTGTAGGCGTGGGCGGGCAGCGCGGACATCGCGGATAGATCGGGGGGCGGTGGATTGAACAGGTCGGCTGGCGGCGAGCCCGGCTGAGGCGCAAGTTGAGGGGACGACGGGGACTGCGGTGGAACGTACGGCGAAGAGCCGATCACCGTCGCATCGGGGGCCGGGACGGCAGGTGGCGGAATGACCATCCCGAAAGGGTCGGCGGCCGGGGGTGCGCCTCTGTCCCAGTCCGGGGGCGACGGCGGAGGCGGTGTGTACGGTGTGTCCGCCGCTTCGGCAGGGGGCGGGAGGTTCACCCCGTCCGGCGTACCGTCTTCGGTCACACTCGTCCTTTCCCTCGTGCACGCTCCTCAACGATGTATGCGCACCCAGGAGGCCGTTGGTCCGCCGTGAAGGGCCGCAAATGGGATCTTATCGATGCAGAACAGGACGGGCGCTGTGTCGATTTCCCTTCCCGTTCCCTTCCCGGCGGGGGTTGGGCTGTTGGGCACATGGGCGTCTTTGGCCCGGAACCGACGGGTGCGGCGGCGTGCGCTTCGTTCTCGAAGGCGAGTGCCTGTGTGTCGTGGTCCAGCCGCGGTTCGAAGGAAGCCGGACTTCAGGGCCTTGGCGGCGGCGGTCGCAGGCGACCCTCGGCGCTTGGGTGGGAGAGCGTGGCCGGATCCGGCCAGTCGGTCGGGAGGTATCGACCGATCCTTGCCGCAGGTGACGGCGATGACCGAATTGTCGTACTTGGTGGGCTAGCGCCGGGGGTGTTCCATCGAACGTGGAGCGAATGCCCAGGAACCTCCTTATTCTGGAGGAAAAGACTCCGAGTGCCCAGAGGTCTTCAACGTGACCGACGTGACGATCGGGTCCGCCTATCGGAATAAGGCGATGCGGTTGATGCAGTCCGACCGCGTCTACGTGGGCTGGCGCTATGCGCAGGCGCACCAGGACCCCGGACCGCCCCCGGCCCGGCCGGAGCCACCGGCGGCGGAGCCGCCCGGTACCGGCGCACAGCGGCCCGTCACGCTCGGCGAGAACCTCCTCAACCGGCCCCTCAAGACCGCGATGGCCGGCACCGGGGTGGTGACCCTGATCTTCGTCGCCGCCTGGGCGTCCGGTCTGCTGCCGGGCAGGTTCGCGCTCGTCGCGCTGGGCGCCTGCGGCCTGGTCTTCGGCATCACCGGCTCCGCGATCTGGCAGGGCGAGCAGGCGGCGCGGGCCCGGCGCCGGCAGGAGCGGGACCGCACCGAGCGGGCCCGGCAGAACCGCCAGCGCAGCGTCGACGCGGCTCAGCACGAGCATGCCGTCGCCTACCGCGACTGGGAGCGGCGCCGCCAGGCGTACGAAAGCCAGCAGGAGTGGTACCCCGTCACCGTCCCGCAGGGCGTGGACCGCATCGACGTGGCGGGCGGCACCCTGGCCGGCTGGTCCGCGGCGGTGACGATGATGGGGGCGGCCCGGCTGGCGGCCGGCTCGCAGGTGACCGTCATCGATCTGTCCGAGGGAGCCGTCGCGCACGACCTCGTACGGCTCGCCGCCGAGCGCGGCGACGACCCGCTGGTGTGGGTGCTCCCGGACGATCTGCCCCGGCTGGACCTCACCCGCAATCTGCGTGCCGAGGCGCTGGCCGACGTGCTCTCTCTGGTCGTCAGTGCCAGCGAGGAGCAGAGCACCACCCGGGACCTGTCGGTCGACAACGCCATCCTGGAGCGCATCCTGCCGATCTTCGGCGGCACCGCGACGATCCGGCAGATCACCGCCGCGCTGCGGGCGCTCGCGCAGGTCGGTGACCCCCGCGACGACCTCGACCGGGGGCTGATCAGCGAGTCCCAGCTGGACCGGATCACGGCGCTGTTCGGCCGCAGCGCCGCGGACAAGGTGGTCATCGAGCGCGCGTGGGCGCTGGAGGCGCAGCTGCGCAAGCTCGAGGCGCTGGGCACCGACCCCGTCCACCTGCCGCCCGCGAGCCTGCAGGTGGTCTCCATGGACCGGCGCGCCGGGGTGCTCACGAACCGGATTCTCGGAACGTACGTCACCACCGCACTCAACCACGCCCTGCGCGCGGCGCCGGGCGGACGGCGCTGGGAGCACACGCTGTTCCTGTGCGGGGCCGAGAAGCTGCGTGGGGACGTGCTGGACCGGTTGATCGACGCCTGCGAGACCACCGGCACCGGACTGGTCCTGCTCTACCGCTCGATCCCCAAGCATGTGCGCACCCGCCTGGGCCGGGGGCACGCGGCCGTCGGTTTCATGCGGCTGGGCAACGCCGAGGACGCCCGTGTCGCCGCCGAGCATCTGGGCGGTGACCATCGCCTGCTGGTGGCCGAGATCACCGAGACCGCCGGACAGGCGCTGGCCGGGATGGACGGCGACCGTTACTACGCGAGTACGGTGGCATACGCGCGCCGCGGCGAGCGCCCGCTGACCGACCCGGTCTGGTCACCGGTACGCAAAGGCGCGGGGGACGGCGCCGCACTCCTGGACGGCATCACCACGGTCACCCCCTGGGGGCACAGTGTCGCGGCCGGGCTCGGCCCGCCGGACGAGCGGCAGCGGTCCCGGGAGTTCCGTGTCGAGCGGCACCAGATGCAGGAACTGCCGCCCACCGCGATGGTCTTCACCCACGCCACCTCCAACGGCCGGCGCATCCAGCTTGTGGACGCCAACCCTGGCATCATGACGCTCCCCACCGCGCACACCCTCGAGTACGAGGAGTACGAGCAGGTCGTGCGGGAACAGGCCGTGCGGGAACGATCCGCCATCGAGCCCCCCATCGAGCCCCCCATCGAGTCCGCCGGCGAGGTGCCGGCGGCGGAGTCGCCGGCTCCCCGGCCCGGCGAGGACCTGCCCGTCGCCCCGGCACCGCGCGCCGCCGAACCCTCCCGGGCCCGGCACGCCGCCCCACGCGGCACGGACCCTCGTCCGGACGGGGCCCCTCGCACGTCCGGCCCGGTCGTACAGCCGACGGCCGGCAAGCACGCCAAGGGAAAGCCGGGCGTTCCGCCGTCCTGACCCGGCAAGGGTGCGCGCAGCCGGTGGCGCTCAGCGGCGGGCACTGGTAGTCATGCAGAAGTGACCGACCTCCCCGGGCCCTGGTACCGCATCCAGGCGATCCCCACCCCCGAACGGATCTCCTCCGCCGAGTGGGACTTCGTGACCGTGCTGCCCGCGGTGCTCTCCGCGGCCCAGCGGCGGCGCCCCTTCGTGGCCGGCTGGCTCTCCCAGGGCCACGGCGCACCTCTGGAGCTCATCACCAACGCCGGGCCGGTGACCCCGGCGGCGAGCCATGACCAGGGGCTGCTGTTCCCCAACGGGGCCAGGGGAGTCGAGATCGGTGACCACTGGCTGGACCAGGCCGGGCGGCTGGTCTGGACGCGCTGCCCCGGCCGGCTCGCGGTGCCGCTGAGCGGGCCCGGCCACGACGGCCCCAGCATGTTCGAGTCGACACTGGTCACGCTGATGGACCGGCCCTTCGGCTGGCTGGTGGTCGCCGACCAGTGCGAGGAGCGGGTCCTCGACGCCGAGGTACGAGAGCTCCAGCACGACCTGCGGATGCTAAGGCGGCCGGGGGACGACCAGGTGCGGCTGTCGGTGGAGCGGGCCGAACGCCGGCTAGCCGAGCTGGACGCCTTCCGCGAGGCCGGGCTGTGGAACGTCCAGGTGCTGGCCGGGGCCGCCTCGCCGCAGGAGCTCGACCAGATAGCGCCGGTGCTGGTCGGCTCGATGGAGATGAGCCACCACCCGTACCGGCTGCGCTCCGGCCAGCAGCAGCTGCGCCTCGCGGACGCGCTGCTGACCGACCCGTCCGCCTTCCAGCCGATGGCCGGAGCCTCGCCGACCAGATCAGACGGCACCGAGCTCAGATCACCGTTCAGGGTCACCGCCGGCGCCCTCGCGGGGCTGGCCGGCCTGCCGCGCCGCGAAGTCCCCGGACTACGGGTCCTGGACCCCGGTTACTTCGACGTCACCGCGGAGAACAGCGGCCCCCGGGGCGGCCGGCACGAGATCGAGCTGGGCGCGATCCTGGACGGGCAGAACCGCCAGGTCGGCACGTTCAGAATCCCACGGGCGACCCTGAACCGGCACGTCTTCGTCACCGGCGCCACGGGGGCCGGAAAGTCGCAGACCGTACGGCACCTGCTGGAACAGCTCACCCGCGGCGGTGTCCCGTGGCTGGCCATCGAGCCGGCCAAGTCGGAGTACGCGTCGATGGCCGGCCGGCTCGAGGATCTCGGAGCCCCCGTCACCGTCATCAACCCGTCGGATCCCGGAGCCGTGCCCCTGTCGGTGAATCCGCTGGCGCCCGAGCCCGGCTATCCCGTACAGGCGCACATCGACATGGTGCGCGCGCTCTTCCAGGCCGCGTTCGACGCCGACGAGCCGTTTCCGCAGATCATGGCGCAGGCGTTGCAGCGCGTCTACGAGGACAACGGCTGGGACGTGGTGACCGGCGGTGGCGTGCCGGGCTCGCTGATCGAACCCGCGGTGCCGACCCTGGAGCAACTGCAGCACGCGGCCCTCCAGGTCATCAGCGACGTCGGCTACGGCCGGGAGCTGATGGCCGACGTCAAGGGCTTCGTGGACGTACGGTTGCGCTCCCTGCGGATCGGCTCGGCCGGACGTTTCTTCGAGGGCGGTCACCCGGCCGACATCGGCGGGCTGCTGCGCGACAACGTCGTGCTGGCGATCGAGGACGTGGCCAACGACGAGGACAAGGCGTTCCTCATGGGCACGCTCATCATCCGTATCGTCGAGCATCTGCGGATGCGCGCACGCCGGGAGCGGCCGGAGGACGGCACGGGCGGCCTCCGGCACGTCATAGTCATCGAGGAGGCGCACCGGCTGCTGCGCAACCGCGGCTCGGAGCGGGCCGGCGCGCACGCGGTGGAGCTGTTCGCCGGGATGCTCGCCGAGATCCGCGCCTATGGCGAGGGCATCGTGGTAGCCGAGCAGATCCCCACCAAGCTGGTGCCCGACGTCGTCAAGAACACCGCGTTGAAGATCGTCCATCGGCTGCCCGCGTTCGACGACCGGCACGTCGTCGGTTCCGCGATGAACCTCGACCCGGACCAGTCCCGCGAGGTGGTGTCGCTGCAGCCCGGCGTCGCCGCGGTCTTCGCCGACGGGATGGACCGGCCGCTGCGGGTCCGCGTCCCCCTTGGTGAGGGACGGGAGCGGGTACGGCCCGGCCCGCCGCCGCCCATCGCCGGCCGCCGGTCGGCGGCCTGCGGCTGCGAGTGCCGCTCCGGCAGGGCGTGCACTCTGTACGAGCTGCGCGAGGCGGATCTGCTCGCCGCCGGGACCGAATGGGCCTGGCTGCGGCTCTGGGCCGACACTCTCGTCCTCGCCCACGTCGTCAACCGCCCGATGCCGGCCGTACCGCCCGAACTCGGCCGCGGCTGGTCGCGGCTCTCACCCCGGCTGCGCGAATGCGTGCTGGCCACCGTCATCGACCGGTGTGTGGCACGACGTTCGCTGGCGCTGCGGCGGTCGTACGCGCCCGAGGAGCTCACCTCGGCCGTCGCCGCGGTCGCCCAGAAGATGCTCGGCGGGGCGTCCGGGCTCGCGGGGACCCTCCCCGGTCCCGCCTGGGTCATCCCCCAGGTGCGGTGGCTGCACGAGATGGACCGGCTCTTCCCCTACGGGGGTGGGGCCCCGGACAAGCACGCCCTCGCCCCGCCCATGGACTACCCGCTGCCGGGGCTGAAGCAGCCGCCGGACGCCAAGCTCGGTCACCGGCTGCGCGCCCTGCGCCGTCACCCGCTGTCGATGGAGCTCGAGCACAACCGGCCCATCGCGTGGACGGCCATCGCGGGCGAGGACGAGCACGCGGAGTTCGGCAAGGATCTGGGCATGGTGGCGCTCGGCTACGACCTGGACGAACAGCTCGGCCAGGTCTGCGAGGCCATGCGGGTCGGCTCGTGGCTGGAGTCCGTGCTCAGCTGGCCCAGGACGTTCGTGCACCCCTTCGAGGATCCCGCCGAGACCCTCCCGTTCCTGAGCGAATGATCCTCGGCGTCAGATGTGGTCCCTGTCGCGGCCCGGCTGCCCTTCCTGCCGCGCGATCGGCGTCCACAGGCCGAGGAACTCCTCCTTGGCCGGCGTGGCCTGGTTCTCCGAGATGCTGTTGCCCCGACCGAGGTCCGAGTCGCTCGGGGTGTCACCCGAGCAGCCCTGCGCGTTGGTGGCCCACTTCAGGTAGGCGCGGTCGGCGTCCAGCGAGGCCTGCAGCGCCCGGGTCAGGGCGTCCTTGAGCCGGTCTCCCGAATCTAGCGCGCTGACCTCCAGGCTCTTCGCCTTGGCCAGCTGCCGCTCGCGTTCCCCGACGACCTTCTGGATGGTCGGGAGGGCATCGGCCAACGCGGAGCAGGTCGCCGCGGCCGTCATCGCGTTGCCGAGTTCCGAGCGGCTGCTCGCCATGTCGTCCAGTACCGAGTTCACCTCGATCGCCTGGGCGGTCCCGCTCGAGGCCCCCGGCGCCGGGGTGTCGGCCGAGGTGGCGATCGTCTGCGGCGAGACCGCGCCCTGCGGGGCGGAGCCGCCGGTCGGCCAGAAGGCGATGCACGCCGCGACCGCCGCGGCGACCATCACGATGGCCCAGGCTCCTAGGAGCAGTGGAGCGGTCCGCCGCTTCGGCGCGGGTGGTGGCCGCCAGGGGGCCGGCGGCCCGGGGACACGAGGCGCCCGGTACGCCTGGGCGCCAGGCGGCACGTGCGGGACTTCGGCCGCGCCGGCGAGATCGACCCGCCACGGCTGATCCGATGGCCAGGGCTCGGTACCCAGCGATCCCGGTTCCCATGGCGTCGGCCCGGCGTTCGGCGATTCCGGCCGCCAAGGCTCGGGCCGCCAAGGCTCGGGCCGCCAAGGTTGGGGCTGCCAGGGTTCCGGTTGCGGGGGCTGTGCCTGGCCCGCTCCGGCCGTGGGCGGTTCCGGCACGGCGTCCAGCGGGGTCGGGCGCCAGTCGCCCGGGGAGGCCGGTGCGGGCCGCCATGGTTCGGCGGGTTCCGGATCGGGTGGCCGCGATTCCGGCAGCCACGGCTCGGGTGGCCAGGCCTCATTCCTGAGGGATTCGGGATTCCAGGGTTCGGGGGGCCGGCTCTGGGGATCCTCGGCCGTCGCGTCCGAAGACGTCGCATTCCAGGCCGTCGCGTCCGAGGCCGTCGGCGCATCGGTCAGGGGAGCATTGCAGCGCGCGCACCGCGACATCGTCGGGGTCGTGTCGCTGCGGCATACCGGACACCGCATCTGGAAGCCCTTGCTGTCGGACCGCTGGATGCACACTGTAACGTCCGGGCCGGACCACGGTCGGCTCAGATCCGATTCGTGATCGTAATCGGCCAGGATGGGTCAGAACGAGGTCGGGCCGCGGTGCGGCATGCCCTCCTTCTGGGCCACCGGCGCCCACAGTGCGGCGAACTGCTGCTTCGCGGCGCTGGCCTGTGCCGACAGCCGGGCGCCGCGCTTGGAGTCCGCGGTCGGCTTGGGCTTGCCCTTGCAGCCGTTCTGGGAGGCCTGCGCCCACGCCAGATAGGCCTTGTCCACCTCGAGCGAGTAGTTGATCGCCCTGCCGAGGGTGGACCGTATCCGCGCGCCGTTCGCCAGCCCGTCGACCTTGAGTGCCCTGGTCTGGCTGATCTGCGTCTGGCGCTGCTGGGCCACTGTCTGCATCCCGGCGATGGCGGTGCCCAGCCCATCGCACTTGCGCGCCGCGGTCAGGGCCCGGCCGAGTTCTCCCCGGCTCGTGCCGCTGGCGTTGAGAATGGCGTTCACCGCGACCGCCTGCTGGTGCGCGCCGGCCGACGTGCCCTTGGTGGTCTTCTTCGCCGCGGCGGGCGACGAGGCGCCCGAGGTCTTGGAACCGCCGTCCGGCCACATGACCAGCGCCACGGCCGCCAGCGCCGCGATCACCAGCACGGTCACCGCGATGATGAGCGACCGGCTCGCCTCACTGCGCTTGGGCTGGTTGCCGTCCGGCATACCGGGTCCTTGCCCGGGCCCCAGGTGAGAACCCGGATAAGCCGGCGGCAGCCCGCCTCCCGGTCCCTGCAGCAGCGCCGTCTCGTTGCGGCCCTGCCCGCCCGCCCAGTCGTGCTGTGGCTCCGGGCCCCAGCCCGTCCCGGCGGGTGCGGAGCCGAACTGCTGCGGGCCACCCTGGGGCGGCCCGAACTGCTGAGTGCCCTGGCCCGGCCCAGCCAACTGCTGCGGTCCGGGGGGGCCGAACTGCTGGGGCCCGGGAGGCGGCCCGAACTGATGCGGCCCGGCGGGCGGCGCGGGGGACTGCGCGGCCCAGGGGACCTGCATGGTCGCCTCAGAGTCCGTCGGCGGGGGAGTCCACATCGCCGGGCCCTGGGCGTCCGCTTCGCGGGGATCGGCGGCTCGGGGGCCGGCGAACCACGAGTCCGGCACGATCGATTCGCCGCCCCGAGGTTCCTCCTCCGGCATGGACCAGGCGTCGCGGGCGGTCGGCTCGGCGGTCGGCTCCGGCGGCCTGGCATAGGGCCCGGAGGGCGTTTCCTCGGACAGTGACCAGGCGGCCGTGGACTCGGGATCGAACGACTGCTGGGTGGGCTCTTGAACGCTCCGCGGGTCATGGGGCGCTGCGGGGGTGCCGTGGCCGTTGTAGGAGGCTCCGCCCGGTTGCCCCGCGTCGAACGACTGCTGGGTGGGCTCTTGAACGCTCCATGGGTCCTGTGGCGGCGCGGGGGTGCCGTGGCCGTTGTAGGAGGCTCCGCCCGGTTGCCCCACGTCGAACGACTGCTGGGTGGGCTCTTGAACGCTCCGCGGGTCGTGCGGCGCGGCGGGGGTGCCGTGGCCGTTGTAGGAGGCTCCGCCCGGTTGCCCCGCGTCGAACGACTGCTGGGTGGGCGGCGCGCCATGACGGGCCGCACCGTTCGACTGTGCCGGATCGGCGGGCTTGGCGGCCTGCGCGAACCAGGACTGCTGCGCGGAACCGGGCACGGACGCCCGTCCGAAGTCGGAGGCCGACCCGGGCTGGGGCGCCGGCTCGGGCTCGGGGGTCCAGGGCTCGGGCGGCCACGGCTCGGTGCCCGGGGGCTGCAGCGGTGCGGGCAGCGGCCCTGTACCTCCGGAGGCGGTCGGCGAGGTCCACGAGTCCGGCGACTGGACCGGCGACTGGACCGGCGCGGACAGCGGCTCGGGGCGTGCCGGAGACCAGGAGTGCGGGCCGTCGGTGGCGGGCTCCGGCGACAACGACGCCAACGGCGCCGATAGTGGGTCGAGCGGCGCGGGCGCCGGTGGCTGCACGGCCCGCGGCTGCTGAGCCGGCTCGGGCGTCCAGGGCTGTGGGTCCGGCTCGGGCGTCCAGGGCTCGGGCGGCCAGGGCTCGGCGGTGAGCGGGGAAGGGGAATTGTCCGGACGTGCTGACCCGGAGGCCGGCCACGGCTGGCCCGGCGAGGCGGACAGCGGCCCGGCCGGGGACGGAGCGTCCGTGACGGCGGGCCATGGCTGGGGGGCGCCGGGGGACGTCGAGGGCCAGGGTTCAGGTGCGCCGCCCGGCGCCTGATGTCGGCCCCAGGTGTCCCCTTGCGGCGGAGAGCCCGCCTGGTCAGGCGGCAGGGGCCCCGGCGCGGAGGGTCCCTGCTGCGCTGACCCCGGCATTCGGTCCGGTGATGCGGGTGGCTTTTGGATGGGTGCATCGCAGTGCACGCAGCTGGACAGCGTCCCAGGCGTGTTCTGGCCGCACGTCCAGCACTGCATCGCTCTCAGACCTCACATATATCGCTAGTTTTCCCGACAAAGTACTGCCTCGGCGGGTGCCCTCGTTGGCCGATCCGCGTTGTCCGACACCAATGTCCTATATCCGACCTTTATCCGACCTTGCCTCTCCTACACCTCTCGGCGCTGAAGAACAGCCGACAGCGTCGAGGTTCCACCGGGATTGTCGGTGGGTGATGTGACGCTCAGGGAGTGAGATATCTCGCACTTCCGCTCGTCGGTGTGCTGTCCACGGGCTGCGGACAGTCTCCGTCTCCGGCGCCCGAAGGCGTACGGGCCGAGGTCGTCCGAGTGGTCGACGGGGACACCCTCGTCACCAGGATGTCAGGACGAGAGCTCCGGGTGCGCCTGATCGGGGTCGACGCGCCCGAGATCCGTCATCGCGGGTCCACGCTGCCCGGCGAGTGCTTCGGCACCGACGCTGCCGCCGCGTTACGGCGCTTGGCACCCCGGGGAGGTGTGCTCAAGGTCACACCCGACCGAGAGCGACGGGATCCGTACGGGCGGGAACTGCGCTATGCGTGGACCTCCGACGGGCTTTTCGTCAACGCCGCACTGATCCGCGACGGCTATGCCCGGGCGATGGTGGTGCCCCCCAATGACCGCTTCATCGGGCTCTTCCGCGCCGCCGAATCCACCGCCCACCAGGCACGTTCCGGTCTTTGGTCCGGGTGTCAGGGGCCGGCCCGGGACGTTGGCCGGATTAAACCGGCAAATCGGTCAAGTAGGAGTCCATGGGTGCCGCGCGGTGTCCCAGGCCGACCCGCCTCGAATCACAGCAAATGATGCGCTGCGCAGCACTAGGCTGACGAGGACGCCGTCCGGGTGGGTTTCCCCGGACGTCCCAGGCTGACCAGGAAGAGATCAGGGAGAGCATGAGCGATCTTCCGCTGCGTGCCCAGCTCGCTGTGGCGCTCGGCCGCACCGCTTCGAAGATGTCCCGGCTGGCCGGCCGTGGAGACGGCTCGGTGATCGGGGGCAGGATCGGACTCAAGCTCGATCCGGAGCTGCTGACCCGCCTGGCCCACGACCGCAAGCTGGTGCTCGTCAGTGCCACCAACGGCAAGACGACGACGACCCGGCTGATCGCCTCGGCGATGAGCGGCCTCGGCGAGGTGGCGACCAACGCCTTCGGTGCGAACATGCCGACCGGCCATGTCTCCGCGCTGGCCGCCGCCCCTGACGCCAGATACGGCGTGCTGGAGTGCGACGAGAAGTACGTGCCCATGGTGCTCAAGGAGACCGGGGCCAACATCGTGCTGCTCATGAACCTCAGCCGCGACCAGATGGACCGCGCCGGGGAGATCTGGCAGCTGGCCGGCAAGTGGCGCAAGGCGCTGGACGGTGCCGACACCCACGTGATCGCCAACTGCGACGATCCGCTCGTCACCTGGGGTGCGCAGACCGCCAAGCGGGTCACCTGGGTGGCCGTCGGGCAGCACTGGCGCGAGGACTCCTGGTGCTGCCCCGAGTGCGGTGGCCCGCTGGACCGCGAGGGTGCCAACTGGGCCTGCCGCCAGTGCACCTTCGCCCGGCCCAAGCCCGACTGGATCCTGCACGGCAACCGGGTGACGGCGCCCGGTGGCCGGGTCTTCGACCTGGCCCTGCAACTGCCGGGGCGCGCCAACCGTTCCAACGCGGCGATGGCGCTGGCGGTGGTCGCCCAGTTCGGCGTCGAGCCGGAGGTGGCCATGCCGCTGCTCGGCAAGGTGGCGTCGGTGGCCGGCCGTTACACCACCGTTCACCACGAAGGCCGTGACATCAGGCTGCTGCTGGCCAAGAACCCGGCCGGCTGGCTGGAGGCCTTCGACGTGCTCGAGCCCGCGCCGGGCCCCGTGGCGCTGTCCATCAACGCGCAGGGGCCGGACGGCCGCGACACCTCCTGGCTGTGGGACGTGGACTACCGCATCCTCAAGGGCCGTCCGGTCTGGGTCACCGGGGAACGCCGGATCGACCTGGCCGCCCGGCTGGAGGCCGCCGAGGTTCCCTTCACCCTGATCGAGGACATCGAGCAGGCGCTCATGGCCGTGCCTCCCGGCAAGCTCGACGTGATAGCCAACTACACCGCCTTCCAGAACATCCGAACGAGGTACGGCCGTGCCCTCTGACCGCATAAAGATCGTCTGGATCTATCCCGACCTGCTCAGCACCTACGGTGACCAGGGCAACTGCATCGTCCTGGAGCGCCGGGCCGCACTGCGTGGCGTCTCCACCCGGACCGTCCATGTGCGCTCCGACGAGCCGGTGCCGGTGGACGGCGACATCTACCTGCTCGGCGGCGGTGAGGACCGGCCGCAGATTCTCGCCGCCCAGCGGCTGCGCGCCGACGGCGGGCTGGCGCGGGCCGCCGAGTACGGCTCGGTCATCTTCGCCGTCTGCGCGGGCTACCAGCTGCTCGGCACGGAGTTCGGCGGTGAGGAGGGTCAGCCAGTGGCGGGCATCGGCCTGCTCGACATCCGCAGCGGACGGGGTGAGAAGCGCGCCGTCGGCGAGATCGTCGGTGATGTGTCCGCCGAGCTCGCCGTGCCGCGGATCACCGGCTTCGAGAACCACCAGGGAGTCACCCGCCTGGGCGCCGGTGTCAAGCCGCTGGCCAAGACCGTGCTCGGCCTCGGCAACGGAGACGGCTACGAGGGTGCCTACAAGGGCCACATCGTGGGCACCTACATGCACGGCCCGGCGCTGGTCCGCAATCCGGGACTGGCCGACCTGCTGTTGCGCTGGGCCGTCGGCCACGATCTCCAGCCGATCGACGACTCATGGGCCGGCAAGCTCCGCGAAGAACGCCTCCGGGCCGTGCTCCCCGCCTAGTTTCCCGCATGATGTTGTTTCCCGCATGATGTTGAGGTGTCCCCCTTCCCGGGGGGATACGTCAACATCATGCGCTGGGCCTTCATCGGCCGGATGTGGGCAAACGACAGGACCCGAGCCGAGGTACCCGGAGGTCAGTGAACGAGGTCGGTACACGAGGTCGTACACGAGGTCAGTACACGAGGGCTTGGGCGCCTTCGAAGGAGATCTCCTCGACGAACGTGGGTGCGCCCGCGATCCGTACGCCTTCGATCACGTCCTCGGGGTTGATGTCCCGCCGGGCCGCGCACTGGGTGCACACCGTCACCTGGCCGCCGGCCAGCACGATGCCGAGCAGGTCCTCCAGCGGAGTCGCATGCGGTAGGTCGAAGTCCTTCGCCCGGCCGGGCAAGCCGTACCAGGCGGCCTCCCCGGTCAGCCACAGCGAGACCTTCAGCCCGCTCGCCACCCCCGCCGCCGCGACCGTGAAGGCCTGGTTGCATCGTTCCGCGCCGTCCGCGCCCGCCGTCGCTTTGATCACCAGTGATCGAGCCATAACCGAACATTAGCCGCTCCGGATCGTCAGAACACCTGGGGCGGCGCCCGCACCTCAGGCCGCACCCCAGGCCATGCCTCAGGCCGTGCCTCAGGCCGTGCCTCAGGCTGTGACGGGAGCCGTAGCGCTCCTGCCGATGACGAAGGGGCGCAGCGCGGGCTTGCCGAGCACCACCTCGCCCGCCTCGGTACGGGCCTGCCCGACGACGTGGAGTTCCTCGCTCTCGCGCACGATCCACTCCTCGACCAGGAAACCGATCGTCATGGCCTGGTGACGCGCCCGCACCGGGCCGCCGAGCAGCCGGCCGACCCGCGCCAGCAAAGCGCCGTCGCCGGTCCGGCCTTCGAAGCCGCTGTAGGAGGTCGCGCCCAGGGAGAGGTCGGCCCCGGCCGGATCGACCCGCACCTCACCGGTCGCGTCCCGGATGAGCAGCCGGCCGGCCGACTGCTCGGCCACCTTGATCTGCCGCTCCACCTTCGCCGGGCCGAGCGGACCCGGCCGCCAGGCGTAGAAGCGTTCGTAGACCCGCACGACGTACCAGACGCACTTGGCGCCCGACAGCGGTGCGATGACCACCTCACCGGCGGCCCGTGCGTTGATCTCGGCGGCCGGAGCCGAGCCCGATGCCCCGGCCAGCGTCACCAGGTCAACGCAGGTGCGTGGTTCGGCCTTCTGCACGGCTCGTTTGGTACGCGCCTTGGAGACGCTGCGGGCGGCCGTCGTGACCCCGATCTCGATCGTCTGCGCCAGCAAGGTCATGAGCGCGTACAACGCATCCTCCTCAGCCCGAAAACGAAGATCAGACGTTTTCCGAGGCCTCCTGGTTCAACCGAAATGTAATGATCATCGGCGCCATCAGGGTACCGGTGGCAGCGGTCCGGTGGGGCGTACACTCCACGCCGTGATGGGCATACTGAACGTCTGGGCTCTCGTTCTGGTTCTGGGGATCATCGCGGTGCTGGCGGTGTTGCTGGTCGTGGGGCTGTTCCGGGTCCGCTGACCCCTGGTCCCCGCCCGGGGCACTTGCGAACCGGGAAACCGACCTGGGTGGCACCCGCGCTCGGCGGTGCCAATGCACGCTAGTCTCGGCGGACATGGAGCCAGATCTGCATCCTGACCTCGAGCCCCTGAAGTTCCTGCTCGGAGAGTGGGAGGGCGCCGGAGTCGGCGGCTACCCCACGATCGAGAGCTTCCAGTTCGGCCAGGAGATCTCTTTCTCGCACATCGGCAAGCCGTTCCTCATCTACACCAGCAGGACCTGGCGGCTGGACGAGGGCGTCGTCGGGGCCCCGCTGGGCACCGAGACCGGCTACTGGCGGCCGCGGCCGGACCACAAGGTCGAGGTGGTGCTCGCGCATCCGACCGGGATCGCCGAGATCTACCTGGGGGATGTCGCCTTCTCCCGGGTGGAGCTGAGCACCGACCTGGTCGCGCGGACCGAATCGGCCAAGGAGGTCACCGCGGGCCACCGGCTGTACGGGCTGATCGGCGAGGATCTCGGCTGGGCGTACGACATGGCGGCGTTCGGCCAGCCGCTGCAGTCACACCTTTCGGCGCAGCTGAAGCGGGTCGGCTGACCGGTCTCCGGACATGGAACGGCCCCCGGATCCTTCCGCCGAAGCGGGAGATGGACAGGACGAGTCCATCGGATCCGAGGGCCGGGTGTCTGCCTGGTATTCGCCGGCCGCCGTCGCGACCCCGTCAGGGGTCCGGAGGTCTCCCTCCGGGCCGGCTTGGCGAAGGGGTGGTGGCGAAAGCACACCTGACCCAACCCCGCGCCGGGGACGGCGACTAGCGGACAGTCACCTCGCGTGTCCTAGAGCTATGCATACTGTTGGACCACCTCCCTTCCTGCGTACCTGCACGCTATGCGAGCCTCCAGGGAGTGGCAAGCGAATTTCCGGCCCTCTCCTTCGTGACGCGGCCCACATAGACTCCGTGTATGACCGGGACGTGGCAGGAAGAGTTGCGGGCAAAGGGCTACCGGGTGACCCCGCAGCGCCAGCTCGTCCTCGAAGCGGTCACCGCGCTGGAACACGGCACACCGGAGGAGATCTGCACGGCGGTGCAGCGGACGGCGCAGGGCGTCAACATCTCGACCGTGTACCGCACGCTCGAGCTGCTCGAGGAACTCGGGCTGGTGAAGCACACCCACCTCGGTCACGGGCCATCGACCTACCATCTTGCCGTCGACGCCGAGCATGTCCATCTGGTGTGCCGGGGCTGCGGGGCGGTCAGCGATGTCAGGCCCAATGTCGCCGACGGGCTGGTGGAAGCGCTGCGGAGCGGGCACGGCTTCGAGACCGATGTGCAGCACCTCACGGTCTACGGCCTGTGCCGCGACTGCCGACCCTGATCACCAGTGGCGGCCTGTGCGGCCGAGCCGCCTGCCAAACTGCGTAGTCATGCGGGCAGTGGTGCAACGGGTCAGTCAGGCGAGCGTCACCGTCGAGGGTCGCGTCGTGGGTTCCATCGACGAGCCGGGGCTGCTCGCGCTGGTGGCGGTGACCCATGACGACACCCCGGCACAGGCGGCGAGGCTGGCCGCCAAGCTGTGGGGGTTGCGCATCCTGGACGGGGAGCTGTCGTGTTCGGACGTGGGCGCACCGCTGCTGGTCGTCAGCCAGTTCACGCTCTACGGCGACACCCGCAAGGGCCGCCGTCCGACCTGGATCAACGCCGCGCCGGGACCCGTGGCGGAGCCGCTGGTCGAGGCGGTGGTGACGGAGCTGGGCCGGCTCGGCGCCCGGGTGGAGACCGGTGAGTTCGGCGCCGAGATGAAGGTCGCCCTGGTCAATGACGGCCCCATCACGCTCATCCTCGAAGCCTGACCGGGACCAGCGCCGCGGCCCGGGCACCCGAGCAGGTCAGGCCATCAGTCCGTACGCCATGCCGACGACGACCACGACGGTGGCCACCGCGGTCAGCAGCACCATCCGCTCGTCCGCCAGGGCCAGGATCCGGCGGACCTTCTCCGGCGCCTTCGGAGCGGGCTGCCCCCCCGGGGTGGGTTGCCCGCCCGGGGCGACCGGCGCGGCCTGGGCGGGCGGCGCGGTCTGAGCGGGCTCCTGCTGCTCGCGCATGTGCGGAGCCCATACGATCTCGCCGGTCGCCCGGTTGGGGTCGGGCGCCACCGGTTTGTGGACGGGGTTGGCCAGGCGGAACAGCCGGAACAGCTGGTCGGTCTTGAGCCGCTGATGGCTGGGGGTACAGGCGAACAGCCGGCCCCGCACCGGGTCCGCGCAGACATAGCCGTCGCGGGGGGAGATGTTGCACCTGGTCGGTATGAGCACGAACTCGTACAGGCACCAGAGTGCAAGGACGCACAGCGGTCCTCTCCAGGACCAGGCCAGCCACGATATGACGGTGAGCCCGGCGAAGAGGATCCACCAGGCCCAGGCCGGTTCGCGCACCGGCAGTCCCCGTGTGCCCATGGTCCCCTTCCGCGTGGAGGACGGTACCTCTTGCTCCTGGTTTGCCACCATCGGTAGAGACCACCTTCTCACTTGCGGGGCCACTTCGATCTTCATTCGGGCGGATGACCGGAGTCGGCTAAGGGCGGGTCATGGGGACGTGTGCCCGCTGCGGCCGGGCCTTACGCGTGCTGCCTGGGCAACCTGCGGACATTGACCTGTACGTTGGCGCCGGTGTCGGGAGAGACCACGACCTCCTGGGCCGCGGGCACCCCGGCGGCCATCAGGGTCGCGTCGACCGGCACGGTGCGCTTGACCAGTGCCAAGGCGATGGGACCGAGCTCGTAGTGCCGGGCGGCGGAGCCCACGAACCCCACCTGGCGGCCGTTCAGCTCCACCGGCTCGCCGTGGGCGGGCAGCCGGTCGACGCTGCCGTCGAGGTGGAGGAAGACCAGCCGGCGTGGCGGGCGGCCCAGGTTTTCCACCCTCGCCACCGTTTCCTGGCCGCGGTAGCAGCCCTTGTTCAGATGCACCGCGCCACCGATCCACCCGACCTCGTGCGCGATGGTCTTGTGGTCGGTGTCGAAGCCCAGCCGGGGCACGTGCGCCGCGATGCGCAACGCCTCGTACGCCCACAGCCCGGCGGGCCGGGCACCGAGATCGTCGACGACGGTGGCGAGACGCTCGCGGGGGAGGAGCCAGTTGGTGCCGACGGCGTCCCGCAACCCGAGTGTGCCCTCCGGGAGGCCGGTCCCCGCTCCGCCGCCGGTCACGACCGCGTACGACTCCGTCACGTCGGCCACTTCGACCCGCAGCAGGAAGCGCATCCGGTCGAGGAACTCGACCAGCGGACCGGCGGTGCCCTGCTCGACGTGCGCCCAGACGGCCTCCCCGTCGTCCATCAGCTGGAGGTGGTGCTCGACATGGCCGTTCGGGCTGAGCAGCAGCGCCTCGGTGGTCTGATGGGGCTGCAATCCCTCGAGGTGCTGGCTCAGCAGGCTGTGCAGCCAGCGCAGCCGGTCCGGGCCCGCGACCCGGATGACTCCGCGGTTGCTGCGGTCGACGACCGCGGCAAATGGAGATTCCGCGAGGGCACGCTGCTCCTGAGAGGGTTCCCCGTAGTGGGCGGCGATCCCCTGATCGGGTGAATCGGCGGATACGGCTCCGGGCAGGTGCAACAACGGGCTTTCCATGCCCCCAGCCTAAGCGCAGCGTGAGCGCCCTGGGCAGGGAGGATCATGGGAAGTCGGTGACCTTGGGAGGGGACGATGAGCGGCGATCCGGTACTGGTCGAAGTCGAGCGCTCCGGCTTCGTGGAGTCGCGCCATCGGGGTGCCGTGTCCGCGCTCGCCGCCGACGGCTCCGTGGCCGTACGGCTTGGAGCCGTCGGCGAGCCGGTCTTCCCGCGCTCGGCGAACAAGCCCATCCAGGCGGTGGCCATGGTGCGTTGCGGTCTCGCGCTGGAGGGGGAGCTGCTCGCCCTGGCCGCCGCCAGCCATTCCGGTGAGGACTTCCATGTCGAGGGGGTCCAGAAGATCCTGGCCGGGGCCGGCCTCGGCCCCGAGGCGCTGCGCTGCCCGGCCCAGTGGCCGCTGGAGAGCCGTACCGCCTTCGAGCTCGCCGGGGCCGGTGGCGGACCCAGCAGAGCCCGGATGAACTGCTCGGGCAAGCATGCCGCGATGCTCGCCACCTGTGTGCTCAACGGCTGGCCGGCCGGCCCCGCAGAGCCGTCCTATCTCGCGGCCGACCACCCGATGCAGCTGGCGGTACGGGCCGCGGTGGAGGAACTGGCCGGCGAGCGGATCGCCGCAGTGGGGGTGGACGGCTGCGGGGCGCCGCTTTTCGCGGTCTCCCTCACCGCAGTGGCACGGGCGTTCCGCAGGCTGGTGCTGGCCGAGCCGGGCAGCCCCGAAAATAAGGTCGCCGACGCCATGCGGGCCCATCCCGAATGGACTTCGGGCACCAACCGCGAGGAGCGGCGGCTGATGGACGCGGTCCCCGGCCTGCTGCTCAAGTGCGGAGCCGAAGGTGTCGACGCGTTCGCCCTGGCGGACGGCCGGGCCGGAGCCCTCAAGATCGAAGACGGTGCCATGCGCGCCCGCACGCCGGTCACGGTGGGGCTGCTGCGGACCCTCGGGGTGGCCTCCGGCCCGGTGCTGGACGAACTCGCCTCCGTGCCGCTGCGCGGCGGTGACGAGATCGTGGGAGCCGTCCGGCTGGCCCCCGGTACGCTACCCGCCCCGCGGTGACGACCGCCGGACGGGCGCGAGCCGGGGACGCGGAGCCCCGCGGCGGGGTCACTCGGAGATCTGGACGCGAACCCGGCGGAAGCCGCGGCCCTTGTTCTCGACCTTGGTGACTTTGATCCGGCCGATCTGCTTGGTGGATCCGACGTGGGTGCCGCCGTCGGCCTGGGTGTCCAGCCCGACGATGTCCACGATGCGCACCTCCTGCACCTCCGGCGGCACCAGGTTGGTCGCCGTGCGGATGATGTCGGGAATCGCGAAGGCCTCGGTCCGTGGCAGCGTACGGACGTCGATCCGCCGGTCCGCGTCGACCTCGAGGTTGCAGGCGGCCTCGACCGCCTCCTTGAAGCCCGGCGGCACCTCGGGCAGGTTGAAGTCCATTCGCGCGGTCAGCGGCTCCATGTTGCCGCCGGTGACCAGGCAGCCGTAGTCGCGGAAGACCACGCCGCACAGCAGGTGGAGCCCGGAGTGGGTGCGCATCAGGGCGGTACGGCGTGCGTCCTCGACCGCACCGGTGACCGTGGTGCCGGCGGGCGGAAGCGGATCGCCCTCCGCCGGGATCAGTACCAGGTCGTCACCCTTGCGGACCCCGGCGATCCGGGTCTGCACGCCCTGCCAGAGCAGAACTCCGTGATCGGGCGGCTGACCTCCGCCACCTGGATAGAATGCGGATCGATCAAGGACGATCCCGTCCGGTGCGGAGTCCAGGACGATCGCCCCCCATTCGCGGAGCGACTGGTCGTCCAGTTCGAGTCGGTGCGTGCGTCCATGGTGCTCTGTCCCCATACTCGTCACACTAAGGCTTTTCCAGGGTCGCGGACCGGGTAGACGCGATCATCGGTAGAGAGGGCAGCGTTGCGCCGATCGTTCCTCTGCGCCCTCCTCGTGCTGGCGCTCGCCGGTTGTGGCGGCCATGCCGCGGCTCGGAAGGTCAAGGCTCCCGTCGCGCGGGTCAAGGTCACGCGTGCGCCGGTGGTGATGGTTCTCGGCGACAGCTACACCGCGGGTATCGCCACGATGCCGCCGGAGAAGTCCTACGCGGCCGAGGCCGCCCGCCGGCTCGGCTGGCAGATCATCATCGGTGGCTACCGTGGCACGGGCTTCGTCGCGCCGGGCCGGATCGGGAAGACCTTCGCCACCCTGTACGACGAGGAGCTGGCCTGGCGGCCGGCCCCCGACCTCGTGGTGGTGTCGGGCGGTCACAACGACTCGTCGAAGTCCCCGGCGCTGGTCGTGGCCGCGGCCCAGGGGCTGCTGGCAAAGATCAAGCAGCGGTGGCCCGACACCCCGGTGGTGGTGCTCGGGCCTATGTGGGGAGGCGACCCGCCGCCCGCCGCGCTGTCGGTCCGGGACGCGGTCCAGTCGGCCGCCGCCGCGACCCAGGTGCCGTTCATCGATCCTCTTCAGGAGGAGTGGATCACGGGAAGCGTGAAGCTGGGAACCGGGAACGCCCCGCAGTACATCCGGGCGGACGGCGTCCATCCCACCAGTGCCGGCTGCCGCTATCTGGGCGGCCGGTTCGTCTCCGCGCTACAGCGGCTCGGGCTCGCCACCCCTTCCCGCGCCTGACGGACTGGGAGCCGCCGGACTACCAGGGGCCGTACGGGCCCATGTTCGAGGAGCCGCCGCCGCGCCGGTTGCGGTACTGCTTGACCGCCGGCCGCACGTCGGCCAGATAGATGGCGGCGGCGATGAACGCGACGATCGGCAGCATCGACAGGATCGTGAGGAAGTTGGCGGCGCCGCCGAGGCCGATCACGTTGGCGATGCCCAAGATGATCAGCCAGATCTGCTTGGTCTGCTTGCCGGCCGCCTCGTAGGCGGGCGCCGGGGTGCGCACCGCGTCGATCAGAGCCCACACCTCGAAGACGAAGGCGATGATCGCGATCAGCCAGAAGAAGTAGGCCAGTGTGCTTTGAACCTGGAACACCTGTGATCACTGCTCCTGCCGACCGGGCGGCGCGCCGGATCGCGTACGCCGCGAGGATCTCGTTGACCCAGACTATGCGCAACACCCACACGGAAAGTGCCTGTCCGCCGCCCCTGCGGCATGCGTTTCAGGTCCCTTCCCCAGACACCGGGAGGCCCGGCCGGGGAAATCCCCGGCCGGGCCTCTTCGATGCAGGTACGGCGGTCAGTTGCCGACCTTCTTGGAGGCGTCGCCGGCGGCCCGGGAAGCGGCCTGAGCCGTCTTCTTGGCCTCACTGGCGGCGGCCTTGGTCTTGCGCGTGGTCTTCTCGGCGCTCTCCTTGAGCTCCTGAGTCGCGACCTGGCGCTCCACGCGGTTCACGATCTTCTGGCCGCGCTCGGCGAGCTCATCGAAGATCTCGACGACTCTGCCGCCGACCGCGGTCACGTACGAGACCGCCGCGCCGGGGAGGTCCCTGGCGTCGACCCGGTCCTGGTACTTGTTGACGGTGCCCTTGAGCTCGTCCTGGTACTTGACCACGGTCTCGCGAACGTCCACGCGGTACTTGTCCGCGGTCTCCCGCAGCTTGGTCACCGTCTCCGGCAACTCCCGGATCTTCTCTGCCGCGAGGTCGCCGGCTCCGGCGGCCGCGTAGACGGCCTTGTTGTCGCGCAGCTTGGTGGCAAGCGTCATCCGACTTCTTCCTTCCCTGAGGTTTCGTGCACCTGGCCATTGGTGGCTGCTTCGTTCTCCCTGCCGAACGACGCGTAGATGTCCAGCAACACCTGCTTCTGCCGTTCGGTAAGGACGAGGTCGGCTCGGATGGCGGCCTTCACGTCTGTGTCGGCCTCGCGCTCCTCGAGGATCCCGGCTTGTACGTACAGCACCTCGGCGGAGATCCGCAGCCCCTTGGCGATCTGCTGCAGGATCTCCGCGCTCGGCTTGCGCAGTCCTCGCTCGATCTGGCTGAGGTACGGGTTGGAAACTCCCGTGGCCTCGGCCAGCTGACGAACCGAGATCTTCGCTCGCGTCCGCTGCTCCCGGATGTACTCCCCGATGGAGCCGACCTTCGAACTTGCCATGTCTCCACTTTGCGTCAGAATGCTTGCTGTTGCAAGCGCAGTAGCTAGCACTTACCCGTGAGTCTGGTCACAGTGGGCATATCACCCGTCACGGCCGCCCCAACAGGCCGACAGACCCCGTCCTAACCGGGGAAAAAGGGCGTCAGGACACCGCGGACGAGGGTGCGGTCCAGGTGTTGCAGGCGGACAGCACCTGCCTGGTGTAACCGGTGACGACCCAGCCCGCGTAGTGCCTGCTGGAGCCGTGATCGTGCTTGCCGGTCGGCTGGTTGTCGTCGCCTCGGCCCCGCACGTCCAGCAGCAGGTAATGGGTCTGCTCCCGGGTCATGGGCAGGGAGTTCTTCTCCGATCCCAGGAAGGCGCCGGCGAGGCACTGGGCCTGCAGTTCGATGCGCCGGCTGGCCTCATCGCGCGCGTCGACGCCGCTCTGCGACATGAGCTGGTGCCCGTAGTCCAGGATGCCCCCCTGGTCCTGCACATGGTGGCCGTACTCGTGTGCGATCACCCGGGCGTAGACCGCATAGTGCGACACCGGCTCGTTCCCGGCCGTCTCGATCACGTGCTGCAGTCCCACGTACATCGTCTGGTTCGCCGGGCAGTAGAACGCCGCCGCGCCGGGGGCCGGGTACGAGCCACAGGCCCCGCTGCCGGGCTGGGTCCAGAACATCCGCTCCGGCGCGGCGAAGCCCAGCCCCGCCTTGCCGAACTGCCGCCGCCAGGTCCGGTCGAGACAGCCGGTGAGCTCGTCCATGAAGGTCTTCATGGACGAGGTGTCGCCTTGCACGATCCGCGGCAGCCGGCAGTTCACCGACGTGAGCGCGCCCGTCCCGTAGAGCTTGCTGTCGGTGGCCTGCGCCCGGGTCGACCGGGGGCCCGACCTGCTGCCGGCGATAGTGGTCGTGCCTTTGCTGCGGTCCCCGAACACCGATATGACCAGTACCGCAGCCACGAAGATGGTCGCCAGGGCCCCGAGGGCCGCGACCACGGAACCGGCCGCCGAACGCCGGGGCGGCCGGCGCCGCATGGGCATGGCGTATCGCTGGTGTGGCCCCTGCCAGGGCTGGCCGTACGGCGGCGGACCGGCCTGCGGCGGGCCTGCGTACGGCGGCGGGTAGCCGGGTCGCGCGCCGCCGTAGGGCGGTACCCGCCCGTAAGGCGGCATGCCGCCACCGCCTGGTGGGGGCGGCGGCGGGTACGGGGGGTAGCTGCCTGCCATGGCAGGAAATCATTGCATACCTGGGAAAACAACGGCATAGACCGTCTTGGCGACCTTGGGCCACAACGGACCGGTACGCTTTCCCGCCATGCAGCGTCAATCGCGGTCGGGTCGTCTTCGGGCCCTGCTGGCTCCGCTCACCGTCGCCGGTCTGATGGCCCTGGCCACTCCGGCATCGGCGCAGGTGCTGGCGTCCGAGCGGGTGGCCAAGGACGAGGTCGCACTGACCGTCGGCGGGGACGGGGTGGTGCACGCCAAGGAGACGATCACCTACGACTTCAACGGCGGGCACGGCTTCGAACGCTCGTTCGTCACCAAGATCCGTGACAATGACACCCGCGACCGCGTCTTCAAGATCGGGTCGGTCACCGCCTCCAGCCCTGACGGTGGCCCCGCCGGCGTCTCCGTCGTCGACGATGGCAACCGTACGATCGTGAAGGTCACCGGCAACGGCGCGATCAGTGGCCGGCGCACCGTCGCCCTCGCGTACGACGTGCGTGGCGCGGTGGCGACCCTGGGCAACGCCGAGGAACTGCGCTGGACCGCGGTCGGCGGATGGCGGGTGCCGGTGCTGCAGGCCAAGGTCGCGATCGACTCCGGATCGCCGATCCGCAACCTCAACTGCTTCGCGGGGTCCCTGGAGAGCTCCACCGGCTGCACCCAGTTCTTCCTCTCCAACCACACCCAGACGCGAGGCGAGTTCTCCCAGCAGAACCTGCTCCCGGACGAGTACCTCACCGTGGTCGTCGGCTATCCGCTGGGAATGACCAAGGCACAGCCGCTGTACCAGATGCGCCGCACACTGGCCACCGCCTTCACCGTCAACTCGGTGACCGGCGGTTCCCTGCTGGGCTTGCTGGTGCTGCTGCTCGGCGGGTTCGGACTGCTCTACCAGCTGCGCGGGCGCGACTCGCGCACGGTCAGTAAGAAGGCGGTCGAGGGCGACCAGGCTCCGGTCGACGGCAACGGGTTCGCGCCACCGGACGGGGTGCGGCCCGGTCAGATCGGTACGCTCATCGACGAGCAGGCCGACGTCATCGACGTCACCGCGACCATCGTCGACCTGGCGGTGCGCGGCTATCTGCTGATCGAGGAGGAGGACCGGGCGACCACCGGACGGCTCGACTGGAAGCTGGTCAAGCAGGACCGCCCGCATTCCGACCTCCTGCCCTACGAGCAACTGCTCTACGACGCGCTCTTCGACCACCGGTCGGAGATTCGGCTGTCGGAGCTGGGCGGCACCTTCGCCGGGGATCTGGCCAAGGTCCGCGAGGCCATGTACGCCGACGTGGTGACCCAGGGCTGGTTCACGCGCCGCCCCGACGCGGTGCGGACCCGCTGGACCGTCGCGGGTTTCGTGCTGACGGGGCTGGGCCTCGTTGGCACCGTCGTGCTGGCGCTCTTCAGCGACCTGGCGCTGATCGGGCTCGCCGCCATCATCGGCGGTGCGGCGCTCGCCCTGGGCGGGCAGTACATGCCGGCCAAGACCTCGCGCGGTGCGACCGTGCTGGCGCACACGATCGGCTTCCGCGCGCACCTGCTGCGCGGCGAGTCCACGCCGGATCTGGCCGACACCCAGCGCATCGCCTTGTTCTCCCGCTACCTGCCGTACGCGGTGGTCTTCGACGCCATCGGGCACTGGGCCAAGAGTGTGGAGGACGCGGGCGTCCGGGAGGAAGGGGCCGACAACCTCTACTGGTACGAGGGCCCGGCCGAGTGGGATCTGTCCAAGTTCGCCGAGTCGATGCGGACCTTCACCCTCGCCACGTCCGGCGCGATCTCGCAGTCCCGCCAGTTCCGCAGTCTTTCCTAACCGAGGGTCGTCAAGAACTGTCACGCGCAGTAGTGAGGCCAATTCGTAGCGTGATATAAGTTGGCCGTATGGTCGCGAGTTCGCGCGTACGTAAAGCATGCAGTCGGCTGAGGCGGGCGCTGTGGCTGACGACGCTCCTCGCGGCCCTCCTGCACTCCGGGATGTGCCTGCAGAGCCCGCACGACCCCGACGCCCGGGGCCCGGTCGTCCAGGCCGCCGAGGCGGGCGGGTCCGGCTCCGGCTCCTTACAGACGCCGTCATCGGCGGGAGACGACACTCGGTATCAAGCCGACGATGACGGCGGCGACCAAGGCCCTGGGCGCGACGTCCCCCCTGGGCACCGGCATCATCAGGCCGTCCTGCGGGCCCCCGGTCTCCGCAGCGACCTGGCGGGCGCGGTCGGCCCGCTGCTCGTCAACACGGCCCCCGCCCGGCCGCACGGCGCCCGGCGGATTGAGCCGTACCGCACCGGTGAGCTGCGCCCGCGAGCGGCCGGCGCGTCATTGCTGACCATGATCGGAGTCTCACGCACGTAATGGGCACGGTGCGGACTCGCTCCGCACCTTCTGGTGGATCCATCTGTCGAGCTGGAGTTCCAGGAGTGCCCCATGAGGGACGTGCACGTCATCACCGAGATCTGGCGTTTCGAGTGCCTGAGTTGTCAGAGCCGCTGGGAGCACGCCTACGAAGCCTGGCATGTCGATGACGGTCGCGGTGGCAACGCCGTGACCTGGCGGCGGGCCGGCACCGTGAGCATGCCACCCTGGGCGGATCCGTCCTGCGCCGACTGCAGTGATCTGCGGGTACGGGTGCTGCCGCCGCGGGCCGATTTCGGCGGCGGTTCCGCGACCCGGTTCCCGAAACAGCCGGGACCGCAGTAGCCCGGGCGGGCCCGGGACCCGGGGGCGACCGCGTCCCGGGTCTGGTCTTGGGGGTCTGGTCTTGCGGGCCTGGTCTCGCCGGGCCTCAGGGCAGCGCGTAGAGCAGGACGGGGATGACCGCGATCATGGTCGCGGTCGCCAGCGCGGTGGCCTGCACCACGAAGGGCGGCGGGACGGGATCGAGCAGCCGGCGGACACGGGCCATGACCGGTCCGCCGCCGCCGAAGCCGTCGTCCGAGAGTGAGAGGGCGCCGGAGGGAGCCGCCACCGGGCGGGCCGCGGCGAAGCGCAGCAACGCGGTGGCGAGCTCCCGTGGCGGCCGGTGCCGCTGGGCCCGGTCGTCAGCGGTCATCTCGATGAGCAGCTCCACTGCGTCCAGCGAGCGTGCCACCAGCCGGAAGCCGGGGAACACCTGGCGGAGTGAGGCGAACGGCAGCAGCACCAGGTCGTGGCGCTCCCGTACATGCGCCCGCTCGTGCGCGAGCACGGCCGCCAGTTCGGCCTGGTCCAGTAGTTTCAGGGTCCCGGCGCTGACCACGACCTTGGCGGACCGCACGCCCGGCACGCAATACGCGGCCGCCGCCTCATGGTCCAGGACGAGGGTGTCGCGCAGTCCCGAGTCCCGGGCCACCAGCGCCAGCAGGGCGCGATGCCGGCGGCGCGCTCGCAGGACCCGTACGACCGCCCACATCAGCATGACCAGCAGCACCGAGCAGAGGGCCAGCCCGGCGATCAGGGCGATGACGTGCGGGGTGTCCAGCCGCGCTCCGCCGTCGGCGCGGAGGGGGATCAGCCCGCCGACGACACCCTGCCGGTATGGCAGCAGTGCGAAGCCGAGCAGGGCTCCGATGCTGGCGACCCCCCAGGCCAGCCCCAAGGCCTGCCAGAGGGCGATGGCGGTGCGCGGGGTGCGCCAGGTCCAGCGGGCGCGGGACAGCAGGTGCGCCCCGGGCAGAGTGCCTGCCGCGATCAAGGCGAGCAGGACCGTGCCGGTCATCCCGGGGACTCCAGAGCCGCCAGGGCCTGGCGAAGCACGGCGGCCTCGTCCCCGGAGACCGAGCGGGCGAAGTGGGCCAGCGCGGCGTCACGGTCACCGGTCAGATCGAGGGCGCCCAGCATGAGCTCGGTGACGTAGTCCTCCCGGCTGGTCGTCGGCCGGTACAGCCACGCCCGCCCGTCACGCTCACGGCGCAGGAAGCCCTTCTTCGCGAGCCGGTCCAGCACGGTCATGACCGTGGTGTGGGCCAGATCCCGGTCGTCGGCGAGGGCACGGCTCACGTCGCGGGCCGTCGCGGCCTCCGGCCGTGCCCAGAGAAGTTCCATGACGGTGCGTTCCAGCTCTCCCAAACCCTTCACGTTCACCAGCCTAACCGGACCGCCAATGATTCACCACACCCAGTAGTACTACGAGACGTAGTTTCCGTGCCTCACTGAGTGCAGTTAGCACATACCTGACAACTCCGGGGGTGTTTTTCTCATCTGGGTTCGTAGGGATTGACCATGTCGTCTGCCACGCTCACGGAGCAGCCGGGCTAGTAAGTAGGTCTTTACTTTTGGGTGCCGAGGACGGCCCGACGCCGGCTCGCGAGGTGGAGGTAGGAACGTGCGCAGAGTCCTGGCCCTGGTGGCCGCCGCGGTGGTGGCGGCCGGCTCGACGGCGGTGACGGTCCCCGCGCGGGCCGACACCGGCTCCACCACGACCTACGAGTCGATCCCCGGCGACGGCGGTACCGTGCTCAAGGCCTTCGTGGTGCGGCCCACCGGCCGGGGGAACGGACCGTTCCCGCTGCTGGTCATGCCCTCCAGCTGGTCGCTGCTGGACGTGGAATACGTCGGCGCAGGGGTGAAACTGGCCAAGGAGTCCGGGTACGTGGTGGTCAGCTACACCAGCCGGGGCTTCTGGGACTCCGGCGGCAAGATCGAGGTGGCCGGCGGCCCCGACACCCGTGACGCGAGCAAGGTCATCGACTGGGCGGTACGCAACGCGCACGCCGACGAGAATCGGGTCGGCATGGCCGGCCTCTCCTACGGGGCGGGCATCAGCCTGCTCACCGCGGCCAAGGACCGTCGGGTACGCGCGGTCGCAGCGATGAGCGGCTGGGCCGACCTGGCCGCCTCGCTCTACCCGAACCAGACGGTCAGCGAGCAGACCGCTGCGGGACTGCTGGCGATCGGCAACATCACCGGGCGCCCCGGCGAGGATATGCTGAAGCTGCAGAACGCCTACCTCATCGACGACATCGCCTCCGCGTTGCCGCTGGCGGGGCCTCGTGGCGTCGGCTCCTACCTCGCCCAGATCAACGCCAACCACCCCGCCGTCCTGATCGGCAACGCGTGGGATGACGGCATCTTCCCACCCAGCCAGATCACCGACTTCTACGGCCGGTTCACCGGTCCGAAGCACCTGATGCTCCAGCCCGGCGACCACGGCTCGGCCGACGGCCTCGGCGTGGTCGGCCTGCCCAACGACGTGTGGGCGGCGACGACCCGCTGGTTCGATCACTATCTCAACGGCACGGCCAACGGCATCGACGGGGAAAACCCGGTCGAGCTCAAGGCGGCCAACGGCGGCGGCTGGCAGGGCTTCCCGGACTGGGCCGGGATCTCATCGGGGACCGGCAGGTTTTATCTGGCTAAGGGCTCGCTCGCCGCCCGGGCCGCCACCGGCTGGAGCGGGCGGATCGACGCCGGATGGCCCACCGTCGCGGACAGCGGAGTGGTCGAGGTGACCGGGGTGGCCCAGCAGGCGGGCATCCCCTGGAAGATCAAGGTCGCCGAGGTCGATCGCAGGTTCGGCGGCGTCTGGACGGCCGCACCGTACGCCCGCACCACGGTCGTCAGCGGCGCGCCGCGCCTGCACACGACCATCACCCCGAGCGCCGCCACCACCTCGGTCTTCGCCTACCTCTATGACGTCACCCCCGGCGGGGAGGGCTCGCTGATCACGCACAAGCCGTACACGCTGCGCGGCGCGACCCCGGGGAAGGCCCGGACGATCGACTTCCGGCTGGAGCCGATCCGCTGGACCGTGCCGGCCGGCCACCACCTCGCGCTGGTCGTGGACACCACCGACATCCGCTATCGCAGCATGAGCAAGCCGGGCGCCACGGTCACCTTCGGCTCCCCGGCCGCCGACCCCTCCTGGCTGACCATCCCGACCGGCTGACCGTCCTGACCGTCCCACGTCCTGACCGTCCCACGTCCTGACCGCCCCGGCCGGCCCGACTCGGGCCCGGGCACCTTCCCGGCGGGGCCGAAGGACTGCCGGCAACTCCTACAGTTGTGGCGTGTCCCGACCAGCCCGGCCCATGGGAGTCATCACCCGTGGCACCACCAACCCCAACCGGCTGCGCCGGGTGGACCGGTGGATCGCCGCCACCCAGGGCCGGTCGCTGCGGGCTCGGGACCGGCCGCTGGTGGTCGACCTGGGCTATGGCGCCTCACCGGTCACCACCGTGGAGCTGTTCCTGCGGCTGCGCGCCGTCTGCCCGCGGGTGGAGGTGGTAGGGCTGGAGATCGACCCGGAGCGGGTCGCGGTGGCCCAGGAGTTCCTGCGCCGCACCCCGTACCGCGGCCTGTCGTTCCGGCGCGGTGGCTTCGAGCTGCCGGTGGACCGGCCGCCCGCCCTGGTGCGGGCCTTCAACGTGCTGCGGCAGTACGACGAGGCGACGGCCTGGGAGTCCTGGCACCGGATCTGTTCCGGGCTGGCTCCCGGCGGCGTGCTGGTCGAGGGCACCTGCGACGAGATCGGCCGCCGTGCCGTCTGGGTCGCCCTGACCCACGGCCCCGGCCTGGCCCGGCACGTGCCCCGCCCGGCGGAGCCCGCCCTCGCCCGTACGGCCGCGGGACGGGCGGGGAGCAGGGCGGCGCCTGAGCCGGTGCCTCAGACGATCACGTTCGCGGCGCGGGTGGCCTCGCTGCCCCAGCCCTCCGAGCTGGCCGAACGGCTGCCCAAGACACTGATCCACCGTAATGTCCCGGGCGAGCCGATCCACGGGCTGCTCGGCGACTTCGACCGGGCCTGGGCGAGTGCGGCACCCCAGTCGGTCTTTGGCCCCCGGCAGCGCTGGATCACCGCGGTGCGACTGCTGGCCCGGTCCTGGCCGGTGGAGACCCGCGCACCGCTCGGCGGCCGGGCCAGGTGGCGGCTGGGCGAGGTCACCCTGCCCTGGTCCGCCGTGGCGCCCCCGGCCGGGCAGGATCACTACCCGGCGTGAACGGTGACGATGGGGGTCGTGGTGGTGACCCCTCGACACCGAAGACAAGACACCACCCAAGGCAAGACACCCCAGATGACACGCCTCGCGTCATGGCTGGCTCGCCAGGCGACCTCGACCGGGCGACATCCGGATGAACAGGTCTCACCCCGTAGAGGTGAGAGTCCGTTCGAACGCGGTGTAGGCGTCGGAGGTGAACAGGACGAACCGGACGTCCGTGATCTTGGTGGGGGTCGCCCGTACGGTGCCGACGGCGATGCGGGCGGCATCGTCCATCGGCCAGCCATAGATGCCGGCCGACACCGCGGGGAAGGCCACGCTCGCCGCGCCCAGCTCGTCGGCGACCCGCAGTGACTCCCGGTAGCAGGAGGCCAGGAGCTCCGAGCGGTCGACACCACGGGCGTAGACCGGGCCGACCGTGTGGATGACCCAGCGTGCCGGAAGGTCGCCCGCGGTGGTGGCCACCGCCTGGCCGGTCGGCAGCCCGCCGCCGTAGTGTGCGGCTCGCAGCGCCCGGCAGGCCTCCAGGATCGCGGGGCCGCCCCTGCGGTGGATGGCCCCGTCGACCCCGCCGCCGCCCATCAGCGAGGAGTTGGCCGCGTTGACGACGGCGTCCAC
>JAOPYK010000147.1 GCA_025964695.1 Streptosporangiaceae bacterium | reverse complement strand
AGTGGGCCAGGGCGCGGTCGAGTTCGGCGACCTCGCGCGGCGACGCGCCCTTCTGCGGTCCGTAGACCGCTGCGGCGCCCTGCGGCCCGATCAGCGGATTGTTCACATCGGCGGCCACGACGACCTCGGTCCGCGCGAGTCCTGGATGCAACCCAGACAGGTCGATGGACTGGAGGTCGCGCAGGGCCGCCCCGCCGCGCCGCACCGGCGTCCCACCGCGATCGGCCAGGCGCGCGCCGAGAGCCTGCAACATGCCCGCGCCCCCGTCGGTGCATGCGCTGCCACCAAGCCCGACCACGAGCGTGCGGCAACCGGCCTCGAGCGCCGCCCGCATCACCTGCCCGGTGCCGTAGCTGGACGCGGTCAAAGGAGCCGGCCGGCCGCGAGACAGGCGCGTCAGCCCAGCGGTTTCGGCGAGCTCGACAACGGCGACTCCGTCCAGCTCCGCGTAGCTCGCGCGTACCGGCTGCCCGGTCGGCCCCTCGGCGGCCACCGGCACACGCCGGTAGCCGACGGCCAGCATGGCGTCCAGAAAGCCGTCGCCCCCGTCGGAGACGGGGACCGTGACGACCGCTATATCCGCGGCTGTGAGGCGCAGTCCGACAGTAAGGTGCCTGGCAACCTCGGGAGCGGTCAGCGACCCTTTGAACTTGTCCGGTGCGATGACGACGCTCATGTCAGCCAGGCTCCGAAGGTTTCCGTGTCCGATGTCGGCCTTCACGAGTGCGGATCAGTCCAGCAGGGCGGATTCGGGCAGGGCGTCAATGTCGTGGTCGGCGAGGTCCTCGAATTCGACGATGCCGTCGATGTCCTGGCCCATGGCGATGTTGGTGACTCGCTCAAGGATGATCTCGACGACGACGGGCACCCGGAACTCGGCCATGAGCTTCTGCGCCTGGTCGAACGCCTCCCGTAGCTCGCCGGGCCGGCGGACCCTGATCGCCTTGCAGCCCAGGCCCTCGGTGACCTTGACATGATCGACCCCGTACTCGCCCAGCTCGGGCGAGTTGATGTTCTCGAAAGCCAGCTGGACGTTGTAGTCCATGTCGAACGCGCGCTGCGCCTGGCGGATGAGGCCGAGGTAGGAGTTGTTCACCAGCACCTGGATGAAGGGCAAGTTGAACTGCGCACCGACCGCCAGCTCTTCGACCATGAACTGGAAGTCGTAATCGCCCGAGAGTGCGACCACGGTCGCTTCAGGCTCAGCGGCGCAGACCCCGAGGGCAGCAGGCACCGTCCAGCCGAGCGGGCCGGCCTGGCCGCAGTTGATCCAGTGCCGCGGGTTGTAGACCCGCAGGAACTGTCCCCCGGCGATCTGCGACAGCCCGATCGTTGACACATACCGTACGTCCCGCCCGAAAGCGGCGTTCATCTCCCGATAGACGCGCTGAGGCTTGATCGGAACGTTGTCGAAGTCACTACGGCGGTGCATCGTGCGCTTGCGGTCCAGGCACGCGTCGGCCCAGCTGCTCCAGTCGGGAAGCCGACCGGCCTTCCCGCGCCGGCGGGCGGCCTCGACCAGCCGCTCCAACGCCGCTCTGGCATCGGACACGATCCCGTAGTCGGGGGCGAAGACGCGCCCGATCTGAGTGGGCTCGATGTCGACGTGGACAAAAGTCCGGCCCCGGGTATAGGTGTCCAGCCCGCCGGTGTGCCGGTTCGCCCACCGATTCCCGATGCCGAGTACGAAGTCCGATTCGAGCATCGTCGCGTTGCCGTAACGGTGCGCGGTCTGCAGCCCGACCATGCCCGCCATCAGCCGATGGTCGTCGGGGATGGTCCCCCAGCCCATCAGCGTTGGGATCACCGGAACGTTCAGTACCTCCGCCAGCTCGACCAGCAGCTCGGACGCATCGGCGTTGATGATCCCGCCACCCGCCACGATCAGCGGACGATCCGCAGCGACCAGCATGTCGAGGGCCTTGTCCGCCTGGGCCCTGGTCGCGCGCGGCTTGTAAACGGGCAGCGGCTCGTAGGTGTCGATGTCGAACTCGATCTCCCCGAGCTGCACGTCCACCGGCAGGTCGATGAGCACCGGGCCGGGACGCCCGGACCGCATCAGGTGGAACGCCTGCTGGAAGGCACCGGGGACCTGGGCGGCCTCATACACCGTGGCGGCACTCTTGGTGACGGTCTTCGCGATCGAGGCGATGTCGACGGCCTGGAAGTCCTCCTTCTGCAGCTTCGCCACCGGTGCCTGCCCGGTGATGCACAGGATCGGGATCGAGTCCGCCCAAGCCGAGTACAGCCCGGTGATCATGTCCGTGCCTGCGGGACCGGAGGTGCCGATGCACACACCGATGTTCCCGGACCTCGCCCTGGTGTAGCCCTCGGCCATGTGCGAAGCGCCCTCGACATGGCGGGCCAGGATGTGCTTGATGCCGCCATGTGCGCGCATGGCGGAGTAGAACGGGTTGATGGCCGCGCCGGGCAGCCCGAAGGTCTGGGTCGCGCCCTCGCGCTCCAGGATCAGTACTGCGGCATCAACGGCTCGCATACGTGGCATGGCGGTCTCCGGTCTCGTAGAAGTTCGGGTGATGTCTCGAAGCTCAAGTTCCTGCACGGCCGGACAGCTCATCGACGAGCAACAGCAGTGCGGAGTGGTCCAGCGAGCCGTGCCCGCGTGCGCGCAGCACGCCCATGAGCTGGGCCACGGCTGCGCCGAGCGGGATCGCGACGCCGACCTCACGGGCAGCCGACGTGACGATCCCCAGGTCCTTATGGTGCAGGTCGACCCGGAAGCCCGGGGTGAACTCCCGCGCGACCATGGTTCCGGCCTTCCGGTCGAGGATCCGGTTGCCGGCCAGGCCACCGGCGAGCACCTTGACAGCGGCCTGGGTGTCCACATCGTGCGCTTCGAGGAAGACCAGTGCCTCTGCGACGAGCTCGATGGTGCCGGCGACGATCAGCTGGTTGGCCGCCTTCACGGTCTGCCCCGAGCCGGACGGCCCCACGTGCACGATCGTCGAGCCGACGGCCTCCAGCACCGGCCGGGCCTCCAGCACATCCATGGCTTCACCGCCGACCATGATCGAAAGACTCGCCTCGCGTGCTCCGGCCTCGCCGCCGGACACCGGCGCGTCGATCGCACGCAGCCCGCGCTCCGCCGCCGCCTGCGCCAGACGGACCGCGACCTTGGGCTGGATGGTGCTGGAATCGATCCACAAAGCGCCGCGAGCCGCGTGCGCGAGCACGCCTTCCTCCCCGGTGACCACCTCCTCGACATCCGGCGAGTCAGGCAGCACGGTCAGCACGACCTGCGCGTCCTTGACCGCCTCGGCGACACTCGCCGCGCCGCGGCCCCCCTCGTTGACGAGGGCGTTGACCTTCGCGGGGCTGCGGTTGTACCCGACGACGTCGTAGCCCGCCTTGACGAGGTTGGCGGCCATCGGCCCGCCCATGACGCCCAGTCCGATAACAGCGATCGTGGTCATGTCAATCTGCTCCTTCTGGTCGATTGCGTGGTGCCGTCTGGGGCGTCATGCGGTGCGGGCGGCGGAGCCGCGTCGCTCACGCGGCAGCCAGGCGAACGGGTCCGTGGCCTCGGACCTGTACTCCAGGCCCACCCATCCCGAATAGCCGGCCTGCTGTAGGTCGGACAGCCAGCCGGCCAGCGGCAGTTCACCGGTCCCCGGCTCCCCCCGACCCGGGGCGTCGGCGACCTGCACATGTCCGATAAGCCTGGCGTCGCCTGCGATCACCGCGGGAATGTCGTCACCGTTGACCGCCAGATGGTAGAGATCCGCCAGCAGCCGGACGTTGGAGGCACCTGCCTCCCGTGCCACCCGGTTGATGACCGCGCTGGCCTGGGCCGCTGTCCGGATCGGGTACCGGTCCGCCCCGCTGACCGGCTCGATGAGCACCGTGCCACCGATCCGGCCGACCGCCGTGGCGGCCAGTGCCAGGTTCTCGACCGCGAGGTCGTCCTGTGCCTGCGCCGACTCACCGTCCACCCGATTGCCATAGAGCGCGTTGAACGCCCGGCAGCCCAGCCGCTCGCCGATGTCGGCGACGACGTCGAGGTTGTCGCGCAGCTCTGCCGAACGGGCCGGCCAGGACACCAGTCCACGGTCGCCACCCGGCATGTCCCCCGCCGCGAAGTTGAGCCCTACCAGCTGCACCCCTGCCTCCTGGACCGAGTGCACGAACGCGTCCACCTCCGCGTCGGCGGGAACCGCCGAGTCGAACGGCCACCAGAACTCGACGCCGTCGAACCCGCTCGCACGGGCCGCTGCCGGGCGCTCACACAGGGGCAGCCTTGTGAGCAGGATCGAACAGTTCACCGCGTACCGCAGTGTATGGCTCATATCACACTCATTTCCGTATGATGGATAAATATTTCCATTTTAGGATGCCCCGCCTTCAACCGGTCTGTCAATGGCGCGAAGTCCGGGGCGTACGTCCCGGGGCGCGCCGTCAGCTCCCCGCCGCCGCGCGGACCGCGGCGGCGACGGCAAGGGGCACCGAGTCGGCGATGGCATCGGCCGCGCCGTGCAGAGATGTCTCGGCCCTGTAGGCTTTTCCGCATCGCAGAAGACGCCGCATCGCGCCTTCACCGACTCTCGGAGGACGCAAGTGGCTCCACGTACGGAGGAGAGCGCTCCGGGCGGCGTTCAGTCCGTCGCCCGCGCCTTCTACCTGCTCGAATTGATCACCGCGGCCGGGGGCGAGATGGCCATCAGCGAGCTCGCGGACCGGTCCGGGCTCCCGCTACCGACGATCCACCGCATCATCCGCACACTGACCACCTTGGGCTACGTACTCCAGCAACCATCTCGCCGTTACACCCTTGGCCCCCGCCTGATCGGGCTCGGCGACACCGCGTCACGCATGCTCGGAGCCTGGGCCCGCCCGCAGCTGGCCGACCTCGTGGCGACCCTGGGCGAGACGGCCAACATGGCAATCCTCGACGGAGACAGAGCCGTCTACATCGCCCAGGTCCCGTCCAAGCACTCGATGCGAATGTTCACCGAGGTGGGACGCCGCGTTGACCTGCACTGCACCGGGGTGGGCAAGGCCCTGCTGGCACAGCTCCCACCGGCGACCGCCCTGGAGATCGTCCGGCAGACGGGGATGCCCGCCCGCACCGAACACTCCATCACCGACCCCGACGAGCTCATGGAGGCGCTGGCCCAAGTACGCGAGCGCGGCTACGTCATCGACGACGGCGAACAGGAAATCGGCGTGCGGTGCGTCGCAGTGCCTGTGACCGGCGCCCCTTCGCTCACCACGATCTCCGTCTCGGGACCTGAGACTCGTCTCACCCCAGAGGTCGTCGAACGCGTAGTGCCCTACCTGCTCGACGCGGCAGCCGGGCTCGGTCGCAAATTCGGTCAGTCGAGTAGACAATAGGCCGTAAGCACGAACCGGGAACGGCTCGCGACGAGGTCAGCGGCACGCTGCACGTCGATCGACGAACGGTGCGCCTTCGGTAGGGGCTCCACAGTTCGTTGACCAGGTCCGGCAAGGTCTGTTCCTGAGGCCTCGCGCGTTGGCGGTTCCTCAGCGACCCGTCAACTGAACCGCACCGCCACCTCTCCAAGGCCCGAGAAGACGGCCCGCCAGCTGCCCGGACCTTTGACCGTCTCGTTGCAGAACGAGCCGGTGATCACTCGTTGACCCGGCTCCAGTCCGCGACCGTACTGGTGCAGCAGGGCGCACAGGCGCGAGAGCGAGAGGAACGGGTCGTCCATGGAATCCCCGGGCGTCCTCGTCGAGACCAGTTCCCCGTCGTGCCACAGCTCGACGGTGGTGCCGGTCAGGTTAGACCGTACGGGCGCCTCCTCCCCCACCACGATGCCCCAGTTGCTCAGGC
>JAOPYK010000137.1 GCA_025964695.1 Streptosporangiaceae bacterium | reverse complement strand
GGCGATCGCCTTCTCGCGATCACCGGCGAGGAAGAGGTCCTGGATCTCGTTGGCCTCTCGCTCGTAGCCCATGCGCGAGAAGACGTTCTTGTGGAAGTTCATCTCCTTCGATCCCATACCGCCGATGTAGAAGGCAAGGCCCTCCCTCATCGCGTCGAGCGTGGCCTCGCGGTCGTCCGTCACGACGACCCCGCAGTTGGCCGCGATCTCGAACGTCTCGCGGGTTCGCCGCGCCGCCGGGCGGGCGAAGCCCTCGTTCAACCACTCGTCGTACATCTTGTGCGCGCGGGGCGCGTAGTAGATCGGCAG
The DNA here is from genome assembly GCA_025964695.1 of Streptosporangiaceae bacterium. Classification (GTDB taxonomy): domain Bacteria; phylum Actinomycetota; class Actinomycetes; order Streptosporangiales; family Streptosporangiaceae; genus Actinomadura_E. The sequence continues at coordinate 4,683 of JAOPYK010000137.1, read as the reverse complement.
CCACCCATCGGCGATTTCGGCGGTGAGGGCGATGTTCTTCGGGCCCTCGGCGCCGAGCCAGATCGGCAGGTTCTCGCGCAGCGGGTGCAGCATGGGCTTGAGTGCCTTGCCGAGGCCGAGGGAGCCGGCGCCTCGGTAGGGCAGAGGGTAGTGCGGGCCGTCGTTGACGACCGGACTCTCGCGACGCAACGCCTGCCGCAGGATGCTGACGTACTCGCGGGTACGAGCCAGCGGCTTGGAGAACGGCTGGCCGTACCATCCCTCCACGACCTGGGGGCCGGACAAGCCGAGACCGAGCACATGCCGTCCCCCGCAAAGGTGGTCGAGCGTCATCGCCTGCATCGCGGTCGACGTCGGGGTACGAGCGGACATCTGGGTGACGGCTGTACCGAGGCGGATCGTCGAGGTGCGCGCGCCCCACCATGACAGCGGGGTGAAGGCGTCCGATCCCCAGGACTCGGCGGTGAACACTATGTCGTAGCCGAGCCTCTCGGCCTCGATCACCTTCTCCAGATGATCGGCTGGTGGCTGTGCTGTCCAGTAGCCGAGTTGCAGTCCGAGCTTCATGGGCGTTCCCTCCGCGGCCGACTCCACCGGCAGTTTAACTAATACTAGATTTCTATTATAGTCAAGTTACGATATACTCTGCAGGAAATTCTAGGATTAACTGAAACTAGGTTACAGTATTAATAGCTAGAGGTGACTTGCTGCCATGAATGAAGCCAGCCCCCCGCGTCGTGGCGTCAACCAGCGCGACCGAGTCAAGATGACGGAGCAGGAGGTCGCTGCCTTCCTGCGGGGTCGGCACTCGGCGACGATGTGCACGATGAACCAGGACGGCACGATCCACGCGGTGGCGATGTGGTACGGCTTTCTCGAGGGCGCCGTGGCGATCGAGACCAAGTCCAGGTCGCAGAAGGCGCTTAACCTTCGCCGTGACGGACGCATGACCCTGCTCGTGGAGGACGGCGAGCAGTACTCCGAGCTGCGAGGTGTTCAACTGGTGGGCCGCGCGGAGATCGTCGAGGAGCCAGAGCGGATCTGGGAGCTCGGCGTGAGCGTCTTCGCGCGCTACCAGGCGCCCTACACCGAAGAGATGCGCCCGGCTGTCCAGGCCATGCTGCACAACCGGATCGTCGTGAAGCTGCTCGTGGACCGGGAGGTCAGCTGGGACCACCGCAAGCTCGGCTGAGCTGTCTCGAGCTCCGGCACCCGGCGCCACTCGTTCGCGCTGAATGCCCTGCCGGGCTTCAGCGCAGGCGCTGGACCACCATCGCCATGCCCTGCCCGCCGCCGACGCACATCGACTCCACGCCCCACTCTCCGTCGGTAGCCGCCAGGCCGTTGAGCAGAGTCGTCATGATCCGCGCACCGGTCATGCCGAACGGGTGGCCCAGCGCTATCGCCCCGCCGTTGACGTTCAGCCTGTCCATCGGGATCTTGAGCTCGTCGGCACAGGCGATGACCTGCGCGCTGAAGGCTTCGTTGATCTCGAACAGGTCGATGTCACCGAGGGTCTTCCCGGCCCGGTGCAGCGCCTGTTTGACCGCCTCCACCGGACCGAGCCCCATGATCTCGGGGTCGAGAGCGGACACGCCGGTGGAGACGATGCGCGCGAGCGGCTCGAGGCCCAGGTCGGCGGCCCACCGCTCGCTCATCACCAGGACGGCCGCCGCGCCGTCGTTGAGGGGGCAGGCGTTACCTGCCGTCACCGTGCCATTGGGCAGAAACGCCGGTCTGAGTGAGGCGAGGACCTCCTGCGTCGTGCCGGGCCGGATGCCGTCATCGTTGCTTACCAGGGTGCCGTCCGGCAGCCGGTACGGGCTGATCTCGCGGGCGAAGAAGCCGTCCTTGCTCGCCTCCTCGGCGCGGTTCTGCGATGCGCAGGCGAACTCGTCCTGGCGGGCGCGGCTGATGTCGCGGTATTGGGCGACGTTCTCAGCCGTGTGGCCCATGCTGATGTAGATGTCGGGGAGCCCCGCCGCCGGTTGCCATGCGCCGTCGTTGCCGGTCGCGCGCTGCCGGGTGCGCTCCTCGGCCTCGCGGAAGGCCGTGTTGTGCAGCGCCGTCTCGCCGGGATCGAACTGGTAGCGGCTTACGCTCTCGACTCCGCCGGCGACGAAGCAGTCGCCCTCGCCTGCCTTGATCGCGTGGGCGGCCATGCGGATCGCCTGCAGCGACGACGCGCAGTACCGGTTGACGGTCACGCCCGGTACCCGGAGCCCGGCGAGCAGCCCGGCGACCCGACCGATGTTGTTCCCAGCCTCGCGGGTGGCCTGCGCGCAACCCCAGATGACGTCCTCGACCAGGCCGCCGTCGATGCCGACGCGGGCCAGCACTTCTTGGATGACGAACGCCGACAGGTCGTCCGGGCGGGCGCTGGCCAGCGATCCTTTTCCGGCGCGCCCGATCGGGGTGCGTGCGGTGCTGACGATGACGGCTTCAGGCATCGGTGCTTCCTTTCAGGTTGAATACCCGCAGCGCGTTCTCTCGGAGGAACTTAGGCCAGACGTGGTCTTTGAACGGGACGTTCGGCATGTCGCGGAACTGGCGCTCCAGGCTGAGGCCGGCGGGGAAGTAACCGCAGTACATGATCTTGTCTGAGCCTCGGCTGTTGGCGAAGTCGATGACGTCCTTGGGGTAGTGCTTCGGCGCGAACGCGCTGGTCATATAGTGCAGGCCCGGCCATTTGAGCATGAGCTTGCAGGCGAGGAAGGTCCACGGCTCGCCGCCGTGCATCATCACGATCGTGAGGTCCGGGAAGTCGTAGCAGACCTCGTCGAAGTGCTCGACGTGCTGGGGCCAACTAGGCATCCGTGGTCCGGCCACGCCGCCGTTGATGCAGATCGGAATGCCCAGTTCCACGCACTTGGAATAGATCGGGTACATCTTCTTGTCGTTCACTGCCACCTGCGGGAACGTCCCGCACGGGAAGGTGTGCACGGAGACGATGTCGTGCTCGGCCTTGGCCTGCTCCATATGCCGCAGCGTGCTCATTCCGCCGTTCGGGTCGGCGGAGGTGCTCAGGAAGAAACGGCCGGGGTGCTCCTTCTTGGCGCGGATGCCGTTCTCCGACAGCGAGGTGATGGCGACGTCGATGTTGTAGGCATCGAGCTTGTCCACCACCCAGGCGACCGGGTCGACGTCGGGGCCGACGAGATCGGGCACGTCCTTGAACATGTACTGAGCCGGGAACTCGAACTCGCTCTTGCTCTCCGCGTCCTTGAGAAGCGGACGGAAGAAGTCGTACGTGCGGCGTTTGTCCTCCACGCTCTGGAAGGGGAAGCCGATACCGGGGTCGACGATGCCGACATTGGTGGGCATGGGCATACCTGTCACTCCTGGGACGACGTCAGTAGAAGTAGATTCTAGATATAGTAAGCTACCGGCCGGGTCGAACGGAACCCGGTTCGAGGGCTTCCCGTGTCCGCGGAACCACAGACCTCGGCGGTCAGAGGCGGAGCCTCATTGGACCTCAGACGGGTTCGTCCGCCAGGTGCGCCCCGATCCGGAGCGCCTGGTCGGTCGCGGAGCCGAGGCTGAACTCGTTCTGCTTCGCGTGCGCGAAGTAGCGGTGCAAGGAGTGCTCCGTCGCGATGCCCATGCCGCCGTGGAGGTGAACGGCGGCATGAGCCACCCGGTGCCCGGCTTCGGCGGCCCACCACTTCGCGGTGCACACCTCGACCTCGGCCGGCAGCCCGGCTTCCAGACAGTAGATCGCCTGCCACAGTGTGAGGCGGACACCCTCGACGTCGATGTACGCGTCCGCGGCGCGGTGGCCGACCGCCTGGAAGCTGGCGATCGGACGGCCGAATTGCTCGCGTTCGGACGTGTATCGCGCGGTTGCCTGCAGTGCCTGCTCAAGGACACCGAACTGCACGGCGCACAGGCCGACCGTCATTCGCTCGCGCAAGAACCTGAGCGCCTCGAATCGCAGGTCCGGATCGTCGCCGAGGACGTCGTCGGCGGTCACCAGGACGTTGTCCAAATGGAGCTGACCGATCGGCTCGTGAGCCGCCGTCTCCTGGGGGATGACCGTCACGCCGGGCGTGTCGGCCGCGACCAGGAACACCGCGCCCCTGCCATCCGCCGACGCGGGGACGAGGAACAGGCCAGCGATGGCAGCGGCGGGTACGGCGGTCTTCACGCCGTTCAGCCGCCAGCCCGGACCGTCCGGAGTCGCGGTGGTCCTCGGCCGGTACGGCTCGGGGTTCTGCGGTTCGGCCAGCGCCGTGCCGATCACCACGTCTCCTCCGAGGACGGCGGGCAGCCACGACTCCCGACGAGTCCGCGTGCCAAAACGCGCGATGGTGTTCGCTCCGGCCACGATCGTGGTCAGGTAGGGCAGCGGAGCCAACGTCCGGCCGATCTCCTGCAGGATCAGAGCCTGGGCCAGCAGATCTGCACCGCTGCCGCCCACCTCGGCGGGCAGCCCGACGCCGAGCAGGTCCGAGGCGGCGAACTGGCGCCAGAGGAGGTCGTCGAAACGGGGCTTGCCCGAAGACTCGAGCGCGGCGAGTCGGCCAGGGTCCACCTGCTCGTGAAGGATGTCGCGAGTCAGCGTGGCGACTTCCCGTTGTTCATCGGTGAAGGAGAAATCCATGGGTGCCTCCTGACGTAGATGATCGGTGCGGCGGGTCAACGTGCGGAGCGGGGCATGCCGAGGCCCATGGTCGCGATGAT
>JAOPYK010000064.1 GCA_025964695.1 Streptosporangiaceae bacterium | reverse complement strand
GGAGCCCACAGCGAGTTCCGAGCCCGATCCAGGCCCGTGATCTCGCAGCCGTCTCGGCCCCGGAAAGACCGAGATGACTGCAAGATCACGGAATAAATAGGCGGGTCACGGGGCGACAGCCACGTGGGACACCCCACAGCGGCAAAAGGCCGCACGAAACTCTTGCAGGACGACAGCGAAGGACACCGAGGCCACTATGGCGGGACAGAAGATCCGCATCCGGCTTAAGGCCTATGACCACGAGGTCATCGATAGCTCGGCGCGGAAGATCGTCGACACGGTGACCCGTACCGGCGCTAAGGTCGCCGGTCCCGTGCCGCTGCCTACCGAGAAGAACGTGTACTGCGTCATCCGCTCGCCGCACAAGTACAAGGACTCGCGCGAGCACTTCGAGATGCGCACGCACAAGCGGCTGATCGACATCATCGATCCGACGCCCAAGACGGTCGACTCGCTGATGCGGCTCGACCTTCCGGCCGGCGTCGACATCGAGATCAAGCTCTAAGGACGCGCCAGAGATGAGTAACAAGAGGAAGGGCGTCCTGGGCGAGAAGCTCGGAATGACCCAGGTCTTCGACGATGAGGGCCGGATGGTTCCGGTGACCGTCGTCCAGGCCGGGCCGTGTGTCGTCACCAAGGTCCGTACCACCGAGGCGGATGGCTACCCGGCCGTCCAGCTCGGCTACGGCCAGATCGACCCGCGCAAGGTGAACAAGCCGCGCACGGGTCACTTCGAGAAGGCGGGCGTGACCCCACGCCGCTACCTCGCCGAACTGCGTACTGACGACGCCTCCGAGTACGACCTCGGCCAGGAGATCACCGTTGAGGTCTTCGAGGCCGGCGCCAAGATCGACGTCACAGGTACCAGCAAGGGCAAGGGCACCGCGGGTGTCATGAAGCGCCACGGGTTCAAGGGCCTCGGCGCCTCGCACGGCACGCAGCGCAAGCACCGTTCGCCCGGCTCCATCGGCGGCTGCGCGACCCCGGGTCGCGTCTTCAAGGGCATGCGCATGGCCGGGCGGCACGGCAACGCCCGCACGACCGTCCAGAACCTGACCGTCCATGCCATCGACGCGGACAAGGGCCTGCTGCTCATCAAGGGCGCGATCCCCGGTCCGAACGGCGGCCTGGTTCTGGTCCGTACCTCTGTGAAGGGAGCGGGCAAGTGACCGGCAAGCTGGACATCGAGCTGGCCCCCGGGATCTTCGACCAGAAGGTCAACATTCCGTTGATCCATCAGGTCGTCGTCGCGCAGCTGGCCGCGGCCCGTCAGGGCACGCACAAGGCCAAGACGCGCGGCGAGGTCTCCGGCGGTGGCAGGAAGCCGTACCGGCAGAAGGGCACCGGCCGGGCGCGTCAGGGTTCCACGCGAGCCCCGCAGTTCGCCGGCGGTGGCACCGTCCACGGCCCGCAGCCGCGTGACTACAGCCAGCGGACGCCCAAGAAGATGAAGGCGGCCGCGCTGCGTGGCGCGCTTTCGGATCGTGCGTCCCACGACCGGGTGCACGTGATCAGCGCTCTGGTGGAGGGCGAGTCGCCCAAGACCAGGGACGCGCTGACCGCTCTGCGTTCGGTGACCGAGGCCAAGCGCGTCCTTCTGGTCCTGGACCGGGAGGATGAGGTGACCTGGAAGAGCCTGCGGAACGAGCCGAGCGTGCATGTGATCATGTCCGGTCAGCTCAACACATACGACGTTCTCGTCAACGACGAGGTCGTCTTCACCGAGAAGGCGTACGAGGAGTTCCTCGCGCGCGTGACGACGACGAAGGGGAGCGACAAGTGAACAAGATCGCTGACCCCCGGGACATCCTCCTCGCGCCGGTCGTCTCGGAGAAGAGCTATGGACTGCTGGACGAGAACAAGTACACGTTCCTCGTGGCACTGCACGCCAACAAGACTCAGATCAAGCAGGCGGTCGAGTCGGTGTTCGGGGTCAAGGTCGTGAGCGTGAACACGATCAACCGGCCTGGCAAGCGCAAGCGGACCAAGTATGGCTTCGGCAAGCGTCCGGACACCCGGCGCGCCATCGTCAGCCTGGCCGAGGGCGAGCGCATCGACATCTTCGGCGGCCCGGCGGCGTAGCCGTCGGCAGCACCGAGGTAGATAAGGGATGAACGAATAAGATGGGCATCCGTAAGTACAAGCCGACGACTCCGGGTCGTCGAGGCTCGAGCGTGGCCGACTTCGTCGAAGTCACCCGCCGCGAGCCCGAGAAGTCGCTGCTGCGTCCGCTCCCGAAAAAGGGCGGCCGTAACGCGCACGGCCGGATCACCACCCGTCACCAGGGTGGCGGCCACAAGCGTGCGTACCGAATGATCGACTTCCGGCGTCATGACAAGGACGGCGTGCCGGCGAAGGTCGCGCACATCGAGTACGACCCGAACCGCACCGCCCGCATCGCGCTGCTGCACTACGCCGACGGGGAGAAGCGCTACATCCTCTGCCCGTCCGGCCTCAAGCAGGGCGACCGGGTCGAGAACGGCGTGGGCTCGGACATCAAGCCCGGCAACTGCCTGCCGCTGCGCAACATCCCGACGGGTACGGTCGTGCACGCCATCGAGCTGAAGCCCGGTGGCGGCGCCAAGCTGGCCCGCTCGGCCGGTTCCGGCTGCCAGCTGCTGGCCAAGGAGGGCAAGTACGTCACCCTTCGCATGCCCTCGGGTGAGATGCGGCTGGTCGACACGCGCTGCCGCGCCACGGTCGGCGAGGTCGGCAACGCCGAGCAGTCGAACATCAACTGGGGCAAGGCCGGCCGGATGCGGTGGAAGGGCAAGCGCCCGACCGTCCGCGGAGTCGCCATGAACCCGATCGACCACCCGCACGGTGGTGGTGAGGGTAAGACCTCCGGTGGACGCCACCCGGTCAGCCCGTGGGGCCAGAAGGAAGGCCGCACGCGCCCGGCCAACAAGGCCAGCGACCGGCTCATCATCCGTCGGCGCAGCAAGAAGAAGCGGTAGGAGTCGCCTGTCATGCCACGTAGCCTTAAGAAGGGCCCGTTCGTGGACGACCACCTCATGAAGAAGGTGGATGTCCAGAACGACAAGGGCACCAAGTCCGTCATCAAGACGTGGTCGCGGCGCTCCATGATCGTGCCTGAGATGATCGGTCACACGATCGCCGTGCACGACGGCCGCAAGCACGTCCCGGTGTTCATCAACGACGCCATGGTCGGGCACAAGCTCGGGGAGTTCGCCCCGACCCGTACATACCGGGGTCACGTCAAGGAAGACCGCCGCAGCCGCCGAGGCTGAGCGCGCACCGTAGGAGAGAGGGAACAGCGATGGAAGCCAGGGCCCAGGCGCGATTCATTCGCGTCACGCCCAGGAAGGCCCGCCGCGTGGTGGACCTCATCCGTGGCATGTCGGCCACGGAGGCTCAGGCGGTGCTGCGTTTCGCCCCCCAGGCCGCAAGCGAGCCGGTCGGCAAGGTGCTGGACAGTGCCATCGCCAACGCCGGGCACAACTTCAAGCTCGACACCGACACGCTTGTCGTGAGCCGTGCCTGGGTGGACGAGGGTCCGACGCTCAAGCGGTTCCGGCCGCGTGCGCAGGGCCGGGCATACCGCATCAACAAGCGCACCAGCCACATCACCGTGATAGTGGAGCCGAAGCCGGAGAAGGCCTCGGCCGGCGCCGGACGAGCGTCTGAGCGTGCCTCCGGCACGAGTAAGACGAGGAGGACCCGATAATGGGCCAAAAGATCAACCCATACGGGTTCCGTCTGGGCATCACCACGGACTTCAAGAGCCGCTGGTACGCCGACAAGCTCTACAAGGAGTACGTCAAGGAAGACGTCGCGATCCGGCGCATGCTCCAGAAGGGCATGGACCGGGCCGGCATCTCCAAGGTCGAGATCGAGCGCACCCGTGACCGTGTCCGCGTGGACATTCACACGGCCCGTCCCGGCATCGTCATCGGCCGGCGCGGCGCGGAGGCCGACCGGATCCGTGGCGACCTCGAGAAGCTGACCGGCAAGCAGGTCCAGCTGAACATCCTCGAGGTCAAGAACCCGGAGATCGACGCGCAGCTCGTCGCCCAGGGCGTCGCCGAGCAGCTGTCCAGCCGCGTCGCGTTCCGCCGTGCCATGCGCAAGGCGATCCAGAGCGCGATGAAGAGCGGTGCCAAGGGCATCAAGGTCCAGTGTGGCGGACGTCTGGGCGGGGCGGAGATGTCCCGCTCGGAGTTCTACCGTGAGGGCCAGGTCCCGCTGCACACGCTGCGCGCCGACATCGACTACGGCTTCTACGAGGCCCGTACGACGTTCGGCCGCATCGGCGTCAAGGTGTGGATCTACAAGGGCATCGCCCCGGCGACCCGGGCGGAGCGCGAGGCCAAGGCCGCCGCGCAGCGCGCTGGTGCCGGATCCGGCGGCGGTGGCGGCGCCGATCGTCGTGGCGGTGGCCGTGGCGGTGACCGTCCGCAGCGTCGTGGCGGCGCAGGTGGCGCCGGAGGCGCAGGTGGCGCCGGAGGCGCCCGTGGCGGTGGCCGCGGTGGCGACCGCGGTGCCGCGCCGAAGCAGAGTCCTGAATCGCCGGCGTCTGATGTGACCGCTTCGGCGACCACCCCGACTGGTGAGGGGAGCTGAGTGACCAATGCTGATCCCTCGCAAGGTCAAGCACCGTAAGCAGCACCATCCCCGTCGCCGCGGTATGGCCAAGGGTGGCACCAAGGTAACATTCGGTGAGTTCGGCATTCAGGCCGTGGAGCCCGCGTATGTGACCAACCGGCAGATCGAAGCCGCTCGTATCGCGATGACCCGGCACATCAAGCGTGGCGGAAAGGTCTGGATCAATATCTTCCCGGACCGCCCGCTCACCAAGAAGCCGGCCGAGACCCGCATGGGTTCCGGTAAGGGTTCGCCCGAGTGGTGGATCGCCAACGTCAAGCCCGGCCGGGTCATGTTCGAACTGGCCGGTGTTCCGGAGCCGCTGGCTCGCGAGGCCATGCGCCGTGCGATGCACAAGCTGCCCATGAAGTGCAAATTTGTTAAGCGTGAGGTGGGTGAGTGATGGCTAAGAGCCTTGCCGCCGACGAACTGCGGACGCAGCCTCAAGAAGAGTTGGTCTCGAAGCTGAAGGAGGCGAAGGAGGAGCTTTTCAACCTTCGTTTTCAGGGTGCGACGGGTCAGCTTGAAAGCCACGGGCGACTGAAGGCCGTGAAGCGCGAGATCGCCCGCATCTATACCGTGATGCGTGAGCGGGAGCTCGGCATCGTCACGGTCGCCGAGGAGCCCGTGGAGGACAAGAACGATGACTGAACAGCAGACTCAAGTGCGTGGTAACCGGAAGGTCCGCGAGGGCCTCGTGGTCAGCGACAAGATGGACAAGACCGTCGTCGTCGCCGTCGAGGACCGCGTGAAGCACGCGCTTTACGGCAAGATCATTCGCCGTACGACGAAGTACAAGGCACATGACGAGGCCAATGAATGTGGCATCGGCGACCGGGTCCGCCTCATGGAGACCCGCCCGCTGTCGGCCACCAAGCGCTGGCGCGTCATCGAGGTCCTTGAGAAGGCCAAGTAATTGGAACTGCGGGGGGCGTCGCCCCCCGCACTCCCCCCTGACCGGGGGCTGAGACCTCCCAGCAGGGGTAAATCCGCCAGGCTCGCAAGAGAACCGGTGTGACAAACAGGAGTTGGACGTGATTCAGCAGGAGTCGCGACTCAGAGTCGCCGACAACACAGGTGCGAAGGAGATTCTCTGCATCCGTGTACTCGGCGGCTCGGGTCGGCGCTACGCGGGAATCGGCGACATCATCGTCGGGACGGTGAAGGACGCCCTTCCCGGTGCCGGCGTCAAAAAGGGTGACGTCGTGAAAGCGGTCGTGGTGCGGACCCGCAAGGAGCGCCGGCGCGCCGACGGCTCCTACATCCGCTTCGACGAGAACGCGGCTGTGCTCATCAAGGATGGCGGGGACCCGCGCGGCACGCGCATCTTCGGCCCGGTGGGCCGGGAGCTTCGGGAGAAGAAGTTCATGCGCATCATCTCGCTTGCGCCGGAGGTGCTGTGATGAAGATGAAGATCAAAAAGGGTGACGAAGTGATCGTCATCGCCGGCAAGGACAAGGGCGCTTCGGGCAAGGTCCTCTCTGTTGACCGGGTTCGCCGGCGGGTCGTCGTCGAGGGCTGCAACCTGGTGAAGAAGAACACCAAGGCCGATGCCCAGGGCAAGGGCGGCGGGGTCATCACCCAGGAAGCGCCGCTGCACGTGAGCAACGTGCAGATCTCCGTGGACGGCAAGCCGACCCGGGTCGGCTACCTGATCAAGGACGACGGCACGAAGGTTCGTGTTTCGCGCCGCACCGGCAAGGAAATCTGATGACCGAGACGACCACCGAGGCCACGCCTCAGGAGATCCCGCAGCCACGGCTGAAGCTCCGCTACCGCGCGGAGATCGCGAAGGCCATGCAGGAGCAGTTCGGCTACGCCAACGTCATGCAGATTCCCGGGCTGACCAAGATCGTGGTCAACATGGGTGTCGGTGAGGCGGCGCGGGACGCCAAGCTCATCGAGGGCGCGGTTCGCGACCTCACCCTGATCACCGGTCAGAAGCCGGCCGTGAACCGGGCCAGGAAGTCCATCGCGCAGTTCAAGCTCCGCGAGGGCATGCCGATCGGCGCGCACGTCACGCTGCGCGGCGACCGCATGTGGGAGTTCCTGGACCGCCTGCTGTCGCTGGCGCTGCCCCGGATCCGTGACTTCCGCGGTCTGTCGCCCAAGCAGTTCGACGGCCACGGGAACTACACCTTCGGCCTGACCGAGCAGGTGATGTTCCACGAGATCGACCCCGACAAGGCGGATCGTCAGCGTGGCATGGACATCACCGTGGTCACGACCGCGACGACGAATGACGAGGGCCGGGCGCTGCTGAAGCTCCTGGGCTTCCCTTTCAAGGAAGCCTGATGGCTTCGTGGCAGTTGTCGCTTGCGGCGACTGAGTATCGCAACAAGGAGAACTGATGGCGAAGAAGGCATTGATCGCCAAGGCAGGCCGCAAGCCGAAGTTCAGCGTGCGCGCGTACACTCGTTGCTCGCGCTGTGGTCGGCCCCGCGCCGTTTACCGGAAGTTCGGCCTGTGCCGGATCTGCTTCCGTGAGATGGCACACCGCGGCGAACTGCCCGGCATCACCAAGTCGAGCTGGTAGCCGATCTCCCACGTGATCATGCGAGGACACTTGCGTGATCACGGTGGGGAAGGCTAAGGAAATAACCACCGGGTGCCTGACGAAGGCGCCCATGACCGCGCCAAAGGTCCGTACGGAAACCGTGGCGAGGGAGGGCCTGTAGGCCATGACGATGACCGACCCGATCGCAGACATGCTGACCCGTCTGCGTAACGCGAACTCGGCGTACCACGACACCGTGGGCATGCCGTATTCGAAGATCAAGGCACATATCGCCGAGATCCTCCAGCAGGAGGGGTACATCTCCGCCTGGCATGTGGAGGACGCGGAGGTCGGCAAGAAGCTCGTAGTCGACCTGAAGTTCGGGCCGACGCGTGAGCGTTCGATCGCCGGAATCAAGCGCGTGTCCAAGCCCGGTCTCCGGGTGTACGCGAAGAAGGACAACCTGCCGAGGGTCCTGGGCGGACTGGGCGTCGCGATCATCTCGACGTCATCCGGTCTCATGACGGACAAGCAGGCCGGCAAGAGAGGCGTGGGCGGGGAAGTCCTCGCCTACGTCTGGTAGAGGGGAGGGACCACAGAATGTCGCGCATTGGACGTCTGCCCATCTCCGTACCCGGTGGTGTGGACATCAACATCGAGGGCCAGACCGTCACGGTCAAGGGCCCCAAGGGCGAGCTCTCGCACACGATCGCCGAACCGATCGTCGCCGAGCTCAAGGACGGCACCGTCACGGTGACCCGTCCCAACGACGAGAACACCAACCGGGCTCTGCACGGTCTGACCCGGACCCTGATCTACAACATGGTCGTCGGTGTCACCCAGGGCTACAGCAAGACGCTGGAGATCGTCGGCGTGGGCTACCGTGTCGCCGCTAAGGGCAAGGACCTTGAGTTCGCGCTCGGCTACAGCCACCCGGTGCCCGTCCAGGCGCCGGAGGGCATCACCTTCACGGTCGAGAGGCCGACGGTCTTCAAGGTCGAGGGTATCGACAAGCAGAAGGTCGGCGAGGTCGCCGCCAACATCCGCAAGCTCCGTAAGCCCGACCCGTACAAGGGCAAGGGTGTGCGGTACCAAGGCGAGCAGATCCGCCGCAAGGTCGGAAAGGCTGGTAAGTAGTCATGGCTGGCACCAAGACCCTGGCCCGCAAGGCCACGTCGGCGCGGACCCTTTCGAGGACCCGCCGGCACCTTCGGGTCCGCAAGAAGGTCGTCGGCACCGCCGTGCGGCCGCGGCTGGTCGTGACTCGTTCGGCCAAGCACGTTTTCGCTCAGATCATCGACGACACGGTGGGCCACACCCTCGCGTACGCGTCGACCCTCGAGGCAGACCTGCGTGCCGAGTCCGGCGACAAGACGGCCAAGGCCAAGAAGGTCGGCGCTCTGCTGGCCGACCGAGCCAAGGCCGCCGGCGTCAACGCCGTTGTGTTCGACCGCGCCGGCAACAAGTACCACGGTCGCATCGCCGCGCTGGCCGACAGCGCGCGCGAAGGGGGTCTGGACTTCTAATGACCTCCACGCAGCCTGGCAAGGCGCGTCTGCGACACGACGCAAATGAGAAGAGGAACCACTGATGGCAGCTCCACGTCGAGGCGGCGGCCAGGGCGGCGAGCGGCGCGACGGTAAGCGCGACGACCGCCGCGGTGGCGCCGACAAGGGCACGTCGTACATCGAGCGAGTAGTCGCGATCAACCGTGTCGCCAAGGTCGTCAAGGGCGGCCGGCGCTTCAGCTTCACCGCGCTGGTCATCGTCGGCGACGGCAACGGCACGGTCGGTGTCGGCTACGGCAAGGCCAAGGAAGTACCCGCGGCGATCGCCAAGGGCGTCGAAGAGGCCAAGAAGCACTTCTTCAAGGTGCCGCGCATCCAGGGCACCATCCCGCACACCTCCCAGGGTGAGGAGGCGGCGGGCGTCGTCCTGCTCAAGCCGGCCAGCCCTGGTACCGGTGTGATCGCGGGTGGGCCGGTGCGCGCCGTCCTGGAGTGCGCGGGCATTCATGACGTGCTGTCCAAGTCCCTGGGGTCGTCGAACGCGATCAACATCGTGCACGCGACCGTGGCGGCGCTCAAGCAGCTGAGCCGGCCCGAGGAGATCGCGGCCAAGCGCGGCCTGCCGATCGAGGACGTCGCTCCCGCGGCCATGCTGCGGGCGCGTGCCGCCGGATCGGAGCCCCGGGTGGAGGCGACCGCATGAGCCAGCTGAAGATCACCCAGATCAAGGGCAAGATCACTGAGAAGCAGAACCAGCGTGACACGTTGCGTACGCTGGGTCTGCGCCGCATCGGCCAGTCGGTCGTCCGTGAGGACCGGCCCGAGGTGCGCGGCATGATCCGGACGGTGGCGCATCTGGTCACCGTCGAGGAGGTGGACTGAGATGGCGGCACCGCTGAAGGTGCATCACCTGCGCCCGGCGCCCGGCGCCAACAAGGCCAAGGTGCGCAAGGGCCGTGGTGAGGCATCCAAGGGCAAGACCGCGGGTCGTGGTACCAAGGGCAGCAAGGCCCGCGGCACCGTCCCCGCGGGTTTCGAGGGTGGCCAGATGCCGCTGATCCGGCGGGTTCCGAAGCTCAGAGGCTTCACCAACCCATTCCGGGTCGAGTACCAGGTCGTCAACCTGGGCCGGCTGGCGGAACTCTACCCGGAGGGTGGCGAGGTCACCGTCGAGGGCCTGGTGGCCAAGGGCGCCGTGCGCCCCAACCAACCGGTGAAGATCCTCGGCAATGGTGAGATCTCGGTGGCGGTTCAGGTGAAGGTAAATCGCTTCTCCTCATCCGCTAAAGAGAAAATCGTCGCTGTCGGCGGTTCCGCCGACGAGCTGTAGATGACGAAGCGGGGGGTCGGCCTTCGCTGGGCTCCGGTCTACAAGACCGTGGGTTCGGCATGGGGCTTGCCCCCCGCTGGTGCTGTTAGAGTTCGACGGGCGGTGGCCGAAATTCCGGCTCCGCCCACCATCTACCCGGGGCCGCCGGCGGCCGTAGGTCGGGAATTCGCGCAGGAGGAATGGTGCTGACCGCGTTCATTCGGGCTTTCCGTACGCCCGACCTGCGCAAGAAGCTGCTGTTCACGCTCTTCATCATCGCGGTGTTCCGCCTCGGCGCGCAGTTGCCGACGCCGGGCGTGAACATCTCAGCTGTGAAGACGTGTATCGACGGTGCGAGCAAGGGCAGCCAGGCTGGTGTCTACGGCCTGGTCAACTTGTTCAGCGGCGGTGCGTTGCTCAAGCTCTCGATCTTCGCGCTCGGCATCATGCCGTACATCACCGCGAGCATCATCCTGCAGCTGCTCACCGTGGTGATCCCACGCTTGGAGACCTTGAAGAAGGAAGGCCAGGCGGGCACCACCAAGATCACGCAGTACACACGGTATCTGACCATTGGCCTGGCGATCCTGCAGTCCACCGGCATCGTCGCCATGGCGAGCACCGGGAACCTGTTCCCGCAGTGCCAGCAGCAGATCCTGCACGACAACAGGGTCTTCACCATCGCCACGATGGTGATCTGCATGACCGCCGGTACGGCCGTGATCATGTGGCTCGGTGAGCTCGTCACCGACAAGGGCATCGGCAACGGCATGTCGATCCTGATCTTCACCCAGGTGGTGGCGGTCTTCCCGGCCGAGTTCTGGGGCATCTACAAGAGCAAGGGCGGCTTCACCTTCGCCATGGTGCTCATCGTGGGCATCGCGATCGTGGCCGGTGTGGTCTTCGTAGAGCAGGCACAGCGCCGGATCCCGGTGCAGTACGCCAAGCGCATGGTCGGCCGCCGGATGTACGGCGGGACCTCGACCTACATCCCACTGAAGGTGAACCAGGCCGGCATCATCCCGGTCATCTTCGCCTCGTCGCTGATGTACCTGCCCGCGCTGGCCGCGCAACTGTGGTCGAACAACAAGTTCCTGGCCACCACGGTCGCCCCGTATCTCAAGCAGAACAACCCCTGGCACATGGCCGCCTACTTCGTGCTCATCGTCTTCTTCACGTACTTCTACGTCGCGATCACCTTCAACCCCACTGAAGTGGCCGACAACATGAAGAAGTATGGTGGCTTCATCCCAGGTATCCGTCCGGGCAGGCCGACCGCCGAATACCTCGACTACGTGCTCACCCGGATCACCACCCCCGGTGCGCTTTACCTGGGTCTGATCGCGCTCATACCGATGATCGCCTTCTCACTCATGGGGGCGACCGAGAACTTCCCGTTCGGCGGTACGAGCATTCTGATCGTCGTCGGCGTGGGGCTGGATACCGTGAAGCAGATCGAGAGCCAACTACAGCAACGCAACTACGAAGGTTTCCTGCGGTAGTGCGTATCGTGCTCGTGGGTCCCCCCGGAGCGGGCAAGGGGACGCAGGCCCAATTCATCGCATCTCACCTGTCCATCCCGAAGATCTCGACAGGTGACATCTTCCGCGCCAATGTGAGCGGAGGCACCGACCTCGGTCTGCTGGCGAAGCAGTACATGGACCGCGGTGATCTGGTCCCGGACGAGGTGACCATCGCGATGGTGCAGGACCGGCTGGCCGAGGACGACGCCCAGGAGGGCTTTCTGCTCGACGGGTTCCCGCGAAACGTCCCGCAGGCGGAGACGCTCAAGGAGATCCTCGCCAAATGGGACGAGAGGCTCGATCTGGTGCTCGAGCTGGTCGTCGACGAGGACGAGGTCGTACGCCGTCTCTCCGGCCGGCGCACCTGCGCGCAGTGCGGGCGGATCTCGCATGTCCTGTTCGACGAGAAGCGGGACGACAAGTGCGACCACTGCGGTGGGCAGCTCTTCCAGCGTGACGACGACCAGGAGGAGACCGTCCGGCATCGGCTGGAGGTCTACCAGGAACAGACTGCACCGCTGGTGTCGTTCTATGCCGATGAGGGCATTCTGGTAGGTCTGGACGCCACCGGTCCGGTGGACGAGGTCACGGAGCGGGCACTTGCCACGCTCCGTCCTTTCAACTCCTGATCCGGTCCTGACCGGATCGAGAGCACCGGCCGGACCACGCGGGGCCGGTGGCGATGATCGGTCCCGCGGGCCGCTGTCCGGCGTGAGCGCCCGAGGTGCAGGGGCAAGAGGAGCAGGAGCAACACGTGTGGAAGAGGCGTAGGCCGTTGATCCAGGTCAAGAGCCCGGACCAGATAGAGCTCATGCGGGCTGCCGGACTCGTGGTCGGGCGGACGCTGGAACGGCTCAGAGAAGCCGTCAAGCCCGGCGTAACCACGGCAGACCTCGATCAGCTCGCTGAGGAGTCCATCCGGGATCAGGGTGGGATCCCCTCGTTCCGAGGTGTCCCCGGGCCGCTGACCCCCTTTCCCGCGGTCATCTGCGCCTCGGTGAACGAGGAGATCGTGCACGGCATCCCGAGCGTGAAGCGGGTGCTTAACGAGGGCGACATCATCTCCATCGACTGCGGTGCCATCGTCGACGGCTGGCACGGGGACGCGGCGATCACGGTGCCGGTCGGGGAGATCGCGCCGGAGCTGCAGAAGCTGCTCGACGTTACCGAGGAGTCGCTGTGGCGCGGCCTGGCGGCCGGACAGGTCGGGGCCAGGCTGACTGACATCAGTCACGCGATCGAGACGTACATCCACGGTCAGGGCCGCTACGGCATCGTCGAGGGCTACGGCGGCCACGGCATCGGTACCGAGATGCACATGGAGCCGCTGGTCCCCAACCACGGTGCGCCGGGGTACGGGCCGCAGCTGATCCCCGGGGTCTGCCTGGCGATCGAGCCCATGGTCAACTTGGGCGGTAAGGGCACCGACGAGCTGGACGACGGCTGGACGGTGGTGACCTCGGACGGGCGGCAGTCCGCGCACTTCGAGCACTCCTTCGCCGTCACCGAGGACGGGCCCTGGGTGCTGACCGCGCTGGACGGCGGCCGAGAGCGGATCGCGGAACTCCGCAGCGCGTAGGCTCGTCCTAAGGGTGAAGCCTGGCTGGAGGGACCCCGATGGCGTTGAACCCCGACATGCGCGCGTCCGATGCCGACCGGGACCGGGTCGCGGCGGCGCTGCGCGAACATTCCGTGGAAGGCCGCATCACCCTGGACGAGCTCAACGAGCGGCTGGAGACCACGTACTCGGCCCGGACGCTCGGGGAGTTGCAGGCCGTGACCGCGGATCTGCCCGAGCACGACGCCTATCAGCTGCCGATTCCGGCGACGCAGCGCTCCCGCTCGGCGCCCGCCGGCCGGCGTCCGCACGACGTTTACCAGAAGGGCGTACGGGCCGCCTGGGCCTCGTGGGCCTCGGTCAACCTGATCTGCTTCGTCATCTGGCTGCTGACCACCGTCGGTACGCTCGCGGGCGGCCATGGGCTGCAGTACCCCTGGTTCCTGTGGGTCGCCGGCCCATGGGCGGCGGTGATCCTGGCGGGTCAGATCTTCGGCCCCAAACCCCGCAGATGACCCTGCCCCGCATGTGGTCCCGCAGGTCGTCCGCACGTTGTCCCACTGGTCGTTCCGGTGGGCCGGGAGCTGCCAGGGTCTCGGGAGCTGCCAGGGTCTCGGGAGCCGCCAGGGTCTCGAGACCTGTCAGGCGGTGGCGCGGACGGCGGTGCCGAGGGCGACCACTACGGTACGGGGGTCCGGCGCCACTTCGGGGATGACCTCACGCAGGGCGAGCCAGCCGTTGATCGCGCGGGCGGTGGGGCCGGCCTCCTGGATCTGCGGGTCGTCGATGCCGTACCACTCCGCCACCTGCGACCACTGCCAGAGCCGGTGTCTCGGCGTGGAGGTCTCAGAGGCGGGGAAACGGCCCGGACCACGAGTTCCCTTGATCGATAACCGGACGGATTCGATCGTACGGCCGACCCGCTCGGCGATCTCGCGCATGGAGAGCAGGGGGTCCGCCTCCACGCGCAGCACCGTGAGCCCGGGCGCGCTGGCCTCGATGTGGCCGACCACCTCCAGGATCGCCGCGGCGAGGGAGTGCGCCTCCCAGGAGCAGCCGGCCTGACCGGGATGGTCCGCCGACTGCGCGTCACGGACGAAGCCGACCGTGACCTCACCGCGGGTACGCTGGAAGAGCGGATCCAGCTCGGGTTCGAAGAGTGGCCGGCTGAGGACTAGCTCGAAGCCGTACCTCGGCATTCCACCCTCCCTCTGGCTCCCGGCGCAGACCCCCTGCCAAGGGGGCCCTGCGAAAGCCCCCCTGCGAAAGCCCCCCTGAGCAAACTTCCTGAGAAAACCTTACTGTTGGAAACGTACAATCAGTCTGCGGCTTGGAAAACCGGCCGGTACGGCCACCGACCCCTAATGGTGTGGCCAAGGATTTCGCATTACCGGGCCCGGTGACGTAGACTCCCTTGTCGGTCCTGTGTCGACTCCCGATGTGTGGCGCGTCTGCGCCTTGGGGTGACGGGCGCCAGGGTTCCATACCCTCGCAGCGGACCGAATCCAGACGAGCCGAGCAGCGAAACGCGGAGGACATGGCCAAGAAAGAAGGGGCCATCGAGATCGAAGGCGTCGTCGTCGAGTCGCTCCCGAACGCCATGTTCCGGGTGCAGCTGGACAACGGGCACAAGGTTCTCGCCCACATCAGCGGCAAGATGCGGATGCACTACATCCGGATCCTGCCAGATGACCGCGTGGTCGTGGAACTCAGTCCCTACGACCTCACTCGCGGTCGGATCGTCTACCGGTACAAGTAAAACGCACTGGGGTTGCCTTCTCTGCGCCTGGCCGCGCGGGGACGACCCTGGCCCCTGGAGGATCTCTCCGGGGGGGATGCAGGGGCCTTGTCCCCTGCAGGTGAGGAGACCCAGTGAAGGTCAAGCCGAGCGTCAAGAAGATCTGCATGAAGTGCCGTGTGATCCGCCGTCATGGCCGGGTCATGGTGATCTGCTCTGACCCGCGTCACAAGCAGCGGCAGGGCTGATACGGCCCGACGGGCTTACCCGCAAGACAGCAGTACCCCGCAAGATCAGCAGTACCCCGCAAGACAGCAGTACCCCGCAACACCAGCAGTACCCCGCAAGACAGCAGTACCAGCTACGACAGAACGCGCGTATCGCAAGCCGTCGCACGGTCGCCGTATGACCCTTTCGAGGTCGTACGGCATGGCTGTGTGAAGGGGACCCCCGGTCGGAGGCCGGGGCCGAACTCCGGCAAAGCCCGTCACAGGGTGCCGCGAGATGAGGGTCGCGATGCGTAGGACCTCCGTGAAATGAAGGGAAACCGTCCGACGATGGCACGCCTCGTTGGCGTCGACCTCCCGCGCGACAAGCGCCTAGAGGTCGCACTCACCTACATCTTCGGCATTGGACGCACCCGTGCGCTCGAGACCCTGAAGGAGACCGAGATCAGCGGTGACCTCCGGGTCCACCAGCTCGGTGACGAAGAGCTGGTGAAGCTGCGCGACTGGATCGACGCGCACTACCAGATCGAGGGTGATCTGCGCCGAGAGATCCAGGCCGACATCCGCCGCAAGATCGAGATCGGTTGCTACCAGGGCATCCGGCATCGCCGCGGTCTTCCCGTGCACGGTCAGCGCACGCAGACCAACGCCCGTACCCGCAAGGGTAAGAAGAAGACCGTGGCCGGCAAGAAGAAGGCCGGCAAGAAGTAGCCCTGTGGGGGCCGAGTCCCCCGCACGGACCGATGACCTCAGGAGTTTAGAGAGCAGATGCCTCCAAAGAGTCGCGTCGGCGCCAAGAAGGTGCGCCGCAAAGAGAAGAAGAACGTCGCTCACGGGCACGCCCACATCAAGAGCACGTTCAACAACACGATCGTCACGATCTCGGACCCGTCCGGTGCCGTGATCGCCTGGGCCTCTGCCGGCCACGTGGGCTTCAAGGGCTCGCGTAAGTCGACGCCGTTCGCGGCCCAGATGGCGGCCGAGGCCGCCGCCCGCCGTGCCATGGAGCATGGCATGCGTAAGGTCGACGTCTTCGTGATGGGCCCGGGTTCGGGCCGTGAGACCGCCATCCGGTCGCTGCAGGCGACCGGGCTCGAGGTGGGCTCGATTCAGGACGTCACGCCGGTGCCGCACAACGGTTGCCGTCCGCCTAAGCGCCGCAGGGTCTGAGAGGTAACGGAGATATGGCTCGATACACCGGCGCCGACTGCAAGCTGTGCCGTCGCGAGAAGATGAAGCTGTTCCTCAAGGGCAGCAAATGCGTTGGGCCCAAGTGCCCGATCGAGATCCGGCCCTACCCGCCGGGTGAGCACGGTCGTGGCCGTCCCAAGGAGACCGAGTACCTCCTCCAGCTGCGGGAGAAGCAGAAGACCCGCCGCATCTACGGAGTGCTCGAGAAGCAGTTCCGGAACTACTACGCCGAGGCCAGCCGCAAGCAGGGCAAGACAGGCGAGAACCTGCTGACCTTGCTCGAGCGTCGTCTCGACAACGTCGTCTACCGCGGTGGATTCGCCAAGAGCCGCGACATGGCCCGGCAGCTGGTCCGCCACGGTCACATCACGGTCAACGGCAGGAAGGTCGACATCCCGTCCTTCCTCGTCACCGAGTCCGACATCATCGGGGTCCGCAAGAAGTCCCTCGAGGACACCCCGTTCCAGGTGGCCGCGGCCGAGGTCGGCGACCACCAGGTTCCGGCCTGGATCACGGTCGACGGCGACAAGATGAACATCCTGGTCCACTCGCTGCCGGTCCGGCAGCAGATCGACACCCTGGTCCAGGAGCAGCTGATCGTCGAGCTCTACTCCAAGTAGAGCTCCTGCAGTCCCCGGGCGGTGGTCCCCACCGTCCGGGGATCCGTGGAAGGTGCTGTATCGCCCACTCTGGGTACATATAGCACCGGAACTACTCGCGGCCGTCAAATAGCGGGCGCCGCGGAAGGTAAAGGAGCACAACCATGCTCATCGCACAGCGTCCGACCCTGGCAGAAGAGCAGGTCGACGAATTCCGGTCCCGGTTCACCATCGAGCCGCTGGAGCCGGGCTTCGGTTACACGATCGGCAACTCGCTGCGCCGGACCCTCCTCTCCTCGATCCCCGGTGCCGCGGTCACCAGCATCCGGGTCGAGGGCGTGCTGCACGAGTTCTCCACCGTTCCGGGGGTGAAGGAAGATCTCACCGACATCATCCTGAACCTCAAGGAGCTGGTGGTCTCCTCGGAGCACGACGAGCCCGTCGTGATGTACCTGCGCAAGCAGGGCCCCGGTGAGGTCACCGCGGCCGACATCGCGCCGCCGGCCGGTGTCGAGGTGCACAACCCGGACCTGCACATCGCCACGCTGAACAACAAGGCGAAGCTCGAGATGGAGCTCACGGTCGAGCGCGGCCGTGGATACGTCTCGGCAGCGCAGAACAAGCAGGTCGGCCAGGAGATCGGGCGCATCCCGATCGACTCGATCTACTCGCCGGTCCTGAAGGTCACCTACAAGGTCGAGGCGACCCGAGTCGAGCAGCGCACCGACTTCGACCGGCTCATCGTGGACGTCGAGACCAAGCACTCGATGCTGCCGCGCGACGCGGTGGCCAGCGCCGGCAAGACGCTGGTCGAGCTGTTCGGGCTGGCCCGCGAGCTCAACGTCGAGGCCGAGGGCATCGACATGGGGCCGTCCCCGACGGACGCGGCCCTGGCGGCGGATCTGGCGCTGCCGATCGAGGAACTGAACCTCACGGTCCGGTCCTACAACTGCCTCAAGCGTGAGGGCATCCACTCGGTGGGCGAGCTCGTGGCCCGCAGCGAGCAGGACCTTCTCGATATAAGGAATTTCGGCGCCAAGTCCATCGAAGAGGTCAAACAGAAGCTCATCGACATGGGCCTGTCCCTCAAGGACTCCCCGCCCGGGTTCGACCCGAGCGCGGCGGCGGACAACTACGGCGACGACGACCAGAGCTACGCCGAGACCGAGCAGTACTGATCATCCCAACGTGATCATGCAATCGCCCGAGCGGCGATTGCATGATCACGAGTGGGGCATCGAAGAGAAGAGCGGCGGGGCCTCGTCCGGGGCCCCGCCGGACTGACGCTGGTACCTCGTACGGCCAGCGCAGAGAGGGAGAACCATGCCGAAGCCCACTAAGGGTCCCCGCCTCGGTGGCGGCCCCGCGCACGAGAAGCTGATCCTGTCGAACCTCGCCAGCCAGCTGTTCGAGCACGGCCGCATCACCACCACCGAGGCCAAGGCCCGCCGGGTCCGCCCGCTGGCCGAGAAGCTGATCACCAAGGCCCGCCGGGGCGACCTCGCCGCGCGGCGTCAGGTCCTTCAGGTGGTTCGGGACAAGGGCGTCGTCCACACGCTGTTCGCCGAGATCGGCCCGCAGTTCGCGGACCGGCCCGGTGGCTACACCCGTATCACCAAGATCGAGCCGCGTAAGGGCGACAACGCTCCGATGGCCATCATCGAACTGGTCCAGGAGCCGCTGTCCGGCCAGGTGACGACCCGTACGGCCAAGGAGACGCCGGCCGCGGCCCCGGTCACCGAGGAGTCGGCCGCCGAGACCGAGGACACCACGGCCGAGGGCGACACCGCCGAGGCTGACACGGCCGGGGGCGAGACCGCCGAAGCCGAGACCCCCGAAGCCGAGACCGCCGAAGCCGAGGCCGAGAAGAAGTAGCGACCTGGGTGTGTGAGCGGGCATGGTGATCGCCGGTAAGGAATCACCGCATACCGGCCCGTGATCCGGTCTCGTGCAGCGAGGCCGGGTGAACACGCGCGAGCCCGCCGTCCCGATACGGGACGGCGGGCTCGATCTTTGAAAGACTGCTTACATGGCCGGTACTCAGGGGGTTGTCATTTTCGGGGGAGTGGTGCCGGAACGGGTCCAGGGTCGCGGGGAACGCGCACGGGCGGTTCTCGGAGAACGTGGACCGGCCGAGAGGCTGTCGAAGTGGAGAAACGAGCGCCCGCTGACATGACCGCGCTGGTAAGACTCCGGCTCGACATCAGTTACGACGGGTCGGATTTCGCAGGATGGGCTCGACAGCCCGGCCAGAGGACCGTACAAGCGACCATTGAGGATGCCCTGGCGCGCGTGCTGCGCCTGGATCCGGCGCCGATGCTCACCGTGGCAGGCCGTACGGACGCCGGCGTGCACGCACGTGGCCAGGTGGCCCACGTGGTGGTGCCGGTCGCCGCCTACTCCGCCGTCAACGGCACTCTTCCGCGCCGGCTGGCGGGACTGCTACCGGCCGATATCCGCGTTTGCCGGGTCAAGGTGGCGCCCGACGGTTTCGACGCTCGTTTCTCGGCGCTCTCCCGCCGATACGTCTACCGGGTCTGCGATGACCCGGTGGGGGTCGAGCCGTTGCGCCGCCACGAGGTGCTCTGGCATCCCCGGCCGCTCAACCTTGACCGGATGAACGCCGCCGCGGCCCTGCTCGTCGGCGAGAACGACTTCGCTGCCTACTGCCGTAAGCGCGAGGGCGCGACCACGATCCGGCGGTTGCTGCGGTACGAGTGGACGCGCGCCGAACCGAGACATGCCGTCGCCACCGTCGAAGCGGATGCCTTCTGCCACTCGATGGTGCGCGCCCTGGTGGGTGCGCTGCTCGTGGTGGGTGACGGGCGCCGTGACGTCACCTGGCCGGCCGATGTCCTGGCCGCCCGGGTACGCGACTCGGCGGTCAACGTCGCGCCGGCCCTCGGGCTCTCCCTGGAGGAGATCCGCTATCCAGGTGACGAGGATCTCGCCCAACGGGCCCAGGAGACCCGGCGGGTCCGCACATTGTGACCGGGCCCACGGGTTGTGAGCCGGGGCGCGGCGGCCCACAACCCGTGGGGCGCGCTCACTGGGCGCGCTTGTTGATGGGGCGGACCGCGTAGCCGATGAACTCGCGGGACAGGGCCTTGAGCGTGGCGTCGTCCGGCTGGGGCTTGGTCCCGTCGGCGTACTGCGCGTAGGCGTAGACGATGTAGCGGCCGCGTACGGTGCTCGCCGCCCAGCCTCCGGCCTGGTCGATCTTGGTCGCCACCTTGCCCTGCAGGCCACGGAACCATTCGTACCGGCTCGGGTCGCCTGCCTTGCTGGCCGTCACGGCCGCCACCCGGGTCGGGAGCACGGCGATGCCGGTCGTCACGGCGTATTTCTTGGTGCTGTCGACGTAGGTGGCCCGCACGACGCTGCTGCAGTGACCCTGCTGCAGTGCCTTGGCCATCGCACCCCGGGCCGCCAGGGCACAGCGGTGGTTGACCGAGGTTCGGTCCTGCGCGTAGTCCCGGCCGCCCAGCGCCAGCTTCGCCGAGGGGAACACCTCGATGAGGGAGAGCGCCTGAGGGTCGGTCTTCTCGTTGTCGATGCTGGGCCCCTTCGGACCGGCGGGTGTGCGGGCGGGCGCGCCGCCCGGCGCCGTGCTGGACTGCGGTGGCGTCGATGGCACGGACTGGGCGACCGTCTTCTTCTTGGCCGGTGATCCGGACATCGCACCGATGGCCAGGAAGGCGATGGCCACGATCAGGACCGCACCGGCCACCCCACCGCCGATCAGCAGTAGCCGGCGCCGTCCACCGGAATCGGCTCCGCCGCCGATACCACCGGCGCCGCCTGCGCCTCCGGGGGCGTCCGGGTCGGCGGGTGGCCAGGCCGGGGGCTGGTACGCGGAGGCCAGAACGCCGGGCGGGGGGCCCGACGTGTCGTGCCCGGTACCGAACGCCGTCACGACCGGATGAGGTCCGACCGAGGTCGTACCCGGGGGGGACCCGCTGGTCATCATGGGCCAGGGGGCGGGTCCCTGGGCTGGATCGGCCGACGGTTCGGCAGGCATGGTGACCGTCACCGGGCCATGGCCGCCCAGGCTCTCGAAGGAGACCCCGACGGGCCCGCGATCGGCCGGCTGCGTCGCGACGGGAGGGGCGATGCCCTCCGGCCGGGTGGCGTCGGGACGGTCCTGTGCGTCAGGCGCCGGTGCTTTCGTCCCTTCGGCCGCGGCCGCTCCGGCGATATCTGCTTCCGCAGTATCCGGTGCGGCAGTATCCGGTGCGGCAGTATCAGTTTCGGCAGTATCCGTTTTGGCGGTATCCGGTGCGGCCATGACGGGCAGGCCGTCCGGTTGGGTGTCGGGTTCCCGACGAGACCGGTCCACGAGCGGCTGGGGCGGTACGGCGCGGCGGGTGTCCACGTTGGGCACCCCAGGGCCTGCGACGAGCGTTCCGGGCGTCGGTGGCACCACGTATGCGGTACGGCGTGCCGCGGCCTCCTCGTCGCGCTGGGCCCCGTCCAGGCCCATCTCACTACCCATCCCACTACCCATCCCACTTGGATCGGCTGACTCCGGGTGGACCCCGCCCGCGTCATGACCGGCCTCTCCGGTCGGGGAGGCGGGATCGGGCGCCTGGGGCGCCTCTGCCCACCACGGCGACTTCGGCCGCTCCGAGATGGCCGGTGGGATGCCGGGGGACCCGGCCTGGACGGCGGGCCCGTCCGGGTCCGCCGTACCCGCTGGGCCGCCCGGCTCACCAGGTGGTTCGGGTGGGCCGGGCGGCGGGGCGTAGGCGGCCGAAGACGGGGACGACACGGGGCTGAAACCGCCGGGCACGGGACCGAGGTCCTGTAGCTGCATGGGGCTGCCCGGGTGGTCCCAGGGTTGTGGGGTCTCGAAGCCCGCCGGTTCGCCCCCTGCCGTGGTGGGGGGTTGGACCGGGCCTCCGTGACCGAAGCTCGGCGGGGCCGGCGTCGGCGACGGCGGGGGCTGGGTGAACTGCGGGAAGGGCGCGGACTCCGCGCCTTCCGCGTGTTCCGTCCCAGGGGTCCCGGCGGGCTCGGAGCTCTCCATACGACCAGACATAGTCAAACAGGGTATGCGCTACGTCAGGTTCCGTACGGCTTGCCGGAAATTCCACGGTACTGGAGTGCCGTGGTCAGGTTGCTGCCGAGGAGCACCTGTGAGACGAATGTCGAGACCGTACCCCGTTGTCCAGCCGTCATGTCCTTGCCGTCCGGACGCTGGACCCAGCTCAGCAGGACGTAGTGCCCGCGGGCTTCGGCGGTGCCCAGCGCACTGCCCTTGCCGATCTTCTTGGTGGTACCCGAGCCCGGGAGCGGCAGCAGCCAGGCGTCCTTGCCGCCGGCGGCCGCCTGAACCTTCCTGGCCGCGCTGTCGGTCTTCAGATTGGCCACCCCGATGGAGCCGATCAGCTTGCCGTCCGTCGTGGCGAACGTGGCCCGCAGCATCTGGTTGCAGCCGCCCGACTTCAGGGCCGCCGCGAACTTGGCACCGTGCACGACCTTGGCGCAGTTGCCATCCCGGCGCTGGGCCGCCATGACGTATCTGCCGAACCGGTGGTGCTTGAAGACCTCGGCGAGGGTCAGGGGGCTCGGGTCGCTGGCGCGGTTCTTGAGCTTGGCGCCGAGCGGGCCGGTGGCGGTCGGCTTGGCGGTCGGTGAGGTGGCGTTGGTCGGCGCGCCGCTTCCCTGCGGGGCGGCATTGCCGGACGGCGTCGTGGCGGCCGCGGTCTTGCCGGAACCGCCGCCGAGGACGCTGGCGACCATGACCCCGCCGCCGACGAGCACGACCGCACCGATGGCGACCGCACCGATGATCAGCGGCCGCTTGGACCGCTCGGGCGGCATGGGGCCGCCCCGGTTCGGGTCCTGGGCATCGTGACCATCGTGACCGGAGTCATAGGAGCCCTCGTACGGCCCGGCCGGCGACCCGCCATAGGGGCCGGGTCCCGCGAAGGGGTCGGCCGCCCCCCCGGGTCCTCCCGGCGGATACGGACTCGCGGACAGGCCACCGGAGGGCCCACCGGCGCCGTTGGCGAAGGCGTACGGATTGCCGTCACCGCCGCCGGGCGGGTCGTACGGACCCGCACCGGGATCATGGGCGCCCGGACCCGCCTCGTAGGCACCTGGCTCATAGGCACTGGGCTCGTGGGCACTGGGTTGGTAGGCACTGGGCTCGTAGGCACTGGGCTCGTAGGAACCCGGCTCGTAGGAACCGGTGCTCGGCTCGTAGGAACTTGGTTCGTAGGAACTCGGCTGGTAGGCGCCCGGACCCGGCTCATAGGCACCTGGCCTCGGCTCATAGGCACCCGAACCCGATTCGTACGACCCGGGGCCTGACTCGTAGGAACCTGGGCCTGACTCGTAGGAACCTGGGCGCGATTCGTAGACGCCCCGGCCCGATTCGTAGGAACCTGGACCCGATCGGTAGGAACCCGGACCAGATTCGTACGAACCCGGGCCCGCGCCGGCGGGCTGTTCCTCCCCAGCCGCTGGGTCAGCCGCAGGGTCCGCCGCTGGATCGGCCGCTGGATCGGCCGCTGGGGGCCCGGCCGGTGGCGGGCTGAAGGGGTTCTGGCCGTAACGCGAAGTCGAGGTGCCCTGGCCTGGGCCGTGTGGAGACGGAGACGGAGACTGCGACGGCTGCTCAGGGGGCCAGCCGCCGGATTGGCTTTGATCACCCGGGTAACCCATATTTAGGACCCTATCCTCGGGATTGCGTAGATCCGGACGTCGCCAAATCACTACGATTGCACGGAATGAATCTGGCGTCCGGGGATTCCCAAGGCCCGATCAGGGGCCCATCGGAAGCCGGCCAGCAGTCGATCGCGGGCCGACCAGAGGGCCGGAGAGAAGGCCGGACAGCCGGTGTCCGCCGTGCTCCCAGCGGCCAGGAGCGGCAGTGAGCGGTGCTGAGCGGCTCTGTCGCGGCCGCGCGTCACGGGTGAGCGTCACGGGAGCCACATGGCCGGGCGTCATGCCGAGGCGGCTCTCCCTGACGCCGAAGCGGCCTGCGCATCTTGGCCGGTAAGGCATACTGGTCGTGGTAGAACGAGCGGTAGAACAAAGTGATAGATCGCAGTGATGGATCAAGTGGTCTCTGACGACCCGCTTTGACCCGTGCCCCTTGGGCTGGGTATCCTGCCAGTTCGCTGTGTGCCGGCGTGCCTAGAGGCGCCCGGCCGCTCCCGGGCCACGAGATCGGACCAGTTTCCGATCAGCGCGACCTGGATTCCGCAAAGTGTCCAAATGCTTGGCTCTGCCAAGACCAAGACCAGAAACGAAGGCCTACGACCGTGCGCACGTACACCCCTAAGCCCGCTGACGTGCAGCGTCAGTGGTACGTCATCGACGCGACCGATGTCGTGCTCGGTCGGCTCGCCAGCCAGGTCGCGACCGTGCTGCGGGGCAAGCACAAGCCGATCTACGCGCCGCATCTCGACACGGGTGACTTCGTCA
Source organism: Streptosporangiaceae bacterium (assembly GCA_025964695.1). Lineage (GTDB taxonomy): Bacteria > Actinomycetota > Actinomycetes > Streptosporangiales > Streptosporangiaceae > Actinomadura_E. The sequence continues at coordinate 50,188 of JAOPYK010000064.1, read as the reverse complement.
TCATCGTGAACGCCGACAAGGTGGCGCTGTCCGGTAAGAAGCGTGAGCAGAAGCGGGCCTACCGCCACTCGGGCTACCCTGGCGGTCTGCGCTCGATGGCGTATGGCGACCTGCTGGACAAGCACCCCGAGCGGGCGGTCGAGAAGGCCATCAAGGGCATGCTGCCCAAGAACACGCTGGGCCGCAAAATGTTCAGCAAGGTCAAGGTCTACGCCGGCCCCACGCACCCGCACCAGGCTCAGTCGCCCGTGCCTTTCGAGATCACGCAGATCACGCAGATCACGCAGATCGCCCAGTAAGTCCTTTCAGTACCCGTGGCCGCCAGGGCACCCGATCTTTTTCGGGCCCGCCGCCTTGGCTAGAAGACCCTAGGAGAACCGTGGCTGAGACCACCGGCATCGAGACGCAAGTGGATAGCGTCGAATCCGACTCGCTCATCGAGGATGCCCCGTCGGAGTACACCAGCGAGACCCCGCAGGCAGCCGAAGAGGTCGCCGTACCGTCGATCGTGACCGGCGCCGCGGGTGCCACCGGCCGCCGCAAGCAGGCCATCGCACGAGTCCGGATCGTTCCAGGCACCGGCCAGTGGACGATCAACGGCCGCACGCTGGACAGCTACTTCCCGAACAAGGTGCACCAGCAGATCGTGAACGAGCCGTTCGTGACGCTGGGTGCCGAGGACCAGTTCGATGTCATCTGCCGGATCAGCGGTGGCGGTGTCACCGGACAGGCGGGTGCGCTGCGCATGGGCATCTCCCGTTCGCTGCAGCTGGTCGACCCGGAGAACCGCCCGGCGCTGAAGAAGGCCGGCTTCCTGACCCGGGACCCGCGGGCCAAGGAACGCAAGAAGGCCGGTCTCAAGAAGGCCCGTAAGGCTCCGCAGTACAGCAAGCGCTAGCCTCGAGAAACGTATGGGCCGCCGCGCGTCCGCGGCGGCCCATACGTGTTGGCGGCCCATACGTGTTTTCGGGAACGGCCCGAGGCGTGGAGCTCACTCGCTCCTGTCGTCTGCCGGTGTCCGGCTCGCCGGCCGAGGTGTTCGCCCCCTTGAACACACCCCTCGATCCCATCCGCCGACCCTGCTCCTTCCCACCCGCCCCGCCGCCCGCAGTGCCTCCCCCTCGGCTGCGCCCGGTCCCCCCATATGAAGCCGGCGCCTCCGTATGAAGCAAGAGTGACTCGTCAGGAGTGAGTTATGGGCCGTCTCTTCGGAACCGATGGCGTCCGTGGAGTCGCCAACCGCGACCTCACCGCCCAGTTGGCGCTCGAACTTTCCGTGGCCGCAGCGAGGGTGCTCGGCGAGGTCGGGGCGTTCGAGGGCCATCGGCCGGTGGCCGTGGTCGGACGTGATCCCCGGGCGTCAGGCGAGTTCCTGGAGGCGGCGGTGGTGGCCGGGTTGGCCAGCGCGGGCGTCGACGTGCTCCGTCTCGGCGTGCTGCCCACTCCCGCCGTGGCCTATCTCACCCATGCCCTCGACGCTGATCTCGGCGTCATGCTGTCGGCCTCCCACAACCCGGCCCCCGACAACGGCATCAAGTTCTTCGACCGCAGTGGCTACAAACTGGCCGACGAGATGGAGGACGCCATCGAGGCTCATCTCGGCGAGTCCTGGCAGGGGCCGATCGGCTCCGGGGTAGGCCGGGTACGTGACGCGCAGGGCGAGGCCGAGCGCTACGTGGAGCATGTGCTGGCGACGGCGCCCGGCTCCCTGGACGGTGTACGTGTCGTGCTCGACTGCGCGCACGGAGCGGCCTCGGTGGTGGCTCCGCAGATCTTGCGCCGGGCCGGTGCTACCGTGATCGAGATCGGTACGGAACCGGACGGGCTCAACATCAACGAGGGCTGTGGCTCCACCCACCTCGAGGCGCTGCAGGCCGCGGTGATCGAGCACGGGGCGGACGCGGGCATCGCCCACGACGGCGACGCCGATCGTTGTCTGGCCGTGACCGGTTCCGGTGAGTCCATCGACGGTGACCAGATCATGGCGATCCTGGCCCTGGAACTGCGCGAGGCGGGGCGGCTGCAGGACGACACGGTGGTGGCCACGGTCATGTCCAACCTCGGCTTCAAGCTGGCCATGCGTGAGGCGGGGCTGACCGTGATCGAGACCGCGGTGGGCGACCGCTATGTGCTCGAGGCGATGAAAGAAGGCGGCTTCACCTTCGGTGGTGAGCAGTCCGGTCATGTGATCATGCTTGATCATGCGACCACCGGCGACGGTGTCCTCACCGGTCTGCACCTGCTCGCCGCGATGGTCCGCCGGGGCCGTCCGCTGGACGAGCTGGCCAAGATCATGACCCGGCTGCCTCAGGTGCTCATCAACGTACGTGGGATCGACAAGGCCAAGGCCAAGACGTCCGCCGAGCTGGCCGCCGCCATCGCCACGGCCGAGGCGGAACTCGGCGAGACCGGCCGGGTGCTGATCCGGCCGAGTGGGACCGAGCCGATGGTCCGCGTCATGGTCGAGGCGGCGGCGGAGGAGCAGGCCCAGTCGGTCGCCGAGCGGCTCGCCGAGGTCGTTCGCGCTCTCTGAGACCGTTGGTGTCTTCCGTATGGTGTCTTCCGACTTGATCTACCGCCATTCCGTAGTCCGTCCCGAGGTCGAAGCCGTGCGCCGGCACGCGGTGGCTCTTCCGTCGGCCAGGTGAGCCACCCCGACATCGACGCCGCCGCCGGCACTCTGGTTCGCCGGCTCACCCAGCAACTGGCCACTACCCGACAGCGGCACAGGGAACAGGTCGCCGAACTACGAACTGCTCTGGAAGCCGCCCACGGCGAACTACTCGAACTTCGGCGGCAGCTTCACAACAAGCAGCTTCACAACAAGCAGCTTCACAACAACAGGTGACCGACCAACGTTCCGTCGACGGGCGTCGATCACGCTAGGCCAAATTGGTGCTCGGCGGTCCGCCAGTCCGTGGCGATGGCACGCTGCGCGTCCGCCAACTTCACTTTGCCGCTGCACACCGCCCGATGCAGGTCGTTCTCCACCTTGTCCTTGGAGTTCGGCAGCTTCCCGATTTCCGGCCAAAGGTTGGCAATATCGTTGTTTCCCCCCAATTCGAGACTGACTAGATGATCAAGCTCTGAGGTGGTGCCATCTGGCACTCCATACGCCACGTATTGCGCCCGTTTGGCCTTGCCGGTCTGCGAGCTTGGGGGCCTCACAGTCGAGGTATATCCGGACTTGCAGATCGTGGACGCCAGGTTGGACTGCGTCACCTTGGGGTCGATGCCACCCGGGGTGCACGACGGGTCCTGCAGGATCTGAGTCCCACTGCCGGTGGTATGGCAGTTCGCCGGGTGCACGCTATAGGTGACCTGACCGGGGTCTGAGAGAACGACCAGATGCGCTGCCCCACTCTTGGGGACCGAACTGCCGGACGGTTCCGGGACGCTACCGGAGGTCAGCGTCGACGAGCACGCCGTTGCAAGAGCCAGACACACGAAGGTGGTCATGAGACGGCCACGACTTTGGGGGGTTGTCACGGACAAACAACCTAGCTTGCGACGAACCGGTCAATACGTCACCAACGAGTAACGGTTAGCAAACCCCCCATCCAGCCCTATTCCGGGGGCCATGTCATCCTGGCGGCCATGGATGCTGGGCTGGCACTAGAGCGATGGTGACCTCGGTGGATGAGCGGCTGCGGCATCGCAGCTGGAAGGTGTTCAACGACGCCGCCCGAGATGCCGTAATAAAAGGCCCGCCAGGCGAGGTCGCGCTCGTGGCCGCTCTGGACGACTTCTCTAGTAGTCGCCAGATCGTCGTCGTGGCCGTTCTGGGTGATGCCCAGGGCAGCGAAGGGCCGTCGGCCCTGCGGAAGATCCTGAGCAGCGTTGGCGTCTCACGGGACATGCGGTAGGCGGCGGCGCTGGCGCTGGCGCTGGCCAAATGCTGCGGACCAGACGCTTCGGCTGATCTGGCAATGTCGTAGATACGTGTCGGTATAGGGGAGTGCGCCGGGGGGAGTACGGCGATCGCGCACACCACCACACGCGTGCGCCCGTGGGCGGTGGAAACATCGTCCGAAAGAAGGGGCGTCGCGAGGTTGGTTGTCCCCCGTCAGGGTGACGACTGCGATGGGGTGGTTCCACTAGGTTCGGGGCATGCCCATCATCACCACCCAGGGCCTCACCATGCGGTACGGCGGTCCCCGGGGGATCGCCGCACTCGATGACCTCAATGTCGGTGTGGAACCAGGGGTCGTCGGTCTGGTCGGAGCCAATGGCGCCGGCAAGTCGACGCTCATCAAGATCCTGCTCGGTCTGCTTCCGCCGACCAGCGGTCAGGCGGCCGTGCTCGGCCTGGACGTCGCCCACCAGGGCGCGCTGATCCGGGAGCGGGTCGGCTACATGCCTGAGTACGAATGCCTGCCGCCGGACGTGTCGGCCACCGAGTTCGTCGTGCACATGGCGCGGATTTCGGGGTTGCCGGCCACCGCCGCCCGTGAACGTGCCGCCGACACCTTGCGGCACGTCGGGTTGTACGAGGAGCGCTACCGGCCGATCGGGGGTTACTCGACCGGTATGCGGCAGCGCGTCAAGCTCGCCCAGGCGCTCGTGCACGATCCGCAGCTGGTCTTCCTGGACGAGCCGACCAACGGCCTCGACCCGGCGGGCCGGGATGAGATGCTCGCGCTGATCCGCCGGATCGGCGCCGATTTCGGCATCAGCGTCCTGGTCACCTCACACCTGCTCGGCGAACTCGAGCGCATCTGCGACCACGTGGTGATCATCGATGGTGGGCGGTTGCTCCGTTCCCAGGCGGTGGCCGCGTTCACCGAGGTCAGCGGGGTGCTTCTGCTGGAGGTCGAGGAGGGCCGGGATCCGCTGGGACAGCGGCTGGTCGAAGGCGGCCTGACGGTCCGCCCGGACGGCCGGTTCCTGCTCATCGACATCGACGGTGAGAAGACCTATGACCTGATCCGCGATTCCGTCGCCGACCTCGGGCTCCGCATGATCCGGCTGGAACAGCGCCGTCACCACATCGAAGAGGTCTTCGCCGCCCCCGCCGTACCCCCCGTACCCCCCGTACCGAGCGGAGCGAGGCAGTGAGCGCGAGCAGCCGCGCAGCGGTTGGGCTGAGGAGCGCGCGGAGCGAGGTACGAGTGAGCACGCGACGAGGGAAGCCGCTGCGTGAGAGCGGCTGCGAGCCGCCGAGCGGAGCGAGGCAATGAGTATGAGCATCCCTGGCAGCACCGCGATTCATGACATCGGTTATCGGCATTACGACGGGCCCCGGCTGGGCCGGGCGTACGTCCTGCGGTCGCTGTTCGTCCACAATCTGCGCGCGGTCTACGGACTGGGCCGGCCGGCCAAGGCGAAGGTGATGCCCTTCCTGCTGTCGGCGTTCATGCTGGTCCCGGCGGCGGGCAGCATCGCGGTGGTGGCGCTGAGCAAGCGGCCCGAGCTGCTCATCGGCTATTCGAAGTACGCGGTGTTCCTCCAGGTTCTCATCGCCATCTTCCTGGCCAGCCAGGCGCCGGTACTGGCGGCCCGCGAGCTGCGCTCCCACGTCGTACCGCTGTACTTCTCCCGGCCGGTGGGGCGGCTGGACTTCGTGGCGGCCAAGTACGCCGCGCTGACGACCGCCTTGTTCCTGCTCATGGCCGCTCCGGTGACGCTGTTGTACGTCGGCGCACTGGTGACCCGGGACCAGACGAAGCCGAACTCGGGAGGGCCGGGTGGCGGCCCGTTGAGCGACGGCAGTACCAAGGGCTCGAGCGTGGGCGAGCACACGCTGCACGTTCTCGGTGGTCTGGCCGGGTGCCTGGTGTTCGCGCTGGTGCTGGCGGGCATCGGCCTGGTCGTGGCGGCCTTCACGCCGCGGCGCGGCTTCGGAGTGGCCGCAGTGATGGCGATCTACATGGTGAGCAGCGTCACGGTCATCATCGTGCAGGGCATAGCGGAGTCCACCGGAAACTACGGCCTCGCCGGGTGGGTAGGGCTGTTCACACCGTTCAATCTCGTCGACATCGTGCAGGTGAAACTGCTCGGCGCGGACCGAGCGGCCCCGTTCGTCCCCTCGTCGTGGCTCGGCGGCCCGGTGGCGGCGCTGATCTGCGTCGCCCTCATCGCGGGCTCGATCACGATCCTGTCCGCTCGTTTCCAGAAGGCGGGCACCTCATGAGACGCGCGGGCCTCGAACCGCAGCAGCACAAGCAGCGGGTGGAACAGCGGGTGGAGTCGTGAAGCTCGAACTGCAGCAGGTGTCGCGCTGGTACGGCAACGTGGTGGCGGTCAACGGCATCTCCATGACGATCGGCCCGGGCGTGACCGGACTACTCGGCCCCAACGGCGCGGGGAAGTCGACGCTCATCCACATGATGGGTGGCTTCCTGCCCCCCTCATCGGGATCCGTCGCGCTGGAAGGCGCCCGGATCTGGAAGAACCCCGAGGTCTACCGGCGTATGGGCCTGGTGCCGGAGCGCGAGGCGGCGTACGACTTCCTGACCGGCGGCCAGTTCGTCCTCGCCATGGCCAAGCTCCACAAGCTGCCCCAGCCGGGTGCGGCGGCGCAGCGCGCGATCGGCCTGGTCGAGATGGACTACGCCAAGGACCGGACGATCGGCACGTACTCCAAGGGCATGAAGCAGCGGATCAAGATGGCTTCGGCGCTGGTGCACGATCCGCCGGTGCTGCTGCTGGACGAGCCGTTCAACGGTATGGATCCCCGGCAGCGGCTGCAGCTGATGGACCTGATCCGGGGCATGGCGGCGGAGGGCAGGACGATCCTGTTCAGCTCGCACATCCTCGAGGAGGTCGAGCGGCTGGCCGGGCACATCGAGGTCATCGTGGCCGGCCGGCACGCGGCCTCCGGCGACTTCCGGGAGATCCGGCGGCTGATGACGGACCGTCCGCACGTGTTCGTCGTGCGCTCCGGGGACGACCGCAGGCTGGCCGCAGCGATCATCGCCGACGGGTCCGCGCGCAGCGTGCAGCTCACCGACGCGGGCCTCCAGGTCGAGGCGGTCGACTTCCGGCGCTTCACCTGGCTGCTGCCGCAGGTGGCCCGGGACGCGGGGGTACGGCTGTGGGAGGTCTCCCCGGCCGACGAGTCACTGGAGAGCGTCTTCTCCTACCTGGTGGGCACATGAAGACGGGCGCGCTCATGGACACGGCTGCACGTACGAACACGGCTGCACGTACGAACACGGCTGGGCGCATCAGCACGGCTGGGCGCACGAACGGGCGCGAGCCGGTGGGCACGGGAACCGGCGCGCTGGGAGCGAGCCTGGGCGAGCGGAAGCGAGTGCAATGAACACCACGATCGCGTACATCACCTTCCGGGCCATGCTCGGGCGAAGGCGCGCGCTGTTGCTGTTCGCGTTGCCGGCGATTCTGCTGCTGCTCGCCGTGATCCTTCGGCTCACCGGCCACAACGACCTGGAGATCTCGACGGGCGTGCTGCAAAGGTTCGCACTCGGCACGCTGCTGCCCCTGCTCGGGCTGATCGCGGGCACCGGGGTGATCGCTCCGGAGATCGACGATGGCCAGATCATGTACGTGCTGACCAAGCCCGTGCCGCGGCAGGTGATCGTGCTGACCAAGCTCGCCGTGGCGATCGTGCTGATGGTGGTCTTCGGAGTCCTTCCCGCGCTGGTGGCCGGAGTGATCCTCACCGGCTTCACCGCGCAGCTCGCGGTGGCGTTCGCCATCGGCACGCTGGTCGGCGGGCTGGCCTACTGCGCGGTGTTCGTCGCGCTGGCGGTCGCCAGCCGGTTCGCCGTCGTGATCGGACTGCTGTACGTCCTGGTGTGGGAGGTCCTGATCGGCAACTTCGCGCCGGGGGCCAAGTCGCTGTCCATCCAGCAGTGGGCGCTGTCGGTCACCGACTCGCTGACCTCCGCCGTGGCGGTGAGGTCGGACGTATCGCTCGGTGTCGCGGTGGTGCTGCTCTCGATCGTGGCTGGGGGCGGCACCCTAGTGGCCGCCGTGCGGCTGCGTTCGCTGGCCATCACCGGCGCCGACTGACGAACGGCCCGTTCCGGCCCATCCGGCCCCATCCGGCCCGATCCGGCCCCGGACATTGCTCGGATGCGGGCCGGATGCTGTTCGAACGGGGGGCCGGACGCGAGCCGGACGTGGGCCCGACGGGAGCCGGAAGCGGGCCGGAATGGGCCGGGCACGGGTCAGATGCGGCGCAGCCGGAGGCGCTGCACGTCGTGGTCCTGGCCCTTGTAGAGCACCAACGTCGCCCGTGCGCGCGTCGGCCGGATGTTGGAGACCAGGTTGACCTCGTTGATGTCCCGCCAGATCTGCCGGGCGAACACGGCGGTCTGCTCCCGGTCGGACCGGGTGGCGAATTCGTGGAAGTACGACCTGGGATCGGCGAACGCGGTCTCGCGCAGGGCGAGGAGCCGATCAACGAACCACTGCCGGATGTGCTCCACCCGGGCGTCAACGTAGATCGAGAAGTCGAAGAAGTCCGAGATCGCCAGTGATCCCGGAGGCGGTACCTGCAGCACGTTGAGTCCTTCGACGATCAGGATTTCCGGGCGGCGGACGACCTGGCGGGCATCCGGCACGATGTCGTACGACAGGTGCGAGTAGACGGGGATGGACACCTCGTCGGCCCCGGCCTTGACCGCGGCGACGAACCGGACCAGCGCGCGGCGGTCGTAGGACTCGGGGAATCCCTTGCGGTCCATCATCGCGCGCTCGCTGAGCAGCGCGTTGGAGTAGAGAAAGCTGTCGGTGGTCACCAGCTCCACCGTCGGATGCTCCGGCCAGCGGGCCAGCAGCGTGCGCAGCAGCCGGGAGATCGTCGACTTGCCGACCGCGACGCTGCCCGCGACACCGATGATGAACGGGGTGGGCCGCACCGGGCCGCCCAGGAAGGCGCTGACGGTGCCGCGCAGCCGGTCGTCGGAGGTGGCGAACAGGTTGAGCAGCCGGGACAGCGGCAGGTAGACCTCCTCCACCTCGCTGAGATCGATGGGGTCGTGCAGCCCGCGCAGCGCGCCGAGTTCGTCCGCGCTGAGCGACAGGGGAGTGCTCTGGCGGAGCGCCCGCCAGGACTCGCGATCCAGTTCCACGTAGGGGCTCGGCGCGTCTTCCCAGCCAGTGGTCATGGGCACGACCTTAGATGGTTGATCAGTGCCTTTGGCATGGGGCGGCGGTCTGGCGGCTAACCTGGCGCCCATGTGCGGAATCGTGGGTTACATCGGGTCGCAGTCCGCCCTCAAGGTCGTGACCGAGGGCCTCGCGCGGTTGGAGTACCGGGGGTACGACTCCGCGGGGATCGCCGTGCTGGCCGATGACAAGCTGACGACGGTCAGGCGGGCCGGCAAGCTCGTCAACCTGCGCAACGCCTTGGCCGAGCAATCGCCTCCCGAGGGGACACTGGGTCTTGGGCACACCCGATGGGCCACCCACGGGGCGCCCAACGACCGCAACGCCCACCCGCACATGGACTGCACGGGCTCGGTCGCGGTTGTCCACAACGGGATCATCGAGAACTTCGCCGCCCTCCGGAATGAGCTGGAGCGGCGCGGCCACGAGCTGACCTCCGACACGGACACCGAGGTCGTCGCGCATCTCCTCGAGGACGAGCTGGCCGCCGCGACCGAGCCGGCCGAGGGGCTCGCCGAGGCGATGCGCCGGGTCTGCCGCAGGCTGGAAGGCGCGTTCACGCTGGTCGCCGTGTACGCCGCGGACCCCGAGGTGGTGGTCGGGGCGCGGCGCAACTCCCCCCTGGTCGTGGGGCGTGGTGAGGCGGAGAACTTCCTCGCCAGCGATGTGTCGGCCTTCATCGAGCACACCCGGGAGGCGATCGAGCTCGGCCAGGACCAGGTGGTGGAGCTGCGCCGGGACAGGGTGACGGTCACCGGTTTCGACGGCAGGCCGGCCCAGGTGAGGGAGTATCACGTCGACTGGGACGTGTCGGCCGCGGAGAAGGGCGGCTACGACTACTTCATGCTCAAGGAGATCGCGGAGCAGCCGCAGGCGGTCGCCGACACCCTGCTGGGCCGGATCGGCACCGACGGCCGGCTCACCCTCGATGAGATGCGCATCTCCGGGGAGGAGCTGCGCGACGTAGACAAGATCATCATCGTGGCCTGCGGGACGGCCTACCACGCGGGGCTCATCGCCAAATACGCCATCGAGCACTGGGCCCAGCTGCCCTGCGAGGTCGAACTCGCCAGTGAGTTCCGCTACCGTGACCCGATTCTCACCCGGACCACGCTGGTCATCGCCATCTCGCAGTCCGGCGAGACGATGGACACCCTCATGGCCGTACGGCACGCGCGTGAGCAGCGCGCCCGGGTGCTGGGCATCTGCAACGTCAACGGTTCGACGATCCCGCGTGAATGTGACGGGGTGCTCTACACCCACGCCGGCCCGGAGATCGCCGTGGCCTCCACCAAGGCGTTCCTCACCCAGCTGGTGGCGGTCTACCTCATCGCGCTCTATCTCGCGCAGGTGAGGGGCACCAAGTGGGGTGACGAGGTCTTCGCCGTCATCCAGCTGCTGAACGCCATGCCGGAGAAGGTGGAGAAGGTCCTGGAGACCATGGAACCGGTGCGCGCGCTGGCCCGCTCGATGGCCGGCGAACGGTGCGTGCTCTTCCTCGGCCGTCATGTGGGCTTCCCGGTCGCCCTGGAGGGCGCGCTCAAGCTCAAGGAACTGGCCTACATGCACGCCGAGGGGTTCGCGGCGGGCGAGCTGAAGCACGGCCCGATCGCGCTCATCGACGAGGGCCTGCCGGTCGTCGTGGTGGTCCCGCCGCGCGCTCGCAACGTACTCCACGACAAGATCGTTTCCAACATCCAGGAGATCCGGGCCCGCGGCGCCCGCACCATCGTGATCGCGGAGGACGGAGACGAGTCGGTCGCGCCGTACGCCGACACGCTCTTGCGGGTCCCCGCCGTACCGACGTTGCTGCAGCCCCTGGTCACCACCGTCCCGCTCCAGGTGTTCGCCTGCGAGCTGGCCGCCGCCAAGGGGCACGACGTGGACCAGCCCCGCAACCTCGCGAAGTCCGTGACCGTGGAGTGAGGCGGCCGGCCGCGCCCTCCCGGCCGGCCGCCCCCTCCCGGCCGGCCGGGCCCTGCCGGCCCGGCGGACCGCGCCGGTTCAGGCGGCCGAGGGGCCGGCGCCCAGCCGTCGTGCGAACGTGGTCGCAGGAGCGCCGATCGCCGCGATCTGCGGGAGCTCTCGCGGAAGCTCGTATCGAACTTCCCGCGGGCCCTCCCGCGGGACCTCGTACGGAGCCTGGTGGGGGGTGTGCACGTAGCCGAGCCTGCGGCGGCCGGAGACGTGCAGACGGACCAGGGGCAGGAAGGTCTCCCCTCGGATGCCGTCGTAGTCGTGCCGCACGATCGCCCAGTAGATGTCCTCGGAGACGACCAGCACCAGAGGCGCGGTGGTCTCCCGCAGGGACTTCTTCACCCGCGGCGCGTCCAGCAGCCGGCATGCCACATCGAGCTCTTCACCGAAGTAGCCGCGCCCGTCGTAGTGGACTTCGCCCGCGTGGACGACGACGCGCAGCCGCAGTCCGAGGCGGCCCTCCTCGCCGGGCGGCAGCTCGGCGTTGTAGTCGAGCAGCAGCCGGGCGAGCACGGGGACGAACGGGTTGAGCAGCAGGGTCTTGGGGATCTCGTCGACCGGATGAATCAGTGCCAGTACGCCGTCACCGCGGTCCTCGAACGGGTCGAGATGCCTGTCCTCGATGCCCGCGTTCGTCATCGCCATGTCGAGCAGACGATAGACCTGGCGTCGAAGTTCTTCCTTGACGGGATTGGTCCGCAGCGGGCTGGTCGACTTCTCGATGTCGACCGCGAGAATGCTCCGGTGGATGGGGAGGCTCTGCACGGTACCCTCCGATTCTTCGGCCGGTAGGCCGATGGTGCCTTGCCGTGAGGCAAGCCCCGCCTGGTAGCGGGGAGGGGAGGCGGGGTCACCGCGTCGTGACCGGTCGGCCCGTCGGCGTCCTTGCCGTCCCGGGCGCGTGCTGCCGCAGATCCTTGTGGGGCTGAGCAGTCTCCCTGATTGTGAACTTTCGTGTCTTTCACTGCAAGTTGCACCGCTACATGACGTGGATATTTATCTACATCTTTCGATGCATGTATCCGTGCCGTCGCCGCCACGCGTGGGGCACACTGCTGGAGGGAATATTTACTCCTTTGGGTCCGGAGGAGGGCAGCGGTGCCGCCACCTGTGAGTCCGACCGTCCGTCGCCGCAGACTCGCCGCTGAGCTGCGCCGGCTGCGTGAACGGGCCGACGTCACCGGCGACGAGGTCGCCCGGAGCCTGGGCTGGTCCGCTGCGAAGATCAGCCGCATCGAGACGGCCAAGACGGGCGTCAAGATCGTTGACGTCCGCCGGCTGCTCGAGCTGTACGGAGAGGGGGGCACCTACGCGGAAGAACTCCTGGCCCTCGCTCGTGAGGCTGAGCGGAAGGGCTGGTGGGAGGCCTACTCCGACGCTCTTCCGGAGAAGTTCGCGACGTTCGTCAGCATGGAGGCCGAGGCGGAGGCCGCGTGGCAGTGGGAGCCGCTGGCCGTCCCGGGGCTGTTCCAGACCGAGGAGTACGCCCGGCAGACCATGCTCGCGATGCAGTCGCTGGACAGGATCCCGCCGGGCCAGCTGGCGACGCGGGTGGGAGCGCGGCTGCGCCGGCAAGAGGTGCTGACTCGTGAGAAGCCACTCCAGATGACCGTGGTGCTGGACGAGTCCGTGCTGCGGCGGGAGCGTGGCGATCATCGCACCATGCACGCTCAGCTGATCAAGCTGGTGGAGCTGGCGGAACTGCCCAACGTCGCGCTGCACGTCCTGCCGCTCGAGGGCCCGCATCCGGTCGATGCCGGATCGTTCACGTTGCTCCGCTTTGCTCCTGTTTACGACATCACGTTTCACGATGTGATCTACGTTGAGCAACTATTCAGTAACTTTTACTTCGAGGAAGAATCTGACACCTATCGTTACCGACTGGCGTTCGACTGGCTGCGCGAGGCCGCACTCGGGCAGACTGAGTCGATAGACTGCATCGCCCGGATCGCGAAGAGCGTCTGGCGTTGACGATCGCGTTACCAATGGCTGGCTGAAATCACAGCATGTTTTGTCCTATAACTGCAACTCCTGCCGCCAGTTGCGGCTTAAGATGCGTTGATCGTCCGACCGGGAGTACGCTGCGGAGGCGGTCGCCCATTGGATTCTGCGATCTCGCCCATGCCTTTTCTCTCATGGGCGAGCCACAAGGAGATGAACCATGCTATCTAGTGACGCCAGCTCCGGTGCTGTGTGGAGGAAGAGCGTACGCTCCGGCGCCAACTACGGATGTGTCGAGACCGCTCGGCTTTCCGTCGAACGCATTGGCGTACGGGATAGCAAGGATGTGGCAGCAAGTCCGGTTCTTTCCTTTGGGTCAGGCGCATGGCGGGCCTTCGTCGGGGAGGTCAAGTCGGGTCGGCTGGACTTGGCCTAGGCTCGGGTAAGCTAGATGGTCCGGCTTCAAGCCATCTAGTCAACATATTCGGAACATATTCCGGTTAGCAAAAATGTTGCCTGTGGCGTTCGCGCCGCAGGCAACATTTTGTGTGTGGTGGCCGCCAGATGGAAAACGTCGCGGTTCGCCGCGGTGCTCGCTCCGCTTCGGTGGAAGGAACTCGTACGATCGGGGTGTGATCGTGGGTGTGGGCATTGACGTCGTCGACATCGCCCGGTTCGTGCGGTCCGTGCAGCGGACACCAGGGCTACGCGGCCGGCTCTTCACCGAGGCCGAGCGTGATCTTGCACCTCGTTCGCTCGCGGCCCGGTTCGCCGCGAAGGAGGCGCTGGCCAAGGCGCTCGGCGCACCGCGCGGCCTGCTGTGGACCGATGCCGAGGTCCGCCGGGCCGACGACGGGCGGCCCAGCCTGCACGTGTCGGGCACCGTCGCCACGGCCGCCGAGGCCTGTGGCGTGAATCACTGGCATATCTCGCTCAGCCACGACGGCGGGATCGCCACCGCCATTGTCATCGCCGAGCGGCGGTGAGATGCCCGGCGCCTTCTCGTCCGGCCTGGAAAGGGGCGTTCGTGGCACCCTTGAAGCCAATTGATCACCGGAGGGGGCCATGAGATACGCGCATGAGGTGGACAAGGTCAGAGCCGCTGAGCGGGCGCTGATGGCCCGGCTGCCCGAGGGGACCCTGATGCGGCGGGCCGCCGCGGGGCTGGCCTCCGTCTGCGCCAATCTCCTGCCCACGCTGTACGGATCGCCCGTGGTGCTGCTGGTCGGCAGCGGGGACAACGGTGGGGACGCCCTCTACGCCGGAGCCCGGCTGGCCCGGCGGGGGGCCAGGGTCGAGGCGATCCTGGCGGGTTCCACCGTCCACGAGGAAGGCCTGGCCGATCTGCGGAAGGCCGGTGGCCGGGTCGCCGTGGAGGACGCGGCCGGTGACGCGGCGATCGAGGCGGCGGACCTGGTGATCGACGGGCTGACCGGCATCGGCGGGCAGGGCGGACTGCGGGAACCCTACGCGCGGCTGGCGGCGCGCACCGCGGACTCTGACGCCATCGTGGTGGCGTGCGACGTGCCGAGCGGGGTCGACGCAAGCACCGGTGAGGTCGCGGGGGCGGCCATCTGGGCGGACGTCACGGTCACGTTCGGCACCTATAAGCCCGGCCTGCTGATCGACCCCGGCGCCGCGCACAGCGGTGTCGTCGAGCTGATCGACATCGGCCTCGGCCCCGAACTGCCGGATCCCGACGTGGTCGCGCCCCAGTTCGGTGACGTCCGTCCGCCCGAAGCGTCCCCCGAGTCCGACAAGTATCGCCGCGGCGTGGTGGGAATCCTGTCCGGCAGCGAACGGTATCCGGGGGCGGCGGTGCTGAGCACCGGGGGGGCCATCCGCGGCGGGGCCGGCATGGTGCGCTTCGCCTCCGTACAGAACGTCGTGGATCTGGTCCGGCAGTGGTGGCCGGAGGCCGTCACCACGGTGATCGAACCCGGAGACGCGCAGGCAGCGCTGGGCATGGGCCGGGTACAGGCCTGGATCGTGGGGCCGGGACTGGGCACCGACGAGCACTCCGAGGCGTTGATCGCGGCCGTGCTGAACACCGATCTGCCGGTGCTGATCGACGCCGACGGGCTCACCGTACTCGCCGACCACGGAGCTCGCCGCCGCGAGCTACAGCGGCGCACCGCGCCGACCGTGCTCACCCCGCACGCCGGTGAGCTGGCCCGGCTGATCGGCGCGGAACGGCAGGACATCGAGGCCCGGCGGCTGGAACACGTACGCCGGGCGGCCGGCGAGCTGTCGGCCACCGTGCTGCTGAAGGGCTCGACCACGCTGATCGCCGAAGAGGACCGGCCGGTACGGGTCAACCCGACCGGAACGCCCCGGCTCGCCACAGCGGGGACCGGTGACGTACTCTCCGGGCTGATCGGCGCGTTGCTGGCAGGTGGTCTGGCGGCGCTCGACGCGGCCACCGCCGGGGCCTTCCTGCACGGCCTGGCGGCACGGCTCGCCTCCGAGGAAGGCGCACCGATCGGCGCGCACGACGTCGTGGCCGCGCTCCCGGAAGCCTTCCACGCGTTGACGTGACGCGGTGAGGTGGCAGGGAGTATCCGTAGCGGGCCCCCGGCACACGTGTCCGTGGTCACATGGCGAACCTGGACGGCCGCCGGTTCGTCCCAACGAGAGGGAACATTCGGGAGTGGTAGTGCAGTGATCTGGTCAGAGGAGCCGGCGGGCGTGGATGCCATGGCGCATCCGGTCGTGGCCAGAATCGATCTTCAGGCGATCAGCGACAACGTCGCCCTGCTGAAGGAGCGGGCCGGGGGCACCGCGGTCATGGCCATGGTCAAGGCGGAGGGCTACGGCCACGGCATGGTGCGCGCGGGGCGGGCCGCACTGGCCGGAGGAGCCACCTCACTCGGGGTGGCCAAGCTGTCGGAGGCGCTGGGGCTGCGTGATGCGGGGATCGGCGCCGAGGTGCCGGTGCTCGTCGGGGTGACGGCTCCGGGCGAGCCGTACGATCAGGCGATCGCGGCGGACATCGACCTCACCGCCGGCTCGGTACGGATGATCGAGGAGATCGCGGCGGCGGCGCTCACCACCGGGCGGGCCGGCCGGGTCCACCTCAAGGCGGACACCGGAATGTCGCGCGGCGGGGCGGGCCCGGACGACTGGCCGGCCCTGGTGGACGCGGCGCTGGCCGCGCAGTCAGAGGGCCTGCTGAAGATCGTGGGGATCTCCTCGCACTTCGCCGTCGCCGACGAGCCCGGTCATCCTTCCATTCAGCGGCAACTGTCCGTCTTCGCGGAGGCGGTCGAGTTGGCAGAGAAGGCGGGCCTGCGACCGGAGGTGCGGCACCTGTCCAACTCCGCGGCGATCCTGACCCTGCCCGAGGCGCGCTACGACCTCGTCCGGCCGGGGATCGCGATCTACGGTCTGACCCCGGTGCCGGCGCTGGGCACTTTCGGGCTGCGGCCCGCGATGACCTTGACCGCCCGGCTGGCCCTGGCCAAGCGGGTCCCGGAGGGCAGTGGGGTGTCGTACGGCCACACGTACACCACCTCGGGCGAGACGACGCTCGCGCTGGTGCCGGCCGGGTACGGCGACGGAGTGCCCCGGGCCGGATCCAACCTGCTGGAGGTGCTCGTGGCCGGCCGGCGACGGCGCATCGCCGGCCGGGTGTGCATGGACCAGTTCATGGTCGATGTCGGAGACGACCAGGTCGAGGCCGGAGATGAAGTGATCTTGTTTGGTCCCGGAGATCATGGAGAGCCTACCGCGCAGGAGTGGGCGGACGCGCTGGGCACGATCTCGTACGAGATCGTGACCCGGATCGGAAGCAGGGTTCCGCGGTCGTACGCCGGGCACGAGGGGACTGGGGATGGACAGTAGGCGCAAGCGGAGGATCGGCATCGCCAGCGCCGCGGCCGGCCTCGGCGCGGCCGGACTCGGCGCCGCCGTGGGTATCCGGAAGATCGCGGTGGGCCGGGTCCGCCTCCGCCCGGACCCGGATGCCGCTGAGCCCTTCGGCTCGCTGCGCGGCAGGGAACTGACCGTCGTCGCCGACGACGGGCTGCCCCTCCATGTGGAGATCGACGGTGACGACAAGGCGCCGCTGACCGTGGTGTTCACCCACGGCTACTGCCTGAACCAGGATTCCTGGCACTACCAGCGTCGCGACCTCGGCCGGGACCAGGCCGGGCTGCGGATGGTCTTCTGGGATCAGCGCAGCCATGGCCGGTCGGGGCGCAGCAAGCCCACGCATGCCACCATCGACCAGACCGGCTCGGACCTGCACGCGGTGCTCCGGGCGACCGTGCGTCAGGGCGAACCGGTCGTTCTGGTCGGCCACTCCATGGGCGCGATGACCATCATGGCCCTGGCTGACAAGCATCCCGAGCTGTTCGGTGACCCGCAGGCGGTGACGGCGCATGGCCGTGGCGACGGAGCACGCGTGATCGGGATCCTCATGGCCAACACCTCGTCCGGGGATCTGTCCGAGATGACCCTGGGCCTGCCCCTGATGCTGGCCAAGGTGGTGCGGCCGCTCGCCCCCGGGGTGATCCGGAGCCTCAGCCGCAGGGCGGAGTTCGTGGACTGGACCCGTCAGGCCGGCGCCGACCTGGCGTTCATCATGATCCGCAGGATGGGCTTCGCGGACAAGCACGTCAGCCCCACGATGGTGGATTTCGTGGAGCAGATGATCAGAGGGACCACGATCGACGTGATCGCCGAGTTCTATCCGACCCTCATGGGACATGACAAGGTCAAGGCCCTGGAGGTGCTCGGACGGGTGCCCACGGTCGTGCTGACCGGCGGGGCGGACCGGCTCACCCCGGCCGCGCACGGCCGGGCCATCGCCGAGGCCATCCCCGACACGGAACTGATAGAGGTCGCCGAGGCCGGGCACCTGCTGCCGCTCGAGTATCCCGGGATCGTCACGGCGGCGATCCGCAGGCTGATCGGGCGGGCCGACGCGGCGTCCCAGGAGCGTCTGGCGTGAGAGACATCATCTGCACCGTGATCCCTACCGAAGAGGCGATGCGCGAACTCGGGCACCGGCTCGCCGAGGTCGTACGGCCCGGCGATGTCCTGGTGCTGTCCGGAGATCTCGGGGCGGGCAAGACGACGCTGACCCAGGGGCTCGGCGAGGGCATGAAGGTGCGCGGCCCGATCACCTCGCCGACCTTCGTGATCGCCCGGGTGCATCCCTCGCTGTGCGGGGGGCCGCCGCTGGTCCACGTCGACGCCTACCGGCTCGGCGGCTTCGCCGAAGTGGATGATCTCGACCTCGACGCCGATCTCGAGGACGCGGTCACCGTGGTGGAATGGGGCGAGGGGCTTGTCGACGGCCTTACCGACGATCGCCTGGAAATCGCGATTTCCCGCGGAAATCCGGACTCCGAGGAACGGACGGTACGACTGACCCCTGCCGGTGCTCGATGGGCCGATAAGGGTCTGGCACGATTTCGCTGAGCCGATGGACTTGAAGCGGTCCACTACTGTTCGGCCTGTCAAGTTACGATCTCGTGTCGTACCCTTTCCGGAACGAACCTCACCTTCCTGGCATTACAGGACCTAGATCAACAAGAGGTGGCATCGGTGAGTGGCAATCACCGCACGCCCAGTGGCGGTTACCGAACCCCCAGCGGTGAGTACCGCAACGCGAGTGGTGGTTATCGGACGCCCAGCGGTGAGTACCGCACTGCCAGTGGTTCTCACCGCTCAGCCAGCGGCAGCCACCGAGTGGATCAGGCGGCGCCGTCCAAGTGGCGGCTGTTTCTCGTACTGGCCGGTGTGGCCGCCGGGGTCGCCGTGTGCGCGGTCTCCGCCGTGTTCGTGCTCATGCTCGGCGACCGGTCCTCGGGCCCTTCGGGGCGAGTCTCCGCGCAGCAGCCCGGCGCGCTGGAGGGTTCCACCGGCGGGGAGCGCTCCGCCGTGCCCGACGCCTGCTCCCTCGTAACGGACCAGCAGGTGGAGAAGCTGGTGCCGCACTTCGACCGCAATCAGCTCAACTCCGCATCCAACACCGATACGCACAGCCAGTGTGCGTGGACCCTGTTCTCCACCGACTCGGGACATCAGCTCACCGTCGAACTCCGCGTCATCGCGGCGTCGGGCAATCAGTCCGCCACCGCGGTGGCCAAGCAGACCTTCGAGGCCGAGCAGGCCAGCGACGACGCGGGCAAGGGCGGGCTGTCCACCACCCAGCACATCACCGCTCACCAGTCCGTGACGGGTGTGGGCGATGCCGCCTACGTGGCCTACAGCATCGACGACTCCAAGGGATTCGGGTCACAGGGGTTCGGCGATGCCGGGCTCAGCACGAGCGTGGCCAACGTCCTCATCACCGTCCACTACGGCGGCAGCGAGAAAGGCGGCGCGATGGGGACGCAGCAGGCGACCGCCGGAGCGACCGAGACCGCCAAGAACCTGATCCACGCTCTCGCGGTGGCTTCCTGAGGAGGCTTTCTGAGTGGACCTCCTGAGCGGGCCTCCCGAGCCGGTTTGCTGAGCCGGCCTCCTGAGCGTCCGTGCGTTGGACCGGGCGCACTGGACTACGCTTGGCGTCCGTGCTCGTCTTGGCTTTCGACACCGCCACCGCCGTGGTCACCGTCGCACTCTACGAATGGGCCCCCGGCGAGGGGGCGCACATGCGCGCGACCTTGGAGAACCTCGACAGACGCAGGCACGCGGAGTTGCTCGCTCCCTCGATCGCCACCGTCCTCGCCGAGGCGGGCGTGGCACGGCACGATCTCAGCGTCATCGCCGTCGGGGTCGGCCCCGGCCCCTACACCGGCCTGCGAGTCGGGCTGGCCACGGCGGCCGCGTTCGGCAACGCGCTGCGCGTTCCCGTGCACGGCATATGCACCCTGGACGCGATCGCCTGGGCCTCAGGCCGTACCGAGCCGTTCGTGGTGGCCACGGACGCCCGCCGCAAAGAGGTGTACTGGGCGCGGTACGACTCCGCGGACCGGCGTGCCACCGGCACCGCGGGAGAACCCCAGGTGGGGCCGCCGGCCGAAGCCGCCGCGGCCGGGCTCCCCGTGCTGGGCGAGGGGGCGGCTCTGTACCCCGAGGTGCTGGGGAAGCCGTCGGAGCCGCTCCACCCGTCGGCCGCCGCGATCGCCGAGCTGACGGTCGCCCGCTTGGACGGCAGCCCCGCGGGGCTGCCGCTGCTGGCGCCCGAACCGCTCTACCTGCGCCGCCCGGACGCCCGCGAGCCCGGCCCGCGAAAGAAGGTGACCCAGTGAGCCCCGCAGGCGAGTGGAGCGGGTCACGGCTACGCGTGATGACGGAGCACGATCTGCCCGTCGTCATGGAGATCGAGCGGGCGTTGTTCCCCGACGACGCCTGGACCGAGGGGATGCTCCGCGGTGAACTGGCCGAGCAGCCCACCACCCGCCACTACGTGGTCGCGTTCGAACCAGGCACTGGATCCAGCCCCGAATCCAGCCACGAATCCAGCCACGAATCCAGCCACGAGGAGATCGTCGGGTATGCGGGGCTGTGTGCCGTGGGCGATGCCGGAGACGTCCAGACGATCGCCGTCCGCGCGGACCACTGGGGGCACGGCGTCGGCGCGGCGCTGCTGACGGCGTTGCTCACCGAGGCGGCCGACCGCGGGTGCACCAGCGTGTACCTCGAGGTGCGGGCGGACAACGAACGTGCCCAGAAGCTCTACGAGCGTTTCGGCTTCGAGCGGATCGGCGTCCGCAAGCGCTATTACCAGCCGTCCGGGGTGGACGCGATCGTCATGAACAAGAGCGTGTGAGGAGGCGGCGGTGACCGAGCGAGGAGCCGAGGCGCTGGTGCTGGGCATCGAGACCTCGTGCGACGAGACCGGGATCGGCATCGTGCGGGGGCACACGCTGCTCGCAGACGCCGTCGCCTCGAGTGTGGACGAGCACGCCCGGTTCGGCGGAGTCGTGCCGGAGGTGGCCTCACGGGCCCATTTGGAGGCCATGACGCCGACCGTGACCCGGGCGCTGTCGCTAGCCGGGGTGGAACTGTCCGACCTGGACGCCATCGCGGTGACCGCCGGTCCCGGGCTGGCCGGGGCGCTGATGGTCGGGGTGGCCGCCGCCAAGGCGTACGCGCTGGCGCTGGGCAAGCCGCTGTACGGCGTGAACCATCTCGCCGCCCACGTCGCCGTCGACCAGCTCGAACACGGGCCCCTGCCCAAGCCGTGCGTCGCGCTGCTGGTATCGGGCGGGCACTCGTCGCTGCTGCTGGTCCCGGACGTGGCCACGGACGTACGGCCGCTCGGCTCGACCATCGACGACGCGGCCGGTGAGGCGTTCGACAAGGTGGCCCGGGTGCTCGGACTGGGCTTTCCCGGCGGCCCGCACATCGACCGGGTGGCGCGCGAAGGGCTCCCCGACGCGATCGTCTTCCCCCGGGGCAAGTACGACGACGGAACCTACGACTTCTCGTTCTCCGGGCTGAAGACCGCCGTGGCGCGCTGGGTCGAGGCCCGCGAACGCACGGGCGAGGCGGTCCCCATGGCCGATGTGGCCGCGTCGTTCCAGGAGGCGGTGGTCGATGTTCTCACCAGGAAGGCGATCGCCGTGTGCCGCGAGCACGGGGTCTACGACCTGCTGATCGGCGGCGGGGTGGCGGCCAACTCCCGGCTGCGCGCGCTGGCTCAGCAGCGGTGCGACGCCGCCGGGATCCGGCTGCGGGTGCCGCG
Source organism: Streptosporangiaceae bacterium (assembly GCA_025964695.1). Classification (GTDB taxonomy): domain Bacteria; phylum Actinomycetota; class Actinomycetes; order Streptosporangiales; family Streptosporangiaceae; genus Actinomadura_E. The sequence continues at coordinate 28,548 of JAOPYK010000064.1, read as the reverse complement.
GCCCAAGCTGTGCACCGACAACGGCGCGATGGTGGCCGCGCTGGGTTCCGATCTCGTGACCGCCGGTCTGCACCCGTCGGCGCTGGACCTGCCCGCGGACTCGTCCCTGCCCATCACCACGATCACCGTGTGAGGCACGACCGGGCGCTGCTCAGCGAGCGGCGGTGCCGATCTGGGCGAGCACCCCGGCGAGGTAGTTCTCGAACAGCGGCATCTGGGCCTCGCTGATGGTCCAGCCAGGCTCTTCGGGCAGCAGATCGAGGACGCACCGCAGATCCCAGTACGGATGGTGGGCGTATCCGCCGTGCACCTGGTCGAAGGCGGCCAGGAAGCGGTCGGCGGTCGCCGTGCCGTAGCGCAGCGCCAGGTTCCAGCGCATGTGCGCGATGTCGATCGCGATCGGGCCGTAGGACGCGTTGGACCAGTCGACGATCCCGGTGAGCCGCCCGTAGGACCACAACGTGTTGTCCGGGTGGTAGTCCCGATGGATGAAGTGCAGCGTCGCCTCGGGGGACGGGCCGCTGACCACGTCGAACGCCTGCTCCCACAGCTCGGGGCGGAGCGCCAACTCGGGCGGTTTGCGCGAGGTGAGCAGGTTGTACGGGCTGTACGGCGGCATCGTCGACGCCCCCTGCAGCGAGTGCACCGCCAGCAGCGCGGCGGCCAGCTGGATCAGGTATTCCGGCAGGTCGTCGGGGGCCGGCCGGGGCGGATGCCCGACCAGCCTGGTGATCAGCAGGGCGGGGACGTCGCAGTAGGCGCCAGCCGGGTCCGCGGCCACCAGAGAGGGAGTCGGGATCTCACAGCCCGCCAGCAGCGCCAGTGCGGCGATCTCACGTTCCGGGGAGAACTCCGGATCGGTCACGGTCCAGTCCCGTCGGCACCAGCGGCGGAGCACCAGCCGGTGCACGGTGCCGGAGCGGCTCTCCACGAGCATCGCATGGTTGACGTGGGACATACCACCGGCCAGCGGGCGCACCATCTTGACCTCGCTGCCCGGCCCGAGGCAGCGCTCGACCCAGCGTAACGTCGCGACGGTGGGGGGATCACCGTGGGCAAGAGTGGGCACCTGGGTGTGGGTCACGCGATCCATGTAAACGGATTCCGAACGGTATGGGGAGTGATTTTGCGAAGACGGAACGTAACAGATTGCACGTCATTAGCGTGCCTGTACCGACCACCGGCAACTTTCCCGTACAAATCGGTACAGAGGTTACGGTCCCTTAGGGGAGTGCCGAACGTGGTCATGTAGCTTCCCGCGCTCGGGAAGCTACATGACCAGATTCAGAGCAGCTACATGAGCACCTGCTTGAGCACCTTCTTGAGCGTGAACAGGGTGGCGAGCGGCACTTCTACTTCTCGCCCTCACGGCGCGGACGCAACAACGCCTCCGCGAGCGCGAGCATGGTCTCCTCCAGAGTGCCGAGCCGTTTGAGGACGTCCTCGTGCACGTTGGCGACCTTCCTGGCGACGTCGTCATGTACGTTGTCGACCTTCTTGCCGACCTCGTCCTGAACGGAGTCGACCCGCTTGAGGACATCGTCGTGGATGCCGTCGAATTTCCTCGCGACATCGCTCTGCACGGACTCGGCCCGTTTGGCGACCTCCTCGTTGACTCCGTCCACGCGCTTCAGGACGTCCCCGAGGATGCCGTCGACCCTTTTACCGACGTCCTCGCGGAAGATCCCCATTCGCTGGACGACCTCATCGTTGGCGACTCCGACCTGCTTGGTGACGTCGGCGTTCATGGACTCCATATGCCGCGTGACGGTGTCGACCTGCTTGGTGAAGTTGTGGACCGCGGAGTCGACCGTCCTGGCGACGTCCTCGTGAATGCCGTCGACCTGCCGGGTGACCTCATCGACCCGCTTGATCACGTCATTGTGCGCCGACTCCACGATCTTCGACATGGTCTCCTCGACCTCACCGCGGTCCGGGCGGGTGCGCAGTTCGAGGATGAGCGGCTCCACGGCGTCGCCGACCCGCTTCTCCAGCGCGTCGAAGCGGTCCGTGTGATCGATGGACGGCCGCTGCGCGAGCTCGGTCAGCTTTCTGTGCAGCTCGCCGATGTCCGTGGCCGCCGGTAGCTGGGAGATGCGCTCGTTGGTGGTCTCGATCCGCTCGTCGACCCCCCCGAACCGGCGGTCCAGCCCGTCCAGCTTGCCCGACATCCCCTTGAGGCGGCCGTCGAGCCCCTCCAGGCGCCCGTCCAGCCCGTCGAGCCGGCCGCCCACCCCCTCGACCCGGCCGCTGACCGCCTCGAGCCCCTGGTCCACCCGGTCGCTCATCTCGGAGAGCGACTGATCCACCCGCGTCGTGACCCCGGTGATCGAGTGCTCGAGCTTCTCCGAGCGGTGGCCCAGCTCGGCCAGTGACTTGTCCAGCCGGTTGAACCGGACGGAGGCGGCCTCCATGCTGCCCTGGAGTTTGTCCAGGCGCTTGGTCATCTCCTCCATCCGCTGGGCCGTCAGCTGCGTGGCGTCCGTGATGTGCTGCGCCGAATCCAGGACGGCCTGCAATCGGGTGAGACCCTCGTCGACGTTCTCCGCGACGACCCCAACGTCCGCCCACAGCGCCGGCAGCTCGGCGACCGGCTTGACCCGCTCCCCGACCGCCTCGATGTGCTCGGCCAGCCCCTCGGCCCACTCGGGCGGTTTGCTGGAGAGTTCGTCTACCTGCCCCCGTACGGTGTTCAGGTCGCCGGTCAGCCCGCTGAGCTCACGCTCCCGGACCTCGCGTAGCAGCCACTCCATGCCTTCCAGCCGCTGGCGTATCTCGTCCAGGACCTGACCCTGAGAGCGCTGTTCGTAGACGTGGTCCTGCGCCGCCCGGGCGAGCAACTCCCGCATCCGGTCCGAGACCGGCTGACCCCCCGCCTGCAGGAAGTTGTGATTCGTTTCCACCCGATGCTCCTTCGTATGCCCGTCCGCAAATACCTGTCCCTCAGATATATGCGAGTGGCAGTGATGCTGAAGGGCCAACCTTAGTGGCTCTGGAAGGTGGGTAATACATGGAGCAGAAAACATGGTCAGTTCTGTTGAATGCGATGCTTATCCGGGTCGTCTAGGTTGTCGCTTTCATGGCGGTCGACCGCTGTGATGATGGTGGTGCTCGCGGCCGTTTCGGCTCGGCAATCGGCGCATTGTTCGATCATGACATCGCCATTCCGCCCGGCGCCTGGGCGCACGAAGCATACCCGCGCCGGTCTCGTCGGCATCATCACTCCATCATCCCCGTCACCACGTCAATTCGTTACGGGAACGTCTCCGTCGTTCTCCGACGATCCACCAATACCGGTGAATGGAATGCTGGAAAAGGCGCAGGATTTGCTAAGTCCTGGCGCGTCGCGCGTCGCGTCAGCGGCCGCGGTGGGCGGGCCGGCACAGAAGCGCGAAGGGAGCCGCACCGATCCGGGTCAGGACCAGCGTCAGCTCATTCGGGCCGGTGAGCCGGAGATCCCGGCGGAGCCGCTCGATGTCGACCGCCGAGCCTCGTTTCTTGATCGTCAGGATGCCCACCTCCCGTCTGCGCAATTCCGCCCGCAGCCTCTTCAGCGAGAACGGCAGCACGTCGTCGATCTCGTACGCGCTCGCGAACGGGGTCGCCAGCAAGGTGTCGCTGGTGACGTAGGCGATGTTCGGGTCGGCCAGCGTGCCGCCGGTCAGGGCGGCCACCTCGGCCACCAGATGGGCCCGGATCACCGCGCCGTCGGGCTCGTACAGGTAGCGCAGCCACGGCCCCACGGGCGGCGCTCCCAGCCCCCGCTCGGGCACGAGCGTCGCCCACATGCCGGGATCGCCGGGCCGGCCGGTGCCCGGCGGGTTGAGCACCGTCGCACGCCGGCGGGCCGGGCCGCCCTCGCCGGTGGCGGCCCCCGGAGCGTCCGGGCCGCCCCGTCCGGCGGAACCGTCGAGCCCGTTGAGCCCGCCCAGCCAGAGTGCGGCCTCCTTCACCTCGCCGCGGTCGGAGATCCATTCGGCCTCCGCGTCCGCCGGAATGGCCTCGTACGGAATCCCGGGGGCGACCTTCAGGCACGCGGCCGGGGCGCGCCGGGCCAATTCGAGGAGCACGTCCAGCGGCGGCTCGTACGCCCTGGGGTCGAAGACGCGGCCGCGGGCGTTGCGACGGCCCGGGTCGGCGAAGACCGCCGCGTATCCGGACGGGTCCTGGCGGGTGGCGTCGCCCTGCAGTACCGTCGCCAGGCCGGTGAGGCCCAGCGCCTCGAGGTTGGCCCGGGCCACGGCGGCGGTCAGCGGATCGAGCTCGACGCCCTCCCCGGGGCAGCCGGCCCTGGCCCGGGCCACGAGATCGGCCCCGATCCCGCAGCACAGTTCCAGGACCCCGGGCCCGAAGACGGGCTCCAAGGCGGGCTCCAAGGCGGGCTCCAAGACTGATTCCGAGGCAGGTTCGAAAACTGGTTCCGAGATCGGTTCGAAAGCGGGCCGCAGGACGACGGGCTGGCAGACCGGTTCCGAGACGGGTTGCAGGAGGGATTCCCGGGGCGCCGGTACGTCCGCGTGGACGGGTGAGTCGACGGGTGAGTGGACGGGCGCGTGGACGGGCAAGGAGCGTCCGCCGAGGTGGGCGGCGAAGCGGCGAGCCCGGTGCGCCGCGACACTCGACCGGGTGGACTGCTCGAGCCCGGCGGGCGTGAAGTACATGAGGGCGGCGTCCGGGCCGAACTTGTCGCGGGCGCGTGCCCGCAGCCGAAGCTGGGTGAGCGCGGCCCCGACCAGCTCCGCGGGATGCCGGGACCGCAGCCGTGACGCCGTCGCGAGCAGTCCGGCCTCGCTCAGGTCCGCGTCGGCGGCCTCGGCCAGAAGCGCCTGCCCGGTGGGGCCGAGCAGGGCCTGGAACGCCTCGATGTCCACGGCGGACACGTTACCGACCACCGCCGCGACGCCTGACCGGCCAACGCACGGCCATGGGTCCCGCGCCCCCCCGGCCACCCGGCCGCCCGGCCGCCCGGCCACCGCCCGGCCACTGGGCCGTCACCCCCCCACCATCGCCCGGCCTGGGTTTCGCGCACGGGTTTCGCGCACGGGTTTCGCGCACGGGTTTCACGCACGGGTTTCGCGCACGCCGGCGCGCGTGTGCCGGGCGGACCATGGAGAGGCCGGCGACGTGGGAAGACGCCGCCACGCCGGAGCCTTGTCCCGGACCAGGTTGACGACGTTCCCGGCACGGCATAACCTCCGTAATTGGCACTCTCAATCGGAGAGTGCCAATCAGCGACACGGTCGGTCTGATACCCGCGACGGCAGGCCGCCAGGGTCGCCTCTCTCATGTGCGACCGGTCAATCTGGCCGGTCGAGGATCGCAATCGAAGGGGAGGTCAGATCGTGACGACCGCCACCAAGGTTGTTCTCAAGCCGCTCGAGGACCGCATCGTGGTCAAGCCGCTTGAGGCAGAGCAGACAACCGCGTCTGGCCTTGTCATTCCGGACACCGCCAAGGAGAAGCCCCAGGAGGGCACCGTCCTGGCGATAGGCCCGGGCCGCGTCGACGACAAGGGTCAGCGCGTAGCGCTCGACGTCTCCGTCGGCGACGTCGTGCTCTACAGCAAGTACGGCGGCACCGAGGTGAAGTACAACGGCGAGGACTACCTCGTCCTCTCGGCCCGTGACGTGCTCGCGATCGTCGAGAAGTAATCACCCGAACGTGATGCACCGCCCCGGTCCGGCCCCTGTGGCAACGGGCCGGGGCGGCCTGCGTGAACGGGCGCGCGGCCACTGGCGGAGCGCGGACACGGCAGGGCACGAGGCCGTGGCCGGCACCGCGGAACAGGCCGCCTGCAAGCGTCCGTGAGCCGACGCGCGCAGCGCGTCATGAAGCTGAAAGGAGTTGAGCATGGCGAAGATCCTGGAGTTCGAAGAGGACGCTCGCCGGGCCCTCGAGCGCGGCGTCAACGCTCTCGCGGACGCCGTCAAGGTGACGATCGGCCCGCGTGGCCGCAACGTCGTCATCGACAAGAAGTTCGGCGCACCGACCATCACCAACGACGGTGTGACCATCGCCCGTGAGGTCGAGCTGGCGAACCCGCGCGAGAACCTGGGCGCGCAGCTCGCCAAAGAAGTGGCGACCAAGACCAACGACGTCGCGGGTGACGGCACCACCACGGCCACCGTGCTCGCCCAGGCGATGGTCCGCGAAGGTCTGCGCAACGTGGCCGCCGGCGCCTCGCCGCTCTCGCTCAAGCGGGGCCTCGACGCGGCGGCGCAGTACGTTTCGGACCAGCTGCTGAAGGCGGCGCGCGAGGTCGAGGAGCGGAGTGAGATCGCTCACGTTGCGACGATCTCCGCTCAGGACCCGCAGATCGGCGAGCTGATCGCAGAGGCCTTCGAGAAGGTGGGCAAGGACGGTGTCATCACCGTCGAGGAGTCCCACACCATGGGGCTCGAGCTGGAGTTCACCGAAGGCCTGCAGTTCGACAAGGGCTATCTGTCGCCGCACATGGTGACCGACCCCGAGCGCATGGAGGCAGTCCTGGACGACGCCTACGTGCTCATCGTCGAGGGCAAGATCTCCAACGTGCAGGAGTTCCTGCCGCTGGCCGAGCAGGTGGCGCAGAGCAAGCGACCGCTGCTGGTCATCGCCGAGGACGTCGAGGGCGAGGCCCTGGCGCTGCTGGTGGCCAACAAGATCCGCGGCACCTTCACCAGTGTCGCGGTGAAGGCTCCGGGCTTCGGTGACCGCCGCAAGGCGATGCTCGGCGACATCGCCGCCCTCACCGGGGGCCAGGTCGTGAGCGAGGCCATCGGCCTCAAGCTCGACAGTGTCGGGCTGGAAGTGCTCGGCAGCGCCCGCCGGATCACCGTCACCAAGGACACGACCACCATCGTGGACGGTGCCGGCGACCAGCAGGAGATCAACGACCGCATCCGCCAGATCAGGATCGAGCTGGAGAACAGCGACTCCGACTGGGACCGCGAGAAGCTGCAGGAGCGGCTGGCCAAGCTGTCCGGCGGCGTCAGCGTGCTCCGTGTCGGTGCGGCCACCGAGGTGGAGCTCAAGGAGAAGAAGCACCGCCTCGAGGACGCCATCTCCGCGACCCGTGCGGCCATCGAAGAGGGCATCGTCGCCGGTGGCGGCAGTGCGCTCGTGCACGTCGCCAAGGAGGGCTTCGACGCGCTCGGGCTCTCCGGCGACGAGGCCGTCGGATCCCAGGCGCTGCGGCGCGCGCTCGTCGAGCCGTTGCGGTGGATCGCCGAGAACGCGGGCGCCGAGGGTTACGTAGTGGTCTCCAAGGTGCAGGAGCTGCCTCCCGGGCACGGTTACAACGCCGCGACCGGTGAGTACGGCGACCTGATCGCCCAGGGCGTCATCGACCCGGTGAAGGTCACCCGCTCGGCAGTCACCAACGCCGCCTCCATCGCGGGCATGCTGCTCACCACCGAGGTGCTCGTGGTCGAGAAGCCGGAGGAGCAGGAGGCCCCTGCCGCCGGTGGTCACGGCCACGGTCACGGTCACTGAGTGAAGAGCCGCGTCCCGGACGCGGCACATCGGGCCCCCTGCCGCTCGCCGGCGGGGGGCCCGGTGTATTTTCGGACGATTAAGGGTTCTGTCGTTTTGTGCACGCCGAGTTCTGTTCGGCATCTAATGCGGTGCCTACGGGCAATTGTTTTGCACAGTCTGTAGTGACATAACTGCGCTCAGTGATATTCGCCGTCGGCCCCCGCACTGTGACCATTCCGTTGTCGTGGACAGTGGAGACAGGCCCGATCTCCCTGGGCATCATGCTCTACGTGACCGAGGGATGCTTCGCGGGGACCACGACTGCGCTTGCTACCAGTGATATGCGGGTGATGCGTACGGCGAAAGCCGACCAGGGCAGGCTGCGTGACGAGCTGAAAGACGTGACGAGCCTTGCCGTTCAGGGGGATCCGGCGGCCATCGAGGTACTGATCGGGCAAGTGCGCCCGATGGTCGTCCGCTACTGCAGGGCACGTCTGGGCCGGGTCTCCGGCCAGTACCACATCGCGGACGACGTGGCCCAGGAGGTGTGCATCGCGGTGCTGTCCGCGCTGCCCCGCTACCGGGACATGGGGCGGCCGTTCGCGTCCTTCGTCTTCGGCATCGCCTCCCACAAGATCGCGGATGCGCTGCGCAGCGCCATCCGGGCCGCGGTGCCGACCGAGGACCTGCCGGACGGGCCTGATGACCGGCCAGGTCCGGAGGAGACGGTGGTCCGTTACATCGAGACCGAACGGGCCAAGAGCCTGCTGGATCGTCTGCCGGATCACCAGCGTGAGTTGGTTCTGCTCAGGGTGGTAGCGGGCCTGTCGGCGGAGGAGACGGGTAATGTACTCGGCATGTCCGCGGGTGCGGTTCGGGTTGCCCAGCACCGGGCTCTCGCTCGGCTTCGGGCGATGGCGAGTGAGGAGTCGATCGCTTGACGGGAATGACCCCCGAGCCGATCGACGATTCAATCAACGGGACCGACGATCGTCGTTCGCCGGACCTCGGTGCGCTGCGTCGCAGCGACGAGCTCTTCGACGCGCTGTCGGAACGTCGCGCTGTCTCCTCTGACGACGCGGACGATCCCGCCTTCGCACTGCTGAAGGCGCTCGTCGACGACGTGGACGCCGGCGCGCCACCGCTGTCCCCGGCGGCCGGACACGGCCGGACCGGGCGTCCGCCCCGCCGGGTGCCGCGCACTCTGGTCTCCGTCTGTGTGGCGACCACGGTGCTCATGACCACCGGAGTGGCCGCGGCGGGGGGCGTGCTCACGCCCTTCGCGCCGACCCCAGGCGGTTCCGAGTCGCACATCCGGTCCCGCCCCGATCTGCCGGAGGCCGGGGACGCGGCCGGCGGGGGCGTGAGCGGCTCCCCACGGATGGTCCTTCCGCGGCTGAAACGCCGTGAAGCGGTGGTGCCGCCGAGCGGTGAAACGGCCGACACCGATGACGGTCATTCGCAGGGGCCGGGGCCGACGAAGCCGGCGCAGGTAACCTCCACCCCGTACGGGCTGTACGTCGGACCCCCCGATACACCGAGCCCGACCCCGGGATTGGGTGGGTCCCCCGATCCCGGGGTCGGGCCGTCGGCCACCCCGGGGCAGGGACAGCCGGGCGTAGCGGGCCAGCAGTCCCCGCCCCCGGGTCAGCAGGGTCCGACGCCCTGAGGCTGACCGCGGAGATCGCCAGTGCGCCCGGGATCTCGCTCAGGTGCTGCGGCCCTCTTCGCTGTCGATCACGCCGTCGACGTAGCCGCGGGCGTACTCCCAGCTCACATAGTCGATGGGGTCGGGAGCCAGCGCGGGTTCGTGCACCCGGGGGAGCCCCTCGTCGAGCAGATGGCGCAGGTTGCCGTGCAGAAGATCCCAGTCGATGTAGTGGGTCTTGCCGCAGTCACCGCACTCGACGGTCAGCCCCCGGACGCCCAGGGGCTCCAGCAGCGCCCTGAACACCTCGAGATCGGCGAGGTCGGCGAGCACGTCGTCCCGCTCCGCCGCGTTCAGCGGGGCGGTCTCGTCATCGGGGTCGCCGAGTGCCGCGGCCGGGTCGTCCGGGTCGCCGGCGAACGGGTCGAGCGGGGCTTCGTCGTGCACCCCCCCACGCTACTGCGCTGTACCAGGTGCAGGGCAACCACGCCCACGGAACTGCGTCCAAGTCACTAAAAGATCGCCGACTCGGGGCCGTACGCCGCGCGGCGGGGCCGTACGCCGGAACGTGCACCGGCGAGGCACCCGGTGGCCCCTTCCCCGGGCCGTTCAGCGCGGTGCGGGAAGATACCGCCAGAAAACCTTTGGCAGGCACGCCGGCCAAATGGGCGCCATAAGATGGTGAGGGACGCCGTGACCTGCCCAGACGCCCTCGACCTCCGATGGAAGGTTGTTCATGAGCTCCGCCGCCGAGTTCTCCCCTCAGCCAGCCAAGTTCCTTCCGCCTGGCCTGACCTTCGATGATGTGCTGCTGCTGCCGGCGTACTCGGATCTGCAGCCGGGGGAGGCCGATACCCGGACCCGGCTCTCGCGCGGCATCACGCTGCGCATTCCGCTGGTGTCCTCGGCGATGGACACCGTCACCGAGGCGCGCATGGCCATCGCCATGGCCCGTCAGGGCGGGATCGGCATCCTGCACCGCAACCTGCCGATCGAGGAGCAGGCGCAGCAGGTCGACATGGTCAAGCGCTCCGAGGCCGGCATGATCACCAACCCGGTGACCTGCGGGCCGGACGCCACGCTGGCGGACGTCGAGGAGTTGTGCGCCCGCTACCGCTTCTCCGGGGTCCCGGTCACCGACGAGCGCGGCGTGCTGCTCGGCATCGTGACCAATCGCGACACCCGGTTCGAGTCCGACCACTCCCGTCCGGTCCGGGAGGTGATGACCCCGATGCCGCTGATCACCGCGCCGGTGGACGTCTCCCGGGACGAGGCTTTCCGGCTGCTCGCCGACAACAAGATCGAAAAGCTGCCGCTGATCGATGCTCAGGGCCGGCTGCGTGGGTTGATCACCGTCAAGGACTTCACCAAGAGCGAGCGTTACCCCGACTCGACCAAGGACGGCGACGGACGGCTCGTCGTCGGGGCCGCGGTGGGCGTGGGCGAAGACGGCTTCACTCGGGCGCAGGCACTGATCGAGGCGGGTGTCGACGCCATCGTGGTGGACGTGGCGCAGGGCCATTCCAAGGGCGTCATCGACACCGTCGCCAAGATCAAGGCCAACTCCGGCGGGGTGGAGGTCATCGGCGGCAACGTGGCGACCTATGCCGGCGCCAAGGCCCTGATCGACGCGGGCGTCGACGGTATCAAGGTGGGCGTCGGCCCGGGTTCGATCTGTACCACCCGCGTGGTCGCCGGGGTCGGGGTGCCCCAGGTGACCGCGATCTACGAGGCGGCCCGGGCGGCAGGCCCGGCGGGGGTCCCGGTCATCGGCGACGGCGGCCTGCAGTACTCCGGGGACATCGCCAAGGCGATCGCGGCCGGTGCCAGCACGGTGATGCTGGGCAGCCTGCTCGCCGGGGTCGAGGAGAGCCCGGGCGAGCTGATCTTCGTCCATGGCAAGCAGTACAAGACGTACCGGGGAATGGGCTCGCTGGGCGCGATGCGCAACCGTGAGCGTGGCAAGTCGTATTCCAAGGACCGTTACTCGCAGGCCGACGTGAGCAGCGAGGAGAAGCTGATCCCCGAGGGTGTCGAGGGCCAGGTGCCCTACCGGGGTCCGCTCTCCAACGTCGCGCACCAGCTGGTCGGCGGTCTCCACCAGGCGATGTGGTACGCGGGCACCCGGACCGTCGCCGAGCTGCAGCAGAGCGGGACGCTCATGCAGATCACTGCGGCGGGGCTCAAGGAGAGCCACCCGCACGACATCCAGATGACCATCGAGGCCCCCAACTACCAGGGCCGCTGACCAGCGTGATCACGCGGCCGGTACCGGTGCCGGCCGCCTGTTCACGGCAGGAAGTACCCGTGTTCTCCCGCCGTGATGACGCGATCGACGATCGATCGCGTCATCACGGCTGAGGTTCGAGAGGAAGATTCAGTGGCTGCTGAGGTTGAGATCGGGCGTGGCAAGAGCGGCCGGCGGGCGTACGCGCTCGACGAGATCGGCATTGTGCCCTCGCGCCGCACCCGCGACCCCGAGGAGGTCAGCGTCGCCTGGCAGATCGACGCCTACCGGTTCGAGATCCCGCTGGTGGTCGCGCCGATGGACAGTGTGGTGAGCCCGGCCACGGCGATCGCGATCGGCAGGCTGGGCGGGCTCGCGGTGCTCGATCTGGAGGGCCTGTGGACGCGCTATGAGAATCCCGAGGCGCTGCTGTCCGAGATCTCTTCGCTGGAGGACAGCCGGTCGACCCGCAGGTTGCAGGAGCTCTACGCGGAGCCGATCAAGGAGGAGCTGATCGGCCGCCGGATCCAGGAGGTGCGCGAGGCCGGGGTCACCGTGGCCGCGAGCCTGTCGCCGCAGCGCACCGCCAAGTACTACAAGGCGGTCGTCGACGCCGGGGTCGACCTGTTCGTGATCCGCGGCACGACGGTGTCGGCCGAGCACGTGTCCGGAAGGGCGGAACCGCTCAACCTCAAACAGTTCATCTACGAGCTGGACGTTCCGGTGATCGTCGGCGGCTGTACGACGTACACGGCCGCGCTGCACCTGATGCGGACCGGTGCCGCCGGTGTGCTCGTCGGTTTCGGCGGCGGTTCGGGGCACACCACCCGCACCGTGCTGGGGGTCGCGGTGCCGATGGCGACCGCGATCGCCGACGTGGCGGCGGCCCGCCGCGACTACATGGACGAATCAGGCGGACGGTACGTCCACGTCATCGCGGACGGCGGGATGACCAACAGCGGTGACATCGCCAAGGCCTTCGCCTGCGGTTCCGACGCGGTCATGGTCGGCTCGCCCTTCGCCCGTTCCGTGGAGGCGCCCGGCGGCGGCCATCACTGGGGCAGTGAGTCGCACCACAGTGAGGTGCCGCGCGGCACCCGGGTTAACCTGGGCACGATCGGCAGCCTCCAACAGATCCTGTACGGGCCGGCGCACGTCTCCGACGGCTCCATGAACCTCATCGGCGCGCTCCGCAGGGCCATGGCGACCTCCGGATACTCCGATCTCAAGGAGTTCCAGCGCGTCCAGGTGGTCGTCACCCCGCACTAGCCGGGCCGCCCGGACCAGCTCGTACGGGCTCGTACCGATATATCGCCGACCCGTCGTGATCATGCAATGGGACACCATGTCCACTGCATGATCACGACGGGGAGATGTTTGTGTGGCGGACATCGCACTGGAAACGCCGTAGCGTGGGCATTACTGGAGAGTAGCCATCTGTCCCTCGGGGGAGAGTGCGATGTCAGTTCGAGGTTCGGCCAACGGATCGGCGACTGGTTCCGGTACGGGCGATGGAGCCATGTTCGGCAATGACGGGCCGGACAGGGCCGGCTCGGCTACGGCGCTGGGGACCTCTCGGCTGGGTCCGGCCGCGAGAGAGATCGCGCTGGCCAGGATGGCGACGGAGGAGTTCGACGTCGTCGTGGTGGGCGGCGGGATCGTGGGCGCCGGGGTGGCGCTCGACGCCGCCACCCGGGGCCTGTCGGTCGCGGTGGTGGAGGCCCGGGACATGGCCTCCGGGACCTCGTCCCGTTCGTCCAAGCTCATCCACGGTGGGCTGCGTTATCTGGAGCAGTTCAACTTCGATCTCGTACGTGAGGCGCTGACCGAGCGGGGCCTGCTGCTGCAGCGGATCGCGCCCCACCTCGTCCGGCCCGTGCCCTTCCTGTTCCCGCTGACCCGGCATGCCTGGGAGCGCGCGTACGTGGGCGCGGGAGTCGCCCTCTACGACGCGTTGTCCCTCCAGATGGGCAGCACGCGGGGGGTTCCGCACCACCGGCACCTGACCCGCCGCAAGGCGCTCAGAGTGGCGCCGGCGCTGCGCAAGGACTCCTTCGTGGGCGCGATCCAGTACTGGGACGCCCAGGTCGACGACGCCCGCTACGTGATGATGGCGCTGCGTACGGCCGCCGAGTACGGAGCCCAGATCGCCACCCGGGCCCAGTGCACCGGGTTCCTGCGCGAGGGAGAACGGGTCACCGGGGTACGTGTCCGCGACCTGGAGTCGGGCGACACCACCGAGGTCCGCGCCAAGCAGGTGGTCAACGCCACCGGGGTGTGGACCGACGACATCCAGGAACTCGTCGGCGGCCGTGGGCAGATCCATGTGAAGGCGTCCAAGGGCGTGCATCTGGTCGTGCCGCGCGACCGGATCCACTCCTCATCCGGGATCATCCTGCGTACCGAGAAGTCGGTGCTGTTCGTCATCCCCTGGGGGCGGCACTGGATCCTGGGCACCACCGACACCGGGTGGTCCCTGGACAAGGAACACCCGTCGGCCTCCAAGGCCGACATCGACTACGTGCTCGAGCACATCAACGCCATGCTCAACGTGCCGCTGACCCCGGACGACGTGGAGGGCGTCTACGCGGGGCTGCGGCCGCTGCTCTCCGGTGAGTCCGAGGAGACCTCCAAGCTCTCCCGCGAGCATGTCGTGGCGCATCCCGTACCCGGGCTGGTGCTGGTCGCCGGTGGTAAGTACACCACCTACCGCGTGATGGCCAAGGACGCCGTGGACGCGGTGGCGCACGGGCTGGACGGCAGGATCGCCGAGTCGTGCACCGACCGGATCGCCCTGGTCGGCGGCGAGGGCTTCCAGGCCCTGTGGAACGCCAGGCACCGGCTTGCGAAGTCCTCCAAGCTGCACGTCGCGCGGATCGAGCACCTGCTCCAGCGGTACGGCACGCTCATCGAGGACCTGCTGGAACTCATCGCCCAGCGGCCCGATCTGGCCAAACCGCTCACCGGCGCGGACGACTACCTGCGCGCCGAGGTGGTCTACGCCGCCAGTCACGAGGGCGCGCGCCACCTCAACGACGTGCTCTCGCGGCGGACCCGCATCTCGATCGAGGTCTGGGACCGCGGGCTCGGGGTCGCGGCGGAGGCCGCCGAACTGATGGCCGGTGAGCTCGGATGGACCAAGGAACAGATGGACCAGGAGATCGAGTACTACACCAGGCGGGTGGAGGGCGAACGGGAGTCCCAGCGGCAGGAGGGCGATGAGGAGGCCGACGCCTGCCGCAGGGGAGTCCCCGAGATCGTCCCCACCGCCGCCCCCGTGCGGTCTCCCTGACCCGGCGAGCCGAGCAGACCTGAGGCCGAGCAGACCTGAGGCCGAGCAAGCCGAGCTAGCCGGGCTGGGCCGAAAGGGGCCGGCCGGGCAGCCGGGAAAGCGGATTTCCCGGCCGAAATAATGCGGCGTGACCGTGACACGGCGAATGCGGCAATGTGCTGGTTGAACCGCACTGGCTCCATATGATCTTCCCTCGATGATCGGTTCATGCGCCGCGTAAGACAGGGGATTGCGGCGCCGGCTCGGGGAGATCTGTGTTCAAGCGTGTCTGGTTATGGCCGGCGGGGGCGCTGTCCGCCATTGTGCTGGTGGCGGGCTCGGGGGCCGAGGCAGGCTGGCTGCCGAACCGTGTCGCGGCGGCGTCCTCTGCCAAGCCGATCAAGAAGAGGAGGGAGAAGGCCAAGAACGCCGTCACGGGTGCGGTGTTCAACCTGCCGACCGGGACGACGGCCCAGCAACAGCGGATCGACCGGCGCGTCCTCGGCCTGATCCTCCACACGCCCAGGCGGGCGACCATCTACACCAACGTCTACCACCTGTCGGACCGGGTGCTGGCGGCCGAACTGGTCAAGGCGCACAAGCGCGGAGTCCGGGTACGGGTGATCGTCGACTACTGGACGACGGGCACGCCGGCCTACAAGGCCTTGGTCAAGGGCCTGGGCCGAAACGTCCGCAAAAGCTCCTGGATCATCGCCTGCCCGCGCAGCAGGGGCTGTATCGGAGTGCCCCACAAGGGCAGCGTGTCGGTCAACCACAACAAGTTCTTCCTGTTCTCCACATCCGGCGCGTCGCGGAGCGTGGTGGTGCAGTCCACCGCGAACAGCACCTTCCGCGGGCGCACCAAGCAGTGGAACAGCGCCCTCACGATCATCGACGGCCGGCTCTACGCCGCCTACCGTCACTACTTCTACGATCTGGGCCGCCGGCAGGGACGTGCGAACTATCACAGGACGTTCCTGACCGGGAAGTACCGCCTGGATCTGTTTCCGTGGGCGCATGGAGATCCGATCTCGGCGGCCCTGGACCAGGTGTCCTGTGCGGGCGGCACCCGGATCCGGGTGGCACTCAGCTACTTCACCTGGGCTCCGATCGCGCGCAGGCTGTGGCAGCTCGACGATCAGGGTTGCCGGGTCGAGGCCATCGGCAGCGATGTCAGCAAGCAGATCGTCCAGGAGATGACCCGCCCGGGGGGCCTCAACGGTGGACCGGTCCTGCGGATCCTGCAGGAGAAGGGCAGGCGCGCGGGCCAGCACTCGAAGTACATGCTGGTCGACGGGCTCTACCAGGGGCGCCGGCAGAAGGTGCTGTTCACCGGCAGCGTCAACTACACCCTCATCGGGTTCCGCAGTTCGGACGAGACGCTCCTGACGGTCTTCGACGCTCGGCTGCACGACACCTATGTGACCAACTTCGCCACGGTGTTCCGCCACGGAGTCAAGGCGGTGGGCGGTAAGAGCCGGCCCGGCGTGCCGTACGTGCTGGTGCCCGAGGGATCCGACGAGGGCAGCGTGCCGGGAGAGTGACGAGGGCAGCGTGCCGGGAGAGTAGTGACAGGAACGGGGGCTGCCGGGAGCTTGTGTCAGGGGGCGCCGTCGGGGAGGGCGGGGCCGAGGACGAGCCGGATACCGGAGGCGTACGTCTCGGCGGGGACCCGCTCGGGGTCCAGCAGATGCTGTAGCGCCAGCCCTAAGTCCATCGCCATCGCCATCGTGGCCCGGTCGGTGGCGCTGATGCCGTCCGCGTCGGTGAGTTCCTTGGTCAGGCTGTCGCGCCGGGCGTGGTACCAGTCGGCGATCCGCCAGCCGGCCGCGAAGTCCCGCATTCCGTATAGCCAGAACTCCACCAGCAGCAGGGCCGGCAGCCGGGCATCGTCGCCATCGAGCCGGCGCGCGTAGTGGTGGCCGGCCCGTTCGAAGCGGGCCTCGGCGGTGCCGTCGCGGAGCTCCTCGCAGAGCTCGAGACCGTGATCGTGTTGTGTGTGCCGATCGAGTAGCGCGAGCAGCAGATCGGTCTTTCCGGTGAAGTTGGAATAGACGGCGCCCTTGGTCAACCCGGCGGTCCCGGCGATATCGTCGAGTGAGGCACCGTGAATTCCGCGCTCCGCCCACAGTCGTTCCGCCGCGTCCAGCAGGGCGGCGCGCGTCTGTTCTCGTTTTTCCTGACGCTTGTCCGCCCGATCGTCGCTGTTGATCATTGGGCCCCTCCGTTTCAGCTTCGACCTGATTTTCGGTCTCCTCGCGAGGGACCGCAACCTCTGGTTCCGGAATACACCGCGAAAGCATGGTCATTCAACACGTTGTGTCATAAAGGCCTAGTGGAGCGATCCACCTTTCTCGCGCGACCACTCATCGAAGTGAGCGAACCCATGAAAAATCACGGGTTACTTGTGGGTAGCCATCAGTGGCCAGGTGGTCATAAGCTGCGCCCATGGCACTCTCGACGGGCAACCAGACGGTCCCGGAGCGTTCACTCGCGCCCGCTCTGGTCGAGCGACTCGCCTCCCGCGTCACCTCCGGCGGGGGAAGCACCACGATTCCTACCCCGTTCACCGGCGAGCCGCTGGCCACGCTGCCGCTCTCCTCGGCCGACGACGTATGCAGGGCGTACGACTCGGCGCGTGCGGCGCAGCGCAGGTGGGCCGCGCTGCCGGTGCAGCAGCGGGTCAAGCCATTCCTGGCGATGATCGACGCGCTCGTCGATCGCCGGGAGGAGATCCTCGACGTCATCCAGCTGGAGACGGGTAAGGCACGCCGGCACGCGTACGAGGAGTTCCTCGACGTGGCGCTCTGCTCGCTCTATTACGCCCGCCGGGCCGGCCGCCTGCTGAGGCCCAAGCGCCGCCAGGGCGCCTTCCCGGTGGCCACCCGGGCTCGTGAATACCGCCAGCCCAAGGGTGTCGTCGGCCTGATCTCGCCGTGGAACTATCCCTTCAGCCTCGGGGTCAGCGACATCGTGCCGGCGCTCATGGCCGGCAACGCGGTGGTGCACAAGCCCGACACCCAGACCTCGCTGTCCAGCCTCTGGGCACTCGACCTGCTGGTCGAGCTGGGGCTGCCCAAGGATCTCTGGCAGATCGTCCTGGGCGACCCGGCCGAGATCGGCGACCCGCTGCTGGAGAACGCCGACTATCTGGCGTTCACCGGCTCCACCCGGGGCGGCCGGGCCATCGCGGAGAAGGTGGCCCCCCGGCTGGTCGGCTACTCACTTGAGCTGGGCGGCAAGAACCCGATGATCGTGCTGGCGGACGCGGACCTCGAACGGACCGCCCGCGGCGCCGTACGGGCCTGCTTCACCAACGCCGGTCAGCTGTGCATCTCGATCGAGCGGCTGTACGTCCACGAGGACATCTATGACGCCTTCGTCGCCAGGTTCGTCAAGCTGGTCAAGGCGATGAAGCTGGGCACCGATCTCACCTTCGCCTCCGACATGGGCTCGATGACCTACGCGCGGCAGATCGAGGCCGTCACCAAGCACGTCGACCAGGCCGTCGAACAGGGTGCCACCGTGCTGGCCGGCGGCAAGGCACGCCCCGATCTGGGGCCGCTGTTCTACGAGCCGACCGTCCTGGCCGGGGTGACCACGGACATGGACCTGTGCGCCAGTGAGACTTTCGGCCCGGTGGTCAGCCTCTACCCGTTCCGCAGCGAGGACGAGGTCATCACCCGCGCCAACGACACCCCGTACGGTCTCAACGCCAGTGTCTGGACGAAGGACGTCGCGCACGGCCGTCGGGTCGCCGCCCGCATCCAGGCGGGCACGGTCAATATCAACGAGGGCTACGGTGCCGCCTTCGCCTCGTACGACGCGCCGATGGGCGGAATGAAGCAGTCCGGTGTCGGCCGCCGGCACGGGGCCGAGGGGCTGCTGAAATACACCGAGGTGCAGACCATCGCGAGTCAGCACTTCATGGATCTCGAGCCGCCGCCCTCGATTTCATACGAAAAGTACGCCAACATGCTGGCGGGTGCCATCAAGGTCATGAAACGCCTTCGGCTGAAGTAGGGAGCGACCGGTGGATTTCGACGTACTGATCATTGGCTCCGGATTCGGCGGCAGTGTCTCCGCGCTTCGGCTGACCGAAAAGGGATACAGGGTCGGAGTGGTCGAGGCGGGACGCCGTTTCGACACCGGAACCGCCCGGCCGGGCGAACGCTATCCCGAGCTGCCCAAGACCAATTGGCGGCTGGCCCGGTACCTCTGGGCTCCGGCGCTGGGCCTCACCGGGATCCAGCGGACCCATCTGATCCGCGGTGACAAGGGCAGCCGGGTGCTGGTGCTGGCCGGGGCCGGGGTCGGTGGCGGCTCGCTGAACTACGCCAACACGCTGTACGTCCCGCTCGACCCCTTCTTCGACGACCCGCAGTGGGCGCACATCACCGACTGGCGGAGCGAGCTGGCCCCCTACTACGACCAGGCCAAACGGATGCTCGGGGTCGTCCAGAACCCGAGCATGACCGCGGCCGACGAGGTGATCAAAAAGGTCGCCGGGCGGATGGGCAAGGCCGACACCTTCCGGCTCACCCCGGTGGGCGTGCACTTCGGCGACGGCCCTGGCGTGGAGGGCGACGACCCGTACTTCGGCGGCGAGGGCCCGCGGCGGCGCGGCTGCACCGAGTGCGGCGAGTGCATGATCGGCTGCCGGCATGGCGCCAAGAACATGCTGACCGAGAACTACCTCTACCTGGCAGAGAAAGCCGGTGCCGAGGTGCTGCCGCTCAGCCGGGTGACCCGGGTCATGCCGGGAGCCGAGGGCGGCTACGAGATAGAGATCGTACGGACCGGGTCGTTCGGCCGGAACCGTAAGATCCTCACCGCCGGGCAGGTGGTGTTCGCCGCCGGGACCTACGGCACGCAGAAGCTGTTGCACAAGCTGAAGGCCACCGGTGCGCTGCCGGGGATCTCCGATCGGCTCGGTGTGCTCACCCGTACCAATTCCGAGGCGATCCTGGGCGCCGGGCGGCTGCGCAAGGGCCCCGACGACTTCTCCAAGGGCGTTGCGATCACCTCGTCGTTCCATCCGTCCGAGGACACCCACATCGAGCCGGTGCGCTACGGCAAGGGTTCCAATGCGATGGCCATGCTGCAGACCCTGTTGATCGACGGGGACCGGCCCGGTGCGCCGAAGGGCAGGCCGCGCTGGGTGAAGTTCGTGGGCGAGATCGGCCGCCGCCCGTGGGAGGCGCTCCGGCTGCTCAGCGTGCGAGGCTGGTCGGAGCGTACGGTCATCGCTCTGGTCATGCAGGTCCGGGACAACTCGATCACCTTGCGGCCCAAGAAGGGCCTGTTCGGATGGGGGGTACGGGCCGGCAAGGGACACGGCGAGCCCAACCCGATCTGGATCCCCGAGGCCCATGACGCCGTCCGCATGATGTCCGAGGAGACCGGCGGCATGGCGGGCGGCACCTGGGGCGACCTGTTCGACATCCCGATGACCGCGCACTTCCTCGGTGGCTGCGCCATCGGGGACTCGCCGGAGAAGGGCGTCATCGACGCCTACCACCGGGTGTACGGCCACGAGGGACTGCACATCGTGGACGGCTCGGCCGTCTCGGCCAACCTCGGCGTCAACCCCTCGCTGACGATCACGGCGCAGGCCGAGCGGGCCATGTCGTTCTGGCCCAACAAGGACGAGGAGGACGTTCGCCCTGCGGTCGGCACCGCGTATCAGCGGCTCACGGCCGTCCCGCCGAAGAACCCCATCGTGCCGGTCAGCGCTCCCGGCGCCCTGCGCCTCCCCATCGTCGGCATCACCTGAGCGCCCTCCTACGCCGATCTTGAGGTGGGCTGGCCGTTCTGCCGGCCCGTCGAGGTGTCGGCCGGGGTGGTTAGGGTGGGCGGATGGACGTCCAAGGGGCCGTGCGGCGGGTTGAGAGCGACCTGCGGGGCCTCGCGGACCCGGTGCGGGCCGCGAGCGGGCGAAGCTACCTCAAGAGCGACCTGGTGCATCTGGGCGTTCCGGTGCCGGCGATCCGCAAGGTGGCGAGCGGAGCCGTCCGGTGGGAAGCGTCCCGCGCGGAGCTGGTGGCGCTGGCCGGCGGGCTCTGGACGGTCACGGACGGCGGGGTGCCCGTGCACGAACTGCGGATGGCGGCCATCGAGGTGCTGATGCGCCGCGTGACGCTGCTGGAGGCCGGCGATCTGCCCTTCGCCGAACGGCTCATCCGCGCCTCCGGGACCTGGGCGTACGTGGACGGGATCGCGGTAAAGATCGTCGGTGACCTGGTCCTGAGGACGCCGGCGCTTGCCGAGGTCCTCGACGTCTGGGTGGGCGATGAGAACTTCTGGATCCGCCGGACCGCGTTGCTCGCCCTGCTGCCGGCGATCCGGGTCGGCCGGGGCGACCTCGACCGGCTCTCCCACTACGGCGACGAGCTCATCGAGGAGAGGGAGTTCTTCATCCGCAAGGCGCTCGGGTGGGTGCTGCGGGAGCTGTCCAAGCGCGACCCGGAGTGGGTGATCGCTTGGGTGGCCCCCCGGGTGAAGATCATTTCTGGGGTGACGATGCGGGAGGCCGTACGCCGTTTGCCGGAGCCCGACGCGGCCCGGCTGCTGGAGTCGTACCGGAGTCGCTGATGAGCGGCCGGTGGACGCGCCCCGGTGCACACGACGCGGCGGTGTGCACCGGGAGGCCGCGGCACAGGGAGACTGCGGCACCGGGGGGTGGGCGCCGCAGCCTCCGTCTGTGGAGAGCGGGTTAGCGGTAGATCCCCCACTTCGCTCTCATACGATCGCTTTGCCCTTTAGTGAACTGGGTCATGCAGGTGTCGTAGGAGTAATCCATGAAGTTGTGGATGGGGTCGGCGCCGGGTGCGGGGCAGGTGTCGGCTCCGATCGGGCAGCCCGAGGCGGGCTCCCCCTCGGCCGGGGTGTCGCTGACCAGGTCGCCGCTGCCCTTGCAGCCCCCGAGAGCTGCCGCGTTGTACGGGTCGAAGCCCTGGAAGGTGTGGTAGAGCCCGAGCCAGTGGCCGATCTCGTGAGTGGCGCTGTAGCCCTTGTTGTAGTTCTTGATCGAGTTGCCGGGCAGGCTGCCCGTGTGCACGACCACGCCGTCGAGCTTGGGGGACTTCTTGTAGCTCCACGGGAAGGTGGCGTAGCCCAGCAGCTGGTCACCGAGGTTGCCGGTGTAGAGGTTCAGCGACCCGGCGCCGCCCTGGTGCAGCTTGGTCTTGATCGCGTTCTCGTAACCGCCCTGGGACGCCGGCAGGGGGTTGTTGTACCACTTCGAGTTGTTGGTCCAGGTCTTCCCCTTCAGGTAGAAGGAGAAGTGGGTGTTGTAGCCCCCGGTCTTGCCGCCGTACGTCGCGTTCAGCGCGTCGATCTGCTTGTTCATCCTCCAGGTCGAGACCGTGCCCTGCTTGCCGGAGTAGAGGACGTGGAAGTAGACCGGGATCTTGATGGTGGTAACGGCGTTGGCCGCGAAGAGGCGGGCTCCCTCCTGCTGCGCCGCCAGGGCCTGGGACTGCTGCTCCACTGTGGCGGCCTCGGCCACGGTGACCTCATTGGGTTCCTTGACGCCCTTCACGCCGCCGCGAACCCGGGCGGCGGACTGGACGGCGCAGTCCCTGGAAGCCTTCAGCACGGTGGTGGAGGCGGCGGGAGCCGCGGACACGGTCACGAGCGAGGTGGCGGGCAGCGCGGCCGCGACGGCGGAAAGAGCGCCGATCGTGGCGAGCAGTCCGGCGCGATTCATGGAACTCCTCAGGGGGAAATCGGGGGGAAAGCCGGAAGGAAGAAGCTGGAAGGAAGTGGGGAGAAGGGGGGCAAGGGGGAGTGGTATAGGAGTGATACAACCTACAAGAGGATCTTCGTGGGATGAATGGAGTTCAACGTCACTTATGGTGCTGGGGGCCCAGGAAGTGGCCGCATGTGGTCATGGGCCCGCCCCGAGGGGCCGCGCCGACCCCTCCGGACCCGCAGGCCGAGGCGTTCCCGCAGGCAGTGGCGTCATAGACTGAGTCCTCTCCGTGACTTCGAAAGGCGTTCTTGGTGCCCGCAGAGCAGTCCTTCGACACCGTCCTCGTGGTCGACTTCGGCGCGCAGTACGCGCAGCTGATCGCCCGGCGGGTGCGTGAGTGCAATGTCTTCAGTGAGATCGTCCCGTCGACCATGCCGGTCGCGGAGATGATGGCCAAGCGGCCGAAGGCGATCATCCTGTCGGGTGGCCCGTCCTCGGTGTACGAGGATGGCGCCCCCGCGGCCCCGGCCGGGCTCTTCGAGACCGGGGTGCCCACGCTGGGCATCTGCTACGGCTTCCAGGTGATGGCGCAGGCCCTCGGCGGCCTCGTCGAGAACTCCGACGTCGCCGAGTACGGCGGCACCACGGTGACCGTCCTGCCGGGCGGCCCGGCGGGCTCGTCTCGCCTGGACCAGTCGCTGGAGTCCGTGCTGTTCTCGGGGCTGCCGGCCGAGCAGTCGGTGTGGATGTCGCACCGAGACTCGTGCAGCACGGCACCCCTGGGATTCGTCGTGACGGCCACCAGCCAGGTGACCCCGGTGGCCGCGATGGAGGACCCCGACCGCGGACTGTACGGCGTGCAGTTCCATCCCGAGGTCATGCACACCGAGCACGGACAGGCGGTGCTGCGGCGCTTCCTGTACGAGGCCGCGGGCTGCCGCCCCAACTGGACAATGGTCAACATCGCCGAGGAGTCCATCGAGGCCGTACGGGCCCAGATCGGCGGCAAGCGGGTGATCTGCGGGCTATCCGGCGGGGTCGACTCCGCGGTGGCGGCGGCGCTGGTGCATCGGGCCGTCGGCGACCAGCTGACCTGTGTGTTCGTCGACCACGGGCTGCTGCGCAAGGGCGAGGCGAAGCAGGTCGAGCAGGACTTCGTGGCGGCCACCGGGGTCAGGCTGCACGTGGTGGACGCGGCCGCGGAGTTCCTCAGCGCGCTCACCGGAGTCACCGACCCGGAGGCCAAGCGGAAGATCATCGGCCGGGAGTTCATCCGCGCCTTCGAGCGCGCGGCCAGGGAGATCACCGAGGACGCGGGCGCGCACGGCGAGTCGACCGAGTTCCTCGTCCAGGGCACGCTCTACCCGGACGTGGTCGAGTCGGGCGGCGGCACCGGCACCGCGAACATCAAGTCCCACCACAACGTGGGGGGGCTCCCCGATGACCTGAAGTTCCGGCTCGTCGAGCCGCTGCGCTCGCTGTTCTAGGACGAGGTGCGCGGGGTCGGCGAGGAGCTCGGGCTGCCGGCCGAGATGGTCTGGCGGCAGCCGTTCCCCGGGCCCGGCCTCGGCATCAGGATCATCGGCGAGGTCACGGCCGAGCGGCTGGCCATCCTGCGCGAGGCGGACGCGATCGCCCGGGCGGAGATGACCGCGGCCGGCCTGGACAAGTCCGTCTGGCAGTGCCCGGTGGTGCTGCTGGCCGACGTGCGCTCGGTCGGCGTCCAGGGCGACGGCAGGACCTACGGGCACCCGGTGGTGCTCCGGCCGGTGACCAGCGAGGACGCGATGACCGCGGACTGGGCGAGGCTGCCCTACGACGTGCTCGCGCGGATCTCGACCCGGATTACCAACGAGGTCCGCGAGGTCAACCGGGTGGCACTCGACATCACCAGCAAGCCGCCGGGCACCATCGAGTGGGAGTAACGGGAGCCCCCAGACGCCCGCCTAGACGGTGAACCGGGCGTCAGCGCCACTTCTTTGCCGCGCGACGGCCGAGCCGCTGCATGGGTATTTCCACCCCGTAGTGCGCGACCGCGCTCACCGCCAGAACCACGGCGAGGATGCCAGCGGCCAGCAAAATCTGCATGGCAACGGGCTGCCTATGCTGGGGCACGAGGGACTGGTACGCGCTGAGGACGAGCAGGTGCAGCAGGTAGACGGGGTAGCTGACCAGGCCGAGCCAAGCGAGCGTGACCGGGATCTTACGGTGCCTGACGGCCAGCCCGAAGGCAAAGGTGATTGCGGCGAGGACAAGGGAGCTGACCCACTGGTAGCGCCACTGCTGGAGGTCGCTCGTGCCGTGCAGGAGCGGGCGGGCACCGTGCCACACGCCGGCCGTGATCGTTAGCAAAAGCACGGTCCCCGCGATCCAGACAGCCGTGCTCTTGCTCACCTGGCCCTGCTCGGCGCGGTACACCAGCGTGCCGGTGAACATCAGCGCCAGGATCACCAGCCCGCTCCAGGGGTAGGGGTAGCTCTGGTTAACGGTGACCAGGACGAGGCCGGTGAGCGCGGCGATCGCCGCGCCGATCCGGCTGAGCGAGCCGCGCCCGCTGACAGTGAGGCCGATTCCGATGAGGATGAGCGCGTCCGCCGTGAGGTCCAGGATCCGGATGCCGGAGGGGCCGTGGGCGGCGCGATACAGCGACCACATCGGCAGCACGCCGCCAAGCGCGACGGCGGCGGCGGCGAATGCCAAGGCGTAGCCGCCGCTTTGCCGGTGGATTCGCCAGGTGAACAGGGCGGCGAGCAACAGGTAGAAGACCATCTCGTAGGCGAGGGTCCACACGACGTTCGGAATGTTGGGGCCGGAGAGCAGGTTCTGCAGCATGAGCAGCCATGAGGCGATGGCCGTCACCGGCTGGTGCTGCGCGCCGGCGATGTTCCCGATTCCGTTCAGGAAACCGATGACGGCCAGGACAATCGCGACCGCGTACATTGGGTAAAGCCGGAACGCGCGGCTTATCCAGAATGCCCGCACGCTCCCCTTGCGTTCAAGCGAGGCAGGTATTATGTAGCCGCTGATGAGAAAGAATACGAATACGCCGTACTGGCCCATATCGAGCCAGTGGTACAAGAACGACCGCACAGGCTGCAGCACCAGGTAGGAAGTGTGGTCGAACACCACGCACAGCGCCGCGAACCCGCGCAGCGCGTCCAGCCAGGCCAGCCGGGTGCCCGAGCGCCCGTCCCTGACCGTGGTCACGGTTCCTGCGGCGGAGCTGCCCGCGCCGCCAGCGACCAGTGCGCGGGCTTGCTCGGATTCCATCGCTGACATGGTCGTCGAGGCTACTGCGGAATTCTCAAAGGCGCACGAACTACGTTCAGACTGCGCCGTGGACGGTCGACCGGGCGGCTCTTGACATCATGAGCAAGCCGCGTGCCGCGATCGAGTGGGCATGAGCAATGTGCGGCCGACGCGGAGCACGCGTCCGTTCGAGCTAATGATTCTGAAGCTTTTGACTTGCTAACCGCCTGATCGCCGGGCGGAGCAGCGCCTCGGCCAGCGTGAGCACGGTGTCCTCGAGGGACGCGATGCGCGCCATGATGTCGGCGCCGGACGTCTCGACGCCCTTGGCGACCGCTTCCTCCAGGCTGACGGGCTGCTCCTTGAGCGTGGACTCGAGCGCGCGCACCCGGTCGTACTGGTCGTCGAGCCGCTCGTCCAGCCGCTCGAGCCGGGCGGTGAGCTTGCTGTCGAGCGTGCCGAGGCTGGCCGCGAGGCCGTCAAGCGAGGCCGCGATCCCGGCCGCGCTCGCGTCGTCGAGGTCGTTCAGCCGCTGGCGTATGTCCTGCAGCGCGGCGGCCGTCGTCCGCTCCTCGACGATGTGGTCCTGCACGGTGCGCGCGAGCAGCTCGCGCATCCGGTCGGCGGCGGCGTGCTGCCCGGTGTAGCCGTTGTAACCGGGAGGGCCGGACTGGCTAGCGCGCAACAGCAGTTGATTGTTGCCCGACTGGTCCATCGTGCTCCTTCAAGCAAGCGCTCCGGTGTGAGGGGTGGAGTGGGATCACTTTAGTAGCTCTGCGTGCTTACTCGTGTGCAAGCTGCTAAAACTCTGAGTGACCCGGCAGGCCGGGGACCGGCCCGGCGGGCCGTGTTGACGGGGGTCTTTGGCGGCGGCTAGTGTTCGGCATTAGCACTCACTGGTGTAGAGTGCTAATGCGACGAGGCAGGTCTGACCCCCGCGACGGCAGGCTCGGTCTGGTCGCCATCGCAAGCCAACACTTTCCATTACGTTTCCGGAGGGGGAGGTCAGATCGTGACGACCGCCACCAAGGTTGTAATCAAGCCGCTCGAAGACCGCATCGTGGTCAAGCCGCTCGAGGCTGAGCAGGTCACTGCGTCCGGGCTGGTCATCCCGGACACCGCGAAGGAGAAGCCCCAGGAGGGCAAGGTCCTCGCGGTCGGTCCGGGTCGGTTCGACGACAAGGGCGCTCGCGTCCCCGTCGACGTCAAGGTCGACGACGTCGTGCTGTACAGCAAGTACGGCGGCACCGAAGTGAAGTACTCGGGCGAGGAGTACCTGGTGCTCTCGGCCCGCGACGTGCTCGCGATCATCGAGAAGTAGGTCAAGCGCCCGCGCGTGCACCCGGCCGGCCGCCACATCGGGCGGCCGGGGGCCCGCCGGCGGCCACCAGGTCCAAGTACCGCACCTGATCCAACCGTAGGTTGAGGTAAGTCAATGCCCAAGATCCTGGAGTTCGACGAGGACGCCCGACGCTCCCTTGAGCGTGGCGTGGACAAGCTCGC
Organism: Streptosporangiaceae bacterium; assembly: GCA_025964695.1. Classification (GTDB taxonomy): domain Bacteria; phylum Actinomycetota; class Actinomycetes; order Streptosporangiales; family Streptosporangiaceae; genus Actinomadura_E. The sequence continues at coordinate 1,499 of JAOPYK010000064.1, read as the reverse complement.
CGACACCGTGAAGGTGACGCTCGGCCCGCGCGGCCGCAACGTCGTCATCGACAAGAAGTGGGGCGCTCCCACGATCACCAACGACGGCGTGACCGTCGCCAAGGAGATCGAGCTGGAGAACCCCTATGAGAACCTTGGCGCCCAGCTCGCCAAGGAAGTCGCCACCAAGACGAACGACGTCGCCGGTGACGGCACCACCACCGCGACCGTCCTCGCGCAGGCGATGGTCCACCTCGGGCTCCGCTCGGTTGCGGCCGGCGCCAACCCGATGGACCTCAAGCGCGGCATCGACATCGCCGCCGCCGAGGTGTCGGAGCGGCTGCTCAAGTCCGCCCGCGAGGTGGAGGAGCAGACCGAGATCGCGCACGTCGCGACCATCTCCGCCCAGGACGTCAAGATCGGCGAGCTCATCGCCGAGGCGTTCGCCAAGGTCGGCAAGGACGGCGTGGTCACCGTCGAGGAGTCCCCGACGATGGGCCTCGAGCTCGAGTTCACCGAGGGCCTGCAGTTCGACAAGGGCTACGTCTCGCAGTACTTCGTCACCGACCAGGAGCGTCTTGAGGCAGTGCTCGAGGACGCTTACGTTCTCGTGCACCAGAACAAGATCTCTTCCATGGCCGACTTCCTGCCGCTGCTCGAGAAGGTCGCCCAGACCAAGAAGCCGCTGCTGGTCATCGCCGAGGACGTGGAGGGCGAGGCGCTCGCCACGATCGTCGTCAACAAGATCCGCGGCCTGCTTAACATCGTCGCGGTGAAGGCGCCGGGCTTCGGCGACCGTCGCAAGGCCATGCTGGGCGACATCGCCACGCTGACCGGCGCGACCCTCGTCACCGAGGACCTCGGCATCAAGCTGGAGTCGGTTGGCCTCGACGCGCTCGGCTCCGCCCGGCGCATCGTCGTGACCAAGGACAACACCACGATCGTGGACGGCGCCGGCGACCAGACCGCGATCCAGGAGCGGATCCGCCAGATCCAGACCGAGATCGAGGCGACCGACTCCGACTGGGACCGCGAGAAGCTGCAGGAGCGGCTGGCCAAGCTCTCCGGCGGGGTCTGCGTGCTCCGGGCCGGCGCGGCCACCGAGGTCGAGCTCAAGGAGAAGAAGCACCGCCTTGAGGACGCGATCTCGGCGACTCGGGCCGCGATCGAAGAGGGCATCATCGTCGGCGGCGGGGCGGCACTCGTGCACGTCGCGTCAGGCCTCGATGACCTCGGCAAGACCGGCGACGTGGCGACCGGCGTGCTGGTCGTCAAGAAGGCGCTGTCCGAGCCGGCCCGCTGGATCGCGCTCAACGCGGGCCAGGAGGGTTCGGTCGTGGTCGCCAAGATCGCCGGGCTGCCCGCCGGTCACGGCTACAACGCCGCCACCGGCGAGTACGGCGACCTGATGAAGCAGGGCGTCATCGACCCGGTCAAGGTCACCCGGTCCGCCGTGCAGAATGCCGCGTCCATCGCCGGCATGCTGCTGACGACCGAGACCCTGATCGTCGAGAAGCCGG
>JAOPYK010000058.1 GCA_025964695.1 Streptosporangiaceae bacterium | reverse complement strand
GGCGATCGTCTGCGCCGAATTCGACGAGAACGGCCGTGCCGGCCGCCAGACCCAGACCTGGATCCGTAGGCCCGAAGGCTGGCGCATCGTCTGCGGCCACGTGTCCATCAGATGATGGCCGAGAACGACAGCGTTCTGCGGCCGCGACCCGGACGCTCGGACCGGATCATCCCGTTCCGGACCGACGAACTGACAGGAGGACGTCATGACTAGCGGAGTGAGGCGGGTGGTCCCGCTCACCTTTGGGTGGGAGAACCTGCCCGAGACGGTCTCCATCCACGGTGGTGATCCCACCCGTCACCTGCGGGAGCCCGTGCCCGGCGTGCTCCTGGAGCTCGACGGCGGCTGGATGCTGCTCGACACCGGTTTCAACATCCCCCTGGTGCGTGACCCGCTGCTGTACCGACGCTTCCACGGCCGCAACCACGACATCCATGCCGAGCTGCTGCCCGACGACCGGGACTCCCTGGAGGTCGCCTTCGAGCTGGTCGGCGTCGACCCGGGCGACGTCGTCGTGGTCGCGCTCAGCCACCTCCACAATGACCACGCCGGAGGGCTGCGTTGGTTCGCCGACCGGGTGCCGGTCCACCTGCAGCAGCGGGAGCTGGACTACGGGCTGACCGGGGGGCGCCCCGGAGACGGACCCGAGCAACACGGCTTCTTCCGCATCGACTTCGACGATCCTGTCATCGACTGGCGACTGGCCGACGGCGAGGCCGAGCTCGCGCCCGGAGTCCTCGCCGTCCCCACCTACGGTCACACTCCCGGCCATCAGAGCTTCGTGGTCACGTTGGATGAACGCGCGGCGCAAGAGTACGGCGTGCCCGGGTTCGTGCTCGCATTCGACGCCGCGGACCTGCAACGCAACATCGACGAGGAACTCGCGGTGGGCGGGTTCATCGACTGCCCCCCTGAGCAAACCGTCGAAGCCATCCGCCGGCTCAAGGCGATCGCTCGCGAGCGAGGTTTTCGCCTGGTGCCCGGCCACGACCCGGAGGTCTGGCCCGCCTTCACCCGGCAACTGGGGGTCCCCGGCCCGTGACCCTCGCTGATCAGGTCGCGGGAGCGCACCAAAGACCGCTGCCGAGGAACGCACCCCCTGGCGCAAGACGAAACGGCCCGCTTAGGACAAGGAGTTGGTGCCGCAGTACCAGGTGAGTAGCCGGGGGGATTTTCATCCCCCGGCTTTCGTAGAACCGGACGTGAGCCTCTCGGCTCATCCGGCTCCCATTGCCCAGCCGTCAGGACGTGCGCCGAAGCGCCACAAGCGTGAACGTGGTGGTCACGGCGAGGTAGGTCAGGCGCAGCAGCACGGACAACGAGCTCCCGGCACTGCTCCCCTCGCAGGGCGCACCGATCACGACCAGCGGCGGCCGGATACGCCGACACCCCGAACTCACGGCGGATCATGCGCGGGCGGCCTTGCGTAGGGCCGTCGCGGACACCTGATCGGTGAGCGCCGGATCGGCCGCCTCACCGAGAGCGGCGTTGGCGAGCAGCAGCACGCAACGGCCCGCCGGGACGAGCACGATGCCCATCCGCAGCCACAGTCCACGTAACCGCCCGGTCGCCTGGTAGGCGTGGGCGCCGGGCATGGGCGGCCTCACGGCTGCCAGTGCCAGCCGCACCCGGTGTCCCTCCTCGGTCACCGTGACCGAGTCGCAGCCTGCGAGCGCCGCCGCGAGCCGGCCGCTCACCTGGTCCGCAGAGCCATGCGAGGGCTGCATGATCGCCTCGTCGATCCACGGCCCGAACGGCAGGCGGAAGAACTCCACCTGCGCCTGCGGCCCGATGCCACCGGCCATCAGCTCCTGCAGCGGCCGGCACCCCGTCAGGTGCGTAGGGAGATTGCGGCCGGTCAGCGGGCGAGGGATGAACCCTGCCGGCAGGTCCTCCGAGCCGAGCAGCGCCGCCTTCAGCTCCGTGACCGAGGCGGGCCGCGCGTACGAGGCACGCGGCTCGGCAGCGCTTGACGGCAAGGCGGAAGGGCCGTGGCGTCCAGCGGGTTCCCTCGCCTGCCACGAGGCGACCACAAGCGCCACGACCACCAACGAAGCCGGCGCCCAGGCCAGCGCGCGCATCCCGGCCTTCACCCACCCACCGTAAACCAAGCCACTTGAGCTTCCCGCGACCCTGCCAGGACTGCGTGAGTGTCGGGGCCGCGTCGCTGAAGACGCGGGCGCCTGGATGAGCGGCACCGTTGGCGGCGCGCAGCAGCGACGCGGTGGCGTGCTGGACCGCCGGGCTCATGGCACCCTGCCCGCGCGGCCACCGGGAATTCATTTAAAGCTCCATCCGAGTTCAGCGGACCCATCGCCGGCGAGATCGCCGGGCTGGGCTGAAACGTCTCCCCCGCCACCGTATGGCGATCCCGAAGAATGCCGGATTCGCTCCAGCGCCCCGCCGCAGCGACCCGACCTGGGCGCAGTTCCTCACGACCCCCAGTCGGAAGGGATCCTGGGCGCCGGCTTCTTCGGTGTGGAGACGATTCTGCTCGACCGGTTGCACGTCTTCGCCCTGGTGGAGCGCGCCACGCGTCGCGGCCGCCGGATCGTCCATGCGCTGCCGGATGCTCAATGATAAAAGGGTAAATTCAGATTTAACCGTTTTAAGACTCATTTATCCTTCGCCGCCGGACAGAGTTGCTGACGGGCTACGTCTGATGTCAGCACAATATTGCACATGGTTGAATAACCACCTCTGTTGCGGTTAGCGGTATGTGGCTTCACTCATTCCCGAACGGCACGGCTGTCGGGTCGGGCCTCGGTTCTAATTATCTTTGGAGCCCCTGTTGCTGGTGGATGATGCGACCGGTGCGATCACACCGGTCGCCGCTCAGATGGGCCGGTCCGGTCGCAGGCGTGATTGGTGGGTCTACCCGATCTTCAGCCTGGCAGTACTGGCCTGGGCGGTGCTGGTCACTGCCAGGCACAGCTGGGCGGCGGACTTCCGGCTTCATCTCAGCACCGTCCACGGGCTCATGCGCAACGCCTGGAACCCGGTCGATCCGCTGGTCGGGGCGGTGCACGGCAGCCCCTACTACTCGCCGTACATGGCGCTGCTCGCGGGGATCACCAAGCTGGGGCCGGCCCCACAGGCCGTGCTCGAGATCGGCGGGCTGGTCAGCCTGGCGCTATGGCTCTGGGCGGTACGTCGCTTCTGCCGCCGGTTGAGCCCGGGGCCGATGGTGCCAGTACTCGTGGTGGTCTTCTCCACGGCGCTCTGGGGCGCCCAGGACACGGTGTGGAGCGGATTCTTCGGGTTGCACTCGCTCTCCTGGAACCTGGGCTACCCGAGTACGATCGCGGCCGCGCTGATGTTCCTCGTCTGGGATGTCTTCTTCGCCTACCGGGAGCGTGCCGAGGGCTGGCGCGACCCCCTCGCCCTCGTTGTGCTGCTCGCCCTGGTGCTGCTCATCCATCCGTTCACGGCCGTGAACACCCTGATCGGCGTGGCCGCCTTCGCCCTGGCCAACCCGCGGGCCTTGCTGGACGCCAGGTCGGTCAAGCTGATCGCAGCCGGGGGCGCGGCAGTGCTGCTGGCTCTCGCCTGGCCACTGTCGAACCTGTTCGATCTGTTCTCGGCTCCCAAAGACTTCGATGCCATCCACAAGCCACTGCTCGTCGGCTTCTTCCACACCAACGGCCTTACCCACTACGGGCTGGCCCTGATCGGCCTCCCCGCCCTCTTCCTCGCTCGGCGGCAGCCGCTGGTGCGAGAGTTGACGGTGCTGTTCCTGGTGGCCGTGGTGATCGTGGCGGTAGCCCAGCAGACCCATCACTACAGCCTCGGCCGGGTCCTCCCGGTCGTCGTGCTGCCCCTGCACGTCGCCCTGGCAGCCTGCCTAGCCCACCGAGCCGATCTGCGCCGGCCCGTACGAGGCGGCTACGTCCTCATCACGGCAGCCGCCTGCCTGGTGGGACTGTACGCGAACCTGGCCGGCCTGGTCCGCGCCGACCCGTGGACGAGCAACAAGGAGCTGGTGAGGCACTGGGGAGCGGCCGCCAGCGGCAGCCCCTACGACGACCTGCTGGCCTCGATCAAGCCCGGCCAGGTACTGATGATGGACTACGGTAAGGCGGGCCGGTCCGCCAACGCCCGCGGCGCCTACAGTGTCGCCCCCGGCTGGCCGTACCCCTTCGTCGACGAGATCCGGCGGCATCAGGACACAGCGGCGTTCTTCTCCGCCGCAACCAGCCCCGCGAAGCGGCTCGCCCTGGCCGACAAGTACCACGTGGACTGCGTCACCGCCTCCGCCAGCCGGCAGTTGCTCCTCGCTCCGGGCGCGCTGCCCGGCTTTACACAGATCGCTCAGGTCGGACAGGGGAAGATCATTCTGCTGTGCCGGGGGTAGGCGGGATCACGCCGCCCATCGGACGGGGCGCAGCCGTAGAACCAGCGGGCACGCCACACCTGGCCCGCTGGGGAGATCAGAGCGGGGCGCTGGGTGCCGCCCTCGACATCGACCTCGCCGTGCGCGAAGCCGCCTACGGTTACTGCCATCCGAGCACTCCGAGACCGACCGGCAGGACACGGGCGTATAGCCGCACTCCGTTAGAACGAACTACTGGATCCGCCGTCGGCATCGTCTACGCGGGGAACGTCCTCGGCCGTCAGATCCGGCCGAGTCCGGACGAATCTCGCCGAGTGACGCCACCGGCCGCCCTCAACGGCGATGTCGACCCTCACCTCGACGACGACCAGCGGACGAACCTTCACATACAACTGAGGGTCGCGACCCCCGCGGACGCTGACCCGATCAGGCCAGGGATGGTCCCCTTCCGCCAGACAACGCACCCCGACAGGCTTTGCATGATCATGCATTGCAATGCATACTTCTCCCATGTCCAAGGTTCTCACCTCCCTGCCCACCGGCGAGCGCGTCGGCATCGCCTTCTCGGGCGGCCTCGACACCTCGGTCGCGGTCGCGTGGATGCGCGACAAGGGTGGCGTCCCGTGCACCTACACCGCCGACATCGGCCAGTACGACGAGCCCGACATCGCCTCGGTGCCCGGCCGCGCGTCAACGTACGGTGCCGAGATCGCGCGCCTGGTCGACTGCCGCGCGGCGCTGGTCGAAGAGGGCTTGGCCGCGCTCACCTGCGGTGCGTTCCACATCCGCTCGGCCGGGCGCCCTTACTTCAACACCACGCCGCTCGGCCGTGCCGTCACGGGGACCCTGCTGGTCCGGGCGATGCTCGAGGACGACGTACAGATCTGGGGCGACGGCTCGACGTTCAAAGGCAACGACATCGAACGGTTCTACCGGTACGGCCTGCTCGCGAACCCCCACCTGCGCATCTACAAGCCCTGGCTCGACGCGGACTTCGTGTCCGAGCTCGGCGGCCGCAAGGAGATGTCGGAGTGGCTGCTCGCCCACG
>JAOPYK010000045.1 GCA_025964695.1 Streptosporangiaceae bacterium | reverse complement strand
CGCCGTCTGCCCCCTATGACAAGCCGCCTTCCGTGTGAACGCAGCGGCGTTGCCGATGTCCGTCAAAGTGGATCAAGCCCAGTTCGACTCTGTCCACAGGTGCTCTGGAATGTCTGCCGCGCTCCAGCCGAGCGCGGATTGCGCCTGGGCACGGGTGCGGACCCCGGTGACGACGGAGGCAACCGCCGGGTGGCGGAGCGGGAACTGGATCGCCGCATGCGGCAGTGTTGTTCCGTGCACGGCGCAGGCGCGGGCGAGGTCTCGTGCGTGTTCGAGGATTGGTGTGGGGGCGGGACCGTAGTCGAAGTACGCGTCGTCCGGGGGCCAGCGGTGGGCGAGCAGGCCCGAGTTGAACGGTGCGGCGGCGACCACGGACACATCCCGCGCCACGCAGGCGTCCAGCAGGGGCTCCGCGGTGCGGTCCAGGAGTGTCCAGCGGCCGGCCACCATGAGGACATCGACGTCTGCCTCGGCCAGGATGCGGATGAGAGGGGCGACGGTGTTCATACCGGCGCCGATGGCACCCACCACCCCTTGGTCCCGAAGGTCGGCCAGAGCGGGAAGCGCTTCGTGGATTGCCTGGTCCATGTGGTCGTCGGGGTCATGGACGTAGACGACGTCCACTCGGTCGAGCCGGAGCCGCTTCAAGCTGGCCTCCAGGCTGCGCAGTATCCCGTCGCGGGTGTAGTCGGGTGTGCGGATCAGCGTGTCGGGGACAGCGAAGCCACCGGCCGCGAGGTCGGATCCGGTCGGGACCGGGTTGCGCTGTAGGAGGCGACCCACTTTGGTCGATACGGCGAACCGTGCCCGCGGACGGCCTGCCAAGGCCGCTCCTAGTCGTTCCTCGGACAGGCCGAGTCCGTAATGAGGAGCGGTGTCGAAGTAGCGCACGCCGCCGTTCCACGCAGTCTCGATGGCGGCGTAGGCGTCCTCGTCGGCCAGGGGGCTGTAGAGGTTACCGATCGGTGCTGCTCCGAAGCCGAGCGCGGTCACGGAGACCTCGGTTCGGCCCAGTCGACGGGTCAGCATGCGGGGATCCCGTACCAGCGTGCTGCGGTGCCCCCGAACAGCGCGGCACGCTCAGAGGGACTGAGCGCCTCCGTCAGTGCGTCTGCGGCCCCGATCACCTCGCCGTAACTCGCAGCGAGCAGGCAGACCGGCCAATCCGAGCCGAACATCAGCCGATGCGCACCGAGGTGCCGTAGCAGGACGTCGGTGAACGGACGCAACAAGGTGGTCGTCCACTTCGTGGTGCGGGTCACCAGCCCGGACAGTTTCACTGTGATGTTGGGGCAGGCGGCCAGTCGGGCGAGCCGGTCGCTGACGTCCGCGACGTCGTCGGGTGGGACTCTGCTAGTCGACATGGAAGATCTCTTGGGCGGGTGCCCACCATTCGTGGCCGGCCGCGCTGTCCAAAGGCTCTTGGCAGCGGCGGTACTCCGCCTCCATCTCCGGGCGCAGGCGGATGACTGCGGCGAATCGTTGCACGGATCAGCTCCTAGGCCGCAGGCGCAGGCCCTGCATGCCGCCGTCGACGGCGAGTGCGGTGCCAGTGGTGGATCCTGCGGTGGGAGAGGCCAGGTAGCACACTGCTGCGGCGATCTCCTCCGGTGCCACCAGGCGGCCGTGCGGCTGACGCGCCGCCAAAGCCGCGCGTTCCGCTGCCGGGTCGGCGGCGCCGTCCAGGAGTCGTCCCACCCACGGCGTGTCCGCTGTGCCGGGGTTGACGGCGTTGACGCGGATCCCGTGAGGCAGGAGGTCCGCGGCCATGGCCATGGTCAAGGACAGCACGGCACCCTTGCTGGCTGAGTAGAGGGCTCGTTGCGGCAGTCCCGCAGTGGCAGCGATGGAGCACATGTTCACGATCGCGGCGTGCCGGGACTTGCGCAGCGCGGGCAGTGCCGCTCTGGTGATCCGCACGGTGCCCAGGACGTTCACGTCCAGTACCCGGCGCCATTCGTCGTCGCTGTTGTCCTCAACGCCCCCTTGGGCGCCGATGCCCGCGTTGTTGACCAGCACGTCGAGGCCGCCCAAGTGGGCGACGGCAGCGGCTACCGCCTCTTGGACCGCGGCGTCATCGGATACGTCCGCCTGCACGCAGGCCAGATCCGCAGGACCGTGGGGCGCGAGGTCGAGGACGGCGACGCGAGCTCCCTGCGCGGCCAGCGCCCGGGCAGTGGCCAGACCGATGCCGGAAGCGCCGCCGGTGACCAGCGCGCTAAGGCCTGCGAAGCTCCCCATCTCAGGCCTGCCCCATCGTCTGGCGCTGGCGGCCCAATCCGTCGATCTCCAACTCCACCACGTCTCCTTCGCGCAGGTAAGGCTGCCCGGCCAGACCGAGCGCGACCCCGGCCGGGGTGCCGGTATTGATCACGTCACCGGGACGCAGCACCATGAACTGGCTGAGGTACCAGACGAGATAGCGCACTCCGAAGATCATGTTCTTGGTGGATCCCTCCTGCCGCAGCTGCCCGTTCACCCGTAGCCGCAGCCCCAGAGCCTGCGGATCGGCGATCTCCTCGGCGGTGACCAGCCACGGTCCCAGCGGATTGAAGGTCTCGCAGTTCTTGCCCTTGTCCCACTGCCCTCCGCGTTCCAGCTGGAACTCCCGCTCCGAGACGTCGTTGCTGATCGCGTAGCCCGCGATACACGCGGCGGCCGCCGTCTCGTCGGCCAGGTAGCGAGCCTCGCGCCCGATGACCACAGCGAGTTCGACCTCGTAGTCCGTCTTCACCGAGCGACGCGGAATCAGCACCTGGTCGTCGGCACCGATCACCGTGTCCGGGGTCTTCAGGAAGACGATCGGCTCCTGGGGTATCGGGACACCGGTCTCCGCCGCGTGGTCGCGGTAGTTCAACCCGATGCACACAACCTTGCCGATGCGCGCGAGTGGCGGGCCGAACCGGGCCGGGTGCGCCACGACGGGAAGCTCGTCGAGCGCGACGCCCGCGAGAACAGCAGGTAGCGTGCCGGGATCCAGATCGGCCGTGACGGGACGAAGGTCGCGCCAGAGCCCGTCTGCTCCACAGGCCAGTGGTTTCTCTGCTCCAGGAAGCCCGTGGCGAGCCAGTCTCATCGCAGTGTTCTCCCACATTCGGTTGGTCGCATCGCAGGTACGGCAACGGCTGGCGTCCGGCCTGCGCGTCTTCTGGCGGGACGGTGAAGAATCAGATTAATCCGCCGTGGAGGGATGGTATGCATCTAGGTCTTCCGGCGCAAGTGGTGGGGAGTGCTGTCCCGTCATGCACGTTTGACTACGAATCTCTCGATATGAAGCAGAGATTTTGATGGAGGTCTTCCCTTCGCGACACACGAGTGTCATAGTTCCGTGCTACGTCGGCAACAGCCCATAGATCTGATTCATTTGCTGAAGGGAGGGCTCACGAGATGGCAGGCGCAGCCAACGCAGGCGGGGAAGGAACGGGCGCAACCTCTGACCGCTACCGTCCGGGGTACGAACTGGTCGCGGAGCAGTTGCTGAACTACATCGCCCAGGAGAACTTGCTGCCTGGCGATCGACTGCCCACAGAACAGGGGCTCGCCGAGATCCTGGGCGCCACCCGCAACGTCACCCGCGAGGCGGTGAAGGTCCTCGCGGCGATCGGACGTCTGAGCGTGCGCCGGGGTGCGGGTATCTTCGTCGCCAGCTTGCCGAGCATCATGGCCGACGACCAGCTCGTGCACTTCCAGCCCACGCGCATGGAACACGTCCTGATGCTCTTGGACTACCGCCGGGTGATCGAGTCGGAGACGACCCGACGGGCCGCGACTTTGTCCACACCCATCGAGGTCCGGGCGATCCGGGAGAGCGCGCAAAGCTCCCTGGCGGCGGGCAGCGCGGGCGACTCGGAGGAGTTCTCCCGCACGGACGCCCTCTTCCACGACGCCATCAGTGTCGGGTCTCACAACGTGTTTCTGCGTGCCAGCGTCGCCAATTTTCGCCGCCTGGTCTCCCAGTCCGACGTCCTGCTGTTTCACGGTGACGTCCCCGGATCGTTGGAGGTGGCAGGCAACCAGCACTTGGCGATCGCCGAAGCCGTTGCCTCAGGCGACCCGGACCTCGCAGCTCAGCTGATGATCGATCACATCGATACCACTCAGCACCAGTTCGAACGCAAGATCCGAGACCGGCTGTTCCACCTGTCTGACCGGCCCGCAACCGCCGCAGCACCCACACCCCCGGCTGCGGCCCAACAGCCGCAGGACCCCCCTGCATCCGCCTCCTCCTAGCGGGCTACCGCCACGAGGCCGTGCACAACCGCGGCCGCACGCACCCGAATTCCCCACCGCCCGAAGTCGATCGGTAATTTCAGTGTTGATAACCCGCGCGTACATACGCATCATCACTCTCGCCGCAGGGCTGTCCCTGGGCCTGGCCGCCGCCTCCACGATCGCCGCCACCTCGGCGCACGCGGCCTCCGCTGCACCCCCGCCATTGAACGTCTACGTGTCTCCCACCCTGGGACAAGATCAGGGCGCCGGCAGCGCGGCGCACCCCTTCAAAACGCTGGAGGAGGCCCGGGACCATATTCGTCTGATCAACCGCAACATGCAGCGCGACATCCATGTTCAGCTGCTGGACGGCACCTACACCCTGACCAGCACGTTCCAGCTGACCAGTGCCGACTCGGGAACCAACGGCCACCGCATCGTCTACGAGGCCGCCCCCGGAGCCCACCCGGTCATCAATGGCGGAACCAACGTCACCGGCTGGACCCTGGACGACGCGGCACACGGCGTCTACAAGACCCACGTCGGTAACATCGACACCCGGCAGCTGTACGTCGACGGCGAACTGGAGACCCGCGCCCGCAGCGGGAAGAACCCCCCTGGCTTCACCAAGACCTCCACCGGCTACACCATCACCGACACCAGCATGGACAACTGGAAGAACCAGTCCAACCTGGAGGTCGTCAGCGCCTGGGGCTGGATGCTCATGCGCTGCCCGGTCCAGTCGATCG
>JAOPYK010000317.1 GCA_025964695.1 Streptosporangiaceae bacterium | reverse complement strand
GACGCCCCATGACGCCTCACAGCGAGGAGGGTGAATGCGGCAGCGGCCCGCGTCCACCGGTCGACGCGGGCCGCAACCGGTGAGCCGGCGCGTCAGCGGGAGACGGACACCTGCTTCCGCCCCCGCCAGGCTGATCGCACAGAGATCGTCTGGCTCGGCCCGGGGCATGACGGCAGCGCCGGGGTGGCCGACCCTATCCGGCCATCCCGAAGTGACATAGCTCACTAGGTTCACGTAGCTACCGCGTTACGTCAAGGTTTCCGGGAAAACTCACCCACTGGCGGCCGTCGCGGGCCGCCAGTGGGAATTCACCCGCGGCGAATCCAGTCCGACCCCTTGCCGGGTGGCGCACATCACCCCATACTCGGGGCTCAGCCCAAGGGAACCTAGTTAACGGAGTTGATTATGTCTCGGGTCTCAATCGTCCGTACTGGCTCACCACGATCCCCGGGAAGAAGCATGATCTTCAGTCAGCGGACGGGACGGTTCCTGGCAGCCTCCGTCACGGCGCTCGCCCTCACCGCCACGGCCGCCTGTGGAGGCAGCAGCGGGAATGGGAACAAGGCCGACACCAAACCGGCGAGCCTGCCGGTCAACAAGGCGACCGGCCAGCCGATCGTCGTCGGAATGATCAACAATGACACCAACCCGCTGGGTAGCTTTGTGGAGGTCCGCAAGGCCGCCCAGGCCGCGGTGTCCTACGTCAACGACAGCCTCGGCGGAGCCGGCGGCCGGCCGATCAAGCTGGCCGTCTGCGCCTCGAACGGGTCGGCGCCGGCCTCGGCGAACTGCGCGGCTGAACTGCTCGGGCAGAAACCGGCGGTCGTGGTCGGCGGTCTCGACCTCGGTGCCGACGGGTCGGTTCCGGCCCTGGCCAAGGCCGGCGTGCCCTACGTCCCCTCCTCGCCGATCGGTGCGGTCGAGTTCACCTCGCCCAACTCCTTCGCCCCGGTCGCCGGGGCTTCCGGCTCGATGAGCGCGGGCGCCGCGTACGTCGCGGACAAGCTGAGCCCGAAGAAGGTCGCGGTGTTGTTCAACGACAATCCGCAGGCACGGCTCGCAGCCGAGAACTTCGTCAAGAAGGTGCTCAACGGCAAGGGGGTGACGAACGTCGCGCTCGTCGCCTTCGGGAACAACGAGACGGACATGACCGGCCCGGTGAGCCAGGCGCTCAAGGGCGGCACCGACACCGTCATCGGCATCATGCAGGGCAGCGGCTGCGCGAACGTGCTGAAGGCCAAGCAGTCGCTGGGCAGCACCGCCAAGTTCCTGTTCCCCGGCTCGTGCGCGGACCCGCAGGTCATCAAGGCCGCCGGCCCGGGTGCCGAGGGCGCCTACTTCGCCGTGCAGCAGTTGCTGCCCACCGCGGACGACCCTGACACCAAGGCCTTCACCGCGGCCGTCGCCAAGTACGACCCGTCCGTCCCCCTGTCGGGCTTCGCCCAGGGCTCGTTCGGCACCGTGGTGACTTTGGCCAGCGTGCTGGCCAAGGTCACGCCGCCGGACTCGCCCGCGGCCGTGATGGCGGCCCTGAAGGGAATCGCGGGCCGGCCGAGCTTCATGGGACCCAAGCTCACCTGTGACGGCAAGCAGCAGCCGGGGCTCGCCGGCTACTGCACCAAGGAGGCCCGGATCGTGCAGAACAAGGGCGGCAAGCTGACAGACGTGGGCGGCCAGTGGTTCTCCTCCTGACACCGGTGGCCGGCCCGAGCACGGGAGCGACATGAACGAGATCCTGCAATTCGCCGTGCTCGGGCTGGGGGCTGGGACGGTCTACGCGGCGCTGGGCACCGGGGTGGTGCTCACCTACCAGGCGGCCGGGGTGGTGAACATCGCCCTCGGGGCGATGGCCATGTACGTCGCCTACACCTATGCGCTGCTGGCGACCGAGGGCCGTCTGGTGCTGCCCGTGGGCAGTATCGAGATGGCCGGTGTCCCGTCCTGGGCCGGGATCGTGATCTGCCTTGCGGTGGCCGCGGTGCTCGGTCTGCTGGCGTACGCGCTGGTGTTCCGGCCGTTGCGAGCGGCCTCCGGACTGCTGAAGCTGGTGGCCACCGTGGGTGTCACGGTGCTGCTCCAGTCCCTGGCCGTGCTGCGCTTCCCGACCAGCGCCAGTACGGTCCCGGAAATCCTGCCGAACCAGCCGGTGAGCGTCGGCGGGGCCACCGTTCCGCTGGACCGGTTCCTGCTGGCGGCCATCGTCATCGGGGTCGCCGTCCTGCTGTGGGCCCTGACGCGGTTCACCCGGCCCGGGCTGGCGATGCGGGCGGTGGCCGAGGACGAACGGGCCGCCACGCTGCTAGGCCACTCGCCCCAGCGGCTGTCCGCCCTCGCCTGGGCCGGGTCCGCCGTGGTGGCGGGCTTCTTCGGGATCCTGGCCGGGCCCATCACTGGGCTGAACCCGGTGACCAACAGCCTCTTCGTGGTGCCGGCCCTCGCCGTGGCACTCGTCGGCCGACTGCGATCGTTCGGCGCCACCGTCGCCGCCGGCATGGTCCTGGGCATGCTGCAGAGCGTCCTGCTCAAGCTGCAGGGCGACTATTCCTGGCTGCCGCAGGTCGGCATGCGCGAGGCGCTCCCGTTCGTGGTCATCATCGTGGCCCTGACCGTGGTCGGCGGACGGCTCCCCTCGCGCGGAACCGCGGAGGAGGCCCGGCTGCCCGCGGTGCCGCGTGGTGTGCCGAGCCCGTTCGCCGCCGGCGGGACGGTGCTGGCCGCCGTCCTGCTGGTGGTCATGCTCACCGGGCCCTACCGGACGGCGCTGACCACGTCGATCGTGGCCACGCTCGTCTGCCTGAGCATCGTGGTGCTCACCGGGATGCTCGGGCAGATCTCGCTCGCGCAGATGACGTTCGCGGGGGCCGCCGGATTCGTGCTGAGCAACCTCACCAGCCGGGCGCACCTCCCGTTTCCGGTGGCGCCGCTGCTCGCGGTGACGGTCGCGGTGGGCGTGGGCGTCCTGGTGGCGGTGCCCGCCCTGCGCATCCGTGGGGTGACGCTCGGCGTCGTGACGCTCGGCCTGGGGATGGCCGTCAGCGAGTTCGTGTTCAAGAACCCCGACTGGACCGGCGGCCTCGGCGGCAGCCGAGTGCCGGAACTGTCGATCCTCGGGGCCGGCCTCGGTGGCGGCGGCGACGTACCGTTCGCCCTGTTCGCGCTGGCGATCGTCGTAGTCTTCACGATTGGTGTCGTCTACCTGCGGCACACCCGGCTCGGCGGTCAGATGCTCGTCATCAGGGCCAACGAACGGGCCGCCGCGGCGGCGGGCGTCAACGTCGCCGGGGTGAAGCTGGCCGGTTTCGCCATCGCGGCCGGGCTCGCGGGTGTCGCGGGCACGCTGCTCGGTTACCAGCAGCGCAGCCTGTCCTTCCAGGACTTCGACGTCTTCGTGTCACTGACCTATGTCGCGGTCGTCTACCTGGCCGGTATCACCCGGGTCGCCGGCGCGGTCCTCGCCGGACTCCTCGCCCCCGGAGGACTGGTGTTCTACGCGCTGGAACGCTGGATCCAGCTCGGCCAGTACAGCGCGCTGGTCAGCGCGATCGGCCTCATCCTCGCCCTGGTCACCCGGCCCGGTGGTGTGGCCGGCGAACTGGACCGCCAATACCGCCAGGTGCGCGCGATCGTACTGCGCCGTCCCGGCACCGCCGCGGTGGCCACCGCCGGGACGGCGGCCGATGAGGATGAGGGGGACAAACGTGTCGTCGCTCGAAGTTCGTGATCTGGGGGTCTCCTTCGGCGGAGTGCGCGCCGTCGACGGGGTCACCCTGACCGTGGCCGAAGGAACGCTCACGGGGCTGATCGGACCCAACGGCGCGGGCAAGACCACTTTGCTGGACGCATGCACGGGGTTCGTCTCCGCTCGCGGGCAGGTGTACCTGTCGGGGGAGCGCGTCGACGGTCTGCCGCCCTACCGCAGAGCCCGCAGGGGCCTCGTCCGTACCTTCCAGTCGCTCGATCTGTTCGACGACCTGACCGTGGCCGGCAACGTCGCGGCGGGAATGCCCTCGGCGACCCCGCGCCGCTGGTGGCACCAGCTGCGGCGCATGCCGACGGCCGATTCCCCGGCGGTCCGTGACGCGCTCCGTACCGTCGGCCTGGCGGACTCCGGGGACCTGTTCCCCGGCCAGCTCAGTCAGGGCAGGCGGGCGCTGGTGGCGCTGGCCCGGGCCTTGGTGGCGGAGCCCGGGATCCTGCTTCTCGACGAGCCGGCGGCTGGTCTCGACACCCATGAGAGCGAGGAGCTGGGCGCACTGCTGGAGGCGATCCGCGACCGGGGCACGACGCTGTTCCTCGTTGAGCACGACATGGGACTCGTCCTCGGCCACTGCGACCACGTCCACGTCCTGGACGGCGGCAGGCTGCTCGCCTCCGGTACCCCGGAAGAGATCAGGAACAACGCGGACGTACGGGCCGCGTACCTGGGCGAGGCCCATGGCGACGAGACGGAGGCGGCCGTTCCCGCCGGGCACGACGAAGAGAGGGTCATGTGAACGTCCTCGACGTCCGGCGGCTGAGCGCGGGACACGGCGAGACCACCGTGGTCAGGGATCTGGACCTGCAGGTGGCGCCCGGCGAGATCGTCGGACTGTTCGGGCCGAACGGAGCGGGCAAGACGACCACCCTGCTGACGCTCGCGGGCTGCCTGCCCGCGCACGCGGGCGACATCGACGTCCTCGGCTCGAGGGTCGGCGGGGGCGGCGCGCGGGCGCTGGCCCGGCGCGGTGTCCGGCTCGTGCCCGAGGACCGGGGGCTGTTCCGGCAGATGACGGTCCGGGAGAACCTCACGCTGGGCCTGCTCCCCGGGCGACGCCGGGCGGGCGACCTGGAGGAGATGCTCGTGGCGCTGCCCAGGCTGCGGGAACTACTGCCGCGCCGCTCGGGCCTGCTCTCCGGCGGCGAGCAACAGCAACTGGCCCTGGCCCGGGGTCTGCTCGGCCGGCCCAAGCTGCTGCTGGTCGACGAGATGTCGCTCGGGCTCGCACCGATGATCGCGGCCGATCTGCTGCGGATACTGCGGGCCCGGGCCGCCGAGCGGGGAACGGCCGTGCTGCTGGTCGAACAGCACGTCCCGCTGGCGCTGAAGGTCGTGGACCGCGCGTACGTGCTCGGGCACGGCCGCACGGTCTTCGCCGGCACCGC